>NZ_JBNWBX010000003.1:0-566104 GCF_053522705.1 Agrobacterium sp. 16-2014-1-2a
AGCTTCGCGTTTCCGCCGGTTGCTCACACCGCGCCACTTGGCGTATTCAAAACCACCGGGGCTCTAATCGCCACTGGATGAAAGTTCAGTGGCAGGTCAGTCTGTGATCCTGCCTGCCTTCACCGATACGGCAACCATGGAAAAAATGGCGGCGTTTGAAGTCCCACTTGTCACCCGGCTTCTCTATGGCGGCATAACGGAGGAGCTGCTGACCCGATGGGGCTTGATGGCATTATTCGCATGGGCGCTCTGGCGAATAGTGGGCAAGGGGCAAGTCCAGCCGGTCATGATGTGGACTGCCATTGTCATCGCAGCGGCCCTTTTTGCCTTGGGCCACCTGCCCTTTCTGTTTGCCATTACCGTTCATCCGCAACCATTGCTGATTGTCTGTGTCATGCTCGGCAATTTTATCCCCGGACTGATGTTCGGGTGGCTGTTCTGGCGTCGCGGGCTGGAAGCAGCGATGCTTTCCCACGCTTTCGCCCACTGCGTGAATGCAACTGTCGCCTGACCCGTCGAACCGACAGATAAGTCAGGGGTTTATCATCCCGGCCTCGCCGGCCGGGATAAAATGCCGCTTCGGTGCGGGCAGCAGTCCTAATGCCTCTTATAATCATCCTCGATGCGGATGACGTCGTCTTCGCCAAGATAGGCGCCGGTCTGGATTTCGACCAACTCAAGTGGAATCTGCCCCTCATTGGCAAGCCGGTGCGGTTGACCAATCGGGATATAGACGGACTGGTTTTCCGTCAGCAGCCGGGTTTCGTCGCCAATCGTTACGGTTGCCGTGCCCTTGACGATGATCCAGTGCTCCGAGCGGTGATAGTGTTTCTGGAACGAGATGCGGTGGCCAGGATCAACCGTGATGTGGCCCACGCGGTAGCGCTCGTCCACATACATATGTTCGATGTAACCCCATGGACGATACACTCGCCTGTGCGCTTGCGTCCGCGGCGCGTGTTCGCCATCCTTCAGTGTCTCCACCAGGCCCTTCACGTCCTGCACCCGGTTTTTCGGCACCACCAGAACCGCATCCTTGGTGGCCACCACCACCAGATCCTTTGCCCCCACCACGGTCGTCAGCAATTGCGTGGAATGGATCAGGCAGCCCTCGGAATCGATGAAGACGCCGTCGCCCTCGAGCGCATTGTCGTTGCCGTGCTTGTCGGCGATTTCCCAGATCGCGTCCCAGCTGCCGATATCCGACCAGCGGAAATGGCCGTGCACCACCGCCATGCGCTTGGTCTTCTCGATCACCGCATAGTCGATGGAGTTTTTCGGCGAGGCTTCGAAGCTCGCCTGATGCAGGCGCACGAAGCCAAGGTCGCTTTCATATTGTTCGACCGACTGCGTTACTGCCGCAAGAATCTCTGGCGCGAATGCCTTGAGTTCGGCAATCATCACGTCGGAACGAAACAGGAAGTTGCCGGAGTTCCAGAGATACCCCTTCTCCAGATAGGAGATTGCCGTCTTCACATCCGGTTTTTCCACGAATGCCTCGACGATGCTCAGGTCAGCCTCACCATCAATTGCTTCACCAGGCTTGATGTAGCCGTAAGAGGTGCGCGGCTCGGTTGGCACCAGACCGAAAACGACGATATTGCCCTGATCGGCGGCCTTGGCGCCAAGCCTCACGGACTCTGAAAATTTGTCGGCATCCAGCACCACATGGTCGGCGGCGAGCGCCAGCACCAGGCATCCCGGCTCCCGGCGCTCGGCCAGCACGGCGGCAGCGGCCATGGCGGCGGCACTGTCGCGGCGGGCGGGTTCGAGAACCACCGTCGCCGGAAGATCGATCTCCTCAGCCTGGCGGCGGGCGAAGAAGCGGAAATCCTCGTTGGTGATCACCAGCGGCTCGGCATAAAGCGCCTTGTCGGCCACGCGCGTCAGTGTCTGCTGATAGGTCGAAAGATTGCCGACCAGCGGCTGGAACTGCTTGGGCAACTGATCGCGCGATACCGGCCAAAGCCGTGATCCCGCCCCACCAGCAAGAAGAACCGGCGTGATCTTTCGAGATTGTTCCGTCACAATAAAAACCTTTCCAACTTTAAAAAATTCCCGGCGGGCCGGACAATATACATATTTACCAATGCTGCCATCATCGATTCACGGGCGGATAAGCGCAAGCTCATAAGTTCGCCTTGTGAAAGCTTGGTGAATGTCGGACCCGTTTTGCTAACGCAACCCACAGGGTGAGGTTCCGCGCAAAGGTAGTTCAGTGGCTTTGACAGGCCGCAAAGAAAAACCCGGGCGAATGGCCCGGATTTCCGTTTTCAGAGCGATGACCTGTCAGGATCAGTTCGGCAGCGCGTAAGCGATCACGTAGTCGCCACGGTCAGGAGACTGACGTGCACCGCCGGCCGAGATGACGACATATTGCTTGCCTGTCTTCGGAGACTTGTAGCTCATCGGGCCGCCCTGGCTGCCGACAGGAAGGCGGGCCTTCCAGACTTCCTTGCCGGTCGCCGTATCGAAGGCGCGCAGATAATAATCCTGGGTGCCGGCGATAAAGACGAGACCGCCCTGGGTGGCAAGCGTTCCGCCGAGCGTAGGCATGCCGATCGGGATCGGCAGACCCATCTTGATGCCAAGCGGACCGGTATCCTCAACGGTGCCGACAGGAACCTGCCACTTGATCTGCTGCGTCTTCATGTCGATCGCAGTCATCGAGCCATAGGGCGGAGCCTGGCAGGGAATGCCAAGAGCAGACAGGAAACGGTTCTTGTTCACCGCATAGGGCGTGCCCTTCATGGGAACGACGCCCATGCCGGTATTGACGCTTTCGCCGCCGCTTGCCGTTGCCTTGGTGGGAGCAGCTTCCTTCATCTCAATCCACAGGCCGAGGCGCATATCGTTGATGAAGATTGTGTTGGTCGTCGGGTCAGTCGAGATGCCGCCCCAGTTCATGCCGCCGAGCGAGCCCGGGAAGGCGAGGGAGAGGTCCGTGCCCGGCGCCGTATAGAGGCCTTCATAACGCATGCCCTTGAAAGCGATACGGCACAGAAGCTGATCGAAAGGGGTGGCACCCCACATATCGGCTTCCGTCAGCGTCTGCGCGCCGATTTGCGGCATGCCCACCGAACGCGGCTGCGTTGGTGCATATGGCTCGTTCGGAATGTTGCCGGCCTTGACCGGAACGTCTTCCACCTTGGTCAGCGGCTGGCCAGTCGCCCGGTCCAGCACATAGATCTGACCGGCCTTGGTGCCGAAGACCAGAGCCGGAACGGTCGTTCCATCAGCCTTCGGGAAATCGATGAAGCTCGGCTGCATCGGCACGTCGAAGTCCCATAGGTCGTTATGAACCGTCTGGTAGACCCACTTTTCGCGGCCGGTCGTGGCATCGAGCGCCAGCATGGAAGCGCCGTATTTATGATCGAGCGGTGTGCGCGTCGCGCCATAAAGATCGACCGAGGGGCTGCCCACCGGCATGAAGACCGTGTTCAGCTCCGGATCGTAGGACATGGATGCCCAGACGTTCGGCGTGGAACGGGTGTAGGTCTGGCCCTCGGGCGGCAGTTTGGTGATTTCAGGGTTGCCGGGATCGAAAGCCCAGCGAAGCTCACCCGTCACCACGTCGAAACCGCGCATCACGCCGCCAGGCATATCCACCTGTACGTTGTCAGCGATACGTCCGCCGACCACGACGGTGGTGCCGGCCAGTGTGGGGGCCGATGTCAGCACATATTGCGGGTCCGGCGCATCACCAAGACCGATCTTCAGATCGACGCGGCCATTGGTGCCGAAATCCGGGCAAAACGCGCCGGTGTCGGCATCGAGCGCGATGAGTTCCGCGTTGATGGTGTTCATGAGAATGCGGCGCTGGCAAAGCGCGCCGTCGGCTACGATCGCCGGGGTGACAGGCGTTGCGCCCGGAGCGGTCGGCTGCTTCAGCGGCGCCTTGGCATCGAAATAGGCGAGACCACGGCAACGCATCCAGACGGTGGATTTGGCGTTGATTTCGGTCTTCCACTTCTGCGCGCCGGTATCGGCGTCGAGCGCGATGACATTGTTGTGCGGTGTGCACACAAACACGGTGTCGCCGACCTGAAGCGGCGTTTCCTGATCTTCCGCACCGTTCGCGCCGGGGCTGATCGGGATGTCGCCGGTCCGATAGGTCCATGCCACCTCAAGGTTCTTGACGTTATCGCGGTTGATTTCGTCAAGCGCAACAAAGCGGCTGCCGCCCGCCGTATTGCCGTAATGTTCCCAGTTCTTCTGCTCTTTTTCCGGCGTTACCGGCGTCAGTGCAGCAACCTCACCCTTGAAGGCGACGGTCGGATGCGGCACGAACATGCCGGCAAAACCGGCAGCGGACGCGATGGCCAGAACGCCAGCAAGGGCAAAGGAAGCGCCGTAAGCGGGCGTCTTGCCAGCCGCGCGCCGCAGCAGCGGATAGGAGAGCGCAACCACCGTGGCGCCCACGCCCAACGCCAGCAGGCGGGAGATGAGCGGCCAGAAGTGCAGTCCGGCTTCCCACACTGCCCAAACACCGCTAACGATGAAGACAAGGCCGAACAGAAGCGCGCCGGCAGGCTTGCGCAGGAGAATAAGCAAGCCGGAGACGATCAGCGCGATACCCGCCAAGACGAAATAGAGGCTGCCGCCGAGTGTTGCGAGCTGCCCGCCGCCAATGGCGAAGAACAGTCCCGCAGCGACAATGACAGCGCCGAGCACGAAGAGCCATAATCTGGCTGCAAGCGACGTTGAGGTTGCTGGTTTACTCATGAAATTAAATATCCGGTTAGGAGAGCCGCCGCGAAGGCTGACGCCCTATGATCTTTCAATGCCCGGCCCAGGCCAGACAGTCCGCCGCACTTACGGCTGAGCGAAGATGCGCTGAAGGCGACGAGGCGAAATGGGGAACAATGGTGGGGGAGACTTCCGTGGTGACTGTCATTTTGACCCATTCACTGCAGTTTATCGCCGGCCCCAATGGACGGCGGACAATGTGCTCGAACAAATCCTCCCAAGTTCGTATCGCAGAGGCCCGCATGCGGGCACTGGGCGACCGAAACCTCGGTGCGGTATAACGTCGCCTGCGACAAGATGACAATGCGCAAGACGGGCATTTTTGATAAGCTGCGCTTATACCATATCAACACCTACAACACAAAGACCTCTCCGCCGATGGATATTCGCCAGCTCGCCATTTTTGTGGAAGCCGCAAGGGCCAAAAATTTCCGCGCGGCCGCTTTGCAGCTGGGCATCGCCCAACCGGCCGTAACGCAGCGTATCCGGCAACTGGAAGAGAATCTGGGCTTCAAGCTTTTCCTCCGTGTCAACCGTGGTGTGGAACTTACGCCGGCTGGGCAGTCGATGCTGCTCGATGCGGAGGAAATTCTTGCCCGCACCAAGGGCGCGCTGGAAAAGGCACACCAGATCAGGCGCGGCCAGCTCGGCACGCTGCGCATCGGCTTCGGCACCAGCGTGATGGCGGAACGAAAATTGCCGGCGCTGATCACCCGCTATGGCAACGACCACAGGGAGGTGACGCTTGAACTCCTGCCCGGCATGACGATGGAACAATTGATCGAGCAGGTGGCGACGCGCAAGACAGACGTCGCTTTCATTCGCGCACCCCTGCCCCAATTGCCGCAGAGCTTGCGGGCCATGCCCTTCGACCGCTCCAAACTGTGCGTCGCCCTGCCGGAGCGCCATCCGCTCGCCTCCCGCCCCAGAGTTTCGGTTGGCGATATCGTGCAGGAAAAACTGCTGCTGCCGGTGGACGAGATCGGCCTGGGGCTCAGCAGCAGCGCGCTTTCCCTTTTCGAGGATGCAGGCTGTGAGCCGGAAATCGGCATGCGCATCGCCAACGTCAACACCATCCTTGCCCTCGTGGAAGCTGGCGCAGGAATTTCCATTCTGCCGGAAAGCACCGTGCGCTCCACAAGGGGCATCACAGGTGTGCCGCTCGAAAGCGCCGATGCCTGGTCAGATAGCGTGCTGGTCGTCAGACGCGGTCCGCTTGCCCTCCACGTGGAGGCCTTCGTGAATATGGTACGGCAGGCCTACCAGTCCCACCTATAATGCCGACAATACGCACTTAATCGATTGAATCGGCCACAAATTTCGCCACGGCTAAATTTGCTGCACTGAACAACATTCAACGCTTGGCACGCGCGCGAAAAATACAATAACAACGACGGATATTTTTGCACTGTTATCGACACGAAAGCACACTCAGCCCATGTCCGACACGACGAAGCCCGCCAGCCCCAGAACATCGGTTACAGATCAGGAAGCACTGGATTTCCACGCGCAAGGCAGACCGGGGAAACTGGAAATCACCCCGACCAAGCCGATGGCGACTCAGCGGGATCTGTCGCTTGCCTATTCGCCTGGAGTGGCCGTGCCGGTGAAAGCCATCGCCGAAAATCCGGCGACCGCTTACGATTATACGACACGCGGCAACATGGTGGCAGTGATCTCCAACGGCACGGCGATCCTCGGTCTCGGCAATCTCGGTGCGCTCGCCTCCAAGCCTGTCATGGAAGGCAAGTCCGTTCTGTTCAAGCGCTTTGCGGATGTGGATTCCATCGATCTCGAGGTTGATACCGAAGACGCCGACGAATTCATCAATTGCGTGCGTTACCTTGGCCCCTCTTTCGGCGGCATCAATCTGGAAGACATCAAGGCGCCGGAATGTTTCATCATCGAAAGCCGCCTGCGCGAGCTGATGGACATTCCCGTTTTCCATGACGACCAGCACGGAACCGCCATCATCGCCGCCGCCGGTCTCATCAACGCCATCGAACTGACAGGCCGAGACTTCAAGACGACGAAGCTCGTCTGTAACGGCGCAGGTGCTGCTGCCATCGCCTGCATGGACCTCATCAAGGCCATGGGTTTCAACCCCGAAAACATCACGCTTTGCGACACCAAGGGCGTGATCTACCAGGGACGCACCGAAGGCATGAACCAGTGGAAATCCGCCCATGCGGTAAAGACTGACAACCGCACGCTGACTGAGGCCATGAAGGGCGCGGATGTCGTCTTCGGCCTGTCGCAGAAGGGTGCCTTCACCGAAGAGATGATCCGCTCAATGGCGCCAAAGCCGATCATTTTCGCAATGGCCAACCCTGACCCGGAAATCACCCCGGAAGAAGTCGCCCGCATCCGCGATGACGCCATCATGGCGACCGGGCGTTCGGATTATCCGAACCAGGTCAACAACGTCCTCGGGTTTCCCTATATCTTCCGCGGCGCGCTCGATGTCCGTGCAAGCCAGATCAACGACGCAATGAAGATTGCCGCGGCACAGGCGCTGGCCGATCTTGCCCGCGAGGATGTGCCGGATGATGTGGCCGCCGCCTATCAGGGCAACCGCCCGCGCTTCGGATCGCAATATATCATTCCCGTTCCCTTCGATCCGCGCCTGATCTCGGCAATTCCGGTGGCCGTGGCCAAGGCCGCCATCGAAACCGGCGTCGCTCGCCGCGAACTGCCCGATCTCGATGCCTATGCCCGCGAGCTTTCCGCCCGTCGCGACCCCATGGCGTCGACCACGCAGCGCCTTTACGAGCGTGTGCGCCGCTCTCCGAAGCGGGTCGTTTTCGCCGAAGCGGAAGAAGAACAGGTGATGCGCGCAGCGATCTCGTTTACCGCGCAGGGGCTTGGCACCGCCATCCTGCTCGGCCGTGACGACATCATCAAGGCCAATGCAGAGCGTGCCGGCATCGATCTCGACCGCGCCAATATAGAGATCACCAATGCCCGCCTTTCCAGCCGCGTCGATGCCTATGTCGATTATCTCTATGCGCGGTTGCAGCGAGGCGGCTTCCTGCTGCGCGACGTGCAGCGCCTGATCCACAACGACCGTAACCATTTCGCCGCCTGCATGGTGGCGATGGGCGATGCGGACGCCGTAGTCACCGGCGTTACCCGCAACTATTCCACGGCGCTCGAGGATATCCGCCGCTGCATCAACACCAAACCCGGCCACCGTGTCATCGGCGTTTCGCTGGTCGTGTCGCGCAACCGAACGGTCTTCGTGGCAGATACCGCCGTGCACGACATGCCGTCTGCCGAAGACCTTGCCGATATCGCCGAAGAAGCAGCCGGTCTCGCCCGCCGTTTCGGCTACGAACCGCGTGTAGCGATGCTCGCCTATTCCACCTTCGGCCAGCCGGTTGGCGAACGCTCCGACAAGGTGCGCGAAGCGGTGAAAATCCTCGACAAGCGCAACGTCAATTTTGAGGTCGACGGGGAAATGTCGGCCGATGTGGCGCTGAACCATCATCGCATGCAGAGCCAGTATCCCTTTGCCCGCCTTTCCGGTGCGGCCAACGTGCTGGTCATGCCAGCCATCCATTCCGCCTCGATCTCCACCAAGATGCTACAGGAACTGGGCGGCGCGACCGTCATCGGCCCGCTTCTCGTCGGCCTCGACAAATCGGTGCAGATCACCTCGATGGGTGCCAAGGACAGCGACATCGTCAATATGGCGGCGATCGCGGCCTATAACGCCGGTCGGTAACGATGTGGGAGCGCTCTTCGGGAGAAGGGCGCTCAAAATGCCCAAGCATAGCCAGCATATCCTCGCCTCGTGGCGAGGATATGCCAAAGCGCCGAACCCCGGCACCGTAAGAACAAGATTCTACGATTTCAAATTATTAGGTTATTTTTTCTCACCAGAGAACTTATTGGAACACGATTTTATTTATACGATTTTTTGCGCAACGCCAATTCTCGCTCTCGACGGACGCCTCATGTAGTTTCCACCCACAACCAAAAGGAAATACCCATGGCCCTCTCCTTCTCCAGATTTGCCGCAAAACTCATCGCCGGAACCGTCGTCATCGCTTCGATGGCCACCGCCGCTCACGCGGATGCGACGCTCGACCGTATCAAGGGTCGCGGCAAGCTCACCGTCGGCGTCATCCTGTCCGGCGCGCCTTTCGGCTTCATCGATCCGAAGACGCAGGAGCAGAAGGGCCTCAACATCGACGTCGCCAAGGCGCTGGCCGCCGGTCTCGGTGTGGAGCTGGTGACCGAAACCGTGACCCCGCCCAACCGCGTGCAGTTCCTGCAGCAGGGCAAGGTCGATATTCTGATCGCCAACATGCAGTACACGGAAGAGCGCGCCAAAACGCTCGATTACGTGCCCACCCCCTATGACCGCCAGGGCGGCGCAGCCATTGGTCGAAAGGACTCGGGCATCAAGGACTGGCCGGACCTGAAGGGCAAGATTGCCTGCGTATCGCAGGGCTCCAACTACACCCAGCCGCTGATCGAGCAATATGGCGCGCAGGTAAAGGCGTTGCCGAGCCAGCCGGAATCGCTGCTCGCGCTGAAGGGCGGCAATTGCGATGTCTCCGTGCACGTCAACGGCACGCTGAGCCTAATGCTTCAGGACCGCGCCGATGAGTGGAAGGATTACGGCATCCTGATCCCCACCGACCTTATCCCTTCTGACTCAGTCATCTGGCTGCGCAAGGGCGAGGCCGACACGCAGGCTGCGCTCGACAAGATCGTCAAGGAGCTGCACGCTTCCGGCAAAATGATCGAATTCGCGAAGGCCAACCGCCTGCCGAGCATCGGCTTCATGGAAGAGCAGAAGACGAAGCTCTCCGCGGCGCAGTAAAGGCTGGGCAATCCCGCTTGCTTCGTCACCCCGGACCTGGTCCGGGGGACCGGCATGTCGTAGGGGCATCTGCCATCACGGAGATTTCCCCTCACCACTGAGAACGGCCGGTTTCGCCCGCCGTTCTTTTCTGCTTTATAGCAAGACAGGTCATTCTGGCACCGCCTGCCGGGCGGCAGCCGCGACAACAGCATGGATATCCGATGCAGGATGGATTTACAGCGCGTTTCATAGAGTTGGCCGCGCATATAGGCCTCAACTATGACTTTCTGAACAGCGGCTACGAGGTTCAGATCTGGCTCGACGGCATGAAGATGACGCTCATCCTCGTCGCCGTCACCCTGCCGCTCAGCCTCGTTTTCGGCTTCATTTTCGCCGCCATGCTCACGTCAGGCAAAGGCTGGCTCGCCGGTCCGGTGCGCGCCTATGTGGAACTGACGCGCAACACGCCGACGCTGGTGCAGCTGATGTGTGGTTTCCTTGTGCTCAACATGTTGATTTCAAACGCGCTCGGCGGTGCGCAGAACAATCCGCTCACCCCGTTCTTCTGGGTCGTCGCCATCACCGGCCTGCACGTTGCCGCTTTCCACGCGGAAGCCTTGCGCGGCGGTATCGAGGCGGTGCCGGCTACCACCATCGAGGCGGCACGCGCCATCGGTTTCAGCTCATTCGAGATTTTACGTTACGTGGAATTTCCGCTGGCAATTCGCACGGCACTTCCTTCCATCATCAACAATCTCATCAATCTGGTGAAGCTCACCACCGTCGGCTCGGCGATTGCGGTCGGTGAAATCACCTATGCCTCGATCCTGATCTGGACGCAGCGCGACAATGTGGTCGAACTGATGCTGGTGATCCTCATCTTTTTCAGTGTCATCAATTTCATCGTCGCAAGGGCGGGCCTGTGGCTTGAGCGGCGTCTTGCGGTTCCGGGGTTCGGTCAATGAGCGCGGTGGTCTCTCCAACACAGGCGGCGAAGAAGCTGCCTTTCGGCACCATTCTTCTGTGCGGCGTGCTGGTTGCTGTCGTGCTGTGGCTGGTTCTCGATCCCTCGCTCGGACAGGTGCTGCTGGAATGGCTGCCCTATCTCGGCAAGGGTTTTGCCATGAATGTGCTGATCAGCATCCTGGCGATTGCCATCGGCACCATCATCGGCGTCGTGCTAGGCATCATGGAGCTTGCACCCTATCGCCTCGTGCGGGCGCCGGCGCTCACCTACGTGCAAATCTTCCGCAACGCCCCGCATCTGGTGCTGATTTTCGCCGCGACCTACATCTTCCCCTTCGAGATCGTCGCCTTCGGCAACTACATTCCGTTTCCAGACTGGATCAAGGCCGTGGTCGGGCTTGCGATTCCGGCCAGCGCCCACATCGCCGAAATCACCCGGGGCGCCATCCAGTCCATTCCCACCGCACAATGGGAAGCGGCGCAGGGCCTCGGGTTTTCGCGCAACCAGACGCTGCGCTGGATCATCCTGCCGCAATGCGTGAAGCGCTCGCTGCCGCCGTGGATGAACCTTTACGCCTCCATCACCATGGGCACGGCGCTTGCCTCGCTGGTGGGCGTGCATGAGCTTCTCCACGCCGCAACCGATGCCAGCACCGCCGTGCAGCGCAACGATTTCACCGTCGTGGTCTATCTCACCGTCCTGATGGCGTTCTTCCTGTTCTGCTATCCCGTGTCCCGTTTCACGCAGCGCCTTGAACGGCGCTTCGCTTCCCGCTGATTGGAATACACCATGTCCGCATCCGCCCCCCAAACCGCCGCCAAAGCTCTGGTTGAACTGGAAGGCGTGCACCTGTCTTTCGGCGACAATCAAGTGCTCAAAGGCATTGATCTCACCGTCAACAAGGGCGACGCCGTCTCCATCATCGGCCCTTCCGGCTCGGGCAAATCCACGATCCTGCGCTGCATCAACGGCCTGCTCATTCCGCAATCTGGCAAGATCACCGTGGGGGGCACCCGCGTCGATCAGCTGAAAACGGAAGCTGAGCGCATAACGCTGCGCAAGCGCATCGGCATCGTCTTCCAGCAGTTCAACCTCTTCCCGCATCTGACTGTCATGGAAAATATCACCATCGCGCCGATTAAAATCCTCGGCACGCCGAAGGCGGAAGCCGAGCGTCATGCCCGCGAATTGCTGGAAAAAGTCCGCCTGTCGCAGAAGGTGGATGCCTATCCCGGTCAGCTGTCCGGCGGCCAGCAGCAGCGTGTGGCCATTGCCCGCGCGCTTGCCATGCGGCCTGAACTGGTACTGTTCGACGAAGTTACCTCCGCACTTGATCCGGAAACCGTGGGCGAAGTGCTCGCCGTCATCCGCGATCTCGTCAATGACGGCATGACCAGCATTCTCGTGACCCATGAAATGCGCTTCGCCGAGGAAATCAGCGACAATATCGTCTTCACGGAAAACGGCCTGATCGTTGATCAGGGCACGCCGGAGCACATCTTCTACAAGTCGACCAATCCGCGTATCAACGCCTTCGTAAAGGGTCTCGGCGGACAGGTGGCACGGGTCGCCGACGGCGAAGGGATCTGACGCCATGCCCGCCGACGAAAAACTCACCCTTCATCTGGCAGAAGCCATCGCCGCCTCTGATCCGCTCCGCGACGAAGAGGCTGTGACGATCGCCCGCACGGCGCTGATCGACTTTTTTGCCTGTATGCTGGGTGGCGCTTCCGACCGAAGCACGAAAATCCTCATCGACAGCTTTACGTCAGGCACATCCGGCACGGCGGGCATTGTCGGCCATGATCTGCGCACGGATGCATTCACCGCCGCACTCATCAATGGTCATGCGGGGCACGTGCTGGATTATGACGACGTCCATGGCAGCGTGCGCGGCCACCCCACCGTCGCCATCGTTCCCGCTCTATTGGCTGTTGCGGTCGAGGAAGGCTCTACGGCGGATGCATTTATCGCCGCCTATATTGTCGGGCTGGAAACCATGGCGCGGCTTGGCCTGTCGCTCGGCACCAAGCATTACGAAAATGGCTTCCACGCCACCGCGACCCTCGGCCCCATCGGTGCGGCGGCGGCCATTGCCCATCTTCTGAAATTCACCCCGCAGACGACCGCTATCTCACTCGGCCTTGCCGCCACGCAGTCTGCGGGACTTCGCCTGCAATTTGGTTATGATGCGAAGCCACTGCATGCCGGGCTTGCGACACGCGCTGGCCTCACCGCCGCGCGGCTGGCAAGATCAGGTTTTCAGGGTGCGCCGGATTTTCTGGAAAACCCTATCGGCTTTTATTCCGCCTTCGCCTTTGGCGCGGAACAGCCGAAACGGCTCCTGTCCGGCTGGGGTACACCCTGGCAGATCGTCTCTCCCGGATTGACGCTCAAGGCATTTCCCTGCTGCACCGCCAGCCACCCTGTTGCCGTTGGTGCGCTTGCACTGCGCAGCGCCAATGATCTGGCACCAGATGAAATCGAAACTGTCGTCATCACCTTTCCCCCGGGAGGCGATGCCGCTCTTGTGGGTTCGGCCACACCCGCCACGGGCATCGATGCGCGTTTCAGCGCCGAATATGTCTTCGCCGCCGCACTGACGGATGGCGCACTCGGCATCAGCCATTTCGACGAACGCCCTGCACGCGCCGACCTGCTTGGACTTTCCGCAAAAGTCTCGCGCCGGCACGACGAGACCGCCCGCCGCCTCTCGCCGGATCCTACCACCCGTTTCGTGGTCATCGACGTGACGAAGAAGGATGGCACAGTGCTGTCGCGCCGTATTGACGGTCTTCCCGGCATTGATGACCCCACGGAAAAATTTGCCGACGCCACCGGCGGCAATGAAAAATTCGCCGGAATTCCGGCACTGGTGCGGACCATGAAAACCGCAACCGACCTCAAGAAGCTAGAAGCGCTTCTGGCAACGCAAATATAACACGACCGAAATAAAGGCATGATCACCATGACCACGAATACCCGCAAAAGACAGATGCATCTTGGCCTGTTCCTGCAAGGAGCCGGCCACCACGTTTCCGGCTGGCGTCACCCGGATGCGGAAGCCGGCAGCGAGAATTTCGACCTGTTGACCCGTGTCACGAAAATGGCCGAAGATGCCAAGTTTGACATGGTCTTTCTGGCAGATGGCCTCACAAGCGGCGTCGACGCCCATCCCTCGATGATCGCCCGTTTCGAGCCGCTTACCCTGCTTGCGGCGCTTGCCATGGTGACAAACAAGATTGGACTGGCCGCCACCGCCTCCACCACCTATGGTGAGCCCTACCACACCGCACGCGCCTTCGCCTCCATCGACCATCTCAGCCACGGGCGTGCGGCGTGGAACATCGTTACCACCTCCTATGCCCGCACGGCGGCGAACTTCTCCAAGAGCCATCCCGAGCATGACGAGCGTTATGCCGTTGCGGAAGAATATGTGAACGTCGTGCGTGGCCTGTGGGACAGCTGGGACGACGACGCCTTCGTCAAGGACAAGGAAGGCGGCCGCTACGTCGATCCGCAGAAGGTCCATATTCTCGATCACGAAGGCAAATATTTCACGGTGAAGGGTCCGCTGAACATTCCGCGTTCGCCGCAGGGTCACCCGGTTCTCATTCAGGCCGGCTCCTCCGGCCCGGGGCAGGATCTCGCCGCCCGCACTGCCGATATCGTCTTCACCGCCCAGCAGGCCATTTCCGAGGCGCAGGCCTTCTACACCAGCCTAAAGGCGCGAGTGGAGAAATTCGGCCGCGATCCATCAAGCGTCGCCGTGATGCCCGGTTTCATGCCCATCATCGGCAAGAGCTTCGAAGAGGCCGGCGAAAAGCTGAAGGAGCTGAACCGTTGGACCGATATCAAGAGCGCCATGCCGTTGCTTGAGGAACGCATCGGCCATAGCCTTACCGAGTATGATCTCGACGGCCCGCTGCCGGACCTCCCTATTTCAGACCAGTTGCGCAGCCGCGCCGAACTTTTGACCGAACTGGCGCGCCGCGAAAAGTTGACGATCCGGGAACTGGCGCTGCGCGTTGCAGCTGGTCGTGGCCACCATATCGTCATGGGCACGGCCAAGGACGTGGCGGATCGCATGCAGGAGTGGTTCGAGAACGGCGCGGCCGACGGCTTCAACGTCATGCCGCCCTTCTTCCCCGGCGGGTTGGAAGAATTCAACCGCGAAGTCGTGCCGCTCTTGCAGGAACGTGGCCTGTTCCGCAAGGAATACGAAGGCTCGACGTTGCGCGACCATCTCGGCATCAACAGGCCTGCCCTGCGGGCATAAAAACGGATGCCCGGCGACGGGCATCCGCATGACAAGAGGCTCACGTGGAAGCAGGCTGTCGCCGATCCGTCAGGCTGCTTTCCTTCCCGACAGTTTCACACTGTGGCTCGTCCGCGACGAGTTGGATGAAATGGATGCCCCGTCGTCGCGCTGGGTCGCGCGGCGGTTCAGTTTGAACAGGCTGACCAGTTGCGCCAGCACATCCGCACCCTGGGCAAGGGTAGCGCTAATGGCGGTCGTGCGCGCGCTCATCGCCGCGTTTTCCTGCGTCATCCGGTCGAGCTGGTTGACTGCACGGTTGATTTCGCTGATGCCTAAGGCCTGTTCATCGGCGGCCTTGGCGATCATATCGACATTGCCGTCAATGTGCTTCACCAGCGCATCGATCTGCTTCAGCGCCTCACCCGTCTCGCCAACAAGCCGCACGCCTTCCATAACCTCGGTGCCGGAATTGTTGATGAGCGCCTTGATTTCCTTGGCGGCACTGGCGGAGCGTTGCGCAAGTTCGCGCACCTCCTGTGCCACGACCGCAAAACCCTTGCCCGCATCGCCCGCGCGCGCGGCTTCGACGCCCGCATTCAGGGCAAGAAGGTTGGTCTGGAAGGCGATTTCGTCGATAACGCCGATAATCTGGCTGATTTCCCGCGATGCCGTCTCGATGCGCTGCATGGCGTTGACGGTACGCCCAACGACTTCGGTGGAAGCCGCCGTTGACGTCCGCGCACTCTGAACGAGTTTTCGGGTTTCCTTGGTGTTTTCCGTCGATGCCCGTACGGTCGCGGTGATTTCTTCCAGCGCCGCCGAGGTTTCCTCCAGCGCCACGGCCTGCTCACGCGATCTTTCGGCGAGATGAACAGAGGCTTCGCTGACTTCCTGGCTGCTTCTGGTCAGGTCATCGGTCTGCCCAAGAACATTTTCCAGGGTTTTCTGGAATTCGGCGATGGACTTGTTGAAATCCCGTCTCAGCCCCTCGAACTCACCCACGAAAGGCTTGTCGAGCGTGACGCGGATGTTGCACTGGGAAAGACGCTCAAGCGCAGCGCCCAGTTCTTCCACCGCATGCACGCGGTCCGTTACATCGAAGGCGAATTTCACCACCTTGACGACTTTTCCCCGCTCGTCGATGATCGGGTTGTAGGACGCCTGGATGAAGACGCGTTTTTCGTTCTTGCCAAGCCGCATGAACTGACCGGTCGAGAACTCTCCCTTACTAAGATCTTTCCAGAAATTGCGGTACTCTTCGGACTGCACGTAGCCACGCTCACAAAACATCGAATGATGGTTGCCGATGATCTCTTCCGCCGTGTAGCCGAGTGCTGTCAGGAAGTTTTCATTCGCGGAGAGAATTTTCCCCTCGGGCGTAAACTCGATCATCGCCTGCGCACGCGAAAGCGCTGCCAGCTTGCCGTTATCCTCGGTGCTTCGGCGCTTCGTCGCCGTGATATCGGAAGCGATCTTGACCACCTTGTAAGGTTTGCCGAAACGAAAAACCGGATTGTAGGAGGCTTCAATCCAGATGTCGTCGCCGGTTTTCGACCGCCGCCGATATTGGCCCTGATCGTATTCGCCGCGTGAGAGTTTCGCCCAGAAGGCCTTGTATTCGGGTGACGCTGCATCTTCGGGAGACAGGAACATGCTATGGGGGCGTCCGATGATTTCTGATTGCTGATAGCCGACCGCCTTGCAGAAATTGTCGTTCGCTTTCAGAATTTTGCCAGTCAGATCGAACTCAATGATGGCTTGCGAGCGGCTTAGGGCATCAAGTACCGCAGATGCGTCCGTACCGAGTTTGAAAAATTGAGACATGTCTTTGAACTCCCAACAATAACTTGTATGCGGACCTTTCCTCCTCGATGCCAAAGAGATGAAAATAAAGGATCGGTCTGCGTGTACGCGGAACCTAGCCGGACACCGTTAAATAGCAATTAATGATGACCCATAACTATTGGTCCAATGACCGAAACTGTTGGCAAGAATACTTCAGACCGAGCTGCCTTTACCAACCCGTCCTCACCGGATGAGAACCGCTTATTTGCCACAGTGCTGATATTTCTGCCGCCGCAGAGCGATACGGGCTTTCATCGGTACGGCATTCATTGTTATGGCGGGCTTGAAAGATTTGTGTTGCAGGAGCGCCGATGACCAAAACCCTGAAATGCGACGTGCTGGTGATCGGCACCGGCATTATCGGTTCCATGGCGGCGCTTTACCTGCAAAATGCCGGGCGTGAGGTCTTTCTTCTGGAGCGCGGTGAAGTTGCCCGGGGCGCAAGCTCCGGTAATGCCGGTATCCTCGCCTTTCCCGAAATCATCCCCATTCCCGCCCCCGGCATCATGAGAAAAGCACCGCGCTGGCTTTTCGATCCGCTTGGCCCGCTCAGTGTGCCGCCTGCTTATGCGCCGAAGATCGCGCCGTGGCTGTGGCGTTTCTGGCGCGCCAGCGCTGAGCGCAACTTTCGCCACGGCCTGAGAACGCTCAGCGAGATCAACCGGCTGTCTGCCACCGAAATGGCCCATGTCGCCGCCATGCCGGAGCTCTCGCACTTTGTCGCGAAAACCGGCACGCTCGATCTTTACGACAGCGAAGCCAGCCTCAACGCTGCCCGCAAGGACTGGGATGAAAAGGAACAGGCAGGCTTCTCTTCCAAGCGTGTCGCCCGCAACGAGATAGACGAATTGCAGCCGGGTCTTGCCCCGCAATTCCGCCACGCCATGTTCTCGCCTGATGGCTTGCAGGTCTCCGATCCCTACGACTTCACCCGTGCCATTTTCGACCTGGTGATCGCCCGTGGCGGAAAGCTGCGCAAGGGCGAGGCAGAACGCATCGACGCCGTCGGCGAAAGTACGATCGTGACCCTGGAAAACGGCGACAAGATTGACGCCGACAAGGTGGTGATCGCCTGCGGCGCGTGGTCCAAGCCGCTTGCCGCAACACTTGGCAACATCGTGCCGCTGGAAACCGAACGCGGCTATAACACCACCCTGCCCGCCGGCGCCTTCAACCTCACGCGCCAGCTTTATTTCAACGACCACGGTTTTGTCGTTACACCGCTATCTTCCGGCATCCGCGTTGGCGGCGCAGTCGAGTTGGGCGGTCTGGAGTTGAAGCCGAATTTCAAGCGATCCGAGGCCATGCTCAAAAAAGCCGGTCGTTTCCTGCCCGGTCTCAAGGTTGAAGGCGGCCAGCAATGGATGGGGTTCCGCCCTTCGATGCCGGACTGTCTTCCCGTCATCGGCACGGCGCGCACCACACCTTCCGTCATCTATGCCTTCGGCCATGGTCATTTGGGGCTGACGCAATCGGCAGCTACCGCCCGCCTCGTGACGCAACTGGCAAACGGCGAGGAGACCGCAATATCGGTCGATCCGTTCCGTCCGGGGCGTTTTTCCTGACAATGCGGAAATCCGGTTTCAAGCCGGTTAGAGTTTCTACGGTTTAGCGGACGCCTGCACGCTATTTCACCTGCTGTACGGAATCTTCCGGAAACTCCACCGTGGCGAAGGATGGATAGACCTTTCGCAGGATCGTCACCTGCTGCTGATCGCTCACGCGCAGCAAATACCATTGCGTACCGTCTATAAGCGCCAGGGTATGGGATTTCGCTTCGATCGTCTGGCCGCCAGTTTCCATTACCGTTTTCGTCGGAACGAGCGCATAGGGTGTTCCATCAGGCGTCTGCTGCACACTGATCGCCGCCGTGTCCATGGTGAATTCGGTAATCTTGACTGCTGCAAGCGCCATTTGCATCTGCGTGGTCAGAGCGCTACGCAACTGCCCGACGGAAACACCCGCGTCGTTTGCAATGAATTCAAAGATTTTCGGCGGCACCGTCCGGCCGACAAAATCAAAATCCTGCGCATTCAAGGCGGCGCTGAACCGCTCTATCTGTGTTTGCAGCTTGTCTTGCTCAGACGGCAAAAGATCGCGCGACAAAGCGGTATGCGACATAACCGCCAGCAATAACAGCCAGGCAAACAGGCGTTTCATTGCTTCGCCTTTCCGGGTTTGGGCTTGCCGGTAGCAAGGCATCGCAGCGTCCGCGCCGCGACACGCTTGTGAACAGCGTTGTTCAGCGCAGCAGAATGAAACCCGCAGCCGAAAGCACGAGGAAAACGATAAGGCCGCCAAGGAAACCCACGGACGTGAAGAAACCCGCGACCATGGCCAGCATCAGCACGCAGACCAGCATCGTGCCATACTTCGTCATGGCAAGAAAAGCGTTGTAGGTCTTTTCATGCTCGGCGTAGTTCATCTCGGCGCCAACTTCGACCGGACCTGTGTGGTGTTCGCTCATTCCGCTTCCCCTTCTGCTCCATCCGCCATACCCGCCGCACAAGACAATTTGCCCTGCGGACGATAACGGGCCCATGCCGGATTCTCCGGGGCCAGAGGTAACATGAAGTCGGCGAAAAGTGCAATGCGTTCCACACGAAAGAACATCGATGACAAGCGGGGCAAACGGTATGCCGTGCAAAGCGTGCCGTCGTGCAACATTCTTTTGTAAACGGTTGAAAACGGCGGCCATACGGCCGGTTTAATAGTGGTTTCGGTTGCTTTTCGGACAGCCTGCCCATACACGGGATTCTGTGGGGAGGAACGCCGGAATTTGGCTGTGCGGATACGCGTGGAGGCGTGCCCGTCACGATGGCCGACCGGCTTGCTTGCCACCATAACCCGCAAAGGGCCCGGCAAGGGAAGAGGGGAAAGTCATGAAACCGCTTTTGAAATTAAGTGCGCTGATCGACCTTGTCAGCGAAGCTCTGGGCAAGGTCGCCGGTTATCTGGTGCTTGTCTGCTGCCTCGTCAGCGCCGGAAACGCCATGGTGCGTTATACCTTCAACTATAGTTCAAACGGCTGGCTCGAAATCCAGTGGTACATGTTTGCCTTCATCGTGCTGGTGGGTGCCTCCTACACGCTGCGCATGAATGAACATGTGCGGGTGGACATCATCTACGGGGCTATCTCGTCTCGCACGCGCCTGTGGGTGGACATCATCGGCATCGTACTTTTTCTTATGCCCGCCTGCTTTTATCTGGCCTGGCTTTCCTGGCCGATGTTCATGCTTTCCTGGCATCAGAACGAAATGTCCTCCAATGCCGGCGGGCTCATCCGCTGGCCGGTGAAACTCATCATCTTCGCCGGTTTCGCCCTTCTGGTTCTTCAGGGATTTTCCGAACTCATCAAGCGCATAGGCGCCCTAAACGGGCTTTATGCGCTCGATACGAAGTACGAAAAACCCCTGCAATGATCGCCGCGATCTGAACCTTCAGGATATTTCCCATGTTCGAATATGGAATTCTTCCGCCACTGATGTTCCTCGGCATGATCATCTTCATGCTCTACGGATTTCCGGTTGCTTTCTCTCTTGCCACCGTCGGTCTGGTTTTCGGCGTCATCGGCATCTTCACCGAGCATTTTTCGCCGGCCTTCCTTCAGGCCTTGCCGCTGCGCATCTTCGGCATCGTCTCGAACGACCTGCTGCTCGCCATTCCGTTCTTCACCTTCATGGGCGCGATCCTGGAGCGATGCGGGCTTGCCGAAGATTTGCTTGAAGGCACGGGCAAGCTGTTCGGCGCCATTCCAGGCGGCCTCGCCTATGCCGTCATCATCGTCGGCGCAATCCTTGGCGCGATCACAGGCACGGTTGCCGCCTCCGTCATCACCATGGGTGTCATCTCGCTGCCAATCATGCTGAAATACGGTTACAATCCGCGCCTCGCCACCGGCGTCATCGCCGCATCCGGCACCATCACGCAGGTCATTCCGCCTTCGCTCGTGCTGATCGTTCTTGCCGACCAGCTCGGTAAATCCGTGGGCGACATGTATCTCGGCGCGATTGGCCCGTCGATCCTGCAAGTCGCCATCTTCATGCTCTTCATCCTGTTCATGTCGATCGTGCGGCCGAAGGATTTGCCTGCTTTGCCGCCAGAAGCGCGGGGCGAACTCAACCGTGCACTGGTATTTCGCGTGCTGGCGGGCATGGTGCCCTCCATCGTGCTGATCTTTCTCGTGCTCGGCACCATCTTCCTCGGCCTTGCAACACCAACGGAGGCCGGCGCGCTCGGCGTCGTCGGCGCCATGGCGCTGGCCGCAGCCCACCGCCGCCTCACCTGGGATCTCGTCAAGCAGGGCATGCATTCCACCATGCACATCACGTCCATGGTGGTGTTCATTCTGGTAGGCGCCACCTGCTTTTCCCTCGTCTTTCAGGGCATGGACGGTTCGCTGTGGATCGAGCACATGTTGTCGGGCATTCCGGGCGGCCCGATCGGCTTCCTGATCTTCGTCAACATCTTCATCTTCTTTCTCGCCTTCTTCCTCGATTTCTTCGAGATCGCCTTCATCGTCATCCCGATGCTCGCACCCATCGCGCAGGCGCTCGGCATCGACCTGATCTGGTTCGGCGTGCTGATCTGCATCAACATGCAGACCAGCTTCATGCACCCGCCCTTCGGTTTCGCGCTGTTCTACCTGCGCTCAATCGCGCCGCGCACGGTCAAGACCTCGGATATCTACATGGGTGCCATTCCCTGGCTCGGCATGCAGCTCATCCTCGTCGCCATCGTGATCTTCTGGCCGGAATCCGTCACCTACTGGTTGGACAAAGCACCCCAGGTGGATCTCAACTCCATCAAGATCGAAGTGCCTGCCTTCGGCAATCAGGGCGGCAACACCATGCCCAATTTCGGCCTTCCAGGAGGCCAGCCGGGTGGGTTGCCAGGCATGCCTAACCTCGGTGAACCACCGAAGATCGGGCCTTAACCGGCGTCTTTTGCGGATTTTTCGGAGAACTTATCATTGCTGTGTGGAAGACAGGGTTGCACCCCTGCCTTCCATTTACTCTGTGTGGAAATTGAACCTGACAGTCATCGACCAGCCTGTCCGGTTTTTCCGAGGTCAGCGTGGCCAATCCTTGCCGAGACTGCGCCTGGTCACTGAGCCTGCTGCTTTTGCTTCCGACAGCCCCAATCGTCAATCGCCCTTTCCTGGCGGGCGGATGCAGGCGCGACGGCACAACAAAAACCCCGGGGACCGAAGTCCCCGAGGCTTTTGTCCGGTCCGCCGCACCGAATAATCAGAGCTTGCCGTTACGCTGCTGGATCATCATGAAAGTATCGAAAGTATATTCCGCAAGCTGCATCCACAGGTAACCCTCGCGCTTGAAGGCAACCTGATCCTCGTAGATCTTCTTGAAGTCCGGGTTGGTTGCTGAAATATTGGCATAGACTTCCAACGCCGCCTTATAGCAGGCCTCGAGGATTTCCTGGCTGAAGGGCCGCAGCACGGCACCTTCCGAAACCAGCTGCTTGATGGCGATCGGGTTTTTCGCGTCGTATTTCGCCATCATGCTGGTATTGGCGAAAGCGCAGGCATCCTGGAGCACCGTCTGGTAGTTCTTCGGCAGGCTGTTCCACTTGTCCAGATTGACGAAGGAATGGATGACCGGGCCGCCTTCCCAGAAGGCCGGGTAATAATAATATTTCGCCACCTTCTGGAAACCGAGCTTGTGGTCGTCATACGGACCAACCCATTCCGCAGCGTCGATGGTTCCTTTTTCCAGCGCCGGATAGATATCGCCGCCGGCGATCTGCTGCGGGACCACGCCGAGTTTTTCCACCACTTTGCCGGCAAGACCGGCAATGCGCATCTTCACGCCCTTGAAATCGTCGACGGTGTTGATTTCCTTGCGGAACCAGCCGCCCATCTGGGCGCCGGTATTACCTGATATCATGCCGTAGAGATTGTGCTTGGCGTAGAACTCGTTGAGCAGCTTGTTGCCGTTGCCTTCGTAGAACCAGGAATTGGTCAGGCGGGCATTAAGACCGAACGGTATCGCCGTGCCGATAGCGAAGGTCGGATCCTTGCCGACGTAATAATAGGAGCAGGTATGGCACATTTCCACCGTACCCGATGATACGGCATCGGCTGCTTGCAGGCCGGGCACGATTTCGCCAGCCGCAAAGGGCTGGATGGTGAAATTGCCGTCGGTAGCGGCCGCCACATGTTTGGCAATATCCTCGGCGCCGCCATAGATTGTATCGAGAGACTTCGGAAACGACGACGTCAGTCGCCAGGTGATCTTGGTATTCTGTTGTGCAATTGCGGGCGCAGCCAAGGCTGTCGCAGCAGCCCCCGCCAGCGCACCTTTTTTCATAAAGGAACGGCGATCCATCTATATCCTCCCAGATATCAACGCTGCCCGCAGCTTGAATTCCCCTCGTGCTGTTCAGGCATCGCAGCAAAGTAAGCACGGTTACCGCCCAGCTGACAAGCACCCGCGCCAAGAATTAATTGCCGGAAAACCAGCCATATCAGGATTTTTTCGGCGGCCTCTTCGCTATTTTATTTGCAACTGAAATATCGCGACGCCGCCTTATACTTTAGCCGCATATATTGCGTTCCGAGGACGAAACACATGCTTGACTTGGCCCGCTGGCAGTCGCACAAATTTTCGAAGATTCGCCCCCGGAGCCACCATGCCAAAACCGATTATCGCCGTCCCCGCCGACATCCGGCATTTCACCGGAGCCGACTGGCACGCCGCGCAGAACCAGTATCTTTCCGCGGCGCTGAAGGTGGCTGATGTCATGTCCTTCATCGTTCCGGCCTTTGAGGACGGCAATGAGGTCGATGCCATCCTCGACCGGGTCGATGGCCTGCTCGTCTCCGGCTCGGCCACCAATGTCCACCCTTCTCTTTACGGAAAAGAGGCACAGGAGAGTGACGGCCCGTTCGATCCAGCCCGCGACGCCACCAGCCTGCCGCTGATCCGCCGGGCGTTGGAACGCGGCATTCCGATGCTTGCCATCTGTCGCGGCATTCAGGAGCTGAACGTCGCGCTGGGCGGCACGCTTGCTTCCGAAATTCAGGAACAGCCCGGAATATGGGACCACCGAAAGCCGGAACATGAAGACCGCGACGTGGCCTTCGCCATCCGCCAGCCGGTGCATGTGCGCGAAGGCTCCTGCATTGCGCAGCATCTTGGCGTGTCGGGAGAAATCCAGATCAATTCGCTGCACCGGCAGGCAATTGCCGAGACCGCGCCACGCCTGCAGGTGGAGGCGACAGCGGCAGACGGCACGATCGAGGCCGTTTCCGTCATCGATGCCAAGGGCTTTGCCGTCGGTGTGCAATGGCACCCGGAATATTGGGCCGAGACAGACGCACCCTCGCGCGCTTTGTTCGAAGCTTTTGGCAAGGCAGTTCACGAGTACCGGAACAGCAAGACCTGAAACCGACCCCTCCCCTCCAAGGCCATTCAGGTCCTTGTCGATAGGACAAAAAAAGGGGCAAGCCTGAAAGCCTGCCCCAGGTCCGGGAGGAGAAGTGCTTAGCGTTTTGCGCGTTTCTTCTGGCGGTAGACGTCAGCGACGACCGCAGCCACGATGATCAGTCCCTTGACGATCTCCTGGTAATAGGCATCGACCCTGAGGAACGTGAAACCGGATGTCATGACACCGAGAATGATGGTGCCGATCACTGTGCCGGTAATACGGCCAGCACCGCCGGCGAGCGAAGTGCCGCCGATAACGGCAGCGGCGATGGCGTCGAGTTCATACATCACACCCATGCCGGCCTGCGCCGTCTGTGCACGGGCGGCGGTGACGACGCCTGCAAGACCGGCCAGCATGCCGGCAATGGCATAGACCTTGATCAGATGCGCCTCGATATTGATACCGGAAACGCGGGCGGCCTGCTGGTTGGCGCCGATGGCATAGGTGAACTTGCCGTAACGGGTGTAACGCAGCGCAACGTGGAAAATAACCGCGACGACGAGGAAAACCACGACCGGCCAGACACCTGTACCGATGAAGGTGAAACCGTCGGTCAGACCGGAAATCGGCTGGCCCTTGGTGTACCATTTGGAAAGGCCGCGCGCCGTCACCATCATGCCGAGGGTTGCGATGAAGGGCGGGATTTTCGTACGCGCTATAAGCTGCCCGTTGATGAAACCGGCCAAGGCGCCAGCCAGAATGCCGACAGCCAGCGGCATGAAGAAAGGCAGATCGGTCAGACCCGGGTAAAGCGCCCGCGGCCATGTGGAGGCCTGCCCCACGCTGGCGGACAACATCGCCGTCAGACCGACGACCGAACCGGAGGACAGATCGATGCCGCCGGTGATGATGACCTGCGTGACGCCGACGGCGATGATGCCGATGACCGACACCTGCAGGATCATGATCGTCAGGCGCTGCTGGTTAATCAGAAAGCTCTGGCCGATGAAAATCCAGCCAAGAATTTCGTAAACCAGCGCGATGCCAATCAGCACGAAAAATATATTTGCTTCGGGCGGTATGCGCCTGTGCGGCTTGCGTCCGGATTTTGCATCCAACTCTGCGTTGGCGGCGGCGTTCGTATTCATAGTCATTCCTCCTCGAGAAATCCCGGCGCGCCTCACCGCGATGCGAGATCCATCACTTTCACCTGTGTGGCTTCACTTCTGTCAAGGAAGCCCGTCACGCGACCTTCATGCATGACCATGATACGGTCGCTCATGCCCAGAACCTCCGGCATTTCGGAGGAAATCATGATGACGGCGACGCCATTGCGCGCCATCTCGCCAACCAGCTTGTGGATTTCGGCCTTTGCGCCAACATCGATCCCGCGCGTCGGCTCATCCAGAATGAGGATGCGTGGCTGTGTCAGCATCCAGCGCCCGATCAACACCTTCTGCTGATTGCCGCCCGACAGGTTTTCGATGCGCTCGTAAAGATTGGGCGTCTTGACCCGGAGCTTGCGGCACATGTCGTCGCAGGCTTCCGAAAGCGTCTTTTCCTGCACGAAGCCGTTGGCGACATATTTGTCCTGTAGAACCGCGATCTGCATGTTCTCAAGAATATTTAGGATCAGCAGGCAGCCGGTATCCTTGCGGTCTTCCGTCAGGAACGCCATGCGGTGACGGATCGCCTCTGTTGGACTTGCGATCGACACAGGCTTGCCGTTGATTTCCACAGTGCCCGAAGACGCCGGCGTAACGCCGAACACCGTTTCCGCCACGTTCGAGCGGCCAGAACCGACAAGGCCGGCGACACCTAGAATTTCCCCGGCGCGAACATCAAATGACACGTCATGGAAGACGCCGTTCAGCGTCAGGTTCTTGACCGACAGCACCACATCGCCGATCGGGACCTCTTCCTTCGGGAACATCTGGGTAATTTCGCGCCCCACCATCATGCGGATGATGTCGTCTCGCGTCACATCGGTGGACGCGTGGGTGCCGATATATTTGCCGTCGCGAAAGACGGAAAACTCATCGGCGATCTCGAAAAGCTCATTCATCTTGTGAGTGATGTAGACGATGCCGATACCGCGGTCCCTGAGGTCGCGGATGATGCGGAACAGATGTTCCACCTCGCGCTCAGTCAACGCTGACGTCGGTTCGTCCATGATGAGAACGTCGGAGTCGTAGGAAACCGCCTTGGCGATTTCGACCATCTGCCGGCTTGCGACCGATAGTTCGCCGACACGCATTTCCGGATCGAGATCGATACCGAGCCTTTCGAGCAATGTCTGGGTGCGGCGATACATTTCGCCATGGTCGATAAAGCCCAGTCGGTTTTTTGGCTCGCGGCGAATCCATATATTCTCCGCCACCGTCATATAGGCCATCAGGTTGAGTTCCTGATGGATCATCGCAATGCCGTTTTCGAGCGCATCAAGCGGTGAATCGAGGCGTATCGCAGCGCCCTTCAGCCGAATTTCTCCGACATCCGGCTGGTAGATACCTGCCAGAATCTTCATCAGCGTCGATTTACCGGCGCCATTCTCACCCATCAGCGCATGCACGGTGCCGCGCTTGAGGTGGAACGAAACGTCATCCAGCGCGACAACGCCGGGAAATTCCTTGCGTATGCCGTCCGCTGCGAGAAGATATTCTGCATTGGGCACGGCGCCGCTGGCGCGCACGGCGGCCATTGTCGATGGGCTGACGACCATCTTATCCTCCACGATAGACAAAAATGACCGGGGAAGAGGTTTCGCCAAAAGGCGCCCATCCTCCGGGGAGGCTTACAGCGCCGTGCCGATCAAGACACACAAGAGCGC
The DNA here is from genome assembly GCF_053522705.1 of Agrobacterium sp. 16-2014-1-2a. NCBI lineage: Bacteria > Pseudomonadati > Pseudomonadota > Alphaproteobacteria > Hyphomicrobiales > Rhizobiaceae > Agrobacterium > Agrobacterium sp. 16-2014-1-2a. The sequence continues at coordinate 26,858 of NZ_JBNWBX010000003.1, forward strand.
TGTAACACTTTAAATTCACTGAAATACTATTCTAGCCTGGTTCAACTCGGCGTCTGACGCGCCGACTGCCGTCCAGAACCGGCATTTGCTTCCGATATTGCTTGAAACGGTCGCAAATGCCGGTAAAGGGTCGTCAGTTCTTGGCTACGTAGTCCTTGACGTTTTCCGGGGTAACGAGCTGGAAGGGAATGTAGACCTTCTTGTCAACCTTGTCGCCCTTGACGAGCTTCAGTGCGGCATCGAGAGCACCCTTGCCCTGGCCAGCCGCATCCTGGAAGACCGTCACGTCGAGATCGCCTGCCTGCATGGCGGCAAGAGCGTCCTGCGTGGCGTCCACACCGGCAACGACATATTCCTTCATGTCCTTGCCCGCGGCCTTCAGAGCCTGGATAGCGCCGATCGCCATTTCATCGTTATTGGCGATGACAGCATTGAACTCGATACCGCCGGACAGCCAGTTGGTGACGAGGTCGGAACCCTGCGTGCGCTGCCAATTGGCCGTCTGCTCTTCAACCACGGAAATGCCCTTGCATTCATCGGTTTTCAGAACATCGTGAACGGCCTGCGTGCGCATGCGCGCGCCCTGATTGGACAACTCGCCCATCATGATCACGGCCTTGCCCTTGCCACCGAGAAGGCGGCAGACTTCCTTGGTTTCAAGCGTGCCGGCCACAGTTTCTTCCGATGCCACGAAGGCCTGGCCGTCTGGCAGGGAATCCACGTTTACCGGCTGGCGGTTGACGTAAACCAGCGGAATCTTGGCTTCAGCAGCAAGTTTCGACATGGCCGCCGTCGCATCCGTATCAACCGGATTGACGATGATCGCATCGACCTTGGAGGCGATGAAATTCTGGATCTGGCTCTGCTGCTTGGCAACGTCGTTCTGCGCGTCCTCAACTTGCAGGGTGACGCCCTTCAGCTCCTTGGAATAATCCTGCATGCCGTTGCGCAGCACGGTCAGGAAGTTGTCGTCGAACAGGGCCATCGAAACACCGACGGTCTCGGCATGTGCCGCCGTGCCCAAAAGCACAGACATAGCCGCACTGATAATAAGCTTTTTCATTGTTTTCTCCTCCTCGGTGTCCAGCGCCACCTCTCCCAGCCGGAAACGGACCCGAGAGCCCGCCGCTAACTCCTCACATCCAGAAAACGGAATAATGAAACCGAATTTCTGTTGTTCGATATATTTATTCCATTTTTGGTTCGAACGTCAATGCTTTCTTCGTGGTCGTGGAGCGAGACGGCACACAAGGCGGTGATGATCAGGAGTTTTCAGAGAAAACGGGGATAGCCCCCTCCGCCCTGGCGTGGGCGGAGGGGGCTCATGCGCTTGCTGAGCACTTTCGCGGAAGTCGCTGGGCTGCCTGCGATAAAACATCACGGACAAATGGAAGAGTTGGACGGGCGCGAAAGACGCCACGTCTTAATCGTGAAAACCGGGCATCACATCCGCCGGAATGGGGCAGACATAATCACTGCCCTCGGTTTTTTCCAGCCATTCTTTTTTGACACTTTCAAGCAGCTCGGGCGAGGTCATCAGCGAAAGACCTGTCGATGCGAGCGTCTTGGCAGCGTGTGCCATAGCTTTGTGGGCGGCCGGGCTTTTGCCCTGCGCCACCACCTGCCATGTATGCGGATTGGTCCCGATTGCCCATGCGGGTGTCCAGCATTGCGCTGTCGGCGTCACCCAACTGACATCACCGACATCGGTCGATCCGGCACGAAAATGCGACTGCCCCTCGAAATCGCGCAGGCCGAGATGCAGCGGCGTCGACCCGTCGATCTTCCCGTTGGAAAAGACGTCGCCCTTGATCTGGTAGAGCCGGATGCTGCTTTTGATCGCCTCTTCCGTGAACGTGTCCTGAATGACCTTGGCGAAGGCCTGATCGGCCTCGTCGAAGGCTATGGGTCCAAGCGCCACCATGTTTTCATGCATCGCCGTTTCGAGTGTGATGTTGGGCAGGAGATTGGTGGAGGCGGTATCGAAGACGATCTCCACCTCTGTTTCGGTCATCATGGCCGCACCACGCGCGACCTTGTCCACACGGGCTGCGAGATCGAGCGCCTGGCGCATTTCAGGTGCGCGGATCAGATAGAGCACTTCGGCCTTTGCCTGCACAACATTTGCCGCTTTGCCGCCGGCATCGGTGATCGCATAATGCACCCGGCAATCCTGCGGCATGTGTTCGCGCAGGAAATTGACGCCAACATTCATCAATTCGACAGCATCTAGCGCCGAGCGACCAAGATGGGCGGCGTTGGAGGCATGGGAAGCAACGCCCTTGAAACGATAAAAATATTCCAGCACCGCGAGATTGTTGGTGGAGCGTACGCCGTTAAAGGGCGCGGGATGCCACGTCAGAGCCGCATCGACATCGTCAAACAGACCGGCGCGCACCATGAAAGTCTTGCCGGAACCGCCCTCTTCGCCGGGGCAGCCATAATAACGCACCGTGCCGGGCAGGTTGTTGGCTTTCAGATGCCGGGCAAGTGCGATGGCGGCCATCAGCGAGCCGACGCCGAGCAGATTGTGGCCGCAGCCATGGCCGGTGGCGTCGGGTTCAAGCGGTTTTGGCTCAGCCACGCCGGCCATCTGACTCATGCCAGCAAGCGCGTCAAATTCGCCTAGGAAGGCAATAACCGGCTTGCCGTGGCCGAATTCACCGATGAAGGCCGTGTCCATGCCAGCTACACCGCGGCGGACCACAAAGCCGTTCTCCTCAAGCGCGTTTGCCAGAACCCCGGCAGATTGCCTCTCCTCGAATTTGAGTTCGGCAAAATCCCAGATGCTGTCGCTCAAAGTGGTGAAATGTGGCTTCATTGACTCGATTTCGGCGGCAATCGACATCACGGCTTCACGGTTCATGGCTTGTCCTCGCATTCCTGCCCTTTAAGGGCGCACGCAAACGCTTCGGCGGGGGGCCGCCAAATCATTACGGTCATGATGGCAAATGCCCGCGCCGGGCTTTGCTTCCGGCGCAGGCAATATTGGATCAGTTGTCGACCGAGACTTCCCAGAGGCGGGCGTTCGACTGCCAGACCGGCTGACCCTTGAGCTTCTTGGTCGCGCCCCAGACATCGACCATGTCGTAAAGGAAGATGCCGGGCATTTCCTTCAGCATCAGTTCGTGGAACTCGTCGAAAATTTTCTGGCGCTTCGCCTGGTCGGCCTCAACATAGGCAGCCTTCATCAGCTCGATCGCCTTCGGATCATCCCACATCAGGGAGGCGTTCTTGTCCTTGTTACCGACGTAGAATGCATACATCAGGGCCGGATCGAGACGCGGCGCGACAGACTGCGAGATCACCTGATAATTGCCGGAACGGCGACGATCCACCTGCGTGGCATAGTCCAGCACCTCGATCTGTACGTTCAGACCCGCCTGCTGCATCATGGCCTGCGCCATGACGGCTGCCGGAAAACTCGGTACATTGCCGCGCTTGTTGGCGATGATAGAGATCGGCTCGCCCTTGTAACCGGCTGCCGCCAGTTCCTTCTTGGCTGCCTCGATGTCATAGGCCGGACGCTTCTTCTGGGTTTCATCGAAATAGACCGAGTCCTGCGAAACCATCGAGCCGTTGGCTTCGCCCGTACCGTTCGATGCGGCGGCGACCAGTTCATCGAGATCAAGCGCCATCGCCATGGCGCGGCGCACGCCGGGATTGCTCAGCACCTTGTCGCGGGTCTGAATATAGAAAAGGTTCTTGCCGTTGTTGCGGGCAACAATGAGCTGCATCTTCTCATTCGTCTTGAACTCCGGAATGAGATCGGGAGAAATCTCGGCGGTGTCGAGCACGCCGGATTCGAGGCCCGCCTTCACGGTCGAGGCGTCCGGAATAACCATGAACTTGATGCCGTCGGCCAGCGGCCGCTTGGAGCCGACCATGCCATCCGGCTTGCCGTCGTTCACAGGCGAAACATAATCCGCAAATTTGGCGAGGCGGATATATTCACCCTTCTTCCATTCGTTCCACTGGAACGGACCGGTGCCGATGGGCTTGACGAAGCTGCCGTCAGCGGCAACAGATTCCGGCGAGATCATGCCGGTATAACCGCATTCGGGCCGCGACATCAGGCCGAGGAAAACGGCTGACGGCTTTTCAAGCGTAATCTGAACCGTGGAGGCGTCCGTAGCCTTGACGCCGGTGACATGCGCGGCACCGCCTTCCACGAAATCATTCAGGCAGGCCCATTTGGTTTCGGGCTTCAGATAGCGCGTCCAGTTCCAGACGACATCTTCTGCGGTGAGCGGCTTGCCGTTATGGAATTTTACGTCCGCGCGCAGCTTGAACGTATAGGTGAGGCCATCTGGCGAAACCTCGAAGCTCTCGGCAAGCAGCGGCTTTACTTCGCCGCCATTGTTGTAACCGACGAGGCCTTCGACGATGTGCAGGATCACCCCGTCCGTATTGCCGTCACGATTGACGCCGGGATTGCTGCTGCGCAGATCGGAGCTCTGCGCGATGGTGATGTCGCGAGCCGCCGCGATATTGGCTGTTACGAGCAGGGCCGCGCCCGCGAGAAGAAGTTTGTTCACTGTTCTACCCTCTTTGTTGTCGTTGATTATCATTGTTGAAAGCCGTCCCAGCAGGCCTGCGCCAGCCGGCCAATCGTTTCGAGCGCGATGGTGTATCCCGGCGTGCCGTCAGGCATCACCTGCGGCACTTCATCGGTATAGGCGGTGATGATGAAAGACGGCGCGCCGTTTCTGTAGACGATGCCGGCGTCCATACGCCCGCGCTTTCCGCGTCCGCTCTTGCTCGCCACCACAGCCTCGAACGGCAGGCGGGAGCGGATTCCGTAGCGCAATATCTGGTTTTTTAGCGTCTGCATTGCCCAGCCGCACAATTGAGGGCTGCAGCCGAGCTTTGCCTGCGCCTCTGGCGAGGACTGGGCATCAAGAATGGTCTGAAGCAGCAGCACCTGGTCCGCCGCCGAGGTGGTGGTGACGGTCTTCAGCGGATGATCGGCCGCCAGCGCCAACGGCGGAATGAGGAAACGGTGGTGGGTATTGGCCATGCCGAGCGTCTTGCAATAGCTGTCCACCTCCTCAAGCGTCAGCCGCTCCAGCACCATCTTGGTGCAGACATTGTCGCTCAGCACCATCATGCCGGCGAGCGCATCGCGCAGGGAAATTACGATGCCTGGCGTCAGATAGCGGAACATGCCGCTGGCCACCTCTTCCGCCAGCCTCTTCTCATAGGTGACGGGCTGGTCGAGATCGAGCCGCCCTTCGCTGGCAGCCTTGAGCACTGCCATCATGATCGACGTCTTGCGGGTGCTGCCCGATGGGGTCTCCTCGTTTTCTCCCCGTCCGATCTCTTCGCCGGTCAGGAGATTGCGCACCATGAAGCGCGTCACAAAAGGCTGTGCATCACAGATAGCATTCAGTTGGGCAGCCACAGTCATTGTCATGTTCCTGTTAAACTTCTTCTTCCAGACGCCATTTGAGTGTCACACCGCCCTTTTCGTTCTGGTCGAGGGCGGGAATGGCCGAGAGGAGCCGGCGTGTGTAGGCCTCTCTCGGGCTGTCGAAAATCGTGTCGCGGTCGCCCTCTTCGATGATACGGCCGTCCTGCATGACGACGACACGGTCGGCCACCTGTTCGACCACGCCGAGATCGTGGCTGATGAACAGGCAGGAAAAGCCGTAACGTTTCTGCAGATCGGAAAAGAGATCGAGCACCTGCGCCCGCACCGTCACGTCAAGGGCGGAAACCGGTTCGTCGGCGATCAGGAACCGCGGACGGCGGGCAATGGCACGGGCAATCGCCACGCGCTGGCGTTGGCCGCCGGAAAGCTCGTGCGGATAACGGCTGGCATAGTCTGCGCCGAGCCCCACCTCTTCCAGCGTTTCCAGCGCCCGCTTGCGCTTGGCAGCCTGATCCAGGCCTGGGACGAGACGCAACGCCTCCTCCACCAGCGCCTGAATGGTCATTCGCGGATCGAGCGAGGAATAGGGATCCTGAAACACCATCTGGCAATTCAGGCGATAGTCGTTCCAGTCTTCTTTGCGTTCCCGCCCCTGAAACTGGATCTGCCCTTCGCTTTCCTTTACGAGACCGGCAATGGTGCGGCCAAGCGTGGTCTTGCCGGAGCCGGAGCCACCGACCAGTGCCACGACCTCACCTTCGTGAATATCGATGCTGACCCCATGCAGCGCCCGCTTCGGCTTGGCTTTCTTCAGCAGTGACTTGCGTCCGGCATAATCGACAACAATGTCTCGGGCTGAAATCATCGGCGCCTTGCTGGTGTCGACGACACGCGGCTCGCCCCGGAAGGGCAAAGAGGAAAGCAGCTTTTTCGTATAGGGATGCTGCGGCGCATCGAGCAGGTCTTCGGTTCGCCCCTGTTCGACAATCGCGCCCTTCTCCATGACCACGATACGGCTCGTATAGCGGGCCACCATCGGCAGGTCATGGCTGATGAGAAGGACGGCTGTTCCCTCCGCCCGTGTCAGTTCGACCATCAGCTCCATGACGTCGCGCTGGATGACGGCATCGAGCGCCGTCGTCGGCTCGTCGGCGATCAGCAGCGCCGGTTTCAGGAGCATGACCGAGGCCAGCATGATGCGCTGGCGCATGCCGCCGGAAAACTCATGCGGATAGGCAGCAAGCGCCCCTTCGGGATCGCGGATACCGACCCGTCTCAGCATCTCGAGAATTTTCTCGCGGCGCTCTTCCGGCGATAACTTGGTGTGAAGGATCAGGCCTTCTTCCAACTGCCGGCCAATCGTCATCGACGGATTGAGAGAGGTCATCGGCTCCTGGAAAACGACGCCGATTTCCGCGCCGCGCAGGCGACGAAGTTCCCTTGCCGGCAGGGACATCACGTCCCTTCCCTTGTAGATGACCGATCCACCGGTGACGGCGATTGCCGGGGGCAGAAGCGAGATGAGTGCGCGGGTGGCCAGCGTCTTTCCCGATCCGCTTTCACCGACGATGCCGAAGATTTCGCCAGGCGCAATATCGAAGGAAACATCCTTGACTACCCGGTGGCCGCTTCCCGCGACCTCCAGCGAAAGGCCGCGCACGGTAAGAAGAGTATTGTCCGTCATTTGAGACCTCTCATGCGCGGGTCAAGCCTGTCGCGAAGGGCATCGCCCAGAAGATTGATGCCGAGCAGTGTCAGCGCGATGCAGAGACCGGGGAAAAGCCCGAGCCAGACGGCCTGCTGGATGAAGGGCCGGCCAGCGGCCAGCATGTTGCCCCAGGTGGGGGCCGGCGGTGGCACGCCAAGGCCGAGGAAGGACAGTGCGCTTTCCGAGAGGATTGCCCAGCCGAACATGGATGTGGCAAGCACCGTGATCGGCGCGATGCAATTGGGCAGGATGTGGCGGAACATGGTGTAGATCTCGCCATTGCCCATCACCAGCGATGCCTCGATGAACTCGCGCTCACGCAGCGACAATACGGCGCCACGCACCACGCGGGCCATTGATGGCGTGTAGGCGATGCCGAGCGCAAAGATGATGCCGTACTGGTTGGCACCAAAGACCGCGAGAAGGCCAAGCGCCAGGAGAATGCCGGGAAAAGCGAGAAGCGCATTGTTGATGGCCATGATGACGCCATCAATCCAGCCGCGCGCATAACCGCTGACAAGACCGATCAGAGTGCCGCAGATCGTCGCGAAGCTGACCGTCAGGAAGCCGATCCAGACGCTGGCACGCGCGCCGACCATCAGGCGGCTGAGAACATCGCGCCCGAATTCGTCGGTGCCGAGAAGATGGCTGGGACCGGGCGCGGCCAGCCGCGAGGCGAAACCGAGCTTCATCGGATCATAGGGCGTCCAGAACAGGCCGGTAATGGCGGTGATGAGCAGGAGGCCGATGAGAACGCCGCCGATAAGCCCGTTGAGTGTGAACTTTTTCATTCGGCAACCACACGCGGATCGAAGAGGGGATAAAGAAGGTCGACGAAGAGATTGACCAGCACGTAGGACAGGGAAACGAACAGCAGGCAGCCCTGTATGACGGGGTAGTCACGCGCAAAGATACTGTCGACCATCAGCCGCCCGAGCCCCGGAATGGTAAAGACCGTCTCGATGACGGCGATGCCGCCGAGAAGATTGCCGAGGATGAGGCCGATCATTGTCCATGTCGGACCAAAGGCATTCTTGAAGGCGTGCCGCCAGAGGACGGCACTCTCCGAAAGTCCCTTGGCGCGGGCATGGGTAATGTAATCCAGCCGCAGCACTTCAAGCGTGGAGGCGCGGGCCATGCGGATCAGAACACCCATTTCGTGGATCACCAGCGTCATGACAGGCAGGACAAGATAGAGCATGCCGCCAACGAGATTGTCGCTGATCGATACGTATCCCAGCACCGGTAGCCAGCCGAGCTTTAGACCGAAGAACAGCAGAAGCAGAAGCCCGAGCCAGAATGTCGGTATGGACAAAAGCAGGGTTGCCGTTCCAACCAGTGCAAGATCGGTCAGGCTGTTCTGTTTCCAGGCGGCGATCACACCCGCCGGAACCGCAATCAGGCTGGCCAGCAGAACGGCGACGACGACGATCTCAGCACTGACGAGGAACCGCGACACGACCAGCTGCAATACTGCCTCGTCGTTGACGATGGACCGGCCGAAATCGCCCTGCACCACATTGCCCGCCCAGATGACGAACTGTTGCGGCATGGACTTGTCGAGACCAAGCTCTGTTCTCATCGCCTCGATCTGTTCCGGTTGCGCCATGTCGCCCAGCATCAGGGCGGCCGGATCACCCGGAATGAAGCGGATGAGCGCAAAGACCGTGATCGACACAAAGGCGATCGTCGGCAGCGCCATCAAAAGACGGCTCAGTATGAATCTTATCATCGGTTCCCCACGATTGATGGCCGGGAACGTGCTCCCGCCTCTATCGGTTTCGTTGCGAATGACTATGACGGATTGATAAATAACGCGCAATATTATGCATAAACGTCATATGCCTATGCAGAATGGTGGCACGTTTCATCCTGACAGGGACAATGAGATTTCTCGTGAAAAACCCTGTTTTCAGTCGATTTTTTGCGAAAGCTGGATTTGCTGCTTCAAGGCGTCGCTGAGTGCCTGCGCCGCGATGGACAGCGGTGCGCCCGATGCCCGGGCAAGACCGAACTCCTGCGTTGATTGCGGAATGAAGGGCAGCGCCACGACGGGGAGGTGCCTGTAGAGGTTAGCATAAAAACTGCTGATGATCGTAACGCCCAGACCATGCGCGACATATGCACATGCGGAACTGTTGGTGTGGGTCTCGATCTTCACCATGGGCTTGACGCCCGCCTTCTTGAAGACCTGCTCGAGCGCCATGCGGTTCGGCCGCTGCCGGCCGATCAGAATGAGCGGAATGTTGCGCAGGTCCTTCACCGTTATCTCGGTAAGCTCGGCTAAAGGGTGATCCTGACGGACCACGCAGACGCTTTTGCCTGTGGCGACACGCTCGACATCAATGCCCGGTCCAATCTCACCTTCCATGCGCAGGAAACCGAGGTCGATCACCCGCTCGCCAACCAGCCTGTTGATGGCGGTGGTCGTTTCAAAAAAAGTCTCGATGCGCACGCCGGGGAAATCCCTGACATAGTCTATCAGCATGGCGGGCGCGAAGTTCTCCCACATGCTGCTCGGCAGGCCGATGCGGACGATTTCCGGACCGGCAGCACCATTGCGCAGATCTTCGGCGTGGCCGGACATGCGATCGACAGCAAGCAGCACATTTTCCGCGTCACGCGCGAGAAGCGCTGCCTCCGGCGTCGGGATCAGCCGCCCCTTGTCACGGGCAAACAGCGTCAGCGACAGGTCCGCCTCGAGCTGAGCCAGAAGCCGGCTGATACCGGACTGGCTTAGCCCCATGGCCTTGGCGGTGGCGATGGTCGAGCCGGTGGAAAGAAGCGTGCGAAGGACTTCGAGCTGCTTGATATTCATGAGGCCAGCACCATGGGATGAAAAGACGAGCCGGTTTCGGTTCAGACCTTTTGCCGCCGATAGGCCTTCATGTCACCGGTTTTTTTAGCATTGTCATTCGGCCCGGTCGGTCGCCGGTTACAATTCCACGTCATAGACCCTGTCGTGGGTGGCAACACGGGCCTCTCCTGTTGGAGTCACCCAGCCCCGGAACATGCCGGGCGTATTATAGGGTGCGGCAATGCCGCCTTCGGCATCGATGGCGACAAGACCCGCACCGATATCGTAGGGCGCCAGATCCTTGTGGACGAGGTTGCCGGCGGCGGTTTCCAGATCCTGCCCGAGATAGGCGACACGGGACGCGATCTCATGGCCGACGACGTAACGGATGAAAAATTCACCCTTGCCGGTGCCGGAAACGGCGCAGGCGCCGTCGCGTGCATAGGTGCCCGCCCCGATCACAGGGCTGTCACCCACCCGGCCGTCAGGCTTGTTGGTGTAGCCGCCGGTGGATGTCGCGGCTGCGAGATGCCCAGCAGCATCGAGTGCCACGGCACCGACGGTTCCGTGTTTTTCGTTTTCCGTCGCTTCCGTACCTGCCGTGGCATGGGCCTTCATGGCCGCCAGCGCCTCGACACGCTTTTGCGTGGTGAAGTAGGATTGAGGCTCCGTGGCAAGCCCCTTCTCCTGCGCAAACCGGTCAGCCGCTTCACCGGTGAGATAGACTGCGCGTTCGTCCTCCATTAGCACCCGGGCCGCCTTCACCGGGTTGCGGATGGCGCGGGAGGCGCTGATTGCGCCTGCCGCAAGGGTCTTGCCATCCATGATCGACGCGTCGAGTTCGTGAATGCCATTCTCGTTGAGCGCCGCCCCATGGCCTGCGTTGAAATGCGGGCTGTCCTCCATAACGACGACTGCCGCCTCAACCGCTTCCAGCGCAGTTCCGCCAGCCTTGAGCACACCATAACCGGCGCGCAGTGCCCCCGCCAGATCGTGGCGCGCCGCTTCCCATTCCTCCGGAGTCATGCTGTCTTCCGGCATAACCCCGCAACCACCGTGAATGGCCAGTGCGATCTTCGTCATATCCTCACTCCACTGTTGCCCCGCCGCAGGCAGGGCCTCTTACCATCAATGAAAGGCTATATCGCCGATAACACGCACGCGGACCCTGCGAGCGCCGCCTGGCAAATAGGCGATGGGAATATCCTCCACCTCAAGCGTCTTGAGGCTCGCGCGCTCCGCTCCCGAAGCGACCGCTGCGTTCTGCGCTTCGGTCTCGGCTTTCGCAAGGGCCTCGTCGCGGCTCAACCCGGAAAAGACCTGATCCACCTCACCGGACACCTGCGCCATCGCTGCGCCGAGCGCATTGGCAACGCCTGCATTTTCCACACGCAGCACCTCGGATGCGCCCGGCACCTGCTCCGGTATCAGGAATGCGCCGCCGCCGACCGCAACCAGCGGCACGTCTTCGGCTGATGTCTTCATCTGGTCGAAACTGTCGGCCACCATGTCGCGGATACGGCCGAGCGTCGCCTGCACGAATGCCGGATCGAGGCCCTTCACACGATCCCTGTCGCCCATCTCGATCAGGCCTGCCGCAACGGCGATATCCGATGCCGTCAGTGTCTCGCCGCCGAAAACGCGGGCTTCGGTCAGGATGCGATACCCAACCGAGCGCGGGCCGATCTTGCCTGTCTGCGGGTCGACAATGGTGCCGCCGCCCAGTGCTACAGGTAGAAGATCGGGCATGCGGAACAGGGTGCGGACCCCGCCAATATGGACAATATTATTTGCCTCACGCGGAAAACCACCGACAAGGCAACCAATATCGGAGGTAGTGCCGCCGACATCCACCACCATGGCATCGGAAAGCCCGGTGAGAAAAGCCGCACCACGCATCGAATTGGTCGGGCCGGAAGCGAAGCTGTGCACGGGGTTTGCGGCAGCCACATCCGCAAGCGCCACGGTGCCGTCATTCTGTGTAAGATAAAACGGCGCCTTCACACCTGCTTCGCGCAGCGCATCCGAAAATGCCTGTACCGTGGTCCTGCCAAGGGTCTGCAAGGCGGCATTCAGAAGTGCAACGTTTTCGCGCTCCAGAAGCCCGATACGGCCCAGCGTATGGGAAAGCGTGATGCGTGCATCGGGGATCACCGAACGGACAATCTCCGCCGCCCTCACCTCGCACTCCGTGGTCAGCGGCGAAAAGGTTGCCGAAATGGCGATCGAGGTAATGCCTGCATCGCGGATTTTCATCGCCGCTTCACGGATTTCATCCGGGATCATCGGCACCAGCGGACTGCCATCGTATTCATGGCCACCATGAACCATGAAGATCAGCGGATCGACAGCCTCGTAGAGATCCTTCGGCCAGTCGCACATGGGCGGCAGTGAAGAGCCGGTCGGCAACGCGATGCGGATGGCCGCAACTCGCTCCAGCCGGGCGCGCTCCACGACAGCATTGGTGAAATGGGTGGTGCCGATCATAACCGCATCGATCGGGCGATCTGCCGTGCCGACATGGCCAGACATGTGAGCGAGGGCCGCCTTCACGCCGGACAGGACATCCTGCGTGGTCGGAACCTTGATCGAGGCAACGATGGCGTCTCCATCGATCAGAACGGCATCCGTATTGGTGCCGCCAACGTCAATACCGATGCGTTTCATGGGAATACCGATCTGAAATCAATGTCATAACCGAAGGCACGCGGGCCAACGGCAGCAATGCCGGCAGGCGTCGTCAAGAGTTCCGGCGCCCGCAGGGCGATAACCGTGACACGCTGGCCATAGCGCACCGATTCCGTGCCGATGGCGCTGCCCGAAACAGTGTCGAGAAGGCAGATCAAATCCGGCGTCATGGCGACCGGCTGGCCGTCGCGGAAGGCGACCGCCCACTCGTTCTGGAAGGCAAGTTCCATGCGTGAGCCGCGATCGGCGTCGATGCCTTCAATGGTCGTACTGCCGCGCAGAAAGCCACCGGTGGTCTCGCGGGCGACATCCACCACCTTGCCGCGGAACAACTGTTTGCCACCCTCATGGTTGAGAACCGCCTGAACCGGGTCATCATGGCGTGCACGCGCCTCCATCACCGCGCGCCCGAGTTCGGTCGCCTTTGTGACGGTGTAATGAATGCCCCATTCCTTCACTTCCTTGCCGGTGCGCGGCGCCTTGCAGGTGGCGGCGGTGGAACCAACTTCGGTGCAGACCTTGCGCGAGATGCGCTCCATCCATTTCCACGATGCAGCGCGTGTCACGATCACCTCATTGTCTCGTACATCGACCAGCGATAATGGAAACATCGGCAGATTGCCGATGGCGAATGAGGTCATCTGCGCTTCGGGATAAGCACGTCCCATGGCATCGGCATTGACGACGGGACGGTCGAGCATGGCGGCGGCGAGGAAGGACGATAACGCATTCGAACCGCCGATTTCCACGCTCATGATCGCCCGGAAAGGCTTGCCGAGATAATCCTCCATGACCTCGACCGCGCGGGCAAGATGAACGGGGTCTCCCAGCCGTTCCTGACCAACAAGCGGTGCACCCATCTTGGAGACGACCGCAACCATGTCGTCATCAGCAAGCGCCATGGGGTCCATGACCTTCACCCGTCTGCCTTCGGCATAAAGACGGCGCAGATTGAGCGTCGAGATATAGGGATTGCCTCCACCGCCCGTTCCCAGAATCCAGGCGCCGGTGGCAAGAGGTTCGATGTCGTCTTCGGAAAATTCCTGGATCATGCGTCATCCTCGGGCATGCCGCAGCCTTTCCGGCGCAAGCGATGCTCCTTCCCTTTATCGTTCCAAGTCTCATCGGCCCCGCCATGCGGCGGGACCGCTTTTCATGGGACGGAGATCACTCCGCCTTGCAGTCCCAATGGAAGTTGGAGAAGTTCAGGTCCCAGCTCTGCATGGGAATGAACTCGTAACCCTGAAGGCACTTGTTCGCCGCATAACGGCGGTTCGGCGCAACCGCCCACACATCCGGTTGAAGATCGGCGATCTTGGTCTGCAGTTCCTTGTAGGTTGCGTTCTGTTCGCTGGTATCGGTCGTGGCACGGACCTTGTCGACCAACCCGTCGATTTCCGCGTTCTGCAGCCATTCCATCGACATCCATGTGCCTGATGCCTTGGAGTGATACTGGTTGTAGAACATCGCATCCGGAGACGGATAGGTCGGCGAGATATTCACCTGCGTCGACGCAGGCGTCGTTTCAGGCTTGGAGGAAAGCTCAACGATACGGTTCCACGGCTCTGGCTTGATATCGAGCGTAATACCGATTTGCTCGAGGCTGGATTGCAAAAGCAGCGCCACTTCCGCCTCGAAGGCCAGCGAAGCGACATAGCTGTTGACCAGCGTGATTTTCTGGCCGGCATATTTCGACTTCGCCAGTTCTTCCTTCGCCTTTTCCAGATCGTAGACGCCGGGCTGAATATCGCCGTTATGCGCGTCCTTGAAAGCGTCGGATAGCGGCCCCTGCATGTCGAAACCGGGATAGATCACTTCCTGGATCGTCTTGTAATCCGTCGCATAGGCAATGGCGCGACGAACGTGAACGTCGTCGGTCGGGTAAACCTTGGTGTTGAGCTTGATGACGAAACCGCCGGCGGTGCGGGTCTGGATGAGCTTGTAACCCTTCATCCGGCCGATGGATTCATAGGTGTCGTTGCCAAGGCCGTGCGAGGAAAGGCCAAGTTCGCCCTTTTCAGCCAGCGCCTTGACGGTAGCGTCGTCGCTCGTCTGGACGAAGCGTACTTCGTCGATCGGCTTGCCCTTGGTCCAGCCAAGGAAATAGTCCGCATTGCGGGCAATGACCATATCGGCAGAACGGTTGTAGCTGACGAGCTTGTATGGGCCGGAACCGGCGGAATGTTCGCCCACATAGGACTCGCCCCACTTGTCTTCGGGCTTGGCATTGGCTTCGATCAACGTCTTGTTCAACGCCATCATCAGCGGCGTGGAGGCCATGAAGGGCGAAAACTGACGCTCGATCTTCATGACGAGCGTCGCATCATCAGGCGCGCTGACGTTTTCGGGCTTCAGCACGCCGACGATGAGGTTCGACGGACCCTTGTTGATGCCGAGCAGGCGCTGCACCGACCAGACGAGATCGGCAGCCTTGACCGCCGTGCCATCCTGGAACTTCGCATCGTCGCGCAGATGGAAGGTATAGGTCAGGCCGTCTTCAGAAATATCCCAGGACTTTGCCAGATGCGGCACGATTTCGCCCTTGGCATTCACCGTGGTCAGGCCGTCATACATGTTCACGATGGCCATGTAGCCGGTATAGTCAGTCACTTTCGCCGGGTCGAGCGAGCTGAATATCTGCATGGTGTTGACCGCGACCGAAACCTTGTCCTCCGCAAAAGCAGCGGAAGAAACAAGCGGCAACGCGATTGCCGTGCCGAGCGCAAGCACGGCAAGGCGGGAAGGAAGTCCTGGCATTTTCATTGTCGTTCTCCTCTTTATTGCGGGTCATTTGCCCCGCTTATGGTTAGGCAGCCTTGCCGACCGGGACGGGCAGCGGTGAGAAAGGAATGTCCGGGTAACCGAAAGCCGCCGGTCCAACGACTTCGAGCGCGCGGGCGCTGCGCAGCAGATCGTGGCAGGGGATCGCGACCACGGCCACGCGCTGGCCGTAACGCAGGACTTCGGTGGTGATCGGGTAACCGGTATCGACATCGAGCAAAACGATCAGATCAGGAACGGTCACTTCCACCTTGCCGTCACGGCGGAACAGCAGGAATTCGTTCTGGATCGCCACGCTCGCCGTCTGACCCGAGCAATCGTCGAAGCCGGAAAGCTCGACATCGCCCACGGCGAAACCGCCGCGCAGATGGCGTTTCAGATCGGTGATCTTGCCGTTGAAGATGCGCCGTCCGCCTTCAAGCGCGCAGACTGCCGCAATCGGGTCTTCCTGCTGCTTGCGGGCACGGATCACCGCCTCGCCGAGCGCGATCGCCTTGGTGTAGGTTTTCGGAATACCATACTGGTGCACGTAGTGCGCCTGCATCGGCGCGGTCGCCAGCATTGCGCCGCCGCCCTGAGAAACGACGCAGGCACGGGCCATGCGCTCGTGCCAGACTTCGGAAACGGCGTGGCTGAAGATCACGGCATTGCCGTGCAGGTCGCACATCACCGATGGCGTCGAACTGTGGCCGTAGATGGAGAAGGTCGTCATCTGCATCTCTGGGAAAGCCCGGCCCATGCCGTCGCAATCGAGGATCGGCAGGCCACCAAGCGCCGCCGTCACCAGCGGGTTCATGGAGTTCGAGCCACCGATTTCCTCGCAGACGATGGCGTCTACCGGCGTGCGGATCAGCTCTTCCATGGCGCGCAGGCAACGCAGACCCTCACGGCCCTCGCGAATGCGCTCCACGCCGACAACGGGGGCGCCAATGCCGCCGATGGACATGCAAAGCGCGTCCGGCTCGATGGCGTCTGTCGCAAGGATCTTCATCTCGCAACCGGCCTTCATGGCCTCGAGTGCAAGCAGCTTGCCCAGATAGGGATTGCCGCCGCCGCCAGTGCCGAGAATGCCCGCACCGATTTCCAGCGCGTCGAGATCTTCCCTCGTCAGCGTACGCAATGCCGCTTCGTCATATTTCAGCTTGCGCGTCTCAGCCATGATTGGCTCCCATTTCTCCAACGACTTTCACATGAATGCGGGTGGCATTGCCGGGCAGATAGGCAAGCGGCATATCCTCGCGCTCGATGACTTCCAGCGTTTCGGCCACTGCACCAGCCGCAATCGCCTTTTCGCGTGCCTCGGCCTCCGCCTCCGCAAGCGCGCTTTCACGCGTGCGCCCCTCGATCAGCGAGAAGACGCGGTCCGTCTCGCCGCTAATCTGCGCGATCGCTGCACCCACGGCATTCGCCACCGCGAAATTCTCGGGGCGGATGACGTCCAGATCACCGATACGGTCAGGCATGAGAATGGAGCCGCCGCCAACGGCGATCACCGGCACCGGTGATGACGAGATGCGGCTGCGTTCCACACAGGACTCGAGCATGTCGTTGATCTTTTTGACTGCGGCATCCACCAGCCGCTTGTCCAGAGTGGAAACCAGAGCCTTCTCGCCCACGTCCGCCTTGCCGGAGGCGACAGCGATATCGGTTGCAGTCAGGGTCGTGCCGCCGAAGCAGAGCGCCTCACGGCGGACGCGGTAACCGACTGATTTCGGGCCAACGGTGAGGCCATGTTCGCCATTGACCACCAGCGAGCCGCCACCGAGACCGATCGAGAACACATCCGGCATGCGGAAATTGGTGCGCACGCCACCAATATCCACCGTCGTGGACGCCTGGCGCGGAAAGCCGTGCGACAGCGAGCCGACATCGGAGGTGGTGCCGCCGACATCCACGACCACGGCATCCTTGAGGCCGGTGAGGAAAGCAGCGCCGCGCATGGAATTCGTCGGGCCGGAGGCGAAAGTGAGCACAGGGAAGCCGCGCACCACATCCGCCGCCATCAGCGTGCCGTCGTTCTGGGTGATGTAGAACGGGCAGGTTATGCCCGCTGCCTTCAGCGCCTCGCCGAAAGCGGCAACGGTGCGGTCCGCAAGCGAAAGAAGGCTGGCATTCATGATCGCAGCACTTTCGCGGGCGAGCAGACCATGCCGTCCGATATCCTTGGACATAACCACCGGCAGGCCGGGGCAGCGCTCCTGCAGGATATCCTTCGCCCGCACTTCCATCGCATCATTGATGCCGCTGAAGACGCAGGTGACGGCCGCGGCCTTCAGGCCCTTTGCGCGGATATCGGCGGCGATGCGGAAGATTTCGTCCTCATCGAGGGCTGAGATTTCGCGACCGTCGAATTCATATCCGCCGCGGACCTGATAACCGTGGTTACCAACGATTTCCCGGAGGTCATCCGGCCAGTCGACCATCGGCGGCAGGCCGGCGCCGGACGGCAGGCCGATCCGGATGGCGGCGACCTCGTCCATATGCCGCCGCTCGATCACCGCATTGGTGAAATGCGTGGTGCCTATCATCACGGCACCGATGTGTGCCCTGTCGATGCCCGACGCCTCGATCACCTTTTCAAGGGCTTCGATGACACCGGACGTCACATCTTCGGTGGTGGAGGCTTTCACCCCCGCCAGAACAGTCTTTTCCTGTAACACAACGGCATCGGTATTTGTGCCGCCGACGTCAATTCCAACGCGATACACGTCAGGCTCCTCTTTTATCAATCGGTCGTTTTTACGAGGAAGCGCATACGCTCTTCCTCTGTCACGGTGGGTTTCAGGCGCTCTTCCTCGTCGGTGACGACGGGGATCGCCGCGATAAGGGCGCGGGTGTAGGGATGCTTCGGCTCGGCGAAAACCGCAGACGTCACCCCTTCCTCGACGATCTCGCCACGCAGCATGATAGCGATGCGCGAACAGAAATTGCGCATCAGCGAGAGGTCGTGCGAGATCATCAGATAGGTCAGGCCAAGCTCTTCCCGCAGCTGCAGCAGAAGGTCGATAACGGTCTTCTGCACGGAGACATCAAGCGCCGCCGTCGGCTCGTCGAGGATGAGGATCTTCGGTTCAGCCGCGAGTGCACGGGCAATGGCGACACGCTGCTTCTGTCCGCCGGAAAGTTCATGCGGATATTTACCGAGATAGGATTGCGGCAATCGCACCAGCCCCATCAGTTCCTGCATCCGGCGTTCGCGCGCCTCACCGTCCATACCGATGGATTTCAACGGCAGGTTAAGCGTCTGCCTGACCGTGCGCTTCGGATTAAGGGAAGTGCCCGGATTTTGATAGACGATCTGCGTCAGCCGCTTGCCACGCCCGGGAGATGGGGCGTCGATGACAAGATTGCCGGAGGTCGGGCGAGAAAGTCCCATGATCATCCGGGCGACCGAGGTTTTTCCAGAACCGGACTCGCCCGCAAGACCGAAAATTTCGCCGTCCTTCAGCGTCAGGTTCACGTCGCGCACGGCGTGGTAACCGTTGCGTCTGCCGTAAATCTTGTTCAGGCCCTCGATGGTAACGATCGGCGAGCGTGTGCTCTGCGCCAGATCGGCGACACGCGGACCGTAGAGCGGCGGCACCGCATCCAGCAGCGAACGCGTGTAGTCCGCAGCGGGAGCGTGCAGGATTTGCGTGCAGGGACCGGTCTCGACGATGTCGCCATGGTGCATAACCACGACCCGATCCGCCACCTTACGTACGACACCGAGATTATGGGTGATCATCAGCAGCGCCATATTTTCTTCGGCAACCAGCTGGTTGATGAGATTGAGAATTTCGTCCTGCGTGGTGACGTCGAGCGCGGTGCCGGGCTCATCCGCGATGAGGAGCTTCGGCTGATGCAGCAACGCAAGCCCGATCAACACGCGCTGGCGCATGCCGCCCGAAAGCTCGGACGGATAGGCATTCATGACCCGCTCGGTATCGCCAAGCTGCACGCGGCGCAGAACCGCTGCGATACGGGTGCGGCGCTCTGCCTTGGACGAGTTGATGCCGTTGCGCTTGTCGGCAAAGCGCATGACATCATCGAGATGCGTGCCGATCTTGAAGACCGGATTGAAGGAAGACAGCGGGTCCTGCATGATCAGCGAAAACGCCGTTCCCTTCAGCGCCTCGCGTTCCCTTCGCGGCATGGCGAGCACATCCCGCCCGTCGATGACAATGGCGCCGGAGGCAATAGTGGCATTCTTCGGCAAAGTGCCGATGATCGCCTTGGCGGTGACCGATTTACCCGATCCGGTTTCGCCGATCAGCGCCACCCGCTCGCCGGCTGAGACTGTGAAGGCGACATCGCGCAGCACCTGGCGCGTGCGACCGTAGTTGGTGAAGGTGACGTTGAGGTTTTCGACTTTAAGAAGCGGTTCAGTCATGGCTTTAGCTTTCCACGTCGAACATGTCACGCAGGCCGTCGCCCAGCAGATTGAAACCCAGCGTCACGTAAAGCACGGCCGCGCCGGGGCAGAGGACTTCCCACCAGAAATCCGGCATGAACTGGCGCCCATCGGCAACCATTGAGCCGAGATCGGGAGTTGGCGGTTTGACGCCGAAACCGAGGAAACTCAGCGTCGCGCCAAAGAGGATGACGAATGCCGCATCCAGCGTCGTCTTGACTGATATGACCGAGACGCAATTGGGCAGAATTTCGCGAAAGAGAATGTGCAGCGGACCCGCACCTGCAAGACGTGCCGCTTCGATGTAGTCCTCGGATGCGATGGATTTCGACACCGAATAGATCAGCCGCGCATGCCAGGTCCACCATAGAAGCGTGATCGCGATCATGGCGTTCATCAAGGTGGGTTCCAGCAGGTTGGAGACCGCCAGCGCCATGACGAGGGGCGGCATGGCCAGCATCACATTCGTCAGGCCACTGATGATTTTCTCGGTCCAGCCGCCGAAATAACCGGCGACCAGGCCAAGCACAGTGCCGACCGGGACCGAGATGCCGAGCACGCCGATGACGAGAAGAAGCGAGACCCTGAGCCCGAAGACAGTACGGGAAAAGATGTCGCGTCCGGCCTTGTCGGTTCCGAACCAGTGCTCCAGATCCGGCGGCATGTGGCGGGCACGGAAATCGACGACCGCGCCGATATGTTTGGGATAGGGTGTAAGCCAGGGCGCAAAGATCGCCAGAACCAGCACCGACAACAGGATCAGCGAACCGATGACCGCTGCCGGATTGCGGCTGAAGCGGTACCACATCATGTAACCGGCGCTTAAGCCCCGATCGGTGGGTTCGAGCATTTTCATATCAGCCATCAGCGAGCCTCCTTGCGGCGCAGGCGCGGGTCGATGATCGAGATCAGGACATCAACGATCAGGTTCGCAACGATGAAGAACAGGCCGGCCACCAGCACCACGGCAGTCACGGCATTGAGGTCTTTCTGAAGGATGGCGTTCAGCCCGTAGGACGCGAATCCGCCCCAGGCGAAGACCATTTCGATCACGAAGGCATTGCCGATCAGCGAGGCGAATTCGAGCCCCATGATCGTCAGCGGCGCGATGGAGGAAAGCTTCAGCAGATAACGGAAGATGATGACCCGCTCCGGCACGCCGAAGCTTTGCAGGGTGAGCACGTGATCCTTGCGCTGGTTCTCGATCATCGAGGAACGCGTGATGCGGGTGATCTGGCCGATACCGGCCATGGAGAGCGCAAAGGCCGGCAGCGCAAGGTGCTTCAGCGCATCCAGCACTACATCGAACCGTCCGGCAAGCGTACCGTCGATCAGGATGAAGCCCGTCGGGCCACCCTGCCAGACAAGTGAGTGATCGATCCTACCGATGATCGGCCAGCCGGAGAGAAAGCGAGCGGCCAGCAATTGCAGCGTGATGGCAAACAAAAAGCTCGGGATCGTCACGCCGGTGAGCGAGAGGATACGGCCGATATGGTCGAGCGGACGGTCGCGGTAATGCGCCGTGATGACGCCGAGCGGGATGGCGACGGCAAACATGAAGATGACTGAGACCAGAACCAGTTCGACGGTCGCAGGAACGGTCTGGGCCAGATCGGTGGTGACGGGGCGCTGGGAAACCAGCGAGAAGCCCAGGTCACCGTGCAGGGCGTTGCCGATGTAGTCGAGGTATTGGGCGGAGAGCGGCTTATCGAGACCCATCTCGCCGCGCAGCGCATCAACTTGTTCCTGTGTTGCCGCAGGGCCGAGCGCCATGCGGGCGGGATCACCCGGCACCACACGGGCTAGAGCAAAAATCATGATGGACAGGGCGATCATGACCAGTACGAAAGCGCCGAGCCTGTTCAAAATCGCGACCAGCGGATGTTGCTGCATCGGTGGACCGTTCCTTGTGCATCAGTTTCCTGAGCACAAGTTTTCACCACATGTCCTTTTGAACAATCTCAGAAAGGTATAGTTTTTTGATAAATGAGTATAGGTTTTTGAATTAAGATCTCCTATCCCTGTCTGAATGACGCTTCTGCCGCGCACCACACTCTGCCGCCGTATCGCCAGCGAAACCGCAGGCGTGATCTTTCTGCGCGCGCCGGCGGGCGCCGGGAAAAGCGTTCTTATGGACTTGCTGGCACAAGAGCTGGGGACCGAGGTATGCCGGACGCACCAGCCCAGAAGTGATGAGGCGGCAAAAGGCTGTCTGCTATGGGATGTGCCGGTCTTCGCACGCGCGGTCCGCATGCCCGCCCCTATTCTGGAAACCGTGCGTTTCGTGGTCATCGCCTGCCGTCCGGATCAACGTATCAGCGGGCTGGCGCGGCAAATATTGCATCGTGGTTCGCTGACGATCGGAGCAAATGAACTGGCCTTTGGCCAAGATGAGACCGCGGGCCTTCCAACAGAACAGAAGCGTCTGGCGCTCGATGATTATGCGGGGTGGCCGGCCTTTCTGTCTCTCGCTCGCCTCGCCGACGAAAAACTATGCGTTGACTATCTGCGGGAAAATTATCTGCCGCATCTGTCACCGGCCCAGACGGTCGCGCTTTCGCTCTGGCTGGAAAATCCCTCGGCAGAACCCGACGCTGAATGGGCAGAACTTCTGCCGCCCTTCCTGATCGCAAACCCGGAAAAACACGGCACACTGATAAGGCTTCTGACCGTGGCAGCGGGAGAACGTCTCGCCACATTACAGGCTGGCAGGGCAGTGGTAGAGGTCGCTTCCGCATTCGAGAAGGAAGGGCGGGCGCTTGCGGCAATGGCCATGTTGCTTGACCGCGGTTATGAGACCCACGCCGCGCAAATCCTAGAACGCGCCCATGGGCGCGAACTGATCTACCGAAGCAGCGTCGACAGATTTCGCGAGATCATCATGCGGTTTTCGCAGGACATGATCGCGGCGAATGAAACAGTCCTCTTCGCCGTCACCCGCGCATTGCTGAAACAGGGCGAATTGCAACGCGTGCGCCATCTGCTTGGCAAGAGCCTGGGTTCGGATTATCTCGATCCACTCAAGGTGCTTGCCCGCGGTTCGCGTTTTTCCTTTGCCGCCCGCACCTTCCGGCTGAACCTGATGATTGCCGAGGACCTGACCCCCAATGACGCTGTGATAACGCGCCTCGGGGAATTCATGGCCGATTACCCCATGGACGATCACGGCAAATGGGCGGCCTATTACAATGCGTTGCTGGAATTCGAAATCCGCCGCCGTAATTTTCGCGAGGCCGAGGCCGCTGCCGCCCGCGCGCTTATCTATCTGCGCAAGATGGGCGGGCAGCCGCTGCTCGAATTCTTCATCCATCTGCACCAGATCGTCCTGCGACTGATGAGCGGTGATGTGCTCTTGGCCCGTCGCGCGGCACAGGATGCGCGCACGAGGTTGGAACAGGTGCCACACGACGCCGCGCAGGAGTTCCGAATGCTGCGGCTGGCGGAAGCCTGCCTTGCCTATGAGGCGGGAAAACCGCGCGACCTGTTGCACTTCGTCGAGCATGAATTCGACCACTTCGCCGCCTCCGAGATATGGCCGAGCCTGATGCAGTTTGCCCTGCATTATGCCTCGCAGGTGCTGATCGATCATTTTCCGATGACCGTTCGTCCGGGCTTTCTCGACGGCCTGTGGATTCACCTTTCGGAAGGGCTGCAATTCCATGCGATGATGGAGATCAGAACGGCCATCGCCTACCAGAACGCCAACCGCTGGGCGGATGCGGCAGCAACGCTATCGGCAATTCGCATGCCGATGGGTCGCAACTGGGTGGAGAGCGCAAATGAGGACCTTGCCCGGCTCACGCGGCGCGACGAAATCGCCTATGTGATGGCCTGGCTCCGCGACGCGGTACATCTTTTCACGCCGCGCGCCTATCTCGCCCGGCAGATGGATGCAATGATCGCCAACCCCAAGGTCACCAACCGCGAAAAGGTCGCGCTCAGAATATGGCAGAGCTATGCCGCACACCAGCGTCGTGACAGTGCCGGCGCCCGCGCCCATATCCTCAACGCACTTGAATCGGCGACGCGCCTTGGCTGCAACGGCGTCCTGTCGGAGGAGCGCATATTCCTGTCGCCGCTTCTGAACAATCGCCGTATCCGCGGTTTCATCGAAACCTCTTCCGATGTCCGGAACGCGCTGTCGATTTTCGCCGCCTCGGTCAACTCGCCGCAGGCACGCGCCCTGCATGGCGGGCTTTCACAGCGGGAAGCACAGATGCTGCAATTGCTGGCCAGCGGCATGTCGAACAAGAAGATCGCGCAGACCCTCAACATCTCGGAAGTGACGGTAAAATTCCATCTCGGAAACCTGTTCCGCAAGCTGGATTGCAAACGCCGCGCGGAAGCGATCCGCGCAGCGAAAGCGCTGGGCTGGCTTTGATCTCAAGTCGTGACTGCCGATCAGAAAAGCCAGCTACTCTTCCCGGAAGGCGCGGTTGATCTGGTCCGTCAGCGGCTTGGCGATATAGGACAGCGCGGTGCGCTCGCTGGTCTGGATGAAGGCCTCGGCGGGCATGCCCGGCATCAGCGGCGCATTGTTCAGCTTTTCCCGCTCGGCAACCGGTATGGAAATCCGCGCCAGATAATAGGAGAGGCCGGTCCTCTGGTCGGTGGTGATATCGGCGGCGATGCGGCTGACATGGCCTTCCAGTTCCGGCGTGACGCGCTGGTTGAACGCGGTCATCCGCAGCATCGCTTTTTGCCCTACCTGCAACTGGTCTATATCCTTCGGCACAATCTGCACCTCGAGCGCCAGTTCGTCCCCATCAGGCACGATGAGCATGATCGGGTCGGCCGGCGTCACCACGCCGCCCACTGTATGCACCGCCATTTCATGCACCATGCCGGATTGCGGCGCGATGATATCGATGCGCTTCAGCTCGTCCTCCGCAGCGACCTTCCGCTCAACATATTCACCCGTCTGCGCCTGTATCTCGCGCATTTCCCGGCCCACTTCGGTGCGCAATTCCTGATCGATCTGCAGGATCTGCAGTTTCGTTTCGGTGATCCTGCCCGCCGTCTGCGCCTGATAGGCGATTTTTTCGCCACGCTCACCGCCAAATGTCGCGGCCTGGGTCTGCAGGCTGTTCAGCCGCTGCACGGACACGATGCCCTGCTCCCGTAAGGACTTCTGCGAGGTTATCTCAGCCTGCAAAACCGCAAGCCCGTTGTCGTAGGCGACTTCCTGTGCCCTCAACCCTTCGATTTCATGTTCGAACTGGGTGATACGCTCCACAAGCTGCGCTTTGCGCCCCTCACGGTAGGATTTGCGGAATTCGAACAGCCTGGTTTCGCTGCGCATTGCGGAAGCGACATCGGGATCGTCCTTGCGCGCCACCAGAGCCTGTGGAAAAACGAGTTCCGGCAGATCGTCCCGTTCGGCCTCCAGCCTTGCCATGCGCGCGCTCAGCTCATCCAGCCGCTTGGTCACTATGGCGAGATTAGCGCGGGTCTGGGTGGCGTCGAGACGCATGACGACGTCGCCGGCCTTTACCCTGCCACCTTCGCTCACCAGAATTTCACCGACGACGCCACCCTTGGGGTGCTGTACCTTCTTGATATAGGAATCGACCACAAGATGACCGGACGCGACGACCGCGCCAGCAAGATTTGTCGTCGCTGCCCATCCGCCGACGCCGGCCAGCAGTGCGGCGCTTGCGGCAAGACCGGCAAGAAGATGTTTGCGGATAGAGCGGGACACCTGCGTGCGCTGGTCAATTTTTGACATCCGTATCTCCTTCCTGCCTGTTCTCCTCGCCGCTCTCTTCCACCGCCACCGTCTTAGGTTGGGTATTCGCGACGACACGCAATGGTGAAACCGTGTGCGCGGATGCGGTGAAACCTTTCGCCGCTTGAGCATTCGGAGTGCGCAGCACTTTCGAGAGAACCTCGTCGCGCGGACCGAAGGCCTTCATCCGCCCCTCCTCCATCATCAGAATGAAATCGACGGCACCGATCGCGCTGGGCCGATGCGCGACGACGATGGCGATACCGTTGCGCGCCTTGACCGACGCGATCGCCCTGACGACGGCGGCCTCGCCCTCTGCATCGAGATTGGCATTCGGCTCGTCCAGCACGACGATGAAGGGATCGCCATAAAGCGCACGCGCGAGACCGATACGCTGGCGTTGTCCTGCCGAAAGCGCGGAACCGGCCTCACCTATATCGCTGTCATACCCCTTTTCGAAGCGCAGGATCAGGTCGTGCGCACCGGCGGCTTTCGCAGCGGCAATGATTGCGTCGGGATCGGGATTGTCCTCGAAACGGGAAATGTTTTCGCCGATCGTGCCGTCGAAAAGCTCCACGCCCTGCGGCAGATAACCGATATGGCGGCCGAGGGCTTCGCGATCCCATTGATCGAAGCTCGCACCATCAAGCCGCACCTTGCCGGCGGCGGGCGTCCAGGCTCCGGTGAGAATGCGCGAGAGGGTGGATTTTCCCGAGCCGGACGGGCCGATGACACCGAGCGCATTCCCGGCGGTCATGACGAAACCAAGGCCCGCGACGGTCGGTTTTCTCTCTCCCGGCGGAATGATGGTGACGTTTTCGACTTTCAACTCTCTCTCAGGCTTCGGCAGTGCCATTGCGGTCGCCGTTACCGGCATCTGCGCAAAAAGCTCCCTTAGCCGCGCCCAACTCTGGCGGGCGGCAACAAAGGACTTCCAGTTGGATATTGCAAGATCGACGGGCGCCAAAGCCCGACCCATCATGATCGAACTGGCGATCATCACGCCGCCTGAGGCCTCCTGCTGAATGACCAGCCATGCGCCGACCGCCAAAATGGCCGATTGCAGCACGATCCGCAGGGATTTTGCGATATTGCCGAGGCCGCCGGCCACGTCGCCCGCCTTGCGGTTGGCGGCGAGATAAGCCTCGTTGGAGATTTGCCAGCGTTTGCCAAGCCGGCCGCCGAGCCCCATGGCCTGCACGACTTCGGCGTTGCGGCGCGAGGCTTCCAGCTGCCGGTTGCGCGCCATGTTTTCGACCATGGTGTCGCGGATCGGCTTCTGAGAGAACATATTCGTCAAGATGGTCAGGGATATAAGCAGAACGGCACCGGCAAGAGCCGTCACGCCGATCCAGAAATGGAACAGAAAACATATGCCAAGGTAGAGCGGCATCCAAGGCAGATCGAAAAAGGCGGTGGGCCCCGTGCCGGAAAGAAAACCGCGCACGTTGTCGAGATCGCGCAGCGGCTGCAGGCCGTCCCCCGGCATACGGTTGACGAGCGGCAGGCGCACCACCGCATCATGCACCTTGCCGGAATAGCGCATGTCGAAGTCCTCGCCGATACGGATCAGGACCCGGGCGCGGATGATGTCGAGCAGGCACTGGAAGCCATAGAGGCCGAGCGCAAGAATGGCGATCCCGACAAGTGTCGGCAAACTGCCGCTGGCCAGCACCCGGTCGTAAACCTGAAGCATGAACAGGGGCGACGTCAGCGCCAGGATGTTGACCACACCGCTGACGAGCGCCACACCGAAAAACGTGCTTTTAAGGGGCGAAACAACCGCCGCAGTGAGGGACTGCGGCGGTGTCTGCTGGTGGTTTTGAAAGCCCACAGCCTGATTTTCCTTTAAGCGGCAAGCGCCGATGCGCTGGCGAAAATGAAGTCCGATGCGTCCAGTACGCTTGCATCGACACCGTTGAGCGTGATGGATACGGACGTGTCTGCTGCCGAAAGGATAACGGCATTTCCGTTATCGTTATACCACAACAAATCATTCACCGAAGTTGCACCCCAAGCGGAAACATCAAGCGTATCCGTACCATCCTGATAACCGTAGGTTCCGGTCGGGCCGGCGTTCACGACGTCATTGCCGCCGGAGAATAGGAAGGTGTCCGCGCCGGCAAAGCCCGTCAGGGTATTGGAAGCGGCCGTATCCTCGATCACCGTGCCGGTGGCCGCGAAGTAGTCATAGAAGCCGGACAGAGAGCCGAAACGGGCAAGCTGGTAAACGGCGAGATCGAGAAGATCGCGAGCGCCTGCGAGCGAGTAGGAGCCGTCGGGATCGATCAACAGTTCCTGCTGGCTGACGGCGATGCCGCTAGTGGACTGGCTGTAGCCGGTGCCGAGAACGATGCTGTCGACCGAACCTGTCAGGTTGCCCTGGGAGTATTGCAGGGCACCGCTCATGACAATGCCCTTGCCACCGTTGCTGCCATCGCCCCACGCCTCATAGGTCGTGTTCGGATCGATAGTGGTAGTGGCGAGAGAGCTGGTCTGAGCGTCGTAGAACGCACCATAGGTCGAACCGAAACCGCTCGTCCAACCGTTGAGGTAACCGATCAGGTCGGAGGAAGACTGCGTCAGTTGAATTGTGGTAGCCATAGGTGTACTCCTTTGCTGGCCAATAGGGATACCTTTGTCATGTGACGAAGGCGTTTCATCTCCGGGACGGGCTGCAACCCCAGCCCGGAGAATTTCTTCCGCGCATCAGAACTTCACGTTCATCGTTGCGATAAATGTGCGGCCCGGCGCGGTATAGGCACTGGCTGCCGGGATGTATTTGCGGTCGGTCAGGTTGTTGACCGCGAAACGAAGCGTCGCCTTTTCGTTGAAGGTATAGGAGCCGTATAGGTCCACCGTCGTGTAGGGATCGGTTACCTCCCGCAGATTACCCTCCGTATCGAGCGTCCGCGATTGCGTCGGCGTGACATGGTTGAGCCGTGCGCCCATAGAGAATTTTTCCTCGAAGAAACGCATGCCGCCATCGAGCGTCAGCTTCACCTTGGGTGCAACGTCACCCGGCCATGCGACGATCTCGCCGCTTGTCGTGGTCGTGCCGTTAGAGAAAACCTGGGTTTTGTCCGGCCAATCGGTCTTCAGCAGCGTCGCTGAGCCACCAAGCCAGAAGCTTCGCGCATCGTAATTGCCCTCGAATTCAAGGCCGCGCATATAGGTCGTGCCATCGAGATTGACGAAGCTGGTATAGGTCCGATCCGCCACCTGATCCGTGACGAGATAACCGAGAGCGATGTAATCCTTCACCTCACGGCGAAAGGCGGCCATTTTGATGCGGACGGAATCGTTGTCCAGCAGCACGCCGTCAAAGCTCATATTCGCGCCGATTTCGTAAGTGGTGGCTTTTTCGGCCCGCAGGGATGTGTTCGGGGCATATTCATATCCGGGGCTGTCCCCCGGACGGGCACCGGCAAAGAGAGCCTCGAGAATTGTCGGCGGACGCAGGCTTTGGGAATAGCTCACATAGGGACGGAACCAGTCGACGGGTTTCAGTTCAATCGTGGCGGAGGGTAGCCAGGCACTGTAGGTGCGATCGATATCGACATTGTGCTCCGGGTAGTCGGTAACGGGTATCGGTGGCGTAATTGTGCCAGTTCCAGGCATGCAACCTGCCGAAGCATTAGGCCAGGCACGCGCCAGATAAAGCGCGTAGCGCGCAGTCCAGGACGGGTTGGCGGGAAGGAACACCTGATTGAAATAGTCGAGAGGTGTGTAATGGTTGCCGAC
Source organism: Agrobacterium sp. 16-2014-1-2a (assembly GCF_053522705.1). Lineage (NCBI taxonomy): Bacteria > Pseudomonadati > Pseudomonadota > Alphaproteobacteria > Hyphomicrobiales > Rhizobiaceae > Agrobacterium > Agrobacterium sp. 16-2014-1-2a. Next base: position 56,071 of record NZ_JBNWBX010000003.1, read on the forward strand.
TGGATCGCAGGGGACAGAGGTGTCTACGAGATAGCTGCGGGTACTGTAATAAGTCGCCGATCCCTTCAGGCGTGACCAGTCGTAACGCACGCCGCCACTTAGCGTGATCCAATCCGCCGGCTCCAGCTCACCGTTTAAAAACAGGCTCGCGACATCGCGCCGCCCGGCGGGGCTGAAAGCCGTGTAGCTGGTAGCAAAGGAGGGGTTTTCCTTGATCTTGGAGCTCATAGCAACGGATGTGGCTATATCCCGGAAGGCTTCGGCCCCATAATTTAGGCTGAGCGCACCCGCCTTGGTGTCGAAACGACTGGTATTTTCCAAGTTGCCACCGAAGCTGCGCAGGCCCATATCTAGATTGGTCTCCACCGCATAAGTGCGCGCCGATCGCAACTCGTGCGTCATATTGTCGTTCAGCCACAACGACGATTTGAAATCGATGAGTTCGCTTTCGGGGTCCCAGTCCAGCTTCGCGACGACGCTGTCGTTGCGTACACTTTCCCTGTCGACCACGGTGGACGCACCCTGAACAAAATCATTCTGCTGATGCATCCATGACAACGAAGTCTGCACATCCCCGAAGTCACCTTCGCCCTTGAAAAAGGTCGACCAACCGTCCCTGCCGAGCAGATCCTTCATCGTCAAAGCGGTGCTTTGGGCCTCACCCTTGGTTCCGATCTTGTATTCATCCATGATCGTGCGGCTGTAACCGGCAACAAAGGAGAGAGGGCCATTCGGCTCACGAACTGCGGCCAGAACCGAACCCTGAAAATCGTAACCATTGGTGCCACGGGAGACATTCACCTCAGCCCCCTTGTTCGCACCCTCGGGGATCAGATCGGCGGCGCTGACGGTACGGAACTCGACCTTCCCGCCAAGCGAACCCGCGTTACCCGACCTCGCATTGGTTATTTTCTCGATCTCGACAGCACGGATAAAGGCAACATCAACGTAACCCTGCCCGGCGCTCGCGGTGTAACTCGTGGCCCCGCCGAAAGCTGCGCCACGCTGCGCATTCTGCCGCGCACCATCAATGGAGACGACCACGCGGCCGCTTTCCTGCAAGCCACGTATATTGGGCGAAACGGTAGGGAAGCTGCCGTTGCCCTCACCGGCATAGACGCCGGAGACGCGGTTGAAGACATCGCGCGTGTTGCGCACGCCAGCGGACTGGATCGCCTCGCGACTGACGACGCTGACACTGGCGGGTGTTTCATAAACCCAGTCGGGCGTTCCCTGATAACCGGTGCCAGCAATGGAATTGCGTCCGGTTTTTCCGGTCACTGTAATTTCTTCCAGAACGGTAGTGCCTTCCGCCCCGGAAAGATCGGCAGCGGCCTGCCCCGAGCCGATGACGACGGTTCTGCCACTTCCGGTAAACCGGAAATTCACGCCCGTGCCGGCCAGAAGCCGGGACAGCGCATCCCGCACCGTAAAACTGCCGGTAACGGCATTGGTGCGCACATTGCCGGCGGACGGCGTGGCAAGCGTAACCTGCAGACCGGATTGCCGCCCGAAAACGCCGACAACGGAGGACAGCGGCTGGGCGGGAATATTAAAAGGCCGCGTTGCACCCTGCTCGCCACCGGAGCGCTGACCATTGGCGGCATTCGGTCCGCTCTGCGCAAAAGCCGGTACCGACATAGAAACGACCACCGCCGTTGTCGCCAAAAGCACGGTCATACGTGCCGGCTTTGCCGCGTTTTTCCCTGAACCGTTCATACGTATCTGGAGGCGCATACTGCTTTTGTCTTCCTGTCTTCGCTCCGGCTATATCTTGACCGGATTACTCAACAAAAAGACGATTGCCTCGGCAGTTTTTTTCAGGGTTTCGGAGAATTTTTTATAAACGACTGAAAATAAATACGATTTTTTGTTTTATGGCGCTTCAGAAACGGGTGATGATGCGGGCGGTATTGGCAATTGCATGCACCTTGCCCTTATAGGGTTCCACCAATGCTTCCAGCGCACGGTCCGGATCGCGAAGATTGTAGAAGCCAGTCACACGCTGCTCTGCAAGCGTCTTGTCCGCCATCGTCAGCCATGCGGGATGATACCGCTGGATTTGCTCGACGACAGAACCGATCGTCGCATCCACAACGTAAAGCTCGCCGTTGCGCCAGCCACCAATATCCTCGACGGGAACGGTCTCTTTCCGGATTGTACCGGAGGCGTCGACAACCAGCATCTCACCCGGCACCAGCCGCGTTGGTGGCGCGTTGCGGAAGGAAGCTTCCACGGAACCATGCGCAAGCGCGACTTGCGTCACGCCATCCGTCATGTCGACATCGAAAGCCGTGCCAAGCACTTGGACGGTCAGGTTTTTCGCCTCCACGACAAAGGGACGGTCGCTATCCGGCACGACATCAAAAAAAGCTTCGCCCTTCAGCACCTTCACATTACGGCGGCCATTGGCAAAATCAGTGGTAAGCGCACTTGCCGCGGCAAGCTGCACCCTGCTGCCGTCTTCAAGGGTTATGGTGCGGCTCTCTGCGGTACTGGTCTGATATTCGGCCTTGATATGGACGAAAAGCGTGGGAACGAACAGCACCGCAAGACAGAGAGACACTGCTGCCACCGCCATGCCGGCATAATGCCGCAAGGACCAGCGCCGTCGCGATGCCTGTTTTCCGGCAACGCCAGGCAGGTGCTCCGCGTCTTCCCAGAGGCTCTTTAAACCCGGCTCGACCAGACCGAGATTGCGCCAAGTCTTGCATGTCCGCTCCCAGGCCAGACGATTTGCCGGCGAAGCAGCCAACCATCGATCAAATTCCGCCTTCAGCCGCGGTTCCGCCGAACCCGTCTGCAGGCGTATCAGCCAGTCGGCAGCCTCTTCCGCCTTCCGGGTCGGCAATGTTATTTTTTTATCGGGATCAATTGTCATTGAGCCGGTCAGTTCCTTTGACTGGGCGGAGGAGATGCCTCGTCTTCCGTGTTGCTTTAAAGACGTTTGAGGGAGAACTTTTTTTCACAAGATGAAACAATAAAGGCTATTTTACTGCATTTCTTTGGTAATGGCGGCAATACTACTCTTAATCAGACGGTGGGCGCTAGCCACGGATACGCCGAGGTGACGGGCGATCTCTTCCATATTGTAGCCGCCAAATCTATGCATTTCCAATGCCACACGCGCCTGGACCGGCAGAGAGGCCAAAATAGTCTGCATCTGCCGGACCTCGTCGCAGAACAGGGCATGCTCTTCTGGTGTGCCGTGACCCTGCGGTACGCCCCAGAACGGGGTATCGTCGGGCCGCTCCCGCAGGTCCTGCCGGTTGCGGCGGCGATTATCGAGGGCGAGGTTGCGGACGATGCGGAAAAGATAGGATTTGAGGTTGGAAGGATTGCCGGAACCTTCGGGAACGAATTTCAGGAATGCCTCCTGAACCACGTCCTCCGCGTCCGCCCGCGACCCTAAAATAAGCGCGGCGTATTTGATCAGGTCAACCCTGTGCGCGACGTAAGCGTTATAACGCTTGTCATCTTCCCGTATGCCCATGTCTCAACCGAGAGAAATTTCAAGGATAAACGAAACTGCAAGCCCCCAAACGACAAAGCAGTTTTCCCGTCTAAACCTCTAGCACCCAAACTCTCGACCGAACAGCTATTTCATGACTATTATTATCAAGAATTTGTGCGGTCGCGGGCCCTGCAACAGCCAGAGACTCGCAGACCCGGCGGCAGGCGCGGCCGGGTCCTGTGATAGCGTCAGATTGCGCCGTCGACTATTACCATCGGCCTGCCCTGCGAACAGGGTTCGATGCGCGCATCGATGCGGTAGATATCGCGCAGCATGGCCGGGGTTATCACCGTCTCGGTGCTGCCGCTCACCACCATTTCGCCGCGCGCGATCACCATCGTATTCTCGCAATAACGAAGCGCATGATTGAGGTCGTGCAGGGCGATCAGCACGATCATGCCAGTCTTCTGGGCAAGGTCGGTCACAAACCCCAGAACCTCGACCTGCCGGTGGAGGTCGAGAGCAGATGTCGGCTCGTCCATCAACAGCACCTCCGGCTTGCGGGCCAGCGCCTGCGCCAGGGACACAAGCTGCCGCTGACCGCCAGACAATTCGCCGAGCCCCCGGAAGGCGAGATCGTGGATTTTCAGCGCCTTGAGAATGGCGTCGATCTCAAACAGCTCATCGTCGTGAACACGCCACCCGCCGCCCTGCTTGGCGGACAGAAGCACGGATTCGTAAACCGTCAGCACGGCGTTGGCGCCGGTGTCCTGCGGCATGTAGCAGATGGCCCGGTTGCCGCGTGCCGTATCTGACAACTCGACAAGCCCGGGACCGGAGATCAGGCTGGCGATGCGCTTGAAAAGCGTGGACTTGCCGGCAGCGTTCGGGCCAATGACCGCCGTGACACTGCCGCTTTCCAGCGTATCGATGCCGACCTTGGAGAGAACAGTCGTGCGGCCGTAGGCAGCGCCGACATCCTTCAATGCGAGCGCTACCATGCGCGTCTCCTGTTGCCGAAAATGAGCGCGAAAAAGAACGGTACGCCAACCAGCGCCGTGATGACGCCGATTGGCAGAATTGCGCCGGGAATGAGTATCTTGCTGATGACAGAGGTTGCCGACAGCAGCAGCGCCCCGCAGATCACCGAGCCCGGCAGGAAGAACCGCTGATCTTCGCCCACCACCATGCGGGCTATGTGCGGGCCGACAAGCCCGACGAAACCGATGGTACCAACGAAAGAAACCGGAATCGCGGCCAGAAGGCTGACCGTCAGCATGGTCTGCAGCCGCAGCCGACGCACATTGATGCCCATGCTGGCTGCCTTGTCGTCACCCAGCCGAAGCGCAGTCAGCGCCCATGCGTTGCGCATGAACATCGGCACCGTAACGAGAAGAATACCACCGGTGATATAGACCTTTTCCCACGTGGCCTTGGTCAGGCTGCCCATGGTCCAGAAAACGACGGCGGCGAGCGCCTGTTCGGAAGCCAGATATTCAAGCAGCGACAATGCGGCATTGAAGGTGAACACCAGCGCGATGCCGAGAAGGACGATAGTCTCCACGGTTACGCCGCGCATCGTCGAGGCAAAATGAATGAACAGGGCGGCAATCATCGCCATGATGAAGGCGTTGATCGGCACCATGTACTGGACGGCACCGGGAAAGATCGCAACGCCGCCAACAAGGGCCAGCGCGGCGCCGAAACTGGCAGCGGCCGAAATGCCGAGCGTAAACGGGCTGGCGAGAGGATTGGACAGGATGGTCTGCATCTGTGCGCCCGCAACCGAAAGCGACGCGCCGACGGTGACCGCCATCAGCGCAATCGGCATGCGGATATCCCATATCACCACCCGAAGCTGGTTTGCAGCAGCAGCCGGATCGGCAATCGTCGCCAGAACTTCTGATATCGTGTAGCGCGCCGGACCAAGTGCCATGTCGGCAGCCATAGTGAAACAAAGGGCGATGAAAAGCCCGAAGAGAATAACGATCCTTCGTGCGGCAAGGGCGCGATATTGATCGCGCCCACTTACGCCAACGGCGCTTTCATTCAACGAACTCATTCATTCGAACCTTTTTCGAGGGATGCGAAGTATCCCGGCTTGTAGGTGACGGGCAGGAATTTCCGGTGAAATTCCTCAAAATTCTTCTCGGGATCGAGATCGGCGAAGAGCTCGGGATGGAACCACTTGGCGAATTGCTGAATCGGAAAGAACTCGTAGGGCGCGCCGTAGAACTGGTGCCACACGGCATGGACATTGCCCTGTTTGACAGCCTTCAGTTCCGGAAACGGCGTGCGCCTCATCAGGTTTGTCAGTCTTTTCCGGGAAAGAGCCATGTCGGCTCCGCGTCCAACGGGAACGAACTGGTTGATATCGGATTCAGCCGCCCAGTTTGAGCCGGTTACGATGACATGATCCGGATCGGCAACGACGAGCTGCTCGGGATTGAGATCGCCGAACGTCGTCTTGATGATGCCGTCGGCAATATTATCGCCGCCAGCGAGATCGACCATTGCGCCGAAATTGACCGGGCCGAAGGTGCGGCAGCAATTGTCCTCACCGGAAATGCCGGGCGCGCGCTCGATGAAGACGCCGGGACGCTTCAGGTCTTTGACGCTGGCGAGCCGGTCGGTCACGCGGGCGATTTCTGCACGGCGATAGGCGATGAATTCCTTTGCGCGCTCTTGCGCGCCAAACATTTTCCCGAGAATTTCAATCGAGGCTTCGCTGTTCTTTTCGGGATTGATGCGAAAATCGAGATAGACGATCTTGATTCCGGCGGCGGCGGCCTTCTCTTCGAAACCACTTTCCTTGGCGGATTTTTCCGCTTCCAGATTGAGGGTGATCACGTCAGGCGAAAGGGTAATGGCCGTTTCCAGACTGAAATCGCCCTGCGGCACATAACCGAAGCGCGGCAGTTTTTCGATCTGCGGAAAGCGCTCGACATAGGCGGCGTAGCTGTCAGGGTCCTTCTTGAGGAGATCGTCACGCCAGCCGACGATGGTGTCGAAGGTCTGGTCGCCCTTGAGCGCCGCGATGACGTGGATCTGGCGCGCCTCACCGACTATGACACGTTTGACAGGCAGGTCCAGCTCGACCTTGCGTCCGGTGACATCGGTGATTTCTCCGGCATAAGCCGGCAAAGCGAGAAGAGACAAAGCCAGCACCGCAAGATGCCTGAGAGCGTTAAGCCGCATGAGAAGTCCTCTTAGTTCCAAAAGAAAATGATGAAGCCGCATGGCTGCGGCTTCATCCATCGATCGGACGGCGCTCCCCTTCACCGTCCCTGTATTATTTCGTGTCCTTCAGCGACACAAAGTAACCGGGCTTGTAGTCGAGCGGCAGGAAGCGGGCATGCAGCTCCTTGAAGGTCGCCTCGGGGTCGAGATCCTTAAAGAGGTCCGGGTGCAGCCACTTGGCGATTTCCTGAATGGCCACGAACTGATATGGGTTGTTGTAGAACTGGTGCCAGATGGCGTGGACATTGCCGTTCTTGACCGCCTGTACCCCGGTGAAAGCCGGGCGCTTGGTCAGGTTTTCAAGCTTGCGGTGGGCTTCCTTCATATCCGCGCCATAACCGACACCGACCCAGTTACCGCCGGGAACATAACCGTTCCAGTTGCCACCCGTGATGATGATCTGTTCCGGATTGGAGGCGATGATCTGTTCCGGATTGACGTTGCCGAACGTGCCGGGAATGATGTCCTTGGCCATGTTGATGCCGCCGGCGAGTTCGACCATCTTGCCGAAATTCTCGTTGCCGAAGGACATGCAGCAATCGTCGGAATAACCGCCGGCGCGTTCGACGAACACGACGGGCTTCTTCGGATTGGCCTTTTCGAGCGTATCGGTGACCTTGGCGATGGAGTCCGCGCGGAACTTTATGAAGTCCTCGGCGATCTTTTCCTTGCCGGTCAGCTGGCCCATCAGACGCATGCTCGGCTCGGTGTTTTCCATCGGCTTTTCGCGGAAGTCGACGTAAACAAGCGGGATGCCGACCTTTTCGAGCTTCTCGATGTAACCGGCCTCCTGCGTCGCGGTCTTCGCGTCGATGTTCATCAGGATCACGTCTGGCTTCAGCGAAATGGCCTGCTCGATGTCGAAGGTGCCGTCTTTCATGCCGCCAAAGGTCGGCAGCTTGGCAATATCAGGGTACTTGGCAAGATAGGCCGCATAGGTTTCCGGGTCGGCTTTCGCCAGGTCGTCGCGCCAGCCGACAACGTGCTGGAAAGGGTTTTCCTTGTCGAGCGCCGCCAGGAAATAGATCTGACGGCCTTCGCCGAGGATCACATGCGAAACGGGCACATTGACTTCCACGTCGCGGCCGGTCACATCCTTGACGGTGACCTTTTCGGCCAATGCAGGCCACGCTGCGGATACGAGAAGGCCAAGGGCAAGTGCCGCGGATTTGGCTGAGATGCGCATCGGATATTGCTCTCCAGTGTTGACTGGCGCGGCTGTATTATTTTCTGACTATACTAGTCAAGTTTTATGTTTTAGAGCCATTCTTAACTGACCGGTATGTGAGCTGAAGACCGATGATCGACACTATCCACTATGGCAAAAACGACAGTCTGAGAGACGAAATCAAAACCTATTGGTCCGGCCGCGCCGCGACTTTCGACCTTTCCCCGGGTCATGAGATTTTCTCCGAAGAAGAGCGCGAGGCCTGGCACGCGCTGGTTTTGAAGCATCTGGGCCAGGGAGAAGGCCGCAAGGCGCTGGATCTGGCCAGCGGCACCGGCGTTATCTCGCACCTGATGGACGATCTCGGTTTTCAGGTCACCGGCATGGATTGGTCGGAAACCATGCTGGAGCTTGCAAGGGCGAAGGCGAAAACCCGCGGGCGCAATATCCGCTTTTTTGTCGGCGACGCCGAAAACACGATGGAGCCGGACGAAAGCGCCGACGTCATCATCACCCGCCATCTGGTCTGGACGCTGGTTGACCCGAAGGCAAGCTTTGCCGAATGGTTCCGTGTCTTGAAACCCGGCGGACGCCTGCTGATCGTCGATGGCGATTTCGTCAACACCGGCTGGCGCGAAAGACTGGTCAAGAAGCTGGCGGCGGGTCTGGAAAGCATCGGCCTTGTGAAGCCGGACCAGCCGCACAAGCCGGCGGATCCGGAAAACACCTTCAACAGCATTCTATCGCGGGTCTATTTTTCACAGGGTGCAAGAGCTGGTGACGTTGCGGCGCTGTTGCGTGAAACCGGCTTCGAGCCCGTTGCCATCGATCAGGAACTTCAGGCCATTCATCGTGCCCAGGCAAAAAATTTCAGTCTGCTGAAAGGCATCTTGCGGGGATTGCAGCACCGTTATGCAGTATGCGCTGTGAAGCCGCACACGTCCGGCAAGGGATAGGGCGACCAAAGCCACCAAGCTGCCGCCCAGCTCTCCGTCACCCCGGATGTGATCCGGGGTCCAGTGCGACCAAGTCCTTGATCGCTTAATAATAGTTTCTCACGGTGCAGACGCGCCGTGGCTGGATGCCGGATCTAGTCCGGCATGACGCATGAAAACGCGATGCAGGGACCTCATTTTTCCGCCCGCTCGAATAGCTCCTCAAAGCGCGGCTTCGCCCGGCCTGGGACCTCTACCGTCCTGTAGCTCTGCGGCAAAACCGCGTCCCCCACCTTAATCAGCATGACCATGCCCATGCCGTAATGCGGCGAGCATTTGATGCCGTAAAAGCCTGGCTTTTCGAAGCCGGTCTCGAATTCGTCGTTGATCCGGCTTTTGAAACCTTCAATACCTTCGGGAACCATACCATCGATCGTCGCGGCATTATGGCTCTTGTGGCTCGGCACGAAGCGCACGCGGTCGCCGGGAGCGATCTCCAGAAAATCGGGTTCGAACACCATTGAGCCCTTTTCGCCACGGTTCAGCATCTTCACCTCGAAGGTCTCGGCTCCGGCTTGAATGGAAAACCCTGTGGCCACAACCATGGCAAGTCCCGCGGAAACGCAAAGCTGTCGGGCGCAAAAGCGGAGATTTGCAAGTCTTTTCAATTTCATCATCGTGCCGTTGCTTTCCTTGCGTGATCGGCCGCACCGTGGGCCGGCAGAAAACGAATATGTGAAAATCCGCTTTCATCCGTGGTGACGACGGATTGCACCCCGAACACATCGGCGATGGTCGAAGAGGTGAGGACCTCGCGCGGTGGGCCGACAGCGATCATTTCACCGCGATGCATGATGGCGACGCGGTCGCAGAACATGGCGGCATGATTGAGATCATGCAGCGCCGCCACAACCGTCAGTCCCTGCCTGCGCACCAGATCGAGCAGGCCGATCTGGTGGCCGATATCGAGATGGTTGGTCGGTTCGTCCAGCAGCAGAATATGCGGCTCCTGCGCCAATGCGCGGGCAATGTGCAGGCGCTGGCGTTCGCCGCCGGAAAGGTGATGCCAGTTTCGCTCGGCCTTGTCCGCCATATCGACATTTCCGAGCGCCGCATCGACGATGGCGTCGTCCTTTGGCGACCATGCGGAAAGCGGGCCGAGATAGGGCGTGCGCCCCAGTTCCACGGCCTGTCGCGCGCTGATGCGCTCGGTGGTTTCGGCCTGCTGCTCCACAAAGGCCAGCCTGCGGGCAAGTTCGCGCCGCCCGAATGTGGCAAGCCGTTCCTCACCAAGCATGACATGACCCCGACGCGGCATGCGAATGCCGGCCAGCATGGAAAGCAGCGTGCTTTTGCCCGAACCGTTCGGCCCGATGATACCCAGAAACTCGCCCGGGGCGACCTCCAGCGAAACCCCGCGCACGATGTCGAGATTGCCGGCATGAAAATGCAGATCGTGGGCGGATAATTTCATGACCGGCCTCTCTTCTGCCCGAGAATGAAGGCGAAGGCGGGCGCGCCGACCAGCGCAGTGATCACGCCGATCGGCAGCACCTGCCCCGGAATGACGGTGCGCGAGAGGATATCTGCGATGATCATGAAAATTGCACCGGTCAGGGCCGTCACCGGCAGCAACATGCCGTGGCGAACGCCAACGAAGATGCGCGCCGCATGCGGGATGACGAGACCGACGAAGCCGATGGAACCGACCAGCGACACCATGACTGCCGTCATGACCGCCGAAACCGAGATCAGCACCGCATAGACCCGGCGCATCGGAATACCGAGCGAAGCTGCTGCCTGACCGCCGAAAGCGAAAGCATCAAGCGCGCGTGCGTACCAGAGGCACACCCCAAGACCCGCAATACTGACGGGCAAAGCCAGCCAGACATCCGGCCAGCGCACGCCCGAAAGATTGCCCAGCAGCCAGAACATGATGCCGCGCGCCTGTTCGGCATTGGCGGATTTGGTGACGATGAACGACGTCATGGCGTTGAACAGTTGCGAACCGGCGACCCCCGCCAGGATGATGGCGCTGTTGCCGTGCCCTGTCCGCACCGCCAGAAGGCTGACAAGCGAAAAAGCCACAAAAGCCCCGATCAGGGCGCCGGCCGGCATCGTCAGGAACCCCGCCCCTAAGCCCAGAAGCGCCACGGCCACGGCCCCGGTTGAGGCGCCTGCGGAAATACCGAGGATATAGGGATCGGCGAGCGGGTTGCGCAGAAGTGATTGAAGCACCGCACCGGCCAGCGCCAGCGAGGCGCCACAGCACGCGGCAACAACGGCGCGGCTGAGGCGGTAACTCCAGACGATGCCCTCATCCAGCGGCTCCAGCGGATAACCCGCATGGAAGACACGATTGGCAATGGTCTTTGCCACCACGTCGAACGGAATGGCAGTCTCGCCGATGGCCGCACCGGCCATCAGCGCGACGAGCAGCAGGGCGAGTGCGGCAAAAGCCAGACCCGCCCTGCCAAGATTGACGGAAAGACCGTTCACTTGGCGAGACCGGCTGTGGAAATCGCCTCGGCCAGCGTTTCAATGCCTTCGATCGTGCGGATGGTCGGGTTCATCGCCTGCGCGTCCATTTCGAAGACATGGGCCGCCTTGACGGCGGGCATGATGCTGGCAACCGGATCGGTAGCGAGGAACTTGAGCTTGACGGCGACGTCATCGGCGGGGAAACGCCGGCGGTCCATCTTGCCGGCAACGATCACGGACGGATTGGCCTTGGCGATGGTTTCCCAGCCAACAGTCGGCCATTCCTCATCGCTTTCGATAACGTTCTTCAGCCCGAGCGCGGACATGATGTAACCCGGCGCACCATTGCGGCCCGCCACGTAAGGATCGATATCCAGCTCAGCGCTGGAGAACCAGAAGACTGCTGAAATCTTGCCATTCGCCGAAGCGATCTTGGCGCGGGCGGCTTCCTCACGCTTTTTCAGGTCGGCAACGACTTCCTCGCCGCGATCCTGCACGTTGAAAATTTTCGCAAGGTCGCGGACCTCCTGGTAGATCAGGTCCATGGTGAAAACGGACTTGCGCACGCCGTCGCCGCCGCCGGAATTGTCCTTGCCCATGCAATCGGCAGGCGAAGTATAAACGGGAATACCGAGTTCGGCGAATTGCTCCGGTGTTCCGACAACGCCTTCGGGACCGATCTGCCACTGGAACTGCGTCGTCACGAGGTCCGGCCTCTTGCCAACCACCGCCTCGAAGCTCGGATCATTGTCGGCAAGCCGCTCCACCTTGGCATTGGCGTCTTCGTAACCCTTCAGAACCGGGCCGATCCACAGCGCCGTGCCTACCACCTTGTCGGCCACGCCGAGCAGATAGAGAACCTCGGTCGTGCTCTGGCCGACCGATACTGTGCGGGCGGGCGCCTGCTTGAAGGTGATTTCGTGGCCGCAGCTATTGATCGTCAGCGGATAGGCGGTTTCGGCAGCCTGAGCGGCACCGGCGGGCAAGGCCGCTAATGCGACAGCCAGAAGACCGGCGGAAACCGGCAGGCGTTTGAAATGAAACATATGTTCTCCAGTCTAAATAAAGTGGCGTGATCCGCAGGCCGCGCGTCAAAACGCGTAGTGACAGAGCGACAACAAGTGTGGAGATGGAGAACGGGACTCTAAATACGTTTCCGCGGACGGAAAGGTCATAATAAGCTCCTCTTCCGGGCATCCCCGCCCGTAACGATGGTCAATATTATGACGGCAGGTCTCCTGGCTCACGAATATACGCCGTTCATCTGCCTTCCCGCACCTTGAAGGGTGCAGTGGCATGACGCTTTTCAGGCGTCACGAGGATGAACGGCAATCCGCTTACAGTTGCGGGGGCAGCCACGGCATTGGGCGATAGAAATCACCCGCACCATGTTCCCTATTAATCCCTTTGCCCTTCGGCTTCAGGAACCGTCGCTTTCTGACATAAGGGGCAAGCGCCGGGGCGTCAATTGCGATAGTGCTGCAGCTCAACACAAAGACGGACCCGCCAACGCGAAAATTTTTGTAGCGCCGGAAGGCGCCGGTTGCGGCGCGTCTTTGGACATGGTGGTAAGGGTTTCAATCACCACCAAGCCGGATTGCGCAATAAAATCAATAAAGAGATTGTTGTCGCTGATGGTGTCGAGACGCACCAGCTCATCGTCCAGATCGGTAAAATGCCGCCTTACGAGCGCAATCGCATCGATGTCCGCACCCGCAACGACCGGACCGATAATGTGGCCCCGCCCCGCCGCACGGCGCAGCGCAAAAGCGGTAAGACGGTCCGCCTCAAACACACCGTAACCCGCATTCTGCGTCAAAAGTCGCTGCAAAACGTTCCGGCGCGAAACGCCAAAAGCCGCCCGGTCTAGTTCCACCACATCAGTCAGATGACCTGCGGATAACGGCTCTATTCGTTGTTTTCTGCCGGGCGGCGGTATCTCGAAAAGGCAATTCGCCCTTCCCCGGAACAGATATACTTTTTCCGTATCACCGGCAAAACCCAACCTTGAAAACAACCGCCGCGACGCTCCCGTCGCGTTCAACCGCAGGGAGACAGTGGGGAATTTTGCGACAAGTTTCTGCACAAGCCATGGTGCTACGCCATGCCCCTGCAAACGGGGCGAAACAATGACCATGCCGAGCGTCGCAAACCCCTGATCATAGGGAAAGAGCATCGCGGTTGCGACAACACGGTCGATCTCATCGAGCGCGGCGAGACCCACGCCGCATTGCCGCAGAAAACACCATTCATTCGCGTGATATCGCCATCCGACGGCCATGGAGAGTGCATGCAGATGATCGGCATCCACGTCCGCGATATCCACGGTCCGCAGCTCGAAACTATCGACTTTGAGCAGGTCCATAACCAACGGCCCTCATCCCCTACGGCTCACAACCTTCATCCGGTCCCGGCCTAGCCCACGACATCCGACGGTAGCCGGTTACGCCAGCACGAATTTTCTGAAAGCACTGGAAGGTCACAACAATCTACCGAAATCATTCGCATTTCAGCAGATAAACGTCGCAGTCCATTCTAAGCTTTCGGGATGACAATCCGGTCAGCGGAGACGACCATTGAACGCAATCGAAATCCTTGAGCGTCTCGTCGGTTTCCCGTCGGTCGTTGGAACCGCCAATGGCGATATTGCCGGCTGGATCGCCGATTATCTTGAAAGCCACGGCGCGAAAGTATCGCTGCTTGCGGGACCGGAGGGCGACCGCGCCAATCTCTTCGCCACCTTCGGCCCGGCCGATCGCGCCGGCTATGTTTTGTCCGGCCATATGGATGTCGTACCCGCCAGCGAGCCGGAATGGTCTTCCGATCCCTTTACACTGCGGGCGGAAGATGATCGTCTCTACGGGCGCGGAACCACCGACATGAAGGGTTTTCTGGCCACGGTTCTCGCCGCGGCGCCTGCATTTTCGCGCAGGGCGCTGAAACGTCCCGTGCATATCGCCTTTTCCTATGACGAGGAGGCGGGTTGCCGTGGCGTTCCACATCTTCTCGCCAGATTGCCTGAACTTTGCGCCGCACCGGCGGGCGCAATCATCGGCGAGCCCAGCAATTTGCGGGCGGTTCGTGCACACAAGGGCAAAGCAGCAGCTCGCATTACCATCCGTGGCCGTTCCGGCCATTCGTCCCGGCCTGATCAGGGGGTTAATGCCATTCACCTGATGACCGGTATCATGGCAAAGGCCGTGGAGACGGCACATGAGCTGACGAAAGGCCCCTTTGAAGCGACTTTCGAGCCACCCTACTCCTCGCTGCAGATCGGCACGATGAAGGGCGGCCAGGCGATCAACATCATCCCCGATTTCTCGGCCATCGAGCTGGAAGCACGGGCGATTTCCGGCATATCGCCGCTTGAACTGCTCGGGCCGGTTCGCGCAAGCGTCGAGGCTCTTGCAGCAAAGGGTGTCGATATCGAATGGACGCCTATGAGCGATTATCCGGCGCTTTCGCTAGCAGCTAATGCTCCGCTTGTTCTGCTTCTGGAGGAATTGACCGGCACCCCCTGTCTCGCCGCCGTCAGCTACGGCACGGAGGCGGGGCTGTTCCAGGCGGCGGGCATCGACGCCATCATCTGCGGACCAGGGGATATCGGCCGCGCCCACAAGCCGGACGAGTTCATAACGACGGGCGAACTTTCGGCCTGCCAGTCGATGCTGGAAACACTCGCAAGCCGCTGTGCGGCTTGAACCTTCGGGAAGCATAGATTTCAGATGACTTTTCTCTTCAATTCCGACGCCAAGCGCGGCGAGATTTTCCGGCAGGCTCTAGCTGCAGAACTGCCTGATCTGCCGTTTTCGATGGATGCGTCAACTGTCGATCCCGACGCAGTCCGTTACCTCATCACCTGGACGGTACCGCAGGACATTGCCCGGTATCGCAATCTCGAAGTCCTGTTTTCGATCGGCGCGGGTGTCGACCAGTTTCACATCGAGGCGATCCCTGAGACGGTAAAGGTCGTACGCATGGTGGATGAGGGCATCATCCGCATGATGCAGGAATATATCTGCCTCGGCGTACTTTCCCTCCACCGCAACCTGCCGGTCTATTTAAACCAGCAGCGCCAGCAACTGTGGAATGCCCTGCCCCAGCGTCAGGCGGAAGAGTGCCGGGTGGGCGTTCTCGGCCTCGGCATGCTGGGCGTTGCGGCGCTGGAGCGGCTGAAACCCTTCGGCTTTCCGCTTTCCGGCTGGAGCCGCTCACAGCGTCAGATTGATGGCGTCACCTGCCATCATGGCGACGACGGCCTCAAATCCCTTCTCTCCACCAGCGATATTCTCGTCTGCCTGCTGCCTCTCACCGACGAGACCACGGGGCTTCTGAACGCCGAGCGTCTAGGGATGCTTCCCGACGGGGCTGCTCTGGTTCACGCCGGGCGCGGCAAACAGCTCGATCATGACGCTTTGCTCGATGCACTCAACAGCGACAGGCTTTCAGGTGCGGTGATTGACGTTACCGATCCGGAGCCCCTGCCCAAAGACCACCGCTTCTGGACCCATCCGAAAATTCTCCTGACGCCGCATATTGCCAGCGTCACCCAGCCCCATTCCGCTGCCCGCACCGTCGTCGAAAATATCAAACGATACGAATCCGGTCTCGAACCGCTCGGCCTCGTTGACCGTAGCCGCGGATATTGATCCTACCGTTCCAAGAAAGGACACCCATGTCTCTCCTCAAGACCATCGACACCAATCCCGCCTTTGAACCGAAAGCCTCCAAGGCCCTGCCCGAACGCCTCATAGCGGGCGACCCGTCGTTCAAAACCTGGCCTCTAGATGAAGCCCGTGATGGCACCGTACATACTGGCATCTGGGAAGCGACCCCCGGGGAAAGCCGCTCGATCAAAGGCGAGACATTCGAGTTCTGCCACATTCTCGAAGGCGTTATCGAGATCACACCGGAAGGCGGCGCGCCGCTGCGTTACACCGCGGGCGACAGCTTCGTCATGAAGCCCGGTTTCGTTGGCGTCTGGAAGACAATCGAAACCGTGCGCAAGATCTATGTGACCGTGAACGGATGATTTGCCGAACAGCATGCCTGGCATCCCGGCTGATGCAGAGGCATTTTTGAGAACAGCGATGGCTGGCAATCCGCAGGTGGATGCCAGCCATGGTTTACATGGGTATCCTGCCCGGATGCCTTTCGACCGGATTTACGGCCCTCGATCGGACCCGTCGCAAGGTTTTCGGCGCGGTCTTCATGCCCGCCGAAGATTGCGCTGTGGGCCACCAGCAAAACAGGATTTTCGTTCACCGCCCCCGCCGCAGTCGGTCGATGCTGCTTGCCATCAGGGAGTAGCTTTGGCGCATATCCACAGAGGATCATCCATGACGCTCAGCTTCGATCCAGACAGCCTGTCCCTGCCGATCGGCCATTTCATCGGCGACCGGCTGATCCCGGCTAAAAACGGCATTGACATGCATCGTCCTTCGGACGGCATCGAATATGCCGGTTGCCCGAAGGCGGATGCGGCACTTGTCGATGAGGCGGTGCAAACCGCCAAAGCCGCACTGAAGAGCAGTAACTGGGGCGGCGTGCGCCCGCGTGAGCGCACCAGGGTACTGCAACGCTGGGCAGACCTGATCGAGCAGGAAGCCGAGACGCTGGCGAAAATCGAGGCGCTCTCCTCAACCCGGCCCGTGGGCCACCTGATTGCCGGCGATATCGCCGTCACTGCCGAACAGATCCGCTTCTTTGCCGAATTTGCGGACAAGGAGGGCGGTGATCTCGTGCCGACCGACGACACAAGCGTCGGCATGATCATGACCGAGCCCTATGGCGTCGTGGGCGCCATTACGCCTTGGAATTTTCCGGTGTCCATGGCGGGCTGGAAGCTTGGCCCGGCACTCGCAGCCGGCAATGCCGTGGTGCTCAAGCCATCGGAGATGACGCCCTTCTCCAGCATTTTCATGGCGCAACTGGCCATCAAGGCAGGGCTGCCCGCCGGGCTCATCAACATCGTGCTGGGTGACGGGCCTGTGACAGGCAATGCCATCACCGGCCATCCCGAAATTTCAAAGGTCAGCTTCACCGGATCGACGGCAGCAGGTTCGGCCATCATGGCAAATATCGCGCGTACCGGCGTCAAGCCCATGACGCTGGAACTGGGCGGCAAAAGTCCGCAGCTGGTTTTTGCAGACGCCGATATCGAAAAAGCCGCCGCCGCGATCGCCGGCAATATTCTGTCCAATGCCGGGCAAGCCTGCGTTGCCGGCTCGCGCATCATCGTTGAAGAGAGTGTCGCAGAGGCGCTTTCCGCCGCAATTATCGCTCGCATGAAGACAGTGAAGCCCGGCCCGACCTGGGACGAAGCAACACAGTATTCGCCGATCATCTCCGAAGTGCAGCGCCAGCGCATTGACGGCATCGTGCAGGCGGCTGTCGCGCATGGCGGCGAATGCCTGACGGGCGGCGCGATCATGGACGGTCCGGGTTATTTCTACCAGCCGACCTTGATCGCAAATGTCGACCAGACCTCCCCTGCTGTCACAGAGGAGATATTCGGGCCGGTGCTGACCCTGCAAAGCTTCAAGACGGAAGAAGAGGCACTGGCGCTCGCCGATCATCCGACCTACGGTCTTGCCGCGGGTCTTTTCAGCCGCGATATCTCGCGCGTCATGCGCCTGTCTCGCGCCATCCAGGCAGGAACGATCTGGGTCAACCGGTATGGCCGCTCCCGCGACCATATCCTGCCGACCGGCGGTTACAAACGCTCCGGCATCGGCAAGGATCTCGGGCGGGAGGCCTATCTCGCCAACCGCAAGAGCAAAAGCGTCCTGATCGGACTGTAACAGGGGAAACATCTTGAAAACGCATCGCATCGCACTCATTCCCGGAGACGGCATCGGCAAAAGCGTGACTGATGCCGCCTGGCAGGTTCTCAACACCGCAGCAAAAAGCTCCGGTTTTGCGCTTGAAGGCACCGAATTCCCCTGGTCCTGCGCCTTCTACAAGGAGACCGGCGCGATGATGCCGAAGGATGGCATCGAGACCCTGCGCGGCTTCGACGCCATTCTGCTGGGCGCGGTCGGCTGGCCAGCGGAGGTGCCGGATTCGGTATCGTTGCACGGCCTGCTTCTGCCGATCCGCAAGGCATTTGTGCAATACGCCAATATCCGCCCGCACCGGCTTCTGCCCGGCGTGCAGGGACCGTTGAAAGCGGATGGATTCGACATTCTCTGCATCCGCGAAAATACCGAAGGTGAATATTCCGGTGCCGGCGGACGAGTCCATCAGGGCACCGAAGACGAGGTCGCTGTCGAAACCTCCATCTTCACCCGCAAGGGCGTGGAACGCATCCTGCGCTTCGGCTTCGAGCAGGCGCAAAAGCGTCGCGGCAAGTTGGCTTCCGTCACCAAATCCAACGCCCAGAAATATTCGATGGTGTTCTGGGACGAGGTGACGCAAAAGCTCGCCGCCGAATATCCGGATGTTGAAGTTTCCAGTTATCATATCGACGCCATGGCGGCGCGCATGGTGATGGCACCGGAAAGCCTTGATGTCGTGGTCGCCTCAAACCTCTTCGGCGATATCCTGACCGATCTCGGCGCAGCCATTCAGGGCGGCCTCGGTTTTGCCGCCTCCGCCAATATCAATCCCAACCGCACGGCACCCTCCATGTTCGAGCCGGTGCACGGTTCGGCCCCTGACATCGCCCATCTCGGCATTGCCAACCCCATCGCCGCCATCTGGTCCGGCGCCATGATGCTGGAGCATCTGGGTGAGGCGGATACGGCCAGGCGGGTCATGGCGGCGCTGGAAAAGGCGACCGGCCAGGGCATTGGCACCGTGCCGGGCAAGGACAAGACAGACGTAATAACTGCCGCAGTTCTTGCGGCTCTCGACTGATTTCGGAGACAGATAATGCAGGGCTTGAAGGACAAGGAACTCTTTCGCCAAATGGGTTTGATTGGCGGGGAATGGAAAGCGGCCGCATCAGGCAAGACGGTCGACGTGATCGACCCGGCGACGCAGGCGGTGATCGGCACCGTGCCGGATATGGGCAGCGTGGAAACCCGCGCGGCCATCGAAGCCGCCAACGCTGCCTTCGGGCCGTGGAAAAAGAAAACGCACGCGGAGCGCGCGACGCTTCTGGAAAAATGGTTCGCGTTGATGATCGAACACATCGACGATCTCGGCCTGATGTTGACCATCGAACAGGGCAAGCCATTCGAAGAGGCCAAGGGGGAAATCCGTTACGGAGCATCCTTCGTCAAGTGGTTTGCGGAAGAAGGCCGACGCATCAGCGGCGGCACCATTCCCTCCCCGACGCCGGATCGCCGTATCGTAGTGCTGAAGGAGCCAGTCGGTGTCTGCGGCATCATCACACCGTGGAATTTCCCGAACGCCATGATCACCCGCAAGGTCGCACCTGCATTGGCGGCTGGCTGCACCGTGGTCATCAAGCCCTCGGAATTCACGCCCTATTCGGCCCTAGCGCTCGGAGTTCTCGCCGAACGTGCAGGCATTCCGGCTGGCGTCATCAACATCGTCACCGGCATGCCGACGGAGATCGGCAACGAGATCATGGCCAATGAGACGGTGCGGAAAATTTCCTTCACAGGCTCTACCCGTGTCGGTTCGCTGTTGATGCGCGGTGCGGCCGACAGTGTAAAACGACTGTCGCTGGAACTCGGCGGCAATGCCCCTTTCATCGTATTCGACGATGCAGATCTCGATCTCGCCATCGAAGGCGCGCTCGTTTCGAAATTCCGCAATGGCGGTCAGACCTGCGTCTGCGCCAACCGCATTCTCGTTCAGGCGAGCGTTTACGATGCGTTTGCGAAAAAACTGGCTGATCGCGTCGATGCCATGCGTGTCGGACCCGGAACGGAGCTAGGTGTTTCCATCGGTCCGATGATCAACGAGCCGGCAATCGCCAAAATCCGCGCGCATATCGATGACGCCGTTTCCAAGGGCGCCGAGATCATTACCAAGCCTCATGATCTGCCTGAAGGTTCGCAATATACCGCACCGGTGGTGCTGACGGGCGCAACAACCGCCATGCGGCTGGCGAGCGAAGAGACCTTCGGGCCAGTCGCCCCGCTCTTCCGCTTCGAGACGGAAGAGGAGGCGATTGCGATCGCCAACGGTACGCCCTTCGGCCTTGCCGCCTACTTCTACACTGAAAGCCTCAAACGCGCCTGGCGCGTGGGCGAGGCGCTGGAGTTCGGCATGGTCGGCCTCAATACCGGCGCGATCTCCACCGAAGTCGCCCCCTTCGGCGGCGTCAAGCAATCCGGCCTCGGCCGCGAAGGCGCACAGGTCGGCATCGAGGAATATCTGGAAATGAAGACGTTCCACATCGGTGGACTTGCCTGAAGACTGTTTCTTTCTCCCCGCCTAAAGGGCCGCTCTGCGGCCCTTCTTTTTTGGTGCTAAATTGAAAAGCAGCATTCCCAGGGGTGGAAGAAAAATCCGGAGGCATGAATTGGTTTGGCAAAGCCACGGCATTCACGTGTCGCGACCTCCGAATAGATCCGGGGTCCAGCGCGATCACGTCATTGATCGTAAAAGACTATTCACCGTGCAGGAGCGCAGTGGCTGGATGCCAGATCAAGTCCGGCATGATGAAGAAATGAACTAACGCGCTACTGAATCTTATCCAGCATCTTGTAATAAAGCCCCACCAAGGGAAGAAACCAGGGCTTGCCGAAATGGCCAGGCACCGCCGGCCAGTCCATCCCCTTCAGCGGGTTGTTGTCCGGGCGGCCCAGAATGGCGTCAGCCATGATCATGCCCAGATGGGTGGAAAGCTGGGCGCCGTGGCCGGAATAGCCCATGGCGTACCAGACGCCATCATGGAAACCGGCGCGGGGATAACGGTCCTTGGTCATATCAACCAGTCCGCCCCAGCAATAATCGATAGGCACATGCGCAAGCTGCGGGAATATGCGGTGCAGGCTATCCATCAGGATCGCGCCACTTTTGGCATCCGAACGCTGGTCCGATGTCGTGGAAAAGCGCGCGCGGCCGCCGAAGATCAACCGGTTGTCCGGTGCAAGGCGGAAATAATTGCCGATATTCATGGTGTTGACGTAGGTGCGGTTACCCGGGACGGACGCCTTGATCTCGGCATCCGTCAACGGCCGCGTGGCGATGATGAAACTGCCGACCGCGATGATGCGGCGGCGGAAATAGCCGAAACCGGAGGGCGTGTAGGCGCCGGTTGCCACCAGAACATTATCGGCAGTGACCTTGCCGCGCGTCGTTTCCAGCGTGTGTGTCTTGCCGTTCTGAGAATGTTTCGTCACCGCCGCATTTTCGAAGATGACCGCACCATGGCGGCTGGCGGCCTGCGCAAGGCCGGCCACATAGCGGCCCATATGCATCATGGCGCTCTTCTTGGACAGCATGGCGCCATAAAAGGGAGAGCCGATTTCCGCCTTGAGATCGTCAACCGACAGAAGCGCCGTGTCGGGATCCACCTCGGCATGAACAGCCTCGAAATTCTTCGCCAGACTTTCGAAATGCTGCGGTTTCGAAGCCATTTTCAGCTTGCCGGCGCGGCGGAAATTACAGTCGATCCCTTCCACGGCGATCAGGCTTTCCAGCGTGTCGATCGAGGCATCCAGCGCCTTGTAGAGCGCGATGGCGCGCTCCTTGCCGAGTTCCGCCTTGGCGGAGAGGTAGGAGTGGGCCAGCCCGTTGTTGAGGTGGCCGCCATTGCGCCCGGAAGCACCCCAGCCGACGCGCTGTCCTTCAAGAACAACCACGCGCGCGCCCGCTTTTGCCAGCTGGCGCGCAGCACCCAGACCCGTGAAGCCGCCACCAATGACGGCCACATCGTAATGGCCTTCGACAGGACCTTGCGCCGCCCCCGCAAACAGGGGCGCCGTGTCGTGCCAATAGGAGACGAGCTTCATGATCCGGTCCTTCCTTACAGTCCAACGACGCCCGCGAGACCGGAAATATCGGAGATCTCCGTATAACCGTAATAGGGGTTTGCCGGTTCGTGGCCGCGGTTGACCCAGACCTTGTTCTTGATGCCGAGATCGTGCGCGGACATCAGGTCGTAGCGGAAGGAGGACGACACGTGCAGAATATCTTCCGGGCCGCAGCCGAGCATGTCGAACAAATATTCGAAAGCCTTGAAATGCGGCTTGTAGGCCTGCGCCTGTTCGGCGGTATAGACAGCATGGAACGGCGCGCCAAGCTTTGCCACATTCGACATGATCTGCGAATTCATGGCGTTAGACAGAATGACCAGCGGAATTTCCTTGGCAACCTTCGCCAGACCGGCCGGAACGTCCGCATGCGGACCCCATGTCGGAACGCGCTCATACACCATTACCGCATCTTCGTCCTTGAAGGCCACACCGTTGCGCTTGCAGGTGCGCGACAGGGCGTTATGGACAACTTCGGCGTAAGGCTTCCAGTCATGCATGACCTCGTCCAGGCGATAGGCAGAGAAGTCCTTGATGAATTGCTGCATCTCGGCCTCGCCCAGACGATCACCATAGAGATCGCGGGCAGCTTCTGCCATCTGGAAATGAATCAGCGTACCGTGGCAATCGAAAGTGATGTATTTCGGGCGGAAGATGGTCATGTCGTCGTCGTCCTTGCTTGGGGATGGGTGGTGGCTGCAATAACAAGATCATAGAGGCCTTTGCCCGGTCGACGCACTGCAATTGCTATTCGCGAAAGCAGATTGTTGCGTATGCGGCCGCCAGTTTGGCAGAGAGTTGCGTGCGACAAAACCGGAAGCCGCCGCCCACCCCCGTTCTGCGGATGGAAGCAGATGATGTGCGGCATAAGATGCGGCGGCGGGTAAAAGCAACAGTGAAACATATCGAACCTTGCCATTCGTCGGGACAATGTTCTTTTGCCGCCGGTCTATCAATGAACATGAAGAATAAAACGGAGTTGGGCCATGCAAGCCAGCCTCATCGATATCCAGAAATTTGAGCCGCAACACCTCGATGCCGCCGTCGAGCTTTCCCGCCAGGCCGGTTGGCCACACCGCCGGGAAGACTGGGCGCTCGTCCTTTCACTGAGCAAGGGTTTCGTCGCTATCGAAAACGGTCGCGTCGTCGGAACCGCAATGGCCACGCTTCTCGGAGACACCTGCGCCACCGTCAACATGGTGATCGTGGACGAGGCCATGCGCGGCCGTGGTCTCGGACGCAAGCTGATGCAGGCGGTCGTCGATGCTGCGGAAAATCGCGAGTGCCGTCTGACCGCCACCGCTGAAGGCCTCCCCCTATATGAGAAGATGGGGTTCGTCGCATGCGGCGAGGTGCGTCAGCACCAGGGAATTCCTACGGCCGCCGATAAGCCCGATAACGTGGCATGGGCAGAAACGATTGTACCGGCCGAGCTTGCCGCACTCGACGCGCAGGCATTCGGTGCGGATCGTACGGCACTCTTTACCGAGCTTGCGGATAGGGCACGGTTTGCGGTGGTTCAACAGCATGGCGCCATCATGGGCTTTGCAGGCCTTCGCGCCTTTGGCCGTGGTGAAGTCATCGGCCCGATTGTCGCGGAAACTGCTGAAATCGCAAAGGATTTGATTGCCTTCGTCGTTTCCGAGCGCCCCGGCGCATTCCTGCGCGTAGACACCACCACCGAGACGGGCCTCGGTCCCTGGCTTGCCGAATACGGTCTTGCCCATGTCGGTGGCGGCATCGCCATGCGCCGGCCGAAGGCGGAAACCTCTGCCGACAAAAAACTGAAAACATTCGCGTTGACCAGCCAGGCGCTGGGCTGAATCCGGAGAGACCCATGTTAAGCAATTCACTGATCGAGCTCGACCGCGCCCATCTGGTGCACCCTGTCTCTTCCTTCCGCGGCCATGAAAAGCTTGGCGTTCGCGTGCTGAAATCGGCAAAGGGTGCCACGATTACCGACATGACCGGCCACCAGCTGATCGACGGTTTTGCCGGCCTCTGGTGCGTCAATGCAGGCTATGGCCATGACAGCATCGTGGAAGCGGCGGCAAAGCAGATGCGTGAACTGCCCTATGCCACTGCCTATTTCGACATTGGCAGCGAACCCGCCATTCGCCTGGCCTCCGAACTCGCCGACCGCGCGCCCGGCGAACTCAACCACGTCTATTTCACGCTTGGCGGATCCGACGCGGTGGACAGCACCATCCGCTTCATCCGCTATTACTGGCACGCCAAAGGCCAGCCGCAGCGCGACCAGTTCATTTCCATCGAACAGGGTTATCACGGCTCCACCACCGCCGGTTCAGGCCTGACTGCGCTGCCTGCCTTCCATGCAGGTTTCGGCGTGCCTTACGACTGGCAGCACAAAATTCCGTCTCACTATGCCTATCGCAATCCGGTCGGCAGCGACCCCGCCGCCATCATCGCCTCTTCCCTGCAAATCCTGAAGGACAAGATCGAGGCTATCCGCCCGGAGCGGGTCGCCGCCTTTTATGCAGAGCCCATTCAGGGCTCCGGTGGCGTTCTGGTGCCGCCGCCTGGCTGGATCAAGGCCATGCGAGAACTCTGCCGTTCCTACGGCATTCTCTTCGTTGCCGACGAAGTTATTACCGGCTTCGGCCGCACGGGACCACTGTTTGCCTGTGCCGACGAAGATATCGTGCCGGACTTCATCACGGCCGCCAAGGGTCTGACTTCGGGCTATGTGCCGATGGGCGCCGTCTTCATGGCCGACCATGTTTATGATACAATAGCCGACTTCGCTGGCGATGCCGCGGTCGGGCACGGTTATACCTATTCCGCCCATCCCGTCAGTGCCGCCGTTGGTCTCGAAGTGCTGAAACTTTACGAGGGCGGGCTGCTGGAAAACGGCCGGCGCGCCGGTCAGCGGCTGATGGCCGGGCTGGAAGGATTGAGAAGCCATCCGCTGGTTGGCGATGTGCGCGGCCGGGGTATGCTCGCCGCTATCGAACTCGTGACCGACAAAGAGAAGAAAACTCCGCTGCCGGCTGCAGCGGCCCCTGCACGCAAGGTTTTTGACCGCGCCTGGGAAAACGGCCTCATCGTGCGCGCCTTCGCCAACGGCATCCTCGGCTACGCGCCGCCGCTGTGTTGCACCGATGACGAGATCGACGCCATTATAGAGCGGACGCGGAAAACCCTCGACCAGACGCTCGAGGACCCGGCAGTGCGGGCCGCCATGGCCTGAGGCGAACAGTGGATGGCGTTGCGGCACCTTCTCGAAATGTCGCAACGCCGCACATATTCGCAATATTCTGCCGAAGACCCGATCCTTTTCGGAGAATCCGGCGCGCTGGAACTGCCAAACTATCAACAGAAAAAGCACTAAACGCCATAAAAAAGGGCGTTAGCAAGAATGGGAACGGGGCAAGGATCCCGTCCGGGAACAGAATAAAATGCCGCAGCCTTCCCAATGGCTCTGCGCGGCAAAGCGGAGACCGACATTGCCCAAGAAACTGAGCGACTTCAAATATATGAGCTTCGACGTGGTGGGAACTCTCATCGATTTCGAAGGTGGCTTGAAATCGACCCTGATCCAGATCGGCGCTGAAAACGGCGTTGAGGTCGACGGTGAAAAGGCGCTCGGCCTTTACCGCGCGGCGCGTTACTCCGACGCCACCGATCTGTTTCCGGACGATCTCGTCCGCGTCTACCTGATCATCGCTCCGGAACTCGGTTTGCCGGCGGAGCGCGCTCTGGGTGAGCGCCTGCGCGACGCGGCAAAAAACTGGAAAGGCTTTGAAGACAGTCGCGCCGCGATGGCCGAGCTTGCAAAGACGCATCGTCTCATTGCCATGACCAACGCCCAGCGCTGGGCCTTCGAGTATTTCTCGAAGGAACTCGGTAGTCCCTTTTACGCCGCTTTCACAGCGGATGATACCGGCACGGAAAAGCCGGATCCCGCATTCTTCGAGAAGGTTTTCGCCTTCGTTGAAAGCGAAGGCGCATCGAAGGACGACATTCTGCACGTTGCGCAGAGCCAGTACCACGATATCGGCATTTCACGGAAACTCGGGATGACCAATTGCTGGATAGAGCGCCGCCACGCCCAGAAGGGATATGGCGGCACCATCGAGCCGGAGAACTTTACCGAACCGGACTACCACTTCACCTCGATGGCCGGCCTTGCCGAGGCCACGAGACACTCGGGCCGCTGAAGCGCCTGCGGCATGACGCGCACTCGGGCGTGGATGCCGAAAATTACTGCAGATGCCATTTCAACAAATCATACAAAAGGGGAAGACCATGAGTGACAGGATTACAAATTGGACCCGCTCTGACGATGCCGCCGTTGAACAGGCTATCCGTCGCGGCGCGACGCGGCGAGAGCTGCTTCACATGATGCTGGCCGGCGGCGTAGCACTTTCCGCCGGTTCGGCCATTCTCGGCCGCGCCTCGCAGGCTCTGGCGGCCACTCCCGTTTCCGGCGGCACGCTGAAGGCGGCCGGATGGTCCTCCTCCACGGCCGACACGCTCGACCCCGCAAAAGCCTCGCTTTCGACGGATTACGTTCGTTGCTGCGCGCTCTATAACCGGCTGAGCTTCCTCGATGTTTCCGGCACGCCCCAGATGGAGCTGGCCGAATCCATCGAAACGAAGGACGCCAAGACCTGGACCGTGAAGCTGCGTTCCGGCGTCACCTTCCATGACGGCAAGGCACTGACCGCCGATGACGTGGTCTATTCGCTGAAGCGTCACCTTGACCCGGCCGTCGGTTCGAAGGTCGCCAAGATCGCCGCCCAGATGACCGGCTTCAAGGCGATCGACAAGAGCACCGTCGAGATCACGCTGGCAAACGCGAATGCAGACCTGCCGGCCATCCTGGCATTGCATCACTTCATGATCGTTGCCGATGGCGCGACCGATTTCTCCAAGGGGAACGGCACCGGTGCCTTCAAGCTGGAGAAATTCGAACCCGGCGTCCGCTCGATCATGTCGAAAAACACCAATTACTGGAAACAGGGTGGTCCGCACGTCGATAGCTTCGAATTTTTCGCGATTGCCGAAGACAATGCCCGCGTTAACGCCCTCATTTCGGGCGATATCCACCTCGCAGCGGCTATCAATCCGCGTTCGCTGCGCCTGCTCGACAAGCAGGAAGGCATCGTTCTGTCAAAGGGAACGTCCGGCAACTACACCAACCTCAATATGCGGCTGGACCAGACGCCCGGCAACAATGCCGATTTCATCGCCGGCATGAAGTCGATCGTCAACCGCGAGCAGATCGTGAAGGCGGCTTTGCGTGGCCTCGGCGAAGTCGGTAACGACCAGCCCGTGCCGCCAATGAGTCCCTACCACAATCCGGACCTCAAGCCGAAGGCCTTCGATCCTGATAAGGCGAAGTTCCACTTTGAAAAAGCGGGTCTTATCGGTCAGTCCATCCCGGTCATCACCTCAGATGCTGCAAATTCTGCCGTGGACATGGCGATGATCATCCAGGCGTCGGCCGCAGAAATCGGTGTAAAGCTGGATGTGCAGCGCGTTCCCTCGGACGGTTACTGGAGCAATTACTGGCTCAAGGCGCCTATTCACTTCGGCAACATCAACCCGCGCCCGACCCCGGATATTCTGTTCTCGCTGCTTTACGCCTCCGACGCGCCGTGGAACGAAAGCCAGTACAAGTCGCCGAAGTTCGACAAGATGATGCTCGAAGCACGCGGCATGCTGGACATGGACAAGCGCAAGCAGATCTACTTCGAAATGGAAAAGATGATCGCCGACGAAGCCGGCACCATCATTCCCGCCTATATCACCAATGTCGACGCCATCACCTCCAAGCTGAAGGGTCTGGAAGCCAATCCGCTCGGCGGCATGATGGGTTACGCGTTTGCTGAATACGTCTGGCTCGAAGCCTGATAGACCAAGGGGCCGGGCGCCGACGCGCCCGGCAACCTTTCCGCCGGTGCGGGAAGCCTCCACAGCTGGAGCGACACTTTGAAAAACAAGCGGTTTTCGCCTGATATCTCGCTCCAGCCATATAATTTGGATCATGACGATTTCAGGTCGATCGGGCCTGAAATCATCATGATCCAGGCAGGTCGCAGGAGCATGTAAATGAACAGCCGGATACTCTCCCTTATCGCCAGGCGGCTGGTCGTCATGCTGACGACGCTGCTTATCGTATCGTTTATCGTCTTTTCCGCCACCAGCCTGCTGCCCGGCGACACGGCAACGATCCTTCTTGGCCAGTCGGCAACGCCGGAGGCCGTGGCCGGTCTGCGCACCGCCATGCATCTCGACGACCCGGCCCTTCTGCGTTTTGTCCGCTGGCTTTTTGGCCTGCTGCACGGCGAACTTGGCACGTCCTACGCCAACAATATGGCGATCGCCGACCTCATAGGCCCACGTTTCGTCAACTCCATGAAGCTTGCCGGCATCACCACTGTTATCGCCGTGCCGCTGGCCCTGACGCTCGGCATCAGCTCCGCCATGCTGCGTGGAACGCTTTATGATCGCGCCGTCACCATCCTGACCATCGGTGTCATTTCCGTGCCGGAATTCATGATCGCGACGCTCGCGGTTCTGCTGTTCGCCGTATATCTGAAGTGGCTGCCAGCCCTGTCGCTGGTCAGCGAGGTGCATACCGTGTTCGATGTGCTGCGGGTTTACGCCATGCCGGTCATCACGCTCACCTTCGTCGTGTCGGCACAGATGATCCGCATGAGCCGCGCCGCCGTCATCGAGACGCTCGATACGCCTTATGTGGAAATGGCGCTCCTGAAGGGCGCACCGCGCATGCGCATCGTCCTGCGCCACGCACTTCCCAATGCGCTTGGCCCCATCGTCAATGCGGTTGCTTTGTCGCTTTCCTATCTCGTCGGCGGCGTCATCATCGTTGAGACTATCTTCAATTATCCAGGCATCGCCAAGCTGATGGTTGATGGCGTCGCGACCCGTGATCTGCCACTGATCCAGAGCTGCGCAATGATTTTCTGCGTCGGTTATCTCCTCCTCATCACAACCGCCGATATCATCGCCATCATGTCCAATCCGAGGCTGCGCTGATGACCGACAATATCAAAACAACTTCGGGGACCTCGCGTTTGGGTTACAAAATCAACGTCGTCGGCGTTTTCGGCTTTCTCGTCATTTTTCTCTGGGCCATGGTTGCGATCTTTGCGCCCTATCTCATCCCGCATCCCGTCGGTGAAATCGTCGATCTCGATTATTTCGGTCCGATGACCTCCGATCTCTGGCTCGGCTCCGACTATCTCGGCCGCGACGTGTTTTCCCGCATTCTCATGGGCGCGCGTTTCACGGTCGGCATCTCGCTTGCCGCCGTAACGATCGCCTGCGTGTCGGGCGTCGTTCTCGGCATGAGCGCTGCCGTGGTCGGCGGCTGGTTCGATGCGGCACTCAGCCGTTTTCTCGATGCGGTGAACTCCATTCCAAGCAAGCTTTTCGGACTTGTGGTTGTCGCTGCCGTTGGCTCCTCCATTCCTGTGCTGATCGTCACCCTGTCGGTTATCTATACGCCCGGCGCCTATCGCTTTGCCCGGGCGCTCGCCGTCAATGTCAACACCATGGATTTCGTCACCGTGGCCCGCGTGCGCGGCGAGAGCCTCTTGCACCTTATCAGCTCCGAAATCCTGCCCAACATCATCCGTCCCGTGCTGGCCGATCTCGGCGTGCGCTTTGTGTTCATCGTGCTGCTTCTGTCGGGCCTTTCCTTTCTCGGTCTTGGCCTGCAGCCGCCGAATGCAGACTGGGGTGCGCTGGTGCGTGAAAACATCGGCGGCCTGCCCTTTGCCGCGCCAGCCGTGATCTTTCCGTCGTTGGCGATTGCCAGCCTGACGATCAGCGTCAATCTGCTGATCGACAATCTGCCGCAGAAAATCCGCGACAGGAGCGAATAATGACAAATCTTGTTGAAATCCGTGGACTTAAAGTCGAGGCGACTACCGATTCCGGCCGCCGCATCCAAATCATCAGGGGTGTAGACATCGATATCGCCGATGGCGAGATTGTCGCATTGATCGGCGAAAGCGGCTCCGGCAAGACGACCATTGCACTGACATTGATGGGATATGCCCGTCCAGGCTGCCGTATTTCCGGCGGCAGCGTCACGGTGGCAGGCCGCGACATGGTACAGCTTTCCGAAATGGAACGGGCGAAGATCCGCGGTACGAAAATCTCCTACGTCCCTCAAAGCGCCGCAGCCGCCTTCAATCCGGCGCAAAAGATTATCGACCAGGTCATAGAGGTCACCCGCATCCACGATCTGATGCCGCCGCAGGAGGCGCGCCAAAGAGCGGTGGAACTGTTCAAGGCATTGTCGCTGCCCAATCCCGAAACCATCGGCGACCGTTATCCGCACCAGGTTTCCGGCGGCCAGCTTCAGCGTCTCTCCGCCGCCATGGCGCTGATCGGCAACCCGGACCTGGTCATTTTCGACGAACCGACCACAGCACTCGACGTGACGACACAGATCGAGGTTCTCCGCGCTTTCAAATCAGCGATGCGCAAGGGCGGTATCGGCGGCGTTTATGTTTCGCACGATCTCGCAGTCGTCGCCCAGATTGCCGATCGGATCGTGGTGCTGAAAGGCGGCGAGATACAGGAAACCGGCACGACCACGGATATTCTCGAGAATGCACAGCATCCTTATACGCGGGAGTTGCTCACCGCGTTTAACGACAAGGTACGCACCGTAGCGCCGCTAAAACAAAGTGACGCGAAGCCGCTGCTGGATATCGAGAAGCTGATCGCCGGATATGGAACGAAAGGCGAAGACCATATGCCGCTGGTGCGTGCGGTCGATTCCGTCAGCCTTGCAGTCTATCCCGGACGCAATCTCGGCATCATCGGCGAATCCGGTTGCGGAAAATCGACGCTGGCGCGCGCCATTGCCGGCATTCTGCCCGCCGCCAGCGGTCATGTCATCTTCGAAGGTCGGCAGTTGGACGCCGATGCCCGCCAACGCACCAGCGATCAATTGCGCCGCATGCAGATCGTCTTCCAATATGCCGATACGGCGCTCAACCCGGCCAAATCCATCGAGGATATTCTCGGCCGGCCGCTGACCTTTTATCACGGCATGAGAGGCAAGGCGCGCGACGCCCGGATCGACCAGTTGCTGGATATGGTGAAGCTGCCGCGCTCGGTTCGCCACCGCCATCCTTCCGGCCTATCGGGCGGACAGAAGCAACGCGTCAACTTCGCCCGCGCGCTCGCAGCAGAACCGTCGCTCATCATTTGCGATGAAATTACCTCGGCGCTTGATACGGTCGTCGCAGCCGCGATCATCGACCTGCTCGGCGAACTCCAGCGAGAGCTGAACCTCTCCTACATCTTCATCAGCCACGATCTCTCTGTGGTGGAAACCATCTGCGACGAAATCGTCGTGATGTATGGCGGGCAGAAAGTGGAGCATCTGGCAACGGAAGCGATCAAGTCGCCGACCCATCCCTATTCGAAGCTCCTGTTCTCCTCGGTACCGAAGCTCGACCCGAAATGGCTCGACAATCTTCAGCAGGATGCAGAGTTGGTGCGGGCATTTTCCAAGAGGTGACAACATCAGTTTCGTCATCCTCGGGCTCGTCCCCAGGATGACGTTGAGTATGAAGCGACGCGTCTCGACATTCTGGCGCCCCTGCAAAGGGACGTCTTCCACCTCAAAGCGGAAACAGGCTGGTCAGCGGCATATGCGATTTGATGATCGGAGATTTCAGCACAACGAAGCTGAAATATTTGTCGATACCGACATCCATGTCCGTCAGCCGCTCCATGATCGACTGATATTCGACGATGCCGGAGGTGACGAATTTCAGGAGGTAATCGTAACCGCCTGAAACGAGGTGGCATTCTACCACCTGATCGATCTTTTCTATAACGCCGAGAAAACGGGCGAAGTCGATCTGGCGGTGGTTCTTGAGCGTGATCTCGGTGAATACCGTCAGCGTCTGGCCGAGCTTGTTGATGTTGATCTGTGCCGAATAACCTTCGATATAGCCCTCGGCCTGAAGCTTCTTGACGCGCATCAGGCAGGGGCTTGGCGAGAGATTGACAAGCTCCGCCAGCTCGACATTGGTGATGCGACCATTTTTCTGGAGTTCGTAAAGGATCTTGATGTCGATCCGGTCAAGTTTCATCACGTGCGGAACCCCTTTTATATTTTTTCGTGCACGCGGCATAAAATTCTGACGCGGCCATGGAAATCTTATCACATGAGCGTGCCCTGTCGA
Source organism: Agrobacterium sp. 16-2014-1-2a (assembly GCF_053522705.1). NCBI lineage: Bacteria > Pseudomonadati > Pseudomonadota > Alphaproteobacteria > Hyphomicrobiales > Rhizobiaceae > Agrobacterium > Agrobacterium sp. 16-2014-1-2a. Next base: position 88,455 of record NZ_JBNWBX010000003.1, read on the forward strand.
CGCGGGGATGTTTTTTTCATCCAGCATAAAGAGTTGCAGACATGGCTACGAACAGCAGGAGATTCCGGCAATCGGCGCAGTCTGGCAGCGTTTACCCGGCGACCACGGTAAATTAGGACGAATACAAGGAGCCCCACCATGCCTGCGCCGCTGCAACAGATCACGACATCACCGGAACTGCCGAAATCGGCGGACGCCGTCATTATTGGCGGCGGTATCGTCGGCGTGTTCGCAGCCTATTACCTCGCCCGGCGTGGCCTGAAAGTGGCTCTTGTCGAAAAAGGTCTTGTTGGCGCGGAGCAATCCAGCCGCAACTGGGGTTGGTGCCGGCAGCAGAACCGAGACGCCCGCGAATTGCCGATTTCAACGCAGAGCCTGACGCTCTGGGAACGGTTTGCCGCAGAAAGCGGCGAAGACACCGGTTTCCGCCGCTGCGGATTGTTCTACCTGAGCGACAACGAAGCTGAAATTGCCGGCTGGGCGCGCTGGCGCGACTTTGCCATCACCGCAGGCGTGACGACGCATATGTTGAGCGCGGATGAGGCGAGCAACCGCGGACGCGCGACTGGGAAACGCTGGAAAGGTGGCGTCTTTTCGCCAACGGACGGCACCGCCGATCCCTCGATGGCGGCGCCGGCCGTCGCGCGTGCCCTCATGAAACTGGGCGGAACGGTGCACCAGAATTGCGCCGCGCGCGGTCTGGAAACGGAAGGTGGTCGCGTTAGCGCCGTCGTTACCGAAAAAGGCACGATCCGCACCAAAACCGCCATCATGTCCGGCGGCGCCTGGGCCTCGTCCTTCTGCCGCCAGCTCGGAATTCGTTTTCCGCAAGCCGCTGTCCGCTCCTCAATCCTGTCCGTCACAGCAGGTGCGGAAGGACTGCCGGATGCGCTGCATACAAAAGCCGTTTCTGTAACACGCCGGAGCAACGGTGGTTACACGCTCGCCATCAGCGGCCTCGGTCGCATCGACCCGACCGCGCAGCAAATGCGGTTTGCACGCGAATTCGTTCCGATGTTCCTCAAGCGCTGGCGCAGCCTGCGACCGGGTGGATTGGAAGGGATTCGCGGTGGGCACGAAACGCTGAAACACTGGCGGCTCGATGCGCCGACGCCGATGGAGCGGGTTCGTATTCTCGATCCGAAACCGAATGCCGCCGCCATCCGTGAGACCCACAAAAGGGCGCTGGAACTTCTGCCTGCACTCCGCAAAACCCAGATATCCGCTGCCTGGGCCGGCTTCATCGACAGCACGTCGGATGGTGTGCCCGCCATCGGCGAGACCAGCGAATTGCCCGGCTTCATCCTCGCCGCCGGTTTCAGCGGCCACGGTTTCGGCATCGGCCCCGGCGCTGGCCACCTGATCGCCGATATCGTGACGGGTTCAACCCCGATCGTTGACCCGGCCCCGTATCATCCCAGCCGTTTCCTTGACTCGTCATGGGGCAAGGTCGCGGATTTCTGATTGTTCTGCGCAGGCCAACAGACAAATAAAACAGCACCCGCAGGCATGACCTGCAGGTGCTGCCGTCCACCGCATTTATTCGACCGGTCAGCTTTTCGGCAGGCCGGGTGGGTTGGTTCTCGATTCCGGCAAGGCCTCTTCCGAAAGCTGCCAGCGTTCCAGTATCTTCGCGTAAGCGCCGCTCTTGATCAGATCGTTGGTGGCGAGCGTCAGCGCATCGGCCAATCCCGAACCCTTGCGGGTGGTGATGGCGACATCCGAACGTTCCGGCCAGCCGGCGGAGAGTGTTCCGACACGTTTGATGGTCTTGTCACGCGCGGCGATGAAGACCAGCTGCGCATGCGGCTGGACGATCACATCGGCCCGCCCGGCAGAAAGCGCGACAAGCCGGGTGGCCTCGTCGTCATAATATTGCAGCTCGAGCGGCTTTAAACCGGCGGCTACATTCTCGTCATTCCATTTCAGCAGAATACGCTCCTGATTGGTGCCAGCGCCGACGATGATCTTCAGGCCCGCCGCATCCTTCGGCTCATTTATGGCGGTGATGCCGCTGTCGGACTTCACGAAAAAGCCGTGCAGGCCCTGACGATAGGTGGAGAAGTCGAACTTCTCCTTGCGCTGCTCGGTCACCCCGACATTGGAGATGACAGCATCGTATTTGCCGGAGGCAAGCCCCAGCGGCCAGTCGGCCCAGGCGACAGCAACCAGCTCAAGCTCAAGGCCGAGACTATCAGCCACCGCAAGCGCATAGTCCGGATCGGCACCCACCACGGTCTTGGCGTCCGTCGCATAGGTCGCGAGCGGTGGTCCGCCAGGTGCAACCGCGACCGTGAGTTTGCCCGGGGTGATGAACTTGAAATCTTTCGGGATGGCGGCAATCGCTGCGGGGTCTTTTTCTACCCTGATCCGGCCAGGCTGGTCTGGCGAAAGATCGAAGACATCAGTTGCGAAAGCCGACCCGAAAGCGGCGATAGAGAGAAAAACGCCGAACGTGACTGTGGCAAGACGAGAGGTGAGTGCCATTCTGGCTCCCCGATAAAATGGATTGCGGGACGGAGGTAGCGCGGACGGGAGGAGGCCCGCGCTACCGGCTGAGTGATGTCCCACCTTCAACTCAGCTTTGTGGAAACTCAGCTTTCTGGCAGCAAACCAGCACTCAGCTCTTGGGCAGACCGGGCGGATTGGTCCGGGATTCGGTGATGGCTTCCGAACCGAGGTTCCAGCGGGCGAGAACCTTGCCGTAATTGCCGTTCTTGATCTGGGCGTTCAGTGCCGCCGTGATGGCTGCGGCAATTCCGGCATCCTTTTTGGAGGCAACGGCGATTTCCGCCGCTTCGGGCCAACCGCCGGAGAAGGTGCCAACGAGCTTGGTCTTCTTCTGGCTTGCTGCCTGGAAGGCTGACGTCGCATTGGGGCCAAGATAGGCGTCCGCGCGGCCGGATTGCAGGGCGACATCGAGCACGGCCTGATCGTCGTAATATTGCACATCGGTGTCGGCCAGACCCTTGGCCTTGTTGTCCTTGATCCATTTCAGCAGGATCTGCTCCTGATTGGTGGCAGCGCCGACGATAACCTTCAACCCGGCAACATCCTCGGGCTTGCTGATGCTCGTCACCTTGCTGTTGCTGCCCACGTAAAAGCCGAGCAGGTCGTTGCGGTAGCTGGAGAAGTCGAATTTTTCCTTACGGGCTTCCGTCACCGTGATGTTGGAGGTGACGGCATCATATTTGCCGGAGGTGAGGCCCAGCGGCCAATCGGCCCAGGCGATGGGAACTAGCTGAAGTTCAAGGCCAAGACTGTCAGCAACCAGCTGGGCGATATCCGGCTCCACGCCAATAGGCGTTTTTGTATCGCTGGCATAATCGACCAGCGGCAGCCGAAACGGCACGGTCGCGACCGTCAACTTTCCATCCGCGACGAACTTGTGGCCAGCGGGCAGAAGCTTGATCGCTTCTTCCACCTTCTCGGCGCGCACTCGCCCCTTCTGCTCCGGCGACAGGTCGATTTCCTGCGCATGCGCAGCCGGTATCAGCGCGGTGGTAGCGGTGAAAAGACCGCCTGCAAGCAACGACAATAATTTCGATGAAAAAGCCATGCGAGTGTTTCCTTTGTTGTTTTGATTAGAGAACTTTTGCGAGGAATTCGGCGGTGCGGGGATGTTCCGGGCTGTTGAACACCTGGTCCGGCGTGCCTGTTTCGATGATGCGGCCCTGTTCCATGAAGACGACCCTGTCGGAGACTTCACGGGCAAAACCGATTTCATGGGTAACGATGATGAGCGTGACGCCGGAGCGGGAAAGCTCCTTGATAACATCAAGCACTTCGTTGACGAGTTCAGGATCGAGCGCGGATGTCGGCTCATCGAACAGCAACACCTTCGGCCGCAACGCCAGCGCCCGGGCGATCGCCACGCGTTGCTGCTGACCGCCGGAAAGCTGACGGGGATAAGCGCCAGCTTTTTCGGCAAGGCCGACGCGAGCCAGAAGATCGCGCGCCTCGGTCTGCGCCTGCTCTTTCGATATGCCACGAACGGCTATGGGTGCTTCGATGATGTTTTCAAGCGCGGTCAGATGCGGGAACAGGTTGAAGCTCTGAAACACCATGCCCACTTCGGCGCGGCGCTTGAGGATTTCCCGTTCCTTCAGCTCATAAAGCGTATCGCCCTTTTGACGATAACCGACCAATTCACCGTCTATGGCGATAAAACCGTCATCGACACGCTCGAGATGGTTGATGGAGCGCAGCAATGTGGACTTGCCGGAGCCGGATTGGCCGAGAATGGTGGTAACACTGCCTGCCGGAATGGAAAGGCTGATATCATCAAGCACCTTCAGCGACCCGAAGGATTTCGAAACGCCATGAATATTGACCGACCCGCCACGATTTCCGAGCTGAAAGCTCACGGCACGGGCAGGCACCGAACGCTCGGGCCTTACGGCTGTCGTGGCCACCGTTTCCACGGCTTCAGGCAAGGGTTTGCGCGGCAGGAAGGTGCGGTAAATCGTGGCGAACAGTGACGACGGCGGATTGCGCAGTGCACCGCGTGAAAAATGCCGCTCGATATGGTGCTGCACGATCGAAAGCGCCGTCAGTATCACCAGATACCAGACGGTCGCGACCATCAGCAGCGGGATCACTTCCAGATTTCGGCGATAGATGATCTGGATCGTGTAGAACAGCTCCGGCAGGGCAAGGATATAGACCTGCGAAGTCCCCTTGGCGAGGCCGATGATGTCGTTGAAGGCGGTGGGCAAGATGGAGCGCATCGCCTGCGGCAGAACAATGCGGGACGCCTGCCGCCGCCGGGGAAGGCCGAGTGCTGCGGCAGCCTCAAGCTGCCCCTGATCAACCGAGAGAATGCCGCCACGGACGATTTCGGATGCGAAGGCGGCCTGATTGAGCGTCAGCCCCAGAACGGCGGCCGCAAACGGCGTCATCAGCTGCGTGGTATTCCAGCTGAAGAAGTTGATGCCCGTATAGGGCACACCGATCGTCACGGTCTCATAGAGATAACCGAGGTTGTTGAGGATCAGCAAAAGCACGATCAGCGGAATGGATCGAAAAATCCAGATATAGGTCCAGGATACGGCAACCAGCAGTGGCGAGCGTGAAACGCGGGCAAGCGCCAGCAGCGTTCCCAGCGCGAAGCCGAGCACCGCACCGAGCGCGGTCAGCAGCAGCGTCCGTCCTAAGCCGACCAACACCGGTTCAGCGAAAAACCATTCCGCAAAGACATCCCAGCCCCAGCGCGGATTGCCGAAAACGGAATGCAGAACGGCCGCAATGATGAGTACGGAGAAGACTGTTCCCACGGTCCGCAAGGGGTAGCGGGCCGGCACGATGCGGAAATGGGAATACCCACCCTTGATCGGTTCACCCTTCTGGTCGTTCAATGCAACATGCGGAAAATCAGAGGCTATCGTCATCTGAAAAAGCCTTTCACGGGTGGGCCGGGGAAGAATGCGGCCGGGCCGCCGGTATCGAAGCGCCTTCCGCAACGGAGGCGGAGGCGCTATCGGCAAGCCATTTTTCGAAAGGCAGCGACCTGATCGTTTCAGGATCGGCCGACGTATCGAACAACGCGCGATAACCGTTGGTGAGATATAGGCCGACCGCTTCCGGCTGGCGGAAGCCCGTGGTCAGATAGACACGGGCGTAACCCTGCCGGATCGCCTGCCGCTCCAGCTCCTGAAGAACTATTTTGGCAAGCCCCTGCCGGCGGTGGGCCGAATGGGTCCAGACCCGCTTGAACTCGGCGGTTTCCTCGTCGTAGCGCATGAAAGCACCGCCGGCGATCGCCTTGCCGCCACGCAAGAGCAGCAGGAAATTGCCCGACGGCGGGCTGAAAGCCTCCGGCGGATATTTGTTAAGTTCCGCCTTGGCGCCTTCCGCGTTGAAATATGTGCCGTAGCGGCTGTCATATTCGAACAGCAACTCCTCCAGAAGCGGGGTTGCGAGCGGATCCTTGACCGATGTGTAGAGAAAACTGTCGCTCATCTCATTGTCCTAAACTCGTTGCATCAGGAGAGGTATGCTTCGGCCAGACGCACCCAGAAGCGTGCCGCAGGCGCAATGATCGCATCGTTGAAATCGTAGTGAGGGCTGTGCAGTGGCGCGCTGTCGCCATTGCCGACGAAGAGATAGGAGCCCGGCCGCTCCAAAAGCATGAAGGCGAAATCCTCGCTCGCCGTTCGCGGCTGAAAGCCTTCGGCAACCTGTTCGGCTGGAAAATGCCGTTTGGCGACGTCGCGGGCAAAAGCTGTCTGCCTGATGTGATTGATGACGGGCGGGAAGCCACGGGAGTAGGTGACATCGGCGCTTGCGCCGAAGCTTTCCGCCTGTGCTTTGGCAAGGGCGGGAAGCCGCTCCTCCAGTCTGTCGCGCACGGCGGGCGAAAAGGCCCGCGCGGTAATCTGCAGTTCGACACTCTCGGGAATGACGTTGGAAGCAGTTCCGCCATGGATGGAGCCTACCGTCAGCACCGCCATGTCTCGCGGGTCGACATTGCGCGAGACGATGCTCTGCAAGGCGGTGACGAAGCTTGCCGAGGCAAGAACCGGATCAACCGTTTCATGCGGCGCCGCCCCGTGCCCGCCCTTGCCGATGATCCGAACCTTCGCCTTGTCGACGGAGGCCATGGCAGGCCCTTCGACAAAGCCGAATTGTCCGGTTTCGACACCCGGCCAATTGTGCAGTCCGAACACGGCATCGACGGGAAACCGCTCGAAAAGCCTGTCCTTTATCATCGCTCTAGCACCCGCACCGATTTCCTCGGCTGGCTGGAAAATCAGCGTCAGCGTGCCGGAAAAACTCGATGTTTCAGCTAGATAACGGGCAGCGGCGAGCAGGATAGTCGTGTGACCGTCATGACCGCAGGCATGCATGACGCCCTGTGTCTGGCTGGCATAGGCAAGACCGGTTTCCTCGACGATGGGCAGGGCGTCGATATCGGCGCGGATACCCAGACGCTTGTCACCATGACCACGTTTCAACGTGGCGACGACGCCATGGCCCCCGACACCCTCGGTTACCTCATATCCGAAGGAGAGGAGGTAACGGGCAACGAGCGCCGCCGTGCGCTTTTCCCCAAGAGAAAGCTCCGGATGTCGGTGAAGATCGTGCCGGATGGCGATGCTTTCCTCGATGAAGGCAAGGATTCCCCGTTCGGCGTCGTCCTGCGGACGCGCACCGTCAATGCGGATATTCATGGTTCTGGTCTCCTGCGCTGCGCTTTACCCGCACAGCACCTTGAAATTCTCTCCGGGCGGCAATGGCTGCCGCCCGACCCCGCTTTTATGCGATCGCCTTGCTGGAACCGCTTTCAGCGTGGGAATAGATGCTGTCCTTGAAAGGCAGGCCGAGATGCTCACGCAGCGTCCTGCCTTCCAGATGCGGTTCGAAATATCCGCGCCGTTGCAGCACCGGTATGACGAGGCGGATGAAATCATCCAGCCCTTCGGCAATCACCGGGAAGCCCAGAATGAAACCGTCGGCCGCATCGTGCTCCACCCAGCGGATGATCTCGTCCGCCACCTTGTCCGGAGTTCCGATGAAACCTTCGCGCGGGGTCGCCGCCTCCAGTGCCGCTTCGCGCAACGTCTGGTTTTTTTCCTTCGCACGGCGCTTGATGCGGTCGGTCGTCGAACGGAAGCTGTTCTTGCCGATCTCGCCAAGTTCGGGGAAAGGCTCATCCAGCGGATAGACACTGAAGTCGTGGTGGTCGAAGAAACGGCCGAGATAGGCGAGCGCATCCTCGATGGTGATGAGGTTGCGGATGATGTTGTATTTCGCTTCCGCCTCCTCCTGCGTCTCGCCCACAATCGGCCCGATGCCAGGGAAAATCTTCACGTCGGCTGCGGATCTGCCCTGCGCGACAGCACTCTGCTTCACGCGCTTGAGGAATGTTTGGTTTTCCTCGAGCGATGCAGAATTAGTAAAAACGGCGTCGGCATGTTTGCCCGCAAGCCCGATACCGGCATCCGAAGACCCCGCCTGGAAAATCACCGGCTGCCCCTGCGGCGAACGCTGGATGTTCAGCGGACCTTCCACCTGGAAGAAGCGACCCTTGTGGCCGAGCGTGTGGAGTTTTTGCCTGTCGAAGAACTGTCCCGTCTCGCGGTTACGCACGAAGGCATCGTCGTCCCAGCTGTCCCACAGGCCCTTGATCACCTCCAGATATTCATCGGCGATCTCGTAACGCAGCGCATGTTCGGGATGGTTGCGGCTGTAGTTCCTCGCCGTACCTTCGAGTGGCGTCGTTACTGCATTCCAGCCGGCCCTGCCACCGCTCAAAAGATCAAGCGAGGCGAACTGGCGCGCAATGGTGAAGGGCTCGCTGTAGGAGGTCGAAACCGTGCCGGCAAGACCGATCTTCGAGGTGACGGAGGCGAGCGCCGAAAGGATGGTCAAAGGCTCGAACCGGTTGAGGAAATGCGGAATGGACTTGTCGTTGATGTAAAGCCCGTCGGCAACGAAGGCGAAGGCGATGCCGGCGGCTTCTGCCTTCAGCGCGTTCTTCCTGAAGAAATCGAAGTTGACGCTGGCATCAACAAGGCTTTTCGGGTGCCGCCAGGCGTTCATGTGCCCGCCGGGGCCCTGGAGCATGATGCCGAAACGGATTGTCTTTTTCGTCATGTCATTTCCTCCTGAGGACAAGTTCACGCGGCCCTGGAAAGGCGGTGTGTGGCCAGCAATTCGATCGAGGCGAGCCTCTGATCGGCCCCCACATGCGGCGGCTCCACGATGAATTCCTCGATACCGTGCTCATCGGAAAGCGCACGCAGCGCCTTGTGAATATCGTCCGGCCCGCCATGCAGGACGTTGGGCTTACGCTCCTCGATGCGATAATCGGTATCGCCGGACTGGCGGGCGAATTCTTCCGCCTGTTCACGGCGGCCAAGGTTGAACGCCTTGCCGTCGCTGAGGAACACCCGGTAGATGCGCTGACCTTCCACCTGACGCGCCGCATGGTCGGGATCACTGGCGGCAAAGACGGAGAGGGCAAGGATCGGCGCCCTGCCGCCGCTCTCCTCACGGAAAGCCGAGAGGCTGCTGCGAAGAACCTCCGGATCACCATTGAGGTGGCCGGCAAAGACGAAATTCCATCCTTTGGAAGCTGCAAGCCTTGCGCTTTCCGGGCTGGCACCGAGCAGAAACCGTTCCACCGCAACCGGCGGCACCGGTGTTGCCTGCAACCCGGCCTGCGCATGCCCCTGCGGCGCGGCACCGGAGAGAAACGTGGTAAGTTCACCAAAAGCCGTTTCGAAATCCGGCTTGCGGGCGGGATCATAGGCCTGCTGTAGGGCAGACGTCGCAAGCGGCAGCCCGCCCGGTGTCTTGCCGACGCCGAGATCGACCCGACCGGGGGCGAGCGACGACAACACGTTGAAAACCTCGGCGACCTTGTAGGGGCTGTAATGCTGCAGCATCACGCCGCCCGAGCCGACGCGGATACGAGAGGTCTTCGCCAGAATCCATGCAACCAGCGCTTCCGGCGCGGAACCGGCAAGCTCCGGCGAATTGTGATGTTCTGCCACCCAGAATCGACGATAGCCCAGTTCTTCGGCGCGTTTGGCGAGATTGATCGTGTCGCGGAACGCGCTTGCCGCGTTCTCACCCGTTGGAACAGGGCTCTTGTCCAGCAAACTGAGAGTATACATCATCACCTCGCACGTCTTTTGATGCATACTTTGTCTACTGATTTTATATAGTAATAAAGGACGTTCGTTCCACGTTGCGACGCGATCAGAGAAAATATTATTTCCCGCTATGGTTTCGGCAGGCGTCTTTGGCAAAGCAATCCGAAACGATGAGGAAACAGGGCGAAAAACGATGGTGTAAAGCCGCTTTGTGCATCGAGCCGGGACGAAACGGACTTGCGCGGGAATTCGGTAAAAACTACTTAGTAAGTTGAGAACACCATAACCCGGCACTCAGAAGGTGCTGGCCCTCTTTGCGGATCATGCGATGTTGACCAAAAAAGGCAAATACGGACTGAAGGCTCTTGTCGATCTGGCGCGGTTGCCCCAGGGCGAGACCGCCTTTGTGACCGAGATTGCAACCCGCAACAATATTCCGAAAAAATTTCTGGATACTATTCTTCTGGAACTGCGCAACAGCGGCATTCTGCGTTCCAAGAAGGGACCGAATGGCGGTTATTCGCTGTCGAAAATGCCATCGGAAATCATGATCGGGCAGGTCATCCGCACGCTGGACGGGCCCTTGGCACCCATCCGCTGTGCCAGCCGCACCGCTTTTGAAGCCTGCGACGACTGCGACGATCCCGAGACCTGTCAGGTCAGGGTTTCGATGACGGACGTGCGGGACGCCATCGCAACAATCCTGGACAATATGACGCTCGCACAATTCGTGGCAAAAGGCGGACAAGACGCGCAATTTATTCCGGCAGGCGAATAAGCGCGGTTTACTGCCGGCGCAGATCGTCTCCCAGGGTCGCAATCAGCCCGGATTCGCTTGCACCATCGATAAGTCCGAGACGGGCCATTAGAATTTCCAGCGTGATGGCATTGTTGCGGACAGAGCGAAAGGTCACGCTTTCCGCCCCCACCTGCGCCGCATCGATATTGGCCGCGAGGCGGGAAATCTGTGCCTTCAGCAATTCGATTGCGAGAAATATTTCGCCGATAAGGGGGCGCGCATCACCTTCCTCGGCCAATCTGTCAATCAGCAACGCTGAAAGCTCACGCTGTTTCTCACCCAGAGCCACGGCGGCCTTCAGAAGGATGAAAACGGAGGCTGCCAGATTTCCAGCGCCCTGCGCAAGAAACGCGACCTGATCGGCGCGCAGCAGGCCGTCCCATGATGTATCCGGGCGATTGCGAAGAACAACGAGCACGGCCTGCCCTGCCGCGTTGACTGCCGGGACAACGATCCAGTCTGCATCTGAGGTAACAGATCGGGCAATGTCATCGGGCAGCCGCAAGCCATAGTCGTCGCCAGTCAACAGAACCGCCTGATCCACGCCGGCGTCAGATGAGGCAAGCGCAAAAGTCTCACCAAGATCGAGGCGGGCGAAGAGGGTTTTGCGCTGCTCTTCGCTACCGGCGTTCCTGATGAATTCGAGCGCCGTGAAGTGTTCGGCAAGCGCATGCGCCGCCTCCGCATCCGCCGCGGAAATAATCGAGAGAGCTTGCGAGAGAACGTCGTTAGTGATGTCCGCCCCGCCCAGATCGTTTGGAACGGAGAGGGCGAGAAGGCCGGAACGGGCAATCCGCGCGTGGATTTGTGCGGCACTTTCCACCGCGCATTTTTCGGCAATCGTCCGGGCAACGGTCAGTACATCCCCATCCGCGCCGAGACGCGGGGACACGAAACGAATTCTTTCGCCGAGCGGCGTGACAGATCCCATGCTCAACTCCCTCAAAGAATGACCCAGTGAAAGCGCCGGAAAGGCCGGAGCTCAGTCCAGCGAATGATAACGGCCGTTTTGATAGACCAGCGAGTGACCCGATCCGATGCGGATCGCCTCCACCTTGCCGATAATGATGACGTGGCTGTGGCGCTCGATCGCCTCCTCGATGGTGCAATCGATCGCGGCAACGGCGTCCTCGAGGATGGGCGCGCCGCTCGCCAGACGGGTCCATTCCGCGCCGCGATAACGGTCCACACCTTTCAGACCGCCAACACCGGCAAACTGGTTGGCGATGAACTGATGGTTCGGGCCGATAATATTCACCGCCAGATGGCCGAAGCGCTGCACCACAGGCCATGTGGAGGAGGAGCGGTTGAGCGCAACCAGAATTCTTGGCGGATCGACCGACAGGGCGGTGGCGGATGTTACCGTAGCACCCGTGCGCGCATCACCCTCGCCCGCCGTAATGACGCTGACACCGCCGCCCAGCGTCCTGAGCGCCGCCTTAAGGCTATCGGCATCCGGCGCCTTGCCAGAGACGGGATCGCGGAGATTGATGAATTGTTGATCCTTGGCCGCATATTGCAATGTCATCGATCGCTCCTGAAAACAGCTTGTTGCTCAATAGTTAGCAGCGGCGGCGGGGCGTGAAATAGACATCGTTTTCCATAATACTTATATTCTATGGAAATAATGTTTTATATGCCGCTCTCCCGTGAACGCTCCGCCGAATGACGCCCATAGGAAAGGCTAACCGGAAGACAGGGCCGCCTGCCTTCCGGCGATTGATCACGAGCCGGATACCAGCTTGACGTTACCGCCGTGGCCGCCGCCGCCGAAAACCTGTTTCGTGCCGAAAGACGAACGGATCTGATTACGTGGCCCATCAAGCCCGATTTCCGGAAACAGCAATTCGGATAGACGGTAGGCTTCCTCCAGATGCGGATAGCCCGATGCGATGACGGTATCGATGCCCAGCGCCTGATACTCCCGCAGCCGCGCCGCAACTGTCTTCGGCGAACCCACCAGCGCGGTGCCGGCGCCAGAGCGGACAAGACCGATTCCCGCCCACAAGTTCGGAGAGACTTCAAGCTGGTCACGCCGGCCATTATGCAGCGCCCGCATCCTTGCCTGACCGACCGAATCCGACGCCTTTAAGAAGGCCTCCTGAGCGGAAGCGATGGTTTCGTCGGAAAGCTTGGAAATCAGTTTGTCCGCATCGGCCCAGGCCTCCTCATCGGTTTCGCGCACGATGAAATGCAGGCGAATGCCGAATGTCACTTCTCGCCCTTTTTTCGCTGCGGCGGCGCGAACCTTGGCGATTTTTTCCGCCACCTGTGCCGGCGGCTCACCCCAGGTCAGATACTTGTCGGTGATACCGGCCGAGAACTCGATCCCGGCATCGGAGGAGCCGCCGAAATAAAGCGGCGGACGCGGTTCCTGCACCGGTGGCAGGCCGAGCCTGGCACCCTGTGCCTTGATATATTTGCCGTCGAGATCTCCCTTGCCAGTTTCGATCAACGAATTGAACACCTGGAAGAACTCGTCAGCGTGGTCGTAACGCTCGTCGTGCGGCAGGAAGATGCCATCACCAGCCAGCTCCTGCGCGCTGCCGCCAACGACGATGTTGAGAAGCAGCCGACCATGGGAAACACGGTCCAGCGTGGAGGCCAGCCGCGCATAATAGGCCGGCGAGGCAACGCCCGGACGGATAGCGACGAGGAATTTCAGTTTCTCGGTATAGGCGGCGAGATTGGCCGCGAGGATGAAGGATTCCTCGCAGGCGACGCCGGTGGGAATAAGCACCCCGGAATAACCGAGCCGATCCGCAGCCTGCGCTATTTCCCGAAAATAGCCGGGATCGGCGGGACGTGACAGATCGTCGGAGCCAAGATAGCTGCCGTCGCCTGAGGTGGGTATGAACCACAGAAAATCGAGTGGTTTGTCAGCTGTACTCATCGACAGGTCCTTTGCAATCCGCCCATCGGGCAATTCGGCTGGGTACTAAAAGGGTAGCCAATTCCCCGCCGCGTTTAAGAAATTTTGTTCCAATTTCCGTGCCGCAAGGAGAGTTTATCTCCGCTGGGAAATGGGTCTGGGAAGCGAAAACAAACCTTTCGCCTCCCTGTGTCAGAGGACCGGATAAAGTCCGAGCATCGCGAAATTCATTTCGTAAATCTCTTCCCGCTCAAGGTCGAGATCGCTCTTTTCCCGCTTGATACGACCGGAATGATCCAGCGGCTGGAGCCTGCCCTGATCATCCCCTCGCGGCCTACGCCTGGCCAGACCGAACAGATCGACAGTAAACGCATGAAGTCCCTGCGGCATGTGCGCCTCCTTTGGTCAATTCGCTCTATCCTCCGGCGAGCGCCCAGATTGGTCAATATTTTCCATAAAATTACTATTCTATAATTGGCGGATTGCCGGCAAACGTGGACTAAGGTTGCGGCAGCGGGAAAAATTCCGTTTCGAACCGCCAATAAAGGGGTCATCGCAATGGCACCGACACGATGGCCGCTCAAAGCACGGACTTGGGACGAAAAGACTATAGAGCGCCGGCATCACCCTGCAGCAGCGCACCGTGCAGAACGGGTGATCCGCGCTTCTTCGATCTGCTGGCCTTGATTTCGGACGCCGCTTTCAGGCGTGCGAAAAGAGCATAGCCCTCGGACCACCGGCCGAAACCGGCGGCAATATTGATGTGTCCAACCGAGCCGAGATTGACGATATCGCTTCCCCAGTAAGCAGCGGTGCGGGCTAACTCGTCCGGGTTCATATAGGGGTCGTTCATGCTACCTACGACGAGACTGGGGAAGGCGAGCGGCGACCGAGGAAATGCGCCGAAGCGGACGATGCATGGATGCATTGCCTCCACTCTGTCGAGATGGGCGGGCGCCACCAGAAGCGCACCCCTGATTTTGCTGGCCACGGGTCGTGTCGCCATATTGGCGACAAGCAGGCAACCCAGGCTGTGGGCGACAATATAGGCGCTTTCGGTTGCGGCGAGCGCCGCTTCCAGACGCTCAAGCCAGTCTTCAAGAACCGGGCATTCCCAATTCTGCTGATCGACCAGCTGCGCCTCCGAATCTTCCAGCAGCCAGTGCCGCTGCCAATGCCCCTCATCCGAACCGTTGAGGCCGGGGACAATCAAGGTGGTACACATGCCTACTCCGTGGTTTGCGGGCGGGGTGTGCCAAGAATGGTGAATTTCGCAATTTTAGTCGACTATTGCCTTGCTCAGCTTTTCCGAACTCGAGAAAAATCGATCCATACAATTCCGCTCTGGCAAAAAATACGTCCTCGGCAGCGGGCCTCAAAACTGCGCATGTGGAATCATTGCCTAAAATATTTTCCATAGAAAATATGTTCTAATTGAGCAAAAGACGCGGAAAGCTTTTCCTCTGCCGCATCCGAAAAGAAACGCCGCTGCTTGGCCGTGCCGCCGCCGGTTTGTCATTCTCGCACTATCGGAGACCTCAACCTCCCGAACCCCAAAATGGCAGATGCCGAGCCTCGGCAGGGCCATTCCACCGCGACATAAAGCGAAAATTCAGGCGGATAATGTGAGCAGCACGAGCGAATTTCTCTGGTACATCCCCAATGACGTCAAACCCGGACATCGGGGCGACGCCGTCAGCGAAAACCACAACAGCCTCGATACTTTAACTACCCATGCCAGGGCGCTGGAAAACCATGGCTGGAAGGGCGCGTTGATCGGCACCGGCTGGGGGCGTCCGGATACCTTTACGGTTGCGGCGTCGCTTACCGCGCGTACCACCACTTTCGAGCCACTGATCGCTATCCGCCCCGGCTACTGGAAGCCGGCCAATCTCGCATCGGCCGCCGCCACGCTCGATCAGCTTTCTGGTGGCCGGGTACGAATCAATGTCGTTTCCGGCCGGGACGAGCTTGCGGCCTATGGCGACGAAGAAGGCGATCAGGCGCAGCGTTATGCGCGCACGAAGGAGTTCATGCGGCTGGTGCGGCGGCTCTGGACTGAGGAAAACGTCACTTTCAATGGCGACCATTTCCGGGTCAAGAACTCCACCGTCTCGCCGCGTATCAGCGAGAGTGCCGGACGGCCACATCCCAAACTTTATTTCGGCGGCGCGTCCGAGGCCGCCGAACAGGTTGCCGCAACTGAAGCCGATGTCCAGCTCTTCTGGGGCGAACCGCTCGCCGGCGTGCGCGAAAGGATCGAACGTCTCAGACATTTCAGTGAGACCCTCGGCCGTGACCTGCCGCCGCTGCAATTCGGTCTGCGGATCACCACGCTGGTGCGCGAAACCACGGCTGAGGCTTGGCGCGATGCGGAAACAAAGGTGGCGGAGATGGCTGCGAACAATGGCGTGCGCTGGAACGATCATCTGCAAGGTGTCGCAGTCGGCCAGCGCCGCCTGCTGGATCTGCACACGCAGAGCGATGTGCTGGACGACAATCTTTATACCGCACCCGGCAAATTTGGCGGAGGCGGTGCCGCAACGACATGGCTCGTCGGTTCGGCGGAAGACGTCGCCGCGTCGCTGCGCAAATACCGCGCGCTTGGCATCACCCATTTCGTGCTTTCCGACACGCCCTATCTTCAGGAAATTGAACGGCAGGGCGACAAGCTGTTGCCGCTACTCCGGGACTGATGCGGGCGGCGTCAACATGGGCGGTCTGCCAAACAAAGCCGCCCATGTCTTCTACGGTCAGCCGCCAACAGCCTTGATGCTCTGACGGCCGAGGATAGTTCGGATCATGTGGCTTTGCGGCGCATGCGCCCTTGCCGTTATGGCGTCGCGGTGATGCCGCTCGAGATTATAGTCCCGGCGAAGGCCGCGATTGCCGCCAAGCTCCAGCGCCAGATCCGTCACCGCCACCGCATTGTCGATCACCACATGACGAACGGCGAGCGCATCCGTGCCTACCCTCTCACCCGCATCGACATCACGCGCGACGGAGCGGAGCAGACGCCTGTTGGCCGCAAGAAGCACCTCGATCTCGCCCAGACCTTCCTGAATACGGGGAATGGATGACAGCGGCGCGCCGAGGCTTGCCGGAACATGGCCTGTCAGATGGCGCAAGAGGGCGTCACGCGCCGAAAGCGCGACACCGTGATAGACGGAGGCCAGCAGCACGAAGAAATTGTAACCGTCCGCCTCATCCCGCCGCAACGGCTCGTCCGCCGGCTGTTCGGCAACGATATCGGCGAGCGGCACCCTCACATTCTCAAGCAGGAGATCGTCGCTGGCGGTGGCATACATTCCGGTCGCTTCCCATGCCTTTTCCCGGCCGATGCCCGGCGCATCGAGCGGGACCAGAAGCTGGATCAGGCGCGGCACCTCTTCCGTCGTGACGGCAAGTACAATCGCCCATTTCAGACCCGGCAGGCCGGTGACGAAGCTCTTGCGGCCATTGACCACCCAGAAATCGCCCTCGATCCGCGCCGTCGTTTCCGGCAGGCCGCCATGGGCCGGGGAACCGATCCCCGGCTCTGCCTGTGCATTGTTCAGAAGCGCCCGCTCCCTGTTATTGGCGGCCAGCACCTTTGCCGCGAGATCTGCCGGCCACCTGCCGCGCCGGATGGCAGCATGAACGCTGTAATGCATGGCAAGGATGAGGGCGGTTGACGGATCACCCTTGGCAATGGCGGCGATGACGGCATGCGCGGTTTCCATGCCCTCCCCCCAGCCACCGTCCTTTTCAGCCGTCACGAGACCAAGCAGGCCAGACTTGAAAAGCGCCTCGAAATTACCGGCGGCGAATTCGCCGCTTTTGTCATACTCCGCCGCAGTCAGGCTGAAATCTTCGGCGAGCGCGGTTGCGATGGCGACGGGATTCAAGTGCTGCTCCGGGCTCGGAACGGCGGATAAAGCGCCGCTCATGCCACCGCCCTTTCACTGGTCGTGACGAAACGGTCATCGATCCACGCAGCGAGATCGAAGTCGTTTTCAAGGAAACCCCATTGATGCAGGAAATCCTTGTAATGGCCGACGGCGGCGACGAGGTCCGCATCGAGGCTAAGACCTAGATGGCGGTGGACATCCGGGCCGTTGGCGGCCAGAACCTGCTCTTCGGTCGCACCCGCCTCGCGCGCGATAAAACGGCGGGTCTCTTCCGGATGCTGCTCCGCCCAGAGCGAGGCTTTGGCAATGGCGGCAACCAGCCGCTCCACTAGATCGGGGCGCTCATCGGCAAGCCGACCGTCGACTGTCAGCACGCGGGGAGAGCCGGAGTTGATACGTATCTTCGGGTCGGGGTGAAAACCGAATTCCGCCACCTGCACGGCGCCGATCAGGTTCGCGGCGGCGATACCGGCAGTACCCTTGACGAAAATCGCATCGACCTCACCTCGCAACAGCGCGATGATCTCCTCACCGAACGATTGTCGCCGCTTCAGGCCGAAAAGGGATGGTCCCTCCTGTGTCGCCAGCACGGAATCCTTGATCACGATATCCTTCAGCTCGACATCCTCGACCTTACGGCCCTCCAGCGAAAGCGCCGAAACGATTCCCTTCAATGCTGTCGCTCGCATGAAATCGACAATCCCATCAGGTCTGCGCGGCACACCGAAACGGCGGCCGACGAGATCGGCAAGCGAGCGGATACCGGTTTCCGGAAGGGTGATGATCGCCTGGAACTCATCGGTCCAGGTAATGCCGATAAGACGCGTATTGCGCCCTTCCGAGCGGGCGCGGATAGGGGGCACATTACCGCCGTGGCGGAAGGACCATTCCAGCGTGTGGTTGAAGTGGCTCTGCCGCACAGAACGATCCGGTGAATCGATGATGGATTTCAGCGATATTCCGACATCCTCGAAGGTCTGTGCGAGATAACCGAGCTGCGCCGCAAGCCCCACGGGCGTGGGCACCGGGCAACGTGTGTACCAGATTTCAGAAAGTGTCGTGCTCATGGCTTTGGCCTCGATGAAAACGATGACACCAGAAAGCGATGCTGCGGTGCCCGTCGACGAAAGGGAGATATCCCTACCCGCCGCAAACGGCGGGCAGGGGCTGGCGAGACGATCAGGATGCCGCGATATGCGCGAAGGCCAGGCTGCCCGCGACGCCTTCGGCACCGATCGTGTGATCGGCAATGCGCTTGTTGAAGATGGTGATTTCAGGTGCCGCAACGATGTCGATGGCAGGAACGTCATCGACGAGGATCTGCTGTATTTCCTTCCATTGCGCGACGCGCTTGTCCGGATCGATCTCGACAGCGGCAGCTTCCAGCAGCGCATCCACCTTGGGGTTGCTGTAGGCGGCGCCATTTGAGAAGGGCACGCCCTTCTTGAAGTTTTTCGACCAGTATAGCCGCTGCACACCGACGGTCGGGTCGAAGAGATTGCTCATGCCCTCATAGGCAAAATCGAAATCGCGATCCGTGTAGATGCGCTTGGTATAGGTGGCGAAATCCTGCGTCCGCACCGTCACATCCACACCGACCTTCGCCAGCGCCTGGCGAATATAGTCCGCGCCACGCGGATAGGCCTCGGTGCTCGGCACATAGTCCAGATTGAGCTTGAAACGGATGCCATCCGCACCGCGCTTGTATCCCGCCTCGTCCAGCAGCGCTTCGGCCGCCTTCAGATCGATCGGATAGGTCTTCAGATCGTCCACGAACCATTTCGTCAGCTTCGGATTGATCGGTCCGGTAATCGTCGCACCATAGCCATAATTGACCGTGTTGAAAATGACGTTACGGTCAATGACATGCGCGAAGGCGCGGCGGACGCGGACATCCTTGAACACGTCCTTCTCGAGGTTGAACTCCACGCGGCTGATCGAATTGGTATATTGATAGCCATTGGTCTCGAAGCCGAGGCTCGGTAGTTCCTTCAGGCGGTCGAGATCGCTATAGGCGACCGGGGTGCTCGGAGCGAGATCGATTTCACCGGTTTCGATGGCAATCGCCCGGGCCGAAGCATCAGGAATGAAGCGAACAATCAGCTTGTCGAGATAGGGGCGCGGCGCATCCCAGTAATCGGCATTGCGCTCAAAAACGATATGGCTGCCCCGCACCCACTCCTTGAACTTGAACGGGCCGGTGCCAACAGGCGCGAGATTGATGGGATTTTCGGTAACTTTCGTGCCTTCATAAAGATGCTTGGGCACGATAGGCGTTTCAGCAGCGGCAAGCGCTGTTATCAGATACGGCGCAGGCTTGGAAAGAACCAGCACGGCCGTCAGATCATCCGGGGTCTCGACACTGGTGAGGTTCAGGAAGGTATTGCGCCCGCGCGGATGCACTTCCTTGATGGTGTTGATGGAGAACGCCACATCGGCAGATGTGAAAGGCTTGCCGTCATGCCATTTTACACCGGGTCTCAGATTGAAGGTGTAACGCAGGCCATCGCCGCTGACATCCCATGATTTGGCCAGCAGCGGCTTGGGATTGAGGTCGAAATCATAGGTCAGCAGCCCTTCCGTGACCTTGGGCGATATGTAGACGGAATTATAGGCCGTGTGCGCGATCGTCGTCAGAACCGGCGGCTCCGATGAGATGAGCAAAGTGGCCGTTCCGCCGCTTGCCGGCTCTGCTGCGTTGAGCTTCAGCCCCGGCAACGACACCACGCCAAGCGCCACCGACGCCAGCAGAAATCCGCGGCGCGTCGTCTGGTTGAAAACAGTCATGCGATACCTCTCCTTAATTGAACCGGCGAAAAACCGGCAAAACTGAACGGCCGCGCTTGGGAAGAAGTTTGTTCCGCAGACGAGAGTGAGATTGGCATGAAGCACCAACCATTCTCATAAATAGGAATTATCTTTTCTTTATGGCGCATTTTTCCGTAAATTTCAGAAAATAATTCTATTACTCTTTGACAAATTCCATAAAATTAGTCAACTAATACCAACGCCTTTACGGGCCGATTTCATGTTTTCAAGCGAATGGACTGGAGCCGATGTCGAATTCGAAACGGATTTTATCGCAGGCAAGGCGGGTGGCCATTCAGGCCGTCCCGACGGTTCTCGGTATCGTCATCCTGAACTTCTTCCTGCTGCAGCTGGCGCCTGGTGATGCGGCTGACGTGCTGGCCGCGGAAGCGGGTTCGGCGACCGTCGAGACCATGGCCGAAATTCGCTCACGCTTCGGGCTCGACCTGCCGGTCGTCCATCAGCTCATGAACTATCTCGGCAATCTGGCCCAGTTCAGCCTCGGCTTTTCACCCCGCTACGGCATGCCGGTCGCCGATCTTATCGGCCAGCGATTGCCCGGCACGCTGGCGCTGATGGGAGCAGCACTTGGCATTGCGATTTTCGTCGGCGTTTTCCTCGGCTCCATCATGGCGCTCTTTTCCGGCAAGCTGCCGGACCGGATCATTTCGATTGGCTCGCTAATCTTTTATTCCGTGCCGGGCTTCTGGATCGGCCTGATGCTTATCCTCACCTTCTCGGTCAAGCTCGGCTGGCTTCCGTCTGGCGGCGACAGCACCATCGGCAGCAGCCTCACCGGCCTCGACGCCCTTCTGGACAGGCTGCGCTATATCGTTCTCCCCGCCCTTTCGCTGGCGCTTTATTTTCTGGCGATTTATGCCCGCCTCACGCGCGCGGCGATGCTGGAAGTCAAATCCCAGGACTATGTGCGCACGGCACGGGCAAAAGGCGTTTCACCCTTCCGGCTCACCACACGCCATATTCTGCGCAACGCGCTCATCCCGATCACCACCATGGCCGGCATGCATATTGGCGGCCTGCTGGGCGGTGCGGTCGTGGTCGAGACCGTCTTCAGCTGGCCAGGCCTTGGCCGTCTTGCTTTCGAGGCCGTCATGGCCCGCGATTTCAGCGTGCTGCTCGGCATTCTGCTTCTGTCTTCCCTTGTCGTCATCATTGTCAATGCCGCCGTGGACCTGTTGCAGGCATGGCTCGACCCCCGCATCGGAGAAAGCCGATGAATTCCTCCCAGACATCAGCAGTTCTCGACGCGGCCGAACTCAGTGCCGAAGAGAGCAATCCCAAACCTAAAAAACCTGAAGAAAAAGTCTGGCCCTATATCCATGCGCCGGACGCGCTTTCAGCCCGCTCCGTCTCCGTGCCGCGGCGCGGCTTGCGGCGGGAACTGAAGATTTTCCTGACCAATCCCAACGCTATCGTTGGGCTGCTGTTCCTTGCCACCGTCCTCATCGCCGCTGTCACGGCCCCGCTGATCTATCCGGGCGATCCGCTGGAAATGGTGGCCCGCCCCTTCCTCTGGCCCGGCCAGAATCCAGCCTATCCGCTCGGCACCGATTCCATGGGGCGTGATGTGCTGGCGGGCATTGTGCACGGCGCACGCATCTCGCTCACCGTCGGTGTCGTTGCCACCCTGATCGGGCTGACGATCGGCATAACAATTGGTGCTTTCGCCGGTTATTTCGGTGGCGTCATCGACGATATTCTCGTGAAGATCATCGAAATCTTCCAGACATTGCCGAACTTCGTGCTGCTGGTGGTGCTCGTCGCCATCGCCCAGCCTTCGGTCACCACGGTAACCTCGGCAATCGGCATCATTACCTGGCCACTTGTTGCGCGCCTGACCCGCGCCGAATTCCGCGCCATCCGCGAGAAGGACTATGTGCTTGCCGCACGAAGCCTCGGTTATGGCCATGCGCGTATCGTGTTTCAGGAAATTCTGCCCAACGCCCTGCCGCCGATCATCGTCACCTCCTCCGTCATGGTGGCGGGTGCGATCCTCATGGAAGCAGCCCTTTCCTTCATGGGACTTGGCGACCCCAACCGTGTTTCCTGGGGTTCGATGATCGGGTCGGGACGCGACGTCATTCGCACCGCCTGGTATCTGACCGCCCTTCCCGGCCTCGCCATCGTCTTCACCGTCATTTCGCTGAACCTCATCAGCGACGGTCTCAACGATGCGCTAAACCCCCGTTTTTCGGAGGAACGCCGATGAGCAAACTTATCGAAGTCCACGATCTCTCCGTCAGCTTCGGCTCAGCCCAACCGGTCAAGGGCGTCAGCTTCGATGTGGAGTCCGGCGAAATGCTGGCAATCGTCGGCGAAAGCGGCTCGGGAAAATCGCTGACTGCGCTCGGCCTGATCGGCCTGTTGCCGTCGCATGCAAAAACCGGCGGGCGTGTTCTGCTCGAAGGCCGCGATCTCCTGCCGCTTTCCGAGCGGCAATGGCGCGGCATTCGCGGCCGCGATATCGGCATGATCTTTCAGGAACCGATGACATCGCTGAACCCCGTCCTGACGGTGGGCGAACAGATCGTCGAGGTGCTGCGCATCCATGAAAGGATCGACAGGCACCAGGCGCGCAAACGCGCCATCGAGCTTCTGGACCTCGTCAATATTCCCGACGCTCAGCGCCGCGTGGACGATTATCCGCACCAGCTTTCCGGCGGCATGCGCCAGCGCGTCATGATCGCCATCGGCGTTGCCTGCAATCCCAAACTGCTGATCGCCGACGAGGCGACGACCGCGCTCGACGTGACGATACAGGCGCAGATCCTGCAGCTGCTCGACAATCTGCGCCGCGATCTCAACATGGCCGTCATCCTCATCACCCACGATCTTGGCATTGTGGCGCAATGGGCCGATCGGGTCATGGTCATGTATGCCGGCCGCAAGGTGGAAGAAGGATTGCCTGAACCGGTTTTCTCCAATCCTTACCACCCCTATACGCGCGGCCTGCTGGCTGCCTCTCCGCGCGCTGAAGACGGCCAGCATTATCGCGACGGGCCACTCATCGAAATTCCGGGTTCAATCGTTTCCGCTACGGGCGAGCGCGGCTGCGCCTTCCGGCCACGCTGTCCGAGCGCCCGCGGTTTCTGCGGGCAGTTCGTACCGCCGCTGAGGCTCGTCTCGGAAGGCCGCTACGCCGCCTGCCCCTTCGTATCCCCCACATCCCAAGAGGTATCCGATGACGCTCTTGTCAGTGCATAGTCTTTCCACCCACTATTCGGGAGGACGCGGAACAGTCCGCGCCGTCGACGATGTGTCGCTCGACATCGAGGCGGGCGAGACCGTGGCGCTGGTGGGTGAATCAGGCTGCGGCAAATCCTCGCTCGGCAAGTCGCTGATGCGGCTGGTGGAGCCCACTTCCGGCAGGATCACCTTCAAGGGCGCCGATGTCACGGCGATGTCGTCGTCGCAGCTGCGCGGCATCCGCCGCCGCATCCAGATGATCTTTCAGGACCCATTCGCGTCGCTCAATCCACGCCAGACGGTGCGAACCATCCTTACCGGGCCGTTGAAGGTGCACGGCATTGGCGACAGGGAGCAACAGCGGGAGATCGTCGAGGCGATCGTCGCGCAGGTGGGTCTGCCGCCTGATGCACTCGACCGCTATCCGCACGAGTTTTCCGGCGGCCAGCGCCAGCGCATCGGCATTGCCCGGGCGCTCGTTCTCGAGCCGGAACTGGTCGTCTGCGACGAGCCTGTCTCGGCGCTCGATCTTTCCATCCAGGCGCAGATCCTCAACCTTCTGGTGGAGATGAAGAAACGGCTTTCGTTGTCCTATCTCTTCGTATCCCACGACCTTTCGGTCGTACGCTATTTTTCCGATCGCGTTCTGGTCATGTATCTCGGCAAGATCGTGGAAAGCGCGCCGACCGCGGAGCTTTGGGCCTCGCCGAAACACCCCTATACCCGTGCGCTTCTCGCAGCCGTTCCCGATCCCGCGCGCCGCAAGCAGGCAGCGCCCATTTCCGGCGACCTGCCGAGCCCCCACAACCCGCCATCCGGCTGCCGGTTTCACACCCGCTGCCCGCTCGCCACCGATCTCTGTCGCGAAAAAGCGCCGGATTACACCCTTTTCGGCAAGAACCACGCCGTGGCTTGCCACCATGCCCAATAAACTGAAGGAGCAACCATAATGGTCGACTATCGCTATCTCGGACGCAGCGCGCTGAAAGTTTCACCGCTGAGCCTCGGCACGATGATGTTCGGAGGCCCGACGCCGGATGACGTGGCCTTCCGCATCATCGACAAGGCA
Organism: Agrobacterium sp. 16-2014-1-2a; assembly: GCF_053522705.1. Classification (NCBI taxonomy): domain Bacteria; kingdom Pseudomonadati; phylum Pseudomonadota; class Alphaproteobacteria; order Hyphomicrobiales; family Rhizobiaceae; genus Agrobacterium; species Agrobacterium sp. 16-2014-1-2a. Next base: position 112,702 of record NZ_JBNWBX010000003.1, read on the forward strand.
CGCGAGCAGGGCATCAACTTCATCGACACTGCCGATGTCTATCACGACGGCAAGTCGGAAGAAGTCGTTGGTCGCGGTATCAAGGCCAGTCGCGATCACTGGGTTCTGGCAACGAAATTCGTCAATTCCCACACCAAGGGTCCGAACCTTGGCGGCCATTCGCGCAAATGGGTGATCGAGACCGTCGAGAATTCGCTTCGCCGTCTCAACACCGACTACATCGATATCCTCTATTTCCACCGCGCCGTCTTCGACGCGCCGCTGGAAGAGCCGGTACGCGCCATTGCCGATCTCATCCGTGCGGGCAAGCTGCGCTATTTCGGCGTTTCCAACTTCCGGGGCTGGCGCATCGCCGAAATTTCGCATCTGGCCGATCAGCTCGGCATCGACCGGCCTATCGCCAGCCAGCCGCTCTACAACATCGTCAACCGCACAGCCGAAGCCGAGCAGCTGCCCGCGGCACATAATTACGGGCTGGGCGTCGTTTCCTATTCGCCGCTGGCACGTGGCGTGCTGACCGGGAAATATCAGCCGGGTGAGCAGCCGGGCGCAGATACCCGTGTCGGCCGTGGCGACAAGCGGGTTCTGGAAACCGAATGGCGCCCCGAGTCGGTCGAAATCGCCCAGAAGGTTGCGGCGCACGCCGCATCAAAGGGTGTTTCGGCAGCGGATTTTGCGCTCGCCTGGGTGCTGAACAACAAGTTCGTCACCGCCGCGATCACCGGCCCGCGTACTGAAGACCATTGGGACGGTTACGTCCGCGCCCTCGATGTGAAGATCGATGCGGAAGACGAGGCGCTGGTCGACAGCCTTGTGACGACAGGCCATCCCTCGACACCCGGCTTCAACGATCCGAGCCATCCCGTCGAAGGCCGCGTGCCGCGCAATATCGAACCGGCTCCCCGCCCGGTCGTCAAGCCGCGCGCGGTCGCCTGATCGTCCAGAAGAAAATGCCTGCGGCGCGACCGTGCCGCAGGTCATCACATCCGCTCAGGGAAAATCCGCAATGTCCAATCCTAAAATACAGACCGCAACCACCGATAATTCCGGCGTGCCGAGCCGAGACGACATTCTGGCCCGCACCAGGGACATTGCGGCTGTTGCCGCCAAGGATGCCGCTCGCCGTGAGCGTCAGCGGGAACTTCCCTTCGAAATCTTCGGCCTGATCAAAGAAGCCAGGATCGGCACGCTGCGCATCCCCGAGGCCAAGGGTGGGCCGGGAGGCTCGATTGCGGACTATATAGAAGTGCTGATGATCCTCGGGGAAGCCGACAGCAATATTCCGCACGCACTCCGCAGCCATTTCAATTTCACCGAAAACCTCGCTCTCACACCGATCGAGCTCGAGGATCGGCGGCACCTGGAAAATGTCCTCACCGGCAAGCTCTTTGCGGGCGCCAGCACGGAACAGGGCACCAAACGCCCCGGCGAAATCACCACGCGCCTCAGCGCCGATGGCGACCGTTATCGTCTGAACGGCCGCAAATGGTATGCGACCGGCACCGCCTTCGCAGATTTCGGCACCTTTAGCGCTGTCGGCGACGACGAACAGCCGATCGGCGTCCTCATTCCGCTTGATCGGCCCGGGATCACCATTCTCGACGACTGGGACAGCATGGGCCAGCGCATGACGGCAAGCGGCGGCGTTTTGCTTGAAAATGTCGAGGTTCTCCCGCATGAACTGACGACCCGCAAGCTCGGCAGCCAGATCGGGCGCCACAGCTCGGCCATGCGACAGTTGCATCTCGCTGCCTCTGCCGCCGGTGCCGTTCAGGGTGCACTCAACGATGGCATCGACTATGTTCTGCGCCAGGCGCGCACCACGCTCCACAGCAGCGCCGAAACCGCCAATCAGGACCCCTTTGTGCAGAAGATGCTCGGAGAGATCAGCGCCGGTGCCTTCGCCGTCAAGACGCTGATCCGCGAGGCGGCAAGAACGCTCGACAGGACCGCCGCCGCCTTTTCCAGCGGCGACGAAGAGGCGATAGAAGCGGCTTTGCTGGAAGGTTCTCTCGCCACCGCCCGTACCCAGATCATCGCATCGCAGCTTTCGCTGACGGTCGCCACCAACCTTTACGAACTGGGCGGCGGATCGGCGACGTCCAGCGAGCGGAATTTCGACCGCCACTGGCGCAACATCCGCACGGTCTACAACCACAATCCGCTTGCCCACAAGGCGCGTGTCATCGGCGACTACTATCTCAACGGCACCACGACGCACCTTAGGGAAGGCCGTGTATTCTAGCCATGAAGGGAAAACGGCCATGAGAACGGAATTCATCCCTCCTTCGGTCGCAAGAGCGGCTTTCCGGTTGCCGACGCTTTCCCGGCTGCCGCCGCTGACGGCCCTGCGCGCATTTGTCGTGGCCGCGCGTCACGCCAGCTTCTCGCGGGCGGCGGAAGAACTGCATGTCTCGACTGCCGCAATCGGCCAGCAGGTGCGCATTCTCGAAACCCATCTCGGGCAAACACTCTTCAGCCGCCAGCGCGGCGAACTGGTGCTGACCGAGGCCGGCAGCACGCTTTACCCCGGCCTTGCGGACGCTTTCGAGACGATGATTGGCAGCCTTTCCGATCTCATGGCCTCCGGCGGCCGGCGGCAGATGAAGGTTCTGGCGGAAGGCTGTTTTGCGGCCCGATGGCTGGCGCCGCGGTTGGGAACCATCGTTCCAGCCCTTGGAGACGTAGATATCTCGATTGAATCTCTCGAGGGCGATACCATCGACCTCACCCATTTCGATGCCGATTGCGCGATCGTAGCGACCCACGGACAAATCCCCGGTTTCATCCACGAACCGCTTTTTACCGACACCGTCAGTGCCGTCTGCACTCCGGATTTTGCGACCCGCTACCAGCTTGGTGGTGAACCCGAGCGGCTTCGGGATATCTCTTTTGCGATGTTGCGCGGCAACGGCACCGATGCTGCCTTCGAATGGGCAAACTGGCTGCGCGCCTGCCGCATTCCGCTTCGGCTTTCCGCAGCAGGACCGCGCTTTTCGCGTCAGACCGCGCTGATAGAGGCACTCTTGTCCAGCCACGGCATCGGCCTTGCGCGCCACTCGCTCATTTCCGAAGAGCTTCGAACCGGCCGTCTGATCGCACCTTTCGGTGTGCCTCAGCCGACCGCCAGCCGGTATCATCTTCTGACCAGTCCTGACAGGCGGCGGCTGCCGGAAATCGCATCTCTACTCGCCTTGTTGCGCGAGGATACACGCTCTCTCGAAGCCGCCGCCTGAACACGCCCGTCCCACATCAGGCGCGTTCCCTTTGCAACTCCCTGGTCGTATGGATGTTTTCCGGCCGGGGCAGGCCGTAATGATCACGCAGCGTGTCGCCCTCGTAATCCTCGCGGAACAGCCCGCGCTGTTTGAGGATCGGCACGACCTCGTCGACGAAAATATCGAACCCGCCATTCAGCCATGGCGGCATGATGTTGAAGCCGTCGGCAGCACCTTCACGGAACCAGGTCTCTATCCAGTCTGCCACCTGTTCCGGCGTTCCCGAAATCACCTTGTGCCCGCGCCCGCCGGCAAGCCGGTGCAGCAATTGCCGGATCGTCGGATTTTCCCGGTCGATGACATCGAGAACCAATTGATGCCGGCTGCTGTCCGCCTGCGCGCGCGTCGCTTCCACCGCCTCCTTCGGCAACGGCTGATCGAGATCGGCCGATGAGAGATCAATGCCTGTAATGCGCTGCAACTGCCCAAGCGAAAAGGCCGGCTGGATGAGATCGTTGAAACTCGCCTCGAGCTTTCGCGCCTCCTCTTCGGTGGAGGCGATGAAGGGGCTGATCCCCGGCAGGATTTTCACATGGGCGGGATTGCGCCCCGTGGCCGCCACGCGCCTCTTTATGTCGGAATAAAAAGACCGCGCACTCTCCAGAGTTTGATGCGCGGTAAAGATTGCCTCGGCATACCGGGCAGCAAAGCCACGGCCGTCCTCCGAAGAGCCGGCCTGCACATAGACCGGCCTGCCCTGCGGCGAGCGTGGCAGGTTGAGCGCGCCCCGCACCCGGTAGAACTCGCCCTCGTGACTGGCGGGATGGATGCGGTCGGTATCGGCGAAAAGACCGCTCTCCTTGTCGGCGACGATGGCATCGTCTTCCCAGCTGTCCCAGAGCTTCGTCACCACATCGACGAACTCAGTCGCCTGCCGGTAACGGTCGGCATGCGGCGGATGCTGCTGGAGATTGAAGTTTCCGGCAGCCGCATCGGCCGAGGTCGTCACGATGTTCCAGCCCACCCGGCCGCCGCTGATATGATCGACCGAGGCGAACAGCCGCGCGAGATTGTAGGGCTCGTAATAGGTAGTGGAGGCCGTCGCAATGAAGCCGATCTTTTCGGTGACGGCCGCCAAGGCCGCCAGCATGGTGATCGGTTCCAGCCGGTGCCGGGCGGCATAGCGGATATTGGCGTCCAGCACCGGCGCATCGGCAAAGAAAATGGCATCCAGCTTTGCCGCCTCGGCCTTGAGGGCGATATCCTGGTAGAGCCTTATATCCGTGACGCGCAGTGGCTCCGACTCGGGGTGGCGCCAGGCTGCTTCATGGTGCCCACCCGGATAGATGAACGCATTGAGGACCAGCTTCTCGGATTTTCTGCTCATGGCGATGAACCCTTTTCAACTTTGACGCGGCTTTAAACGAGAGGTGAGGATGCGCTTACGCCTCCTTCGTCACCCAGGCTTTGGCGAGATTGCCGCTGAGCCCCTCCGCCCCTGTCGCGTAATCCTTGATGCGGACGCTGCCGACGACCGGCTGGATTGGCGAAACGAGATTGATGACGGGAAGATCCTTGGCGACGACGGCCTGAAACTCCTTGAAGAAGGCTGCGCGCTTTTCGATATCCGGCTCCACCGCGGCCGCTTCCAGCAGCCGGTCCACTTCCGGATTGGCGTAGTGGCTGGCATTTGAGAATGGCAGGCCGATCTTGAAGTTCTTGCTCCAGTAGACACGCTGCACGCCAGCCGTCGGATCGAAGGTATTGGAGAGGGATTCGACTGAAAGGTCCCAGGCGCGATCGGTATAAACGACCTTCACATAGGTGCCGAAATCGAATTTCTGGATATCCGCCTCGATGCCGATCTTGGAGAGCGCCTGCGCTATGAAATCCGAATAGGTCTGCGGGTTGAACGGGTTGGTGGTGACCCTGAGCTTGAAGCGCTTGCCGCCATCCTTGCGCGGAAAGCCCGCCTCATCCAGCAGCTTTTCCGCCAGCGCGACGTCGAATTTCGCAAAACCGATATCCGGATTGTGGAACTTCGCAAGGCCGGGGCTGATCGGCGTGGGCGATGGCACGGCGTAACCGTAAAGCACGGTATCGATCAGCGCCGGAACGTCGATCGCGTGGGCAATGGCCTGCCTCACCTTCAATTCCTTGAGATATTCGTTCTCAAGGTTGATGACGAGCTGGTTCTGCTGGCCGGCATAGGCGTAGATGCGGTCATCCACCTTCAGCGTCGGGATGGATTTCAGCCGTTCCAGATCGGCAAGCGCCACCGGGTTCGGGCCAATGTCGCCCTCTCCGGTTTCCAGCGCCGCCGCGCGAGCGCCCGCATCATTGATGAGGCGAATGATGACGCGGTCGAGATAAGGACCTGACGCGTCCCAGTAGTCGGCATTCTTTTCCAGAAGAATATGGCTGCCCGGCACCCATTCCTTCAGGACGAAGGGGCCGCTGCCGATGATCTGGGCGGGTTTTGGATTGTCAGTCGGCTTGAAGGTCTCGAAGATGTGCTTTGGCACAACAGGCGATTCCGACGAGGCGAGCGCGGTTATCAATCCCGGCGCCGGCTTGGAAAGCTTCACCTTCGCGACCAGCGGATCGGAAGTATCGACGCTTTCAACATGCGAGAAAGTCGCCCGGCCGCGCGGATGGGCTTCCTTCAGCCGCAGGATCGAGAACTCCACATCCGCCGATGTCACCGGCTTGCCGTCATGGAACTTCGCATTCGGCTGCAGATGAAAGACATATTCCAGCCCGTCGGCGGAAACGCTCCATTCTTTGGCAAGGCTCGGCTTAGGCGAAAGTTCGTAATCGTACGTCAAAAGCCCGTCATAAATCTTCGAGCCAATGAACTGCGGACCGCCCGCGCTGGTATTGATTGCCACGAGCTGCGTCGGCTCGGGAAAATAGACGATCTTGAGCGTACCGCCCGAAACGGGCTCTTCAGCAGCAGCGAAAGAACCGCCGGGAAGCGCCACGAAAGCGCCAGCGGCGAGTGCAATTTTATGAAACTGGCGTCTGGAAAAGGTCATGTCTATCTCCGATAAAAATCCGATGTGCGGGGTGCGGCATCTCAGTGCAGTTGCGGGAACCCGTGACGCTCGGCGAGGATTTGCAAAATGCGTTTCGTGTCCTGAATGAAGTGCGTGTCGCCTTTGGTCGTCGCATCGGCTGGTGCATCGCCGGTAAAGACGAACAGCGGCAACGACTGGTTTTCCTCACCCACGACGGCGATGACCGCTTCGCGCGGACGCTGAAAACCGACCCGGTGGATATCGATCCCGGCGGCAAGGTCCGGAAAGGCGGCAAGCAGGCCTTCGATCTGGTTACAATGCGGGCAGACGAACCGGACACCGGGGTGCTTGGGGTCTTCAAAACCGGGGGCGATCAAAAAAAGCGTATCCTTGGCCATGGCATCCATCGTGTGCGGGTGAGATTTCATGGACACAGTGCAGGCAGAGAAATCAGAGGTCCAGAAAGCTATTCTTCCCGCAAAACGAAGAATTCCTTCGCCCTAAATTATTGAAGAAATTGATTTTTTTAGAGTTCCGATAATTGGCATCACCGTTCCTGCCGGCCTGTTCCAAAGGCAACGTTTTTCCCGAAAACGCCGTTATCCCGCGATAGTGAAAAAAGGCCGGAGGGCCGTTTTCAGCAATAAAAAACCCGGCAAAATTGCCGGGTTTTTTATTGCCATATGCAAAACGCTCACTCGTTCTTCCAGGCCGTCGACAGATCGCCATAGGCAATGTCGATGGTGGTGACGAGAGACTGCAGGCTGGTGTTGCGCAGAATGACGGTCGGCAGGGCGACGATAGAGAAATTCGGCAATTCGTCACCGGTGATTTTCTGGATATCGTGGAACTGCCCCGCCCGTTTCGTTTCATCCACTTCAATCGCAGCGGCGCGGAAAAGATCATCCACCCTGGGATTGTTGTAGTGGGCGGCATTGACGTATGGCGCGGGTTTCTTGATGCCATCGGACCAGTAGAGCCGCTGCACGCCCGCTGTCGGATCAAACAACCGGCTGATGCCGTTCACCGTCAGGTCAAAACCGCGCTCCGTATAGACGCGCTTGATGAAGGTCGCGAGATCGCCTTCGACGATATCCACCTTCACGCCGAGCTTGCCGAAGGACGAGCGTAGATATTCGGAGGTTTTGCGGAAAACGTCGGAGGGCAGGAAGGCCAGCCGCAGCGAAAAACGCGTGCCATCCGCACCCCTCGGATACCCCGCCTTGTCCAGCAGCTCATTCGCTTTGGCCAGATCGAAGGGATAGGTAAAGGGCTTCTCGTCATTATAGGCGGTGAATACCGCTGGAATGTTCGAACCGGCGGGTTTCGCCGTGCCGAAAAAGATCGCGTCGTTGATGAAATTGCGGTCGATGGCATGTGCCAGCGCGTGCCGCACCTCCTTTTTCGCGAGGATCGGGTTCTCCAGATTGAACTCGAATATGGCGGCGTTATTGAGATAGGAGTCGGTATAGACCTCCACCGAAAGCTTGGGATTCTGCCGCAAACGCTCCAGATCGCTGTAGGAGACATCGGCGGTATAATCCGCCTCGCCCGTTTCCACCGAGATGGTGGTGGAGGCCGCGTCAGCGACGAACCTCGCCACGAAGCCATCTAGATAGGGAAGATCGGCCTGCCAGTAGTTCGGGTTTTTCCTGAGCTTCACATAGCTGCCGCGTTTCCATTCCTCAAACACAAAGGGGCCAGTACCAACGGGCGCGTTGCCATTCGGGCTTTCATTGTAGTTTTCCGAAGCATAGGCATGGGCCGGCAAAATGGGCGTTTCGCCACCGGTCAGCGCCCGCAGAAGATAAGGCGCAGGTTTGGAAAGCACCACCACCGCCGTCAGCGGATCGGGCGTTTCGATATCGGCAACATTGGCGAAAGTGATACGGCCGCGTGGGCCCACCTTCTTGAAGGCAAGCAGGGAAAATTTCACATCCTGTGCAGTGAAATCCTTGCCATCATGCCATTTGACGCCCTTGCGCAGCTTGAAGGTGTAGCGCAGCCCGTCGGCGGAGGTTTCCCAGCTTTCTGCGAGAACCGGATGCGGCTTGAACTCGCTGTCGAAGCGCACCAATCCTTCCAGGATTTTGGTGGAAATCGCGCGCGTGCGCGTATTGGAATCGGAAAGCGGCACAAGCGTCGTCGGCTCACCGAGGCCCGCAAGGGTAACAATGCCGCCCTTTTTCGGCGTCTCCGCCGCCAGCACCGGCGCGGATGGCAGCAGCATGGCCGCACCTAGCGCAGCACTCAAAAGCAATGTCTTACGTCTTGTAATATCCATGGATGTTTCCTCTTGCAGGCTTGTTTTCAAATTTTCAGGCAGGCTTCAGCCGGGTTTCGACCAGCCGGGCAAACAAGGTGGCGCCGACCGGCAGGATGGCATCGTCGACAATGAAACCGGGATTATGGGCCGGCACGGTGCCGGAATGACCGAGGGTGAAAAACGCACCGGGCGCATGTTTCAGGAGGTCGGCGAAATCCTCGCTGCCCATGAAGCGGCTGGGCTCGGTGGAAACGCGCTCGTCTCCGAGAACTTCGCGCGCCACCCCGGCCACAATCTCCACCGACGCGTCGTCATTGGTCAGAACCGAGAATATGTCGCGAATATCCACCTCGGCGGTGAGCCCATAAGCGGCGGCAATGTGATCGGAAATCGTGCGGATTCGGCCCCTTATGGTCTCGCGCACGCTGTCGGAGAAGGCCCGCACCGTGCCTGCAATCGAGGCCGTTTCGGGGATGACGTTATAGGCAGATCCCGCCTCGATGCGGGTGATCGACAAGACGGCCGGATCGGTCGGCGGCACATTGCGGCTGACGATGGTCTGCAAGGCCTGGATGAGTTCACCCGTCGCCGGCACCGGATCACGCGAGACATCCGGGTGAGCCGCATGCGCGCCCCTGCCCTTCAGCCGGATATCGAAGAAATCGGCGCCTGCCAGAATGGTGCCGGGCGAAACCTTCAGATGGTTGGGTGCTGCATGGGAGGAATTGTGCAGCCCGTAAATTTCATCAACGGGGAAATCCTTGAACAACCCATCGGCGATCATGGCGCGCGCGCCACCCAGTCCTTCTTCGGCGGGCTGAAAAATGAAAATCACCGTGCCGGCGAAATCACGGGTTTCCGCCAGATAACGGGCGGTGCCAAGCAATATGGTGGTGTGCACATCATGCCCGCAGCCGTGGAACTTACCGGGATAGACCGATGCATAAGGCAGCCCTGTTTCTTCCGGCATCGGCAGGGCATCCATATCCGCCCTCAACCCGATTGAACGGTTGCCAGCATGACGGCCACGCAGCACGCCGACCACGCCGGTCTTGCCATAACCGCGATGCACCTCGATGCCCCAGGAGGTGAGCTTCTCGGCGACGATGCCGGAGGTGCGCACCTCTTCGAAACCGATTTCAGGATGCTGGTGCAGATCGTGGCGGATGGAGACGAGTTCGGGAACATAGGTCCCGATCCGGTCTATGACTTTCGGCGCGGGCGTTTTGACGGGATCGACGGCAATATTCACGGTATCTCCTCAGGGCAAAAAAGATCGTTCTCGCAATCTCTGTGATTGCGAAGTGCTAAGCTTCAGAACTGGAAATCTGAGGCCGGAGAGGCGTCAGAGCCTCAGGCCAGCCTCCTTCATCAAGGGCAGAATGCGCTCAGCGAAATATTCGAGATCTTCGCGGAAATCGTAGAAATTCAGCTGCACGCCATCGATGCCAGCCTTTTTCAAGCCGACAAGCTGCTCGACCACCTGCTCCGGCGAGCCGATGATTTCGATATTGCCGCCGAGATTGCGCCCCTGCTTGTGGCGCGCATCGCCGCGACCCCGCCAGGCATGGGCGTCGCTGTCGTAATTGTTGGTCGCAAAGGCACGGGTGCCGGGCTGCGGTTTTCCCGCCTCGATGGCGTCGGCATAGGCGATCGCTTGCCTCTCCGTATCGCGGCTGACGATGATCGGATTGATGAGCGTCTTCACCTGACGGCCATAGGCCTTGGCGCGGTTCTTGATGGTGGCGATATGATCGGGAAGCGTTTCCAGCGCGCTGTCGATATGCGCGCCGCCGGGCGAGGTAACGAAAACCAGATCGGAATGGCGGGCGGCGAAATCGATACCGGCCGGCGAGCCGGTCGCCGTCACCAGCGGCGGGCGGCCAAAGGCGGGCTTCGGCGTTATCCAGCCGTTGTTGATGGCCCAGGGGTTAAGCTTGCCCTCGTAGGAGAAGTTTTCGGTTTCTCCCCACAGGCGATGCAGCACATCGAACAACTCGTCCGCCATGTCGTAGCGCTTGTCATGGTCGATCCGCTGCCAGCCGAACATTTCATGCTCTATGGCGCGATGGCCGGTGACGATGTTGATGCCCCATCGTCCCCTGGCGATATGATCCAGCGTTGCGCCATATTTGGCGAGATGAAGCGGATGCAGGGGACCGTAAAGCACATGAATGGTGGAGATCAGAAGAATGCTCTTGGTGACCGCCGCCATGGCGCCCAGCGCAATGAAACTGTCGAGCGAGGATTCGCCGTCATAACCGCCCTTGGGCAGCCATTGCGTGCGGCTGAAGGCGATTTCGAAACCAAGCTCCTCCGCGCGCTTCACCAGTTCCGCATTGTAGTCGAAGGTCCAGCTATTGCTGGTTGGCAGGCTGGAGAAGTTGATGTCCTGCAGATTGAGGAACAGCCCCAGCATCAGTGGCTGCTTCACCGCGCGGCTGAGCGGGCTGTCTTCGAAATCAGTGGGGCTTTTCAGTTCGGGACCTTCAGGCAGTGAAACAGTCAGCGCCATGTCTTTTCTCCCTCGGAATGATTACCCTGCGGGGTGGTCGCTGCCAGCCGGGCGCGCAAATAGGCCTCCACGCTGCGGGGCTGACGACCGGTAATCCGTTCGATGTTGTCGTTGACGGGGGCCGCGAGGCCCTCGCGGATAAGTTGGCCGAATTCACCAATCGCCTTCTGTTCGAAAGCTCCGATATGCGGTGGAAAAACCGAAGCGGAATGATGCGATATCCCCACGGGGCGATGCAGGATACGGGCCGCGATGCGGGCGATTTCCAGTGCCGTCAAGGCTTCACCGCCGGTTAGCACCAAGGTGCCGGAAACAGACGTGCTCGCAGTCAAGGCGTGAACCGCCACATCGGCTATATCGTCGGCATCAATGAAGGAAACTGCCGCATCGCCGAAACGGGCGGGCACATCCTCCCCCTGGCGTAGTGCTGCGACGACGGGTTCCAGCGCCACCTGCATCCAGGCATTCGGCCGCAGCACCGTATGCGCAATGCCGCTCCCGGCTAGATGTTTTTCGACCTCGGCATGGGCGGCACCCGAGATGGAGCGTGCGGCATTGGCGATGGTCCAGTCGGAACCGGATATTTTCACGATCCGCGATACGCTGGCGGAGAGAGCGGCATCGATGACCGCTTTCTGGTCCGCCGCCAGCGTTTCACCGATTGGGGAAAGCAGGAACACCGTGTCTGTTGCGCGTGAGGCCTCTTTCAGGCTGGCCGGATCGGAGAAATTCCCCTCCGAAATATCCACCCTGTCGCCCCAAAGCTTGAGCGCGTCCTCACCCCGGCGGGTCAGCACCCTAACCTTCGCCTCTTTCTGCAAAAGGCGGCTGACGACGCGTTGGCCGAGCTTGCCGGTTGCACCCGTTACAAGAATGGTTGCTGTCATGACGCCCTCACTTCGCCGCAGCCTGTTGCAGTAAAGAAAGCGCGCGCGGATCGGCCCAGTCGTTCACATCGAAATCGTCAGGGATGAATTTCCATTCCAGCAGGAAATCCTTGAAGTGGCTGAGCGCATCCAGCTCCGCCGGATCGAGATCGAGCCTCAGGTTACGGTACACATCCGCCCCGTTGGCGGCGATAACCGCTTCCTCGCTGACACCGATCTCGCGGGCGATGAAACGCACCGCTTCCGCCGGATTGGCGTTCGCCCAGCCGGCAACCCGCTGTACCGTGGCCACGAGGTCGGCGACGAGATCGGGCCTTTCATCGGCAAAGGTGGCATCTACAGTCAAAGGACGTGGCGTGCCGTTATTGATGCGGATTTTCGGATCGGGGTGAAACCCGGTCGACACGACGACGTGCGCGCCAATGAGATTGGCGACGGTGACGCCCTCCGCTCCTTTGACAAAAAACGCATCGATCTTTCCGCGATGCAATGCCGCGATCTCCTCCCCATAGGGCAGCCGTCGGCGCAGGCCATGGAACCTGTCGTCAGCCGGTCCGAGCAGCACCGGCTCGGTTGCGGTGAGATCGACCAGCTCGACCTCCGCCACGGAAAGGCCGGAAACGGTCAGTGCCGACACGATGCCCTTGAGCGATGTGGCGCGCTGGAAGTCGATGGTTTCGTTCGGTCGTTTCGGCAGCCCGATGCGCCGGCCCTTCAGTTCGCCGCCCTTTGTTATACCACTGGCTGGCAGCGCTATGACCGCCTGAAACTCGTCGGTCCTGGTCAAACCGACAAGACGCGTCTGGCGTCCGCCGGATTTTGCCCAGATAGGCGGAATATTACCGCCCTGACGGAATGACCAGTCCAGACGGTGATCGAAATGGCTTTGGCGAATGGCCGGATCCGCCGCATCGCGAATGGAAGAAACAGTAATGCCGTGGCCGGCGAAACTCTCCTCGATCCAGCCAAGCTGCGCCGCGATGGAAAGCGGCGTTGGCGCCGGGCAGCGCGTGTACCAGACGGTTTCAGGGTGGGTTATCTGGCGAAGGGCCGCATCAGCCATGGCGTTCGTCCTCTCAATTGCGATCTCTACGACACGCTACACGCCATAAAATATTTTCTATAGATAAAGTGTACTATTTGAGAGGCCATTGAGGAAATTCGTTTCCATATCATCATGGCTTCGTACTTCCGGTAAAATATCCTTTCGGAAACGGCGTCATTCGCAAGCGATACTTCGGCGAAGAGCGGCACGCGATGTGAGCCTTTCCTTGGGAGCGTCGGCCATGGCTGGGAAGTTTTTCTTCTCCTGACAGCAAGGATTTTTAACTCGCGACCGGAACCCCGGCTGTTACGCTTCCCCGCAATTGTGTCGGAACCGCAAGCCGGCAATCCAACAGACCTGAAAGAAAAAGTGGCAGCATGAGCACGAACAAACGCCGGCTCAATCTCAATGTCGGCATCAATACCACCGGATACCTCGCCAATGCCTGGAAATACAGGAGCGGAGACCGGCACGATATCAACGATATCGGCTATTACCGGCGACTGACGGAACTGGCTCACAAAGGCCGGTTCGACGCCGTTTTCCTTTCGGATCACCCGGCATTGCTGACCGACCCGACAAGCCGGCCGTTTCACACCATCGATCCGCTCATCCTTTCCACATCGCTTACCGCACAGGTGCCGGACATCGGATTCGTGGCGACGGTGTCCTCCACCTATAACTCGCCCTATAATTTTGCGAGACGAACGCAATCCATCGATATCGTCACGGGCGGTCGGTTGATCGTCAACATCGTCTCCTCCTTCAATCCGAACGTCGCCGCCAATTTCGGCAACGACCCGCTGCCGCCGCGCAATGAGCGATATGCCAAGGCCACGGAATTTCTCGATGTCGCGAAAAAGCTCTGGTCGAGCTGGGATCCGCGCCGCGAAGGCGAGATACCGGAAGACCGCTTCTGGGATGCGGCGACGGCCGAGACCATCGATCACGAGGGGCAATATTTTCATGTCAAAGGCCCGCTCAACGTCCCTCGTGGACCGCAGGGGCACCCCGTCATCGCCCAGGCGGGCGCTTCCGAGGGCGGCATCGATCTGGCGGCACGTCATGGCGAGATCATCTATTGCAACATATTGTCCCGTCCCGCCGGCCAGGCCTTTGGCAAAAAGGTCCGTGACCGCGCAGTGTCTTTCGGCCGCGATCCCTCCCGCATCCGCATCGTTCCCGGCCTCGTCGTCATTCTCGGCGAGACGCGCGAGGAAGCGCTGCGCAAACACGAACTCTACAGCGGAACCGGCTCGGAAGACGGTCTTCTGGCACGCTTCGCCAAGGAAAACGGTATCGATCCCCGCGATTTCGATCCCGATGCGAAACTGGATGGCGAGCGCTTCATTCCCGACCAGAACCGACAATGGGCTGTCGGCATGGGGCTTGGCCTTTCCGAACTGCTGACCCATGAAAAGCTCACCGCCCGCGAGGCCGTGCGGCGCTCGGAGGGGCATCACCGGCTGCTGCTCGGCACAGCAGAAGAGGTGGCGGACGGCATCATCGATCTCTGGCAGGACGGAACGGTTGACGGCTACACATTGCAGCCGCCCCGTGCCCCTGACGATATCGCCGAATTCGTCGAACAAGTCGTGCCGGTGCTGCAAGACCGCGGCGTTTATCCGCGCGAATACGAAGGCACGACCATACGCGAGAGATACGACCTGCCTCAACCGGACTGACGCTGTTCGCCTCGTTCGCCATTCCCACGCTCGGCGAAGGAATGGCGACGTTGTGAACGCACTATTGAGCTGTTGCCACTTTCAAAACCGGCCTTTCGCCGGAAAGCTGCGGCAGCACAGAGGCGAAATCCGTCACGATCTGGCGATAATCTTCCGGCTGGAATTCATAGGGAAGTTCGAGGCGGAATTCCGAGACAAACGGCAGAACGGGGTCGCGCGACAGCTTCTCCAGAATTTCATCCGTCGTCCCGACAATATCAGGCAGAAAAAGCGTGCGGCGCGCACCATGCGGCGTATGCGTGCGCTTGTCGCGCTCGGCCGCAAACTCCGCATAACGGCGGCGTGTCGCCGGGCTGGCACTGTCCGTCGGTAAAATCACGCGGCCAAGGGCGACGCGCGGCTGGCGCTCATGCGCCCATTCCTGCCGGAACCGGGCAACGAGGGCCGCCTGCGCCGTCAGAAAATCATCGGTATTTTCACCGCTGACGATATTGCCGGTCAGCAGATTGAATCCCGCCTTCCCCGCCCAGCGAGCGGAATTCTGCGATCCGCCGCCATACCACAGCCGGTCGGTCAACCCCTTGGCGAAGGGCCGAAGGCGCGGCACCTGCGCGCCCGCTGCATTGCCCGCCTCCGTTTCGCTGGACAGCGGTTCTGATCTCAAGGCCCTGGTGAGCTTCTCGGCGCGGGCATGGCTGTAATCCGCATCGGGCGCCGTATCGACATAATCCGAAATCAGATGGGCGAAGGGCGGCGCGCCGACAGAGACGCCGACATTCAACCGTCCGTGTGACAGCACATCCACGGTGGCGAGATCTTCCGCCAGCCTGAAAGGGTTTTCATAACCCAGTTGAATGACGGCGGTGCCGAGGCCAATCCGCTTGGTGCGCTGCGACGCCGCCGCGAGAAAGGTGGCGGCCGAGGACACACCGCGTTCCAGATGACGCTGGCGGACCCAGGCGCTATCATAACCCAGCGCCTCGCCGGCTTCGAAAAGCTGCAGAGTTTCCTCCAGCCCCTGCGCAGGATCATCATCGTGATAGTTGCCGGGAACCAGAAAAGCAAAATGCGAGATATGGGAAATAGGCATGGTGTGCATCCGGGAATGTTTGTTGAGGCATGATGAAGCTCAGACAGCGCAGGTGCGGCCATCATCCTGTACCGCGCATACCCAAGCAGAATGCACGATGACCGGCATCGCTGGCGCGGCATGGTCTTTTATAGTCCCGGCGATTTTTGAAAGATCGTTGCGCGATTCAGTAGTCTACTAAAATTATAGATTAATCCTCAAGGAGCGGTCGCTTTGTCCCCTCTCCATCCTTTTAAATACGCCGACGTATCGAGCGGCGCGCGAATGCCCTTGATTTTCCTCCACAACATGTAATACAGATTATCATACATGTTGACAAATAATGCATACATGTATGACATTGCAGCCACCACGAACGCTGCGATACCTGCATGAGGGAGGAATTATGATCATCACCGACGTCGAGGTCCGTGTTTTCCGCACGACGACCCGTCGGCACTCGGACAGTGCCGGTCACGCACATCCGGGTCCGGCGCATCAGGTGGAACAGGCCATGCTGACCATCCGCACGGAAGACGGGCAAGAAGGCCATTCCTTCACAGCGCCGGAAATCGTTCGCCCGCATGTCATCGAAAAATTCGTCAAGAAGGTGCTGATCGGCGAGGATCATCGCGACCGGGAACGCCTTTGGCAGGACCTTGCTCACTGGCAACGCGGCTCGGCGGCGCAGCTGACTGACCGCACGCTGGCGGTGGTGGACTGCGCGCTCTGGGACCTTGCCGGCCGCAGCCTCGGACAACCTGTATACAAGTTGATCGGCGGTTATCGCGACAAGGTGCTCGCCTATGGCTCGATCATGTGCGGGGACGAGCTGGAAGGCGGCCTAGCAACGCCTGAAGACTATGGCCGGTTTGCCGAAACGCTGGTGAAGCGCGGTTACAAGGGCATCAAGCTTCACACCTGGATGCCGCCCGTCAGCTGGGCGCCGGATGTGAAGATGGACCTCAAGGCCTGCGCGGCCGTGCGCGAAGCGGTCGGGCCCGATATCCGCCTGATGATCGACGCCTTTCACTGGTATTCCCGCATCGATGCGCTGGCATTGGGACGTGGCCTTGAAAAGCTCGGCTTCGACTGGATCGAAGAGCCGATGGATGAGCAGTCGCTCTCCTCCTACAAGTGGCTCGCCGACAATCTCGATATTCCCGTCGTCGGCCCGGAAAGTGCAGCTGGCAAGCACTGGCACCGCGCAGAATGGATCAAGGCCGGCGCCTGCGATATTCTTCGCACCGGCGTCAACGATGTCGGCGGCATCACGCCGGCGCTCAAGACCATGCACCTGGCCGAAGCCTTCGGTATGGAATGCGAGGTGCATGGCAATACGGCCATGAACCTGCATGTGGTCGCCGCCACCAAGAATTGCCGCTGGTACGAGCGTGGCCTCCTGCATCCCTTCCTCGAATATGATGACGGCCACGACTATCTGAAGTCTTTGTCCGACCCGATGGACCGCGATGGGTTCGTTCACGTTCCCGACCGGCCGGGCCTTGGCGAGGATATCGATTTCGATTTCATCGACAACAACCGGGTGAGATAAGGCTATGAAAACCGTGCTCGCCTTTGGAGACAGCCTCACCTGGGGCGCAGACCCGGCAACGGGTCTCCGCCACCGGCCTGAGCATCGCTGGCCGGAGGTGCTGGAGGCCGAGCTTTCCGGAATGGCGAAGGTTCATGCCGAAGGACTTGGCGGGCGCACCACCTGTTATGACGACCATGCCGGCCCGGCCTGCCGCAATGGCGCGCGAGCTCTTGAAGTCGCGCTTTCGTGCCACATGCCGCTTGATCTCGTCATCGTCATGCTGGGCACCAACGACATCAAGCCGGTGCATGGCGGTCGCGCGGAAGCCGCCGTTTCGGGCATGCGGCGGCTGGCGCAAATCGTCGAGACCTTCATCTACAAGCCGCGAGATGCAGTGCCTAAGCTTCTTATCGTCGCGCCACCGCCCTGCGTCGCAGGCCCCGCTGGAGAACCGGCGGGCGGCCGCGATATCGGACAATCACTACGGCTTGCGCCGCTCTATCACAAACTCGCCGCCGAACTTGGGCATCACTTCTTTGATGCCGGATCGGTCGCCAGCGCCTCGCCAGTGGATGGCGTGCATCTGGAAGCGCCGGCAACGGCCGCAATCGGCCGGGCGCTCGCCGCTCCGGTCAGAGACATTCTTGGCTGATCACACGAAGCCTGTGGAGGAACAGGCGCGCGGATCGAAACGTGGAAGGCCGTATGAAACGGCCGTATGGGAGGAAAAATGAGACATTTTCTTGCAACCGCAGCCCTCGGTGCACTGCTGATCGGCGCCGTGCCGCTCAGCGTCTTTGCAGAAACGCCGAAGGACCAGCTCATCGTCGCCACGACCATGAGCAATATCCTGACCCTTGATCCAGCCGCCATTACCGGCCGCGAGACGGTGCAGGTTCTGAATAATATCTACGACACGCTGGTCGTGCTTTCGCCCAAAGATCGCAGCGTCCAGCCCCGCCTTGCCGAACGTTGGGAAATCGGCGAGGACCGGAAATCGATCCGCTTCCACCTGCGCGCCGACGCCAAGTTCGCGTCCGGTAACGCCGTGACGGCCAAGGACGTGGCTTGGAGCCTGAAACGTCTGCTCGCCCGCAATCTGGCGCAATCGTCTTTCCTCAAAACGCGCGGTTTCAAGCTGGAGGATGCCGACAAGCTTTTCGTCGCCGAAAACGACCAGACCTTCGTGCTTAATATTCCGAAGCCTGATGATCCCAACCTGCTGCTGATGATCCTTGCACAGAATGGGCCCGGCTCGATCATCGACAGCCAGACGGCGCTTGCCAACGAAAAGGACGGCGATCTCGGTGGCGCGTGGCTGACGCTCAATTCGGCGGGCTCCGGCCCGTTCAAGCTGACCCAGTGGAAATCCAACGAATATATCATTCTCACCCGCAACGACGATTACTGGGGTGAAAAGGCCAAGATGAAGCGCGTCCTGATGCGCCATCTGCCGGAATCGCAATCGCAGCGGCTGATGCTGGAAAAGGGCGACATCGATGTCGCCTACTCCCTGCAGGCGCCGGACCTGAAGTCGCTCGAAGCCGACAAGACCATCGCCATCGAATCCACACCCGGCTCCGGTTTTTATTACCTCAGCGTTTCGATGAAGGACGAGCGCTTCGCGAACAAGAAAGTGCGCGAAGCCCTGCGTTACCTGATCGACTACGACGGTCTCGACAAGGCGGTCATGCCCTATTACGGCAAGCTGCATCAGCGCTCTCTCAGCACCGGTGTGATGGGCGCGCTGCCGGATCAGGGCTACAAGCTCGATATCGCAAAAGCCAAGGCGCTTCTGGCTGAAGCCGGTTATCCAAACGGTTTCAAGACGACGTTGCGCGTGCTCTCGGAAGACCCCTTCATGAAAGCGGCAACGGCAATCCAGAACACACTGGCCCAGGCCGGCATCCAGGCCGAACTTATCAGCGGTTCCGGCGACCAGATTTACGGCGCCATGCGCGAGCGCAACTTCGAACTGCTTCTCGGCCGCGGCGGCGGCGGTCAGCAGCCGCATCCGGACAACAACCTGCGCTCCATCGCCTATAATCCGAACAATGCGGACGACGCCAAGCTCACCAACTATCAGAGCTGGCGCACGAGCTTCTTCGATGAAAAGCTGAACAAGATGATCGAGGAAGCCCTTGTCGAACGCGACGTGGCGAAACAGACGAAGCTCTACGAGGACCTTCAGGCCTATATGGACGAGATCGTCATGTCCATTCAGCCATTCTCCGAAGTTGTCGACACCGCCGCTTTCCGCAGCGACATCAAGGGTATGATCGTCAGCCCATGGCTCTCGCGCTTTGAAGAGGTGAGCAAGGAGCGGTGATCGGCTGCCATATCTGCGAGTAGGAGAAGGCGCGGCTAACCCCGCGCCTTTTTGCTGTAATGAAGCTCCATTCACCCAATGTGTTAGGCGAAGCCTCCGCACTCCGTAACGCCGGACGAGATCCGGGGTCTTGTGTGAGCAGCCTAAGCGCAGTTGGCGGCCCGCCATCCCGCCGTAGCCATCCAAAAAAA
Organism: Agrobacterium sp. 16-2014-1-2a; assembly: GCF_053522705.1. Lineage (NCBI taxonomy): Bacteria > Pseudomonadati > Pseudomonadota > Alphaproteobacteria > Hyphomicrobiales > Rhizobiaceae > Agrobacterium > Agrobacterium sp. 16-2014-1-2a. Next base: position 132,464 of record NZ_JBNWBX010000003.1, read on the forward strand.
TTGCCCGGCACTGAAGGCCGGGCAAGGAAGGAGGATTTTATTATTCGTGATGCCCCGGAGGAGGACGATCACGCTTTGGGAGGTGTCATGCGCCTTCATATTCCAGCGAGGCGCCGATCAGTTCGCGCGCATAAGGATGTGTCGCACCATTGCCGGCGATGGCCTCACGCGGCAGGATTTCGGTGATTTCGCCGCGCAGCATCACGGCGAAGCGATCGCACATGTGGTCGACCACTGCGAGATCGTGCGTCACCATGATATAGGTGAAGCCGCGCTCTTCGCGCAGGCGCTGCAACAGGTTGAGGATTTCGGCCTGCACCGAAACATCGAGTGCCGAGGTCGGCTCGTCGAGCAGAAGCAGCGACGGTTCAAGGATCAGCGCACGCGCAATCGCTACGCGCTGCCGCTGGCCGCCGGAAAGCTGATGCGGGAAGCGGTCCAGGAACGACACGGGCAGACCGACATCCGTAATTACCTTGCGCATGCGCTCTTCACGATCGCCCAGTTTATGGATGGCAAGCGATTCTCCGAGAACGGTGCGCACCGACTGGCGCGGATGCAGCGAACCATAGGGATCCTGAAACACCATCTGCAACGTGCGGCATCGCTCGATCAGCGGCATGTCGCGAACCGACTTTCCATTGATGAGGATTTCGCCGCTCCAGAAATCATTCAGCATCGACACGCAGCGCAACACTGTTGATTTGCCCGAACCGCTTTCACCGACCAGACCGAAACACTCGCCCGGCTCGACGCGAAAGGACACCGAAGGCAGCACTTTAAGCGCCGTGTGGCCGCTGCCGAAGGTGATGGAGAGATCGCGGGTTTCAACGGAAACGGCCATTATACTTTCTCCTCCAGCCATTCGGGGCGGCGATCCAGCACCGCAAGTGGCGCACGCGTGCCGCCAATCCGCGGCTGCGCCGCGAGCAGGCCGCGCGTGTAGGGGTGCTGCGCTTGATCGAGGTCGCGCGCGGCAAGCGTTTCCACCACCCGGCCGGCATACATGATGAGTACCCGGTCGCAGAAATTGCGCACGAGATTGAGGTCGTGGCTGATCATGATGAGACCGATGCCTCTATCCCGAACGAGGCCATCGAGAATATTCAGAACCTGCAGCCGTACCGTCACATCCAGCGCGGAGGTCGGCTCGTCGGCAATGACCAGATCAGGATCGGCAAGCAGCATCATCGCAATCATGACGCGCTGGCCCATGCCACCGGAAATCTCGTGCGGATATTGCTCGTAGACGCGCGCGGCGTCGCGGATTTTGACCGCATCGAGCATGGCGAGCGCCTTTTCGCGGGCTTCCGATTTCGACGCCTTGAAATGGCGCAGATAGGTCTCCGTCACCTGATCGCCGACACGGCGGATGGGATTGAGAGAGAATTTTGGATCCTGAAGGATCATCGACATGCGCCGTCCGCGAACCTTCAGCATCTCCTTCTCACTGAGCGACAGAAGATCGAGGCCATCAAAATCAAGCTTGTCGGCCGTTATCGTCGCCGATGGAAGGAGGCGCAGCAAGGCCCGGCCGACGGTGGACTTGCCCGAGCCGCTTTCGCCGACAATGCCGAGACGCTCCCGGCCAAGGGTGAAGGAGATGCCGCGCACGGCCTCGGTGGGCGAACCGCCATAACGGATGCGAAGATTCTCGACGTCGAGGATTGGTTTTTCCATGGCCCTATTTCCGGTTCATCTGCTTCGGATCGAGCGCATCCCGCAGGCCGTCACCCAGAAGGTTGAAGGCAAGGCTGACGGAAAGGATCGCAACGCCGGGGAAAGTGACGAGCCACCAGCTGTCGAGCATGTAACGGCGTCCGGTCGCGATCATCGCGCCCCATTCAGGCAGGGGCGGCTGCGCGCCAAGGCCGAGGAAGCCGAGGCCTGCGGCGGTCAGAATGACGGTCGCCATATTCAGCGTCAGACGGATCAGGACCGAAGGCAGGCACATGGGCATGATCGATTTTATGATGATACGCAGCGGCGAAGCACCCTGAAGCCTTGCGGCGGCAATGTAGTCCGCCTTGCGGAATGTCATCGCTTCGGCGCGTGCGAGCCGCGCGATCGGCGGCCATGAGGTGAGCGCGATCGCGATGATCGCATTGTTGAGGCTGGGTCCGAGCGCGGCCACGAAGGCGAGCGACAGGATGAGGCTCGGGAACGACAGGAAAATATCCGTGATGCGCATCATCACCGTATCGAACTTGCCGCCGAGATAACCGGAGGCCGTGCCGACCAGCAGACCGACCGGACCGACGATGATCGACACCAGCGAGATGATGGTGAGAGTGATGCGCGCGCCCCACAGAAGGCGACTGTAAATATCGCGTCCAAGCTCGTCCGTGCCGAAGAAATGGCCGTTACCGGGCGGCTGCAGCGTCTTGGCGAGATCCTGCACGTAAGGATCATGCGTCGCAAGCCAGGGCGCGAAAATCGCCGCGATGACGAGAAGCAGCAATATCACCAGGCCGAAGGCCGATGTCGGGCTTTTCAGCAGGAAGACAATGATGTTCTTCAGCGCGTTCAAAGGCACGGGAAGACGCAAGGAAGTTTCTGCACGAGCCGTCATCAGCGGGTCCTCGGATCGAAAAAGCGGTACATAATGTCGGACAGGAGATTGAGCCCGATGAAGATGACGCCGACGATAAGCACGCAGGTCATCACGGCATTCATGTCGCCGATGATAAGATTGCTGGTGAGATATTGGCCGAAGCCCGGCCAGGCGAAGACGGTCTCGATAAGGACAGCGCCTTCCAGCAGTGAGCCGTAAGCAAGGGCAATGATGGTGACGAGCTGCACACGAATATTGCCGAAGGCATGCAGCCACACCGTCTGGCGTTGCGACAGGCCTTTGACGCGCGCAGTCGTCACATATTCCTGGCCCAGCTGGTCGAGCATGAAGCTGCGCGTCATGCGGGTGATATAGGCCGACGATGAATAACCAAGCAGAGCGGCGGGCAGGATGAGGTGATTGATGGCCGACCAGAAGACTTCCATATCGCCCGCCAGCAGGCTGTCGATGAGCAAGAAGCCCGTTCGTTCCTCCACGAGACCGATATAGAACTGGTCCATGCGGCCACCGCCGCCGACAAGCCCGAGATGAGCGTAAAAAACGATCAGCGCAATCATACCGGTCCAGAAAATCGGCATGGAATGGCCGAACAGGCTGAGCACCCGCACCAAATGGTCCTGCCAGCGGTCTTTCTTGACGGCGGCATAAACCCCCATGGGAATTCCGAGGCCGGCACCGATCAGGATCGCGAAGGTCGCAAGCTCCATCGTCGCCGGCATGACGCGTATGATATCCTGGATGACAGGCTGGCCCGTGCGGATCGAGGTTCCGAAATCGCCGGTGAACACATCGCCGAGATAATAGATGAATTGTTGCCAGAGCGGACGGTCGAAACCGAGCGCATGGTAAACCTGCTCATAGGTTTCGCGGGTCGCGTCCTCGCCGACGATGGCCCGCACCGGATCAGCGGGCATCAGGCGGCCGATGAAAAAGGTCAGCAGCAGCAATCCGAGCAGCGTGACCGCAATACTTCCGATCTGGCCGGACAGGCCATACAGCGAAAGGCGTCTTTTTGGCATGGTTCCTCCCTTGCCAGAAGTCGATTGCACAAAATAACAAAGGCGCAATCCTGTCTGACAACTATTCGCAAGTTGTCACAGGTGTGGAGAGCTGTCAAGCATATGCCGATAAAATTGGTCCTGCGGCAGGCTTGGAAAATGACTGAAGCAGGCAACAACGCTGCCTTTCAAGACCGAGATTTCATCCGAAAACCAGCGGTTCTTTGCTTTGCCGGAGAAAGGAATCACACATATTGCCGCGATGACAAAAGCCTGTATTCTTCGCTTCGAACTGCCTGTGGAGATGCCGGTCCGGCACCGGCACATCTCCTGCTTCAAGGGGGAGGAAGACATGGCGGAAATGACACTTCTGGCATTTGCGATAGTTGCCTTTATCGGTATTGCCACACCTGGCCCGACGGTTTTGCTGGCGCTTGCGAATGGCTCGCGTTTCGGGGTTCGCCGCGCCTTTACAGGTATGGCCGGCGCGGTCCTCTCCGATTTCGTCCTGATCGGCGCGGTTGCACTGGGATTGGGAGCATTGCTCGCCGCCTCGGAGTTCTGGTTCGGCGTCGTCAAATGGGTCGGCGTTTGTTATCTTGCCTTCCTGGGCGCCATGCTTTTGCGCTCGAGAGGCTCGCTTGATGGCGCTCTTCAATCGGCAGACACTTCCGGGGCCACTTCCGCCCGCTCGATTTTCCTCAAAAGCTTCCTTGTAGCCGTGACCAACCCCAAGGGATATCTGTTCTTTTCGGCTTTCCTGCCGCAATTTATCGATCCGGCAGCACCGCAGATCCAGCAATATGCGGTGCTTGCGCTGGTTTTTGCCGGCATCGATTTCATCGTCATGTTCGGATATGCCCTGCTGGGCTCGCAGGCCGTCAGACTGTTGCGGAAGTCAGGGGCGTTATGGCTCGACCGCATTTGCGGCGGCGCACTTTTGACGCTTGCCGCCTCTCTGGCTTTCTACCGACGGGCGAGCGCTTAACCTGCTGAGAAAGCTGAAATTTCCGAGTTATTCGGCGGCTGTGCGGGAGCGCAAAAGCACCTTGTAGCGCTCAAGACTACCGCGCAGATGCGCCGCCATATATTGGCGGGCAGCATCGGCATCGCCTTCGATGATGGCGTCAACGATCTTCGCATGCTCCTCCTGGAGATGAAGATTGTAGTCCTTCGGACGGGAACCGGGCGCCGCCCCCTGTAATTCGCCACGCGGGATGATGCCGGAGCGGATGAGTTGAAGAAACTCGGGGAATCGCCTGTTCTGCGTCGCCTGTGCAATGGCCAGATGGAACTCGAAATCGGCATCCCGCGTCGGCAACCCGGCGGCGAGACAGTCGCCAACGCGCCGATGCGCATCGACAATCGACTCCACCTGCACGGCGGATCGGCGCGATGCCGCAAGCCCTGCGGATTCGACCTCGAAGACGGTGCGCAATTCCAGTAGTTCGATAACCGAGGAGATCCGTCCCACGGCGAGATCATTGAAAGGCACTTCCTTGGCCGGCTTCACCTCAATGGCAAAAACGCCCGCTCCCTTGCGGGCCTCTACGAGACCATCCGCGCGTAGAATGGCGATGGCCTCCCGCACCACGGTGCGGCTGACGGAATATTCGCGTGTCAGCGCGCTCTCACTCGGGAGACGGTCGCCGGGACGGAACACGCCTTCAGACAAATCTCGCCGCAATGCGGAGCTGATTTTCGCCGCGAGCGATATTCCCGGCTTCGTGCTGCTCTCAACGTCCATTCCGGCCCACCTGTTTTAAACTTGTCTGGCATGTTAGCAAACACCCGCCACATTGCAAGGGCCGCGCTCTCGCACCAACCTCGTTGCAAAGCGGCAATGTCGCAACTGCGGGATTTGCCCTCAGGCGGCCACCATGGCCGAACCGCTGGAAAAGCGGTTTCTGTACTCGCCCGGCGAGAGGCCGAGAATACGGTGAAACACACGACGGAAGGCAGCGGCATCCTCGTATCCCACCGACCAGGCGATCTGGTCTACCGAACGACGGGTGAATTCCAGCAGTTCCCGCGCCTTGCCGACACGAAGATGCTGGACATATTCGATAGGCTTCATACCGGTGGCGGCCTTGAAGCGGCGAAGGAAGGTTCGCTCCTCAAGCCCGGCATGTGCGGCCATATCGGAGACACTGGTCGCCCGCCCGGCGCGCGCCTGCAGCCAATGCTGCACCTTCAGGATCGGCTCGTCGCCATGCGTCAGCCGCGGCGCGAAACTGCTGTAATGTCGCTGCTCCCGACCGGAGGGGTCGATCAGAAGGAACTTACCGGTCTCGATCATCACCGAAGGCCCAAGCAGCCGGTCAACAATGCCCAGACCAAGATCGGTCCATGCCATCAGCCCACCCGCCGTGATGATATCGCCGTCTTCGATGACGATCTTGTCTATCTCCAGGCGGATATCGGGAAAGCGCTCGCGAAACCGTTCCGCAAACAGCCAGTGGGTAGTGGCCGGGCGGCCGGCCAAAAGACCTGTCGCAGCGACGATGAAGGAACCTCCGCAACTGGCGGCCAGCGTCGCGCCCTGCGCATGCCGGTCCAGCAGCCAGCGGGCATAGGGCCCGGCCTCGTCGATTTCGGCTGGCCCGGTCAGCCTGCCGGGTACGACGAAGATATTGGGATGCCCCGCCCTGCCCGGCTCGGTGTCATGACAACGGGAAAACTCACCGCCCTCACCCATGCTCCAGTGGCTGACCCGCAGTTTCGGCCCACCACGATCCTCTGAGAAGACCGACGCGATGGCAAAAAGATCGGTGATGCCGTGCACCATGGCGACCTGACAGTCCCGGTAGAGAACCAGACCGACTTCCAGCGCACTTCCCGCAACACCCGCCATGCCCCACATCCCCGTTTTGTCAGTTTCGGCTCGTTTTCTGTCAGAAGCGCCAATCCAGCCCCGGCTGTCTCCAGAGTATCTCTATTCCCACAGGACGCAAGCAAACCACCCGCAACAGGAGAGAGAGCCATGACAACGATAGTCACCAGAGACGGAACGCACATCTTCTACAAGGACTGGGGTTCGAAAGACGGCCAGCCCATCATCTTTTCCCACGGCTGGCCGCTCAGTGCCGATGCATGGGACGCGCAGATGGTATTCTTTGCCAATAACGGTTTCCGCACCATCGCCCATGATCGCCGCAGCCACGGCCGCTCCGACCAAGTCTGGCACAACAACACCATGGATCAATATGCTGACGATCTGGCCGAGCTGATCGAACAGCTCGATCTTCACGACATCATTCTCGTCGGCCATTCCACCGGCGGCGGCGAGGTAACGCGCTATATTGGCCGCCATGGTACGGCCCGCGTCGCCAGGATCGCCCTCATCGGCGCAGTACCGCCACTGATGCTGAAGACGGAAAGCAATGCCATCGGCCTGCCGATCGATGTTTTCGACGGCATCCGCAAGGGTACCTACGACAATCGTAGCCAGTTCTTCAGGGATCTGACCATTCCTTTCTACGGCTACAACCGTGAAGGTGCTGTGATTTCTGAAGGTATTCGCGACGAGTTCTGGCGGCAGGGCATGATGGGCGGCCTCAAGGGCCAGCTAGACAGCATCCGCGCCTTTTCGGAAAGCGATTTTCATCAGGACCTGAAGGCTTTCGACAAGCCAACGCTCGTACTGCACGGCGACGACGACCAGATCGTGCCGATCGGCGCTTCTGCGCTCTCCACGGTCAAGATCGTCAAACATGCGACCCTCAAGGTCTATGAGGGCGCCGACCATGGACTGACACAGACCCATCAGGACCGGTTCAACGCCGACCTTCTTGCTTTCATCAACGCCTGAAACCATCAGACAAAGGAAACACGTGACATGACACAGAATACGTTTCTCATCACCGGCGCGTCCGATGGCATTGGCGCTGTTTATGCCGAGCGCCTGGCAAAACGCGGCCACGATCTTATCCTCGTGGCGCGACGCGCCGAAAAGCTTAAGACGCTGGCCGAGCGGCTGGAAAAGGATCACCAGATCGCTGTCAAGGTTCTGGCAGCAGACCTTTCACGGGCGGAAGACCTCGAAAGGGTAGAGGCACGGCTGCGCGAGGACCGGCGGATCATCGGTCTCGTCAACAATGCCGGTATTGCCGGAGACGGCGCTATCACGGAACTGGACCCGGCCCATGTCGCGACGATGATCAATCTCAATATCCTTGCCGTCACCCGGCTTGCAGCGGCGATCGCACCGCGTCTTGCAGCAGATGGAAAGGGCACGATCATCAATATCACCTCGGTCACGGCCTTGATGCCGGCTGCATTTACCGCCGTTTATCCGGCGACCAAAGCCTTTGTGCTTGCCTTCACCGAGGCGCTGCACGCGCAGCTTTCCCCTTCCGGCGTTCGGGTTCAGGGTGTCCTGCCGGGCATCACCCGCACGGCCATCTGGGACGAGGAACGTCTCGACGCCATTCCCGCCGCCATGGTCATGGATGCCCACGAAATGGTGGATGCAGCCCTGGCCGGTCTTGATCTGGGCGAGACGCTGACCATTCCTTCCCTGCCGGATACGGCAGACCTTGAAAATTTCCTTGCGGCCCGCGCTGCATTGAGGCCCAATCTATCGCATGCACATGCCGCCAGCCGGTATGGTGCAACCCAAACTGAATAGAGGGAGACGCATCATGATCCTCGGACTGACCATTCCCCAATTCACGACATTGCACGTTGCCTTGAGCCTCATAGGCATCGTAACCGGATTGATCGCCCTGCCCGCTTATGCGGCAGGGCGATGGATGCCGCGCATGATGGCGCTGTTTCTCGTCACCACGCTCGCCACAACGCTCACCGGCTTCCTGTTTCCAATCGGCAACTTCACACCGGCACTCGGCGTTGGCATCATCTCGACCATCATTCTGGCGGTCGCGCTGGTCGCGCTTTACGGATACGGTCTCAATGGCAGGGCGCGAACTGTTTATTCGATCACCGCCACGATGGGCCTTTATCTGAATATGTTCGTGCTGATCGTTCAGTCCTTTCTCAAGGTCGAGGCACTGAACGCACTTGCTCCGAACGGCAACGAACCACCATTCCTTGTCGCTCAACTCGCCCTGCTTGTTGCGGCAATCTGTCTTGGCTGGAAAGCGACGCGCCGCAAGCTTTTAGCCTGAAGCCAGCCCCCGCCCACACTCACCTGCGGGCTTCCCGGAAAAGCACACTTGCTCGATCCCCTTCGGGCAAGCTTGTGATTTCGTCGCGAACACAGGAAATCGCCACCTCTGAAATTTTCTCTTCCGTCTGTTGCCGCCGAACAATATACATTATATGATAACGTATATTAATTTAGAACAACAGGAGAAACCGATGAGTGCCGTGAGGATCAACGAACGTCTGACGGTCGCAGGCCAGCCGGATATCTCCGACTTTTCATCGCTTTCCGATCAGGGCTACAAAAGCATCATCAATGCCCGGCCGGATGGCGAAGAGCCCGGCCAGCCGGGCAATGAACATGAAAAAAGCGCCGCCAATGCTGCGGGTCTTGCCTACAGTTTCATTCCGGTCAATGGCCCGACTATTACCGAAGCCGATATTCGTGCCTTTCAGCAGACGATGACCGAGGCAAAAGGCCCCGTATTTGCCCATTGCAAGGGTGGAGCGCGAGCGCTGACCCTCTATGTGCTTGGCGAAGCGCTGGACGGGCGCATGAAACAAAGCGAGATCGCGACTTTCGGCCAACAGCATGGTTTCGATCTTTCCGGCGCCGTCCGCTGGCTGGAGCGGCAGGCTGCGGCAAAGCCGCACGTCAAGGCTTTCTTCGATCCGAGCACATCGAGCGTGCAATATGTCGTTTCCGACCCCGCAACCCGGCGCTGCGCCATCATCGATCCGGTCTACGATTTCGACGAGAAATCGGGGGCGACCGGCACGGTGAATGCCGATGCCATTCTGGCCTATGTCAAGGAGCAAGGCCTGGCGGTGGAATGGGTTCTGGACACGCATCCGCATGCCGACCATTTTTCCGCCGCCCACTATCTCAGCCAAAGAACCGGCGCGAAAACGGCAATCGGCGCCAAGGTCACCGGTGTGCAGCGGCTGTGGCAGGAGAAATATAACTGGCCCGATCTTGAAACAGACGGCTCGCAATGGGACCGGCTGTTTGAAGCGGGAGACCGGTTCACCATCGGCTCGCTGGAAGCTCGCGTGCTGTTTTCACCCGGACATACGCTTGCCTCCGTAACCTACGTGGTGGGCGACGCCGCATTCGTGCATGACACTCTTTTCATGCCTGATTCCGGCACGGCGCGCGCCGATTTTCCAGGCGGCAGCGCCAGAGAGCTCTGGGCATCCATTCAGGACATCCTCGCCCTCCCCGACGAAACGCGGCTTTTCACCGGCCACGACTATCAACCCGGTGGCCGCGCGCCCAAATGGGAAAGCACTGTTGGAGAACAGAAACGCGGCAATCCGCATCTGGTTGGCATGACAGAGGAAGGCTTTATTCAACTGCGCGAGGCGCGGGATCGCACCTTGCCGATGCCGAAGCTCATTCTGCACGCCTTGCAGGTGAATATCCGTGGCGGCCGCCTGCCGGAGCCGGAGGCCAATGGCAAACGTTATCTGAAATTCCCGCTCGACGTGCTGGAGGGCAGCACATGGTAAAGGAAAACATGCGGAAACAGATACCTGATATCACCGAAATCCCGCTTGTCGAGATGGAGGAACGCGCAGTCGAGGTCGCCATACTCTTGAAGACGCTTGCCCATCCCGCGCGGCTGATGCTCGCCTGCACGCTGGCGCAGGGGGAGTTTTCCGTTGGCGAGCTGGAAGCCAAGCTGGATATCCGCCAGCCTACACTTTCCCAGCAGCTTGGGGTTTTGCGTGAGGCGGGCGTTGTTGAAACGCGGCGCGAGGCCAAACAGATCTTCTACCGGTTAACCGAGGAAAAAGCGGCGCAGCTGATCGAGGCTCTCTATACCATCTTCTGTGCGCCGGAGGAAAACCCGTGACAGCCTATTGGCCCTCTCTATTCGGCGGTATGCTGCTCGGCCTCGCGAGTATTCTTCTGTTTCTCTTTAACGGCCGCATCGCCGGTATCAGCGGCATCCTGGGCAATGTACTCGGCAAGGAACGGCGCTTGACGGATGTGGCTTTCGTCGCAGGTTTGCTCACAGGCCCCTATCTTTACGCCGCCGCATTCGACCGCTTTCCCGCGCTCACCATATCTGCACCCTGGCCGCTGATCGTCATTGCTGGGCTGCTGGTGGGGTTCGGTACGCGCATGGGATCCGGCTGCACATCCGGCCATGGCATCATGGGTCTTGCACGATTTTCCCGGCGCTCCATCACCGCCACTGCCATCTTCCTGATCACCGGTATCCTTGCCGCGACGATAACCGGAGCGCTGTCATGAAAAATCAGGTCATGGCGCGTTTCGTGGTGGCACTTGCGGCCGGGGCACTGTTCGGATTTGGCCTCTCCCTGTCCGGCATGATCGATCCTGCCCGCGTTTCAGGCTTTCTCGACGTGGCGAGCGGCCATTGGGATCCGAGCCTGATGTTCGTTCTCGGCGGTGCGGTTTTGGTCGCCGTGCCGGGCGTTCTGTTGTGCCGTTTCCTTGCCAAACCAGTTCTCAGTGCGGAATTTCACCTTGCCGCCAAAACTCGGGTCGACGCGCCGTTGGTTGTGGGCTCGGCTATTTTCGGCGCAGGCTGGGGGTTTGCCGGTTTCTGCCCCGGCCCGGCGATATCGGCGCTTGCTCTCGGCCTAATGCCGGTCATTCTCCTCGTTTGCGCCATGATCGCCGGCATGCTCGTTCACGACCGAATCTACGCCAAACGGTAGGCATTTCCGCCTTGCCTGGACATGCGCGAGAGCAGCAGGCTCTCGCGCATCGTCGCTGGATTACAGGTCGATCAGGCTTTTGCCCGTCATTTCCGCAGGCAGCGGCACATTCATCAATTGCAGCAGCGTGGGAGCGACATCGGCGAGGATACCGTCATGCAGCTTCGCGCCTTCAGGTCCACCGAACAGGATCACCGGCACCGGATTGGTGGTGTGCGCGGTGTGCGGGCCACCGGTTACCGGGTCGACCATGGTTTCACAATTACCGTGGTCGGCAATCACCAGCATGGCGCCGCCAACCTTTTCCAGAGCGGCAACGACTGCGGCGAGCCCCCGGTCCACGGCTTCGCAAGCCTTGATCGCGGCTTGCAGATCGCCGGTATGGCCCACCATGTCGGGATTGGCGTAATTGGTGACGATGAGATCGTAACCCTTGCCGATCGCCTCGACGAATTTCTCCGTCACCTCAGGCGCGCTCATTTCCGGCTGCAGATCGTAGGTCGCAACCTTCGGAGACTTCGGCATGAAGCGGTCTTCGCCCACTTCAGGTTCTTCCTTGCCACCATTCAGGAAGAAAGTGACATGCGGATATTTTTCCGTCTCGGCCAGACGGAACTGCCGCAGACCCTGCTTGGCAACCCAGGCACCCAAAGTATTTTCGATATCGCGCTTAGGGTAAGCCGTCGTCATGAAGGTCGCATGTTTGGTCGAATATTCCACCATGCCAAGCAGCGCCGAAAGCACTGGCTTTTCACGGACAAACCCGTCGAAATCATCCGCACCGATGGCAAGCAGGATTTCACGAGCGCGGTCGGCACGGAAATTCAGGCAGAAGAGACCGTCGCCGGATTTGAAGCCTTCGTAACCACCGATGACCGTTGGCAGGATGAATTCGTCCGTAACATCATTTTTGTAGCTTGCGGCAACCGCGCTCACCGCGTCCGGCGCATGTTCGCCCCGGCCGAGAACCATGGCGTCATAGGCCTTTTCAACACGCTCCCAGCGATTATCGCGGTCCATCGCATAATAACGGCCGATCACCGTGCCGATGCTGGCGCCTTGCGGCAGGCTTGCCGCAAATGCGGGGACGAAGCCCTCTGCGGACTGCGGCGCGACATCGCGACCATCGGTGATGGCGTGCACGACGACCTTCAAACCCAGATCGGTCAGCAGCTTCACCGCCGCCCGACCGTGGACGATGTGGCCGTGAACGCCGCCATCGGAAACGACGCACATCACATGCGCCACGCCGCCCGCAGCCTTCACCTTGGCGGCGAAATCGAGCATCGCAGCATTCCTGAAAAAGCTGCCGTCTTCGATAGCCAGATCGATCTGGCCAAGATCCATGGCGACGATGCGACCGGCGCCGATATTGGTGTGTCCAACTTCCGAATTGCCCATTTGCCCGGTGGGCAGACCGACATTCGGGCCGAAGGTGGTCAGCCGCGCATTCGGGCAGGTGGCGAAAAGCCTATCCATGGTGGGCGTGTTTGCCAGTACCGGCGCATTGCTGGACGTGTCCTCGCTCAGTCCCCAGCCATCGAGAATAGTCAGGACAACGGGTTTGGGAGTGCTCATGAAAGGACCTTCTTCTTCATTCGGTTGCCGACGAACAGCGAAGCGCTGGGCACCGGAGCGCCCCCGTCCGCCACTATGATCATGATGAGAAAACACGCTTCTCGTTCTTTCTCTTCTATACTCGAAGATCGCGAACGCAAGCCTATACCGACACCGAAACAGTTCCGTGAAGCTGAAGTGCTTCACGGAAGAAAATCCTTTTCGAACGAAGCTCAGCCGTCGATGAAGATCAGCGCCGGCTTTTCCAGCAGCGCCTTGATAGCCTGAATGAAGACGGCGGCATCCCAGCCGTCTACGACCCGGTGATCGAAGCTGGAGGAGAGGTTCATCATTTTGCGCGGCACGAAACCGCTGCCATCCCAGACCGGTCGCGTCACGATCTTGTTCACGCCGATGATCGCCACCTCCGGGTGATTGATGATGGGCGTCGAAACGATACCGCCAAGGGGGCCGAGCGAGCTGATGGTGATGGTGGACCCCGTCAACTCGTCCCGTTGCGCGGCGCCGGTGCGCGACGCCTCGGCCACGCGCATAACTTCAGCAGCACAATCCCAAAGGCCGAGCGCTTCCGTGTGGCGAACGACCGGGACCATCAGCCCCGTAGGTGTCTGCGTGGCTATGCCGATATGCACCGCTTCGTAGTGACTGACGACCCCTTTTTCGTCATCGAAGGTGGCATTCATGCCGGGATGATCGGCGACCGTTTTCACAAGTGCGCGCATCAGGAACGGCAGGATCGTCAGTTTCGGCTGTCCTGACCGGCGGTTGCCATTCATGGTCGTGCGCAAATCCTCCAGATCGGTCACGTCGATTTCCTCGACGTAGGTGATGTGGGGAATGCGGGAGACGGACAGCGTCATCTTCTCGGCGATCTTGCGCCTCAGCCCTGTCACCTTCACCTCTTCGACAGCGCTATCGCGGGAAGCTATCGGCGCAGCGGGCCGCTCAGATTGCGACCGTGCGGTCAGAAATGTATCGAGATCGGCGTGGGTGATATGCCCGTCCGGCCCTGTTCCCCTCACTTGTCCGAGATCGATATCGAGATCGTCGGCGCGCTGGCGAACGGCTGGCGACGCCAGAGGTTTATGGTGTTCCACCTCAGAGGAAGGCGGCGCATCCTGTATTTCGCGGGCGGGCTGGATTTCAGCCGCTGGCGGCTCTTCCGTCATGTCGGATGGCGCTTCCGGCTCGGTCACATCCGCGGGGGCAGCAGCAACAGCGGAGGCATTGGTTTCGATGCGCACCAGCGGTGCCTTAACCGCCACCGTATCACCCACCTCCGCTGCCAACCATGTGACGACGCCCGCAACCGGCGAGGGGATTTCAACCGTCGCCTTGTCGGTCATCACAGCGGCCAGCACCATATCCTCGTGCACGGGATCGCCGGGTTTGACGTTCCATTCCACCAGTTCGGCTTCCGCCACACCTTCGCCGACATCGGGCATAGTGATAACAAATTCCGCCATCTTCAGGCCTCCATGACTTCGACGAGGGCGCGCCCGACGCGGGCCGGCCCCGGAAAATAATCCCACTCCTGCGCGTGGGGATAAGGCGTATCCCAACCAGCCACACGGACGACGGGTGCTTCCAGATGATAGAAGCAGTGTTCCTGTACCAGCGAAACGACCTCCGCACCGAAGCCTGACGTGAGCGTTGCCTCATGCACCATGACGCAGCGACCGGTCTTGGCAACGGACTTTACAATGGTGTCCAGATCGAGTGGCAAAAGGCTGCGCAGATCGATGATCTCGGCATCCACGCCCGTTTCTTCCGCTGCGGCGAGCGCAACATGCACCATGGTGCCGTAAGCGATGACAGTGACATCCTGCCCGGCGCGGCGGATTTCGGCCTTGCCGATCGGAATGGTGTAATGTCCTTCCGGCACCTCGCCCATCTCGTGCTTCGACCATGGCGTTACCGGCCGGTCGTGATGGCCGTCGAAGGGGCCGTTATAAAGCCGCTTCGGCTCCAGAAACATCACCGGATCCGGGTCTTCGATCGAGGCGATCAGCAACCCCTTGGCGTCGTAAGGATTGGAGGGAACCACCACCTTTAGCCCGCAGACATGGGTAAAAAGCGCCTCCGGGCTCTGACTATGCGTCTGCCCGCCAAAAATGCCGCCGCCGGTCGGCATGCGCAGGACTATGGGGCAGGTGAAATCGCCATTGGAGCGATAACGAATGCGCGCCGCTTCCTGGGTGATCTGGTCATAGGCCGGGTACATGTAATCCGCGAACTGGATTTCGACGCAGGGGCGCAGGCCATAAGCGGCCATGCCGATGGCCGTGCCGACAATACCGGATTCGCTGATCGGCGCGTCGAAACAGCGTGTCTTGCCATATTTGCCCTGCAAGCCCTGCGTCGCACGAAACACGCCGCCGAAATAGCCAACATCCTCGCCGAATACCACCACATCGTCGCTGCGCTCCATGGACACATCCATGGCGCTGCGGACGGCTTCGATCATCGTCATTCTTGTCATGTCTCACCACCCTGCCTTCTGGCGCTGGCGGGCGAGATGCGGCGGCATCTCGGCGTAAACGCCCTCGAAAATATCCTTCTTTGGCGGCTTGCGGCCCTCATGCAGCGTACCGTGGCTTTCCGCCTCACGCTGCGCCTCAAGCACCTCGTCGGCAATTTCCGCTTCCGCCTGCCGGTGCCGCTCCTCCGACCAGACGCCGCGCAGGATGAGATGTTTCTTCAACCGCAGAACCGGGTCACCCAGTGGCCATGCCTCGGACTCGGTCTTGGGGCGATAAGCGCTCGGATCGTCGGAAGTGGAATGCGCGCCGACACGGTAGGTCACATATTCGATCAGCGTCGGTCCGAGATTGCGCCGCGCCCGCTCCACCGCCCAGCGAGCCACGGCATAAACGGCGAGATAATCGTTGCCGTCGACCCGGAGCGCCGGAATGCCGAAGCCCAGGCCTCTGGCCGCAAAGGTGCCGGAACCGCCGCGCGCGATACCCTGAAAGGTGGAAATGGCCCATTGGTTGTTGACGATATTGAGGATGACCGGCGCCTTGTAGGTGGAGGCGAAGACCAGCGCCGAGTGGAAATCCGATTCCGCCGTTGAGCCGTCACCGATCCATGCTGCCGCGATCTTCGTATCGCCCTTGATGGCAGATGCCATCGCCCAGCCGACCGCCTGCACATATTGCGTGGCAAGATTGCCCGACACGGTGAAGAAGCCATGCTCCTTCGAGGAGTAAAGAACCGGCAATTGCCGCCCATGCAGCGGGTCCAGTTCGTTGGAATAGATCTGGTTCATCATGGTGACGAGCGGGTAATCGTCGGCGATCAACAGACCGGCCTGCCGGTAGGTCGGGAAATTCATGTCGCCTTTGGAGAGCGCCTTGCGGAAGGCGCAACTGACCGCTTCCTCGCCCAGATGTTGCATGTAAAAGGAGGTCTTGCCCTGCCGCTGTGCCATCAGCATGCGGGCATCGAAAGCCCGCAGCCGCATCATGTTCTTCAGGCCGACGAGCAAATCCTCATCCGAAAGCAGCCCGGCCCACGGGCCGACAGCCTCACCTTGATGATTGAGGACGCGGATGATGGAATAGGCCAGATCGCGCATGTCTTCAGGTGCTGCGTCCACCTCCGGGCGTGGCACGGAGCCGGCCTTGGGTATCTTCACATTGGAGAAATCCGGCTGGTCGCCTGGCCGCACCGCTGGTTCGGGAACATGCAGGCTGAGATGCGTGGTTTCGGTAATATCCATTCTACTCCTCCCATCGCCATCTCCTCCAGACGACGAAACAATTTTCAGAGGTTTCGCGCGATGACCATGCGCTGGACATCGCTGGTTCCCTCGTAAATCTGGCAGATGCGTACATCGCGATAGATCCGCTCCACCGGATAATCCGCCATGTAGCCGTAACCGCCGTGAATCTGGATGGCGTCCGAGCAGACACGCTCCGCCATTTCCGAGGCAAAGAGCTTTGCCATCGAGGCCTCCGAAAGGCAGGGCTCGCCCGCTTCCTTCAGCGCCGCCGCATGCAGCACCAGTTGCCGCGCCGCCGTTATGCGCGTTGCCATATCCGCAAGCCTAAACGCAACGGCCTGATGCTCGATGATGGCTTGCCCGAAGGCCTTGCGCTCGCGGGCATAATCCCGCGCCGCCTCGAAAGCCGCCTGCGCCATGCCAACCGCCTGTGCGGCAATGCCGATACGACCGCCTTCCAGATTGGCGAGCGCGATGCGATACCCCTGCCCCTCTTCACCGAGCCGCAATTCGGCTGGGACCGCCATATCGGTAAAGGCAATCTGGCAGGTATCCGAAGAATGCAGACCGAGTTTTTCCTCGATCCTGATTACCTCGTAACCGGGCGTATCTGTCGGCACGATGAAGGCCGTGATACCTTTTTTGCCAGCAGCAGGATCGGTGACGGCGAAGACGATGACGACATCGCCATTCTTGCCCGACGTGATGAACTGTTTTGCGCCGTCGATGATATAGCGGTCGCCATCGCGCCGCGCTTTTGTCTTCAGATTGGAGGCGTCGGAACCGGCCTGCGGTTCGGTCAGCGCAAAACCGCCGATCCATTCGCCGGAGGCGAGCTTGGGGAGGAAACGCTGCTTCTGCTCTGCCGTGCCGAATTTCAGGATCGGCACGCAGCCAACCGAATTGTGGACGCTCATGATGGTGGAACAGGCGCCGTCACCGGCAGCGATTTCCTCCAGCGCCAGGGCGTAAGCGACAGCACCGGTTTCCGACCCGCCATAATCCTCCGAGACCAGCATGCCGAGAAAGCCGAGCTCACCCATTTCTTTCAGCTCGTCTTTCGGGAACCGGCTTTCCCGGTCGCGCGCGGCAGCACCGGGGGCAAGCCGCTCGCGGGCGAAATCGCGGGCCATGTCCCTGATCTGTTGCTGGGCTTCGTTCAGGATCATCTCCGCCTCCCTTCAGTGCCGCTCGACCGCAAGCGCAGTCGCCTCGCCGCCGCCGATGCAGACGGCGGCAACGCCGCGTTTCAGTCCGTGACGCTGCAAAGCGGCCAGCAACGTGACGACGATGCGTGCACCGGAAGCCCCGATGGGATGGCCGAGCGCGCAGGCGCCGCCATGCACATTCACCTTCTCATGTGGCAGATCGAGATCACGCATGGCCGCCATCACCACAACCGCGAAAGCCTCGTTGATTTCGAACAGATCGACATCCTTTGCCGACCAGCCGGTTTTTTCGAACAGCTTTGTCATCGCGCCGTTGGGGGCCGTCGGATATCTGGCGGGTGCATCCGCATGGGATGCCTGACCGATAATGGTCGCCAGCGGTGAAAGGCCTCGTCTTTCCGCTTCGGAACGGCGCGTGAGAACGAGAGCGGCTGCACCATCCGAGATAGAACTGGAATTCGCCGCCGTCACCGTTCCGCCGTCGCGAAAGGCGGGCTTCAGCTGCGGTATCTTTTCCGGCTTTGCCTTCCCCGGCAACTCGTCCACGCCATCATCGCCAACAGGCGCGATTTCCGCTTCGAACGCACCTTCCTCTACGGCGCGTCGTGCCCGTTCCAGTGAGGCGAGCGCAAAATCATCCTGCATCGCACGAGTGAATTGATACTCTTGCGCGCAATCTTCAGCAAAAGTCCCCATCAGCCTGCCCTTGTCATAGGCGTCTTCGAGACCGTCGAGAAACATGTGGTCGGTGAGCTTTCCGTGGCCGAGACGATAGCCGTTGCGGGCGCGGTCCAGCAGATAGGGGGCGTTGCTCATGCTTTCCATGCCACCGGCAAGCACGATGGAAGAGCTTCCCGCCGCAAGCTGGTCATGTGCCAGCATGATCGCTTTCATGCCCGAGCCACACATCTTGTTGATTGTTGTTGCGCCAACCGAGTTGGGAATGGCGGCGGCAATCGCTGCCTGTCTGGCAGGAGCCTGTCCCTGCCCGGCTGAGAGCACGCAGCCCATCAGCACATCGTCGATGTCAGCGGAAGAAATTGCAGCCCGTTCGACGGCCGCGCGGATCGCCGCCGCCCCGAGATCGGAAGCCGCCACCGATTTGAATTCGCCCTGGAACCCACCCATAGCAGTACGGGCGGCCCCGACGATAACGACAGGGTCATGCACAGCCAAATTCACCTCCCTTGGTCATCCTCCCACCGAGAGAACGACCGTCATCGCTATCTCCTCCAGACCGCGACTGACGTGAACGCTATCACTATCTCGAATTCATTTCAAAGCTATTTTGATTGACAGTTTTTTGATTGGCGATATCTTTGATCCAACAATTAGTCATATCATAGAGCAAATGATCCATGATTGAGCTCGACAGTTTCGACCAGAAGATTCTCCATGTGCTTGGCGATGACGGGCGTGTGAGCTGGCGCGATCTGGCGGCCCGGATCGGGCTTTCCTTCACGCCGACACTGCGCCGCGTGCGCAAGCTGGAAGAAGAAGGCATCATTCGCGGTTATACCGCCGTGTTCGATGAGAACCGGCTGCTCGGCAATATGGGCGTCTTCATTTCCGTCACGCTGGAACGGCAGATCAAGGAAGCGCTGACGACGTTCGAGCACCATGTCGCCTCCATTCCGGAAGTGGTGGGCGGCTACCAGACGAGCGGCAGTTCCGACTATCTCATTCATGCAATGGTGCGGGATCTACCGCATTATCAGCAGCTTCTGGATTTCCTGACCACGGTTCCCGGTGTGTCGCGCATCCAGTCCAATTTCGCCATCAAGACATTCGTGCGCCGTTCCGCCGCCTTCACCGGAGGTGACGCGCCATAAATGAGAGTTGCCAGCACGGAGGAGGTGCTGGCCGCTGACGAGAGGGACGGAGATAAAAGGCCGTCCGGAGGAGGAGACGCGATGAGTTTGAACCTCGCCGCCATTTTCGATGCCGATCTCGGCCCGGAAATCGCAGCATTGCGCGACAGCGCAAGAGCATTCGCAGACGATGAAATAGCGCCGCTCGCCGCAGAAATCGATCGCAACGATCAGTTTCCGCGCCAGCTCTGGCCGCGGATGGGTGAACTCGGTCTGCACGGTATTACCGTTTCGGAGGAATTCGGCGGTGCTGACATGGGCTATCTCGCTCATTGCGTGGCGATGGAGGAGATAAGCCGCGCTTCCGCGTCCATCGGCCTGTCCTATGGCGCACATTCCAACCTCTGCATCAACCAGATTCATCGCTGGGGAACGGAAGAGCAGAAGCGGCGATATCTGCCGAAGCTGGTGTCGGGCGAGCATGTCGGTTCGCTCGCCATGAGCGAGACGGAAGCCGGCTCGGATGTCGTCTCGATGCGGCTGAAGGCGGAACGTAAGGGCGACGTCTATGTGCTGAACGGCACAAAGATGTGGATCACCAACGGTCACGAGGCAGACACGCTGGTTGTATACGCCAAGACGGACATGTCCGCCGGTGCGCGTGGCATCACGGCCTTTCTGATCGAAAAAGGCTTCAAGGGTTTTCGCCCCGCACAAAAACTCGACAAGCTTGGCATGCGCGGCTCACCCACCTCCGAACTGGTGTTTACGGATTGCGAGGTCCCGGAGGAAAACCTCCTCGGGCGCTTGAACGACGGCGTGACGGTGCTGATGAGCGGGCTTGATTACGAGCGCGCGGTGCTGGCTGCCGGCCCTGTTGGCATTATGCAGGCGGCTATCGATCTGGTGCTACCCTATGCGCGCGAGCGCAAGCAATTCGGCAAGCCGATCGGCGAATTCCAGCTGGTGCAGGGAAAGCTTGCCGATATCTATTCGGCCATGAACGCCTCCCGCGCCTATGTCTATGCCGTGGCGCGCGCCTGCGACAATGGCCGCATCACAAGGCAGGATGCGGCAGGTGCGATCCTGTTTGCCGCCGAGCGGGCGACGCGAGTTGCACTGGATGCAATCCAGCTTCTCGGCGGTTCCGGCTATGTCAATGAAAGCCCGGCGGGTCGCTTGCTTCGGGACGCCAAGCTTTATGAAATCGGCGCGGGCACCAGCGAAATCCGCCGGATGCTGATCGGCCGCGAACTGGTCAAAGGCAACGGGTGAGGAATGCGATGAAGCTTACATCCAGTCTGAACCGCGATCCCACCTTTTCCGCCAACGTCACCTTCATGTCGGGCCTGGTGGATGACCTGCGGCAGCATGTCGAAAAAATCTCCAAGGGCGGCGGCGACAAGGCGCGCGAACGGCATCTGTCACGCGGCAAATTGCTTGCGCGCGACCGGATAGAGGCACTGCTCGATCCCGGCAGTCCGTTTCTCGAATTCTCGCAATTCGCAGCATACGAGGTCTACGACGAACCCGTTCCGGCCGCCGGCATCGTCACCGGCATCGGTCGGGTCGCAGGCCGTGAATGCGTCATCGTGGCCAATGACGCGACGGTGAAAGGCGGCACCTATTATCCGCTGACGGTCAAGAAACATCTGCGCGCGCAGGAGATCGCTGCCGAAAACCACCTGCCCTGCATTTATGTGGTCGATTCCGGCGGTGCGAACCTTCCCAATCAGGACGAGGTTTTTCCCGACCGCGATCATTTCGGCCGCATCTTTTACAATCAGGCCAATATGTCGGCGGCAGGCATCGCCCAGATCGCCGTGGTGATGGGAAGCTGTACGGCTGGCGGGGCCTATGTGCCTGCTATGAGCGACCAGTCCGTGATCGTCAAAAATCAGGGCACGATCTTCCTCGGCGGCCCGCCGCTGGTGAAGGCCGCAACGGGCGAAGTGGTGAGTGCGGAAGAACTGGGTGGCGCGGATGTGCATTCGCGGCAATCCGGCGTGACTGATCACTATGCCCACGATGACCGCCACGCGCTTTCGCTGACCCGAAGGATCGTCTCCACCCTCAATCGCCGCAAACGCGTGGAGCTGGATATTCGCGAACCCGCAGAACCGCTTTATCCATCGGAGGAGCTTTACGGCATCGTGCCCACCGATACGCGCAAGCCTTTCGAGGTGCGCGAGATCATCGCGCGTCTGGTGGATGGTTCCGAATTCGACGAGTTCAAGGCGCTTTACGGCACGACGCTGGTCTGTGGTTTCGCCCATATCCACGGTTATCCCGTCGGCATCGTCGCCAATAACGGCATTCTGTTTTCGGAATCGGCGCTGAAGGGCACGCATTTCATTGAACTCTGCTGCCAGCGCGGCATTCCCCTGGTTTTCCTGCAGAACATCACCGGCTTCATGGTCGGCAAGGCCTATGAGGCTGATGGTATCGCGAAGGATGGCGCCAAGCTCGTTACGGCCGTTGCATCGGCTAAAGTGCCGAAATTCACCGTCATTATCGGCGGCTCCTTCGGTGCGGGCAATTACGGCATGTGCGGGCGCGCCTATTCGCCGCGCTTCTTGTGGATGTGGCCGAATGCGCGCATTTCCGTCATGGGCGGCGAGCAGGCGGCATCCGTTCTGGCGCAAATCCGGCGCGACGGCATCGAGGCGGATGGCCGCCACTGGTCCAAGGAGGGCGAGGAGGCGTTCAAACAGCCGATCCGGGAAAAATACGAGCGGGAAGGTCACCCCTATTATGCCAGTGCAAGGCTGTGGGACGATGGCATCATCGACCCGAAGGACACCCGCCTCGTGCTCGGCCTTGGCCTGTCGGCCGCGCTGAACGCGCCGATTGAACCCACCCGTTTCGGCATATTCAGGATGTGAGGCGACGATGTTCTCAAAAATACTGATCGCCAACCGCGGCGAAATCGCCTGCCGGATCATCCGCACCGCCCGCAAGATGGGCATCCGCACCGTCGCGGTCTATTCGGATGCCGACCGCGACGCCATGCATGTGGCGCTGGCCGACGAGGCCATTGCGATCGGTCCTGCACCTGCCCGCTCGTCGTATCTCGATGCTGAAAAGATCATCGCCGCCGCACAGGCAAGCGGCGCGCAAGCCATTCATCCCGGTTACGGTTTTCTCTCGGAGAATGCCGGTTTCGCCGAAGCCTGCGCCTCTGCCGGCATCATTTTCATCGGCCCGACACCCGATGCCATCCGCGCCATGGGCGGAAAAAGCGAGGCGAAGGCGCTTATGGCGAAGGCGGGCGTTCCCGTGGTGCCCGGCTATCACGGCGAGGATCAGGCCGACGAAAAGCTTGCCGGCGAGGCAGAAGCCATCGGCTATCCGGTTTTACTCAAGGCTTCAGCTGGCGGCGGTGGCAAGGGCATGCGCGTTGTCCGTGAAAAGCGTGAATTTGCGGCAGAACTCGCCGGCGCAAAACGCGAAGCGCTCGCCGCCTTCGGCAATGACCGTATGCTGATCGAGAAATATCTGGAACGGCCGCGACATGTGGAGGTGCAGGTCTTTGCCGATGGCCATGGCAATTGTCTTTCGCTTTTCGAGCGCGATTGCTCGATCCAGCGCCGGCACCAGAAAGTCATAGAGGAGGCCCCTGCCCCCGGCCTGCCCGATACGCTCAGGCAACGCATGTACGACGCGGCGGTCGCCGCCGCCCGCGCCATCGACTATCGCGGGGCTGGAACGGTGGAGTTCCTGCTCGACCCGTCCGGCGCGTTCTATTTCATGGAAATGAACACGAGGCTTCAGGTCGAGCATCCGGTCACGGAATATATTACCGGGCTCGATCTGGTAGAATGGCAGATCCGTGTTGCGAATGGAGAGGCGCTGCCGGACGACTGGGGCAATCTGCGCATCAACGGCCATGCCATCGAGGCACGGATTTACGCCGAAGACCCGACGCATGATTTTCTGCCGTCAATCGGCACGGTCAGCCACCTCGCCTTTCCGGAAGAAGGACCTCACCTTAGGATAGATAGCGGCATACGCACCGGCGACGCCATCAGCGTGCACTATGATCCGATGATCGCCAAGCTGATCGTCTGGGATTACGACCGTCTGTCTGCCGTGCGGCGTCTGCGTCTTGCACTCGAAAAACTGGCGATTTGCGGCGTCACCAGCAATGCCGCCTTTTTAACACGGCTTGCAGGGCTGGATGCTTTCGCCGCCGCCGAACTCGATACCGGCTTCATAGCCCGCAACGAAGCGGCGCTCTTTGCCCCCGGAGCCACGGGCGAGAACGAAATAGCTTTGGCCACGCTCGGCCTGCTTCTCTCACGCCGGAACGGGGCCAAGCCGCAGGCCGATCCTTATAGCCCTTGGAACAATACGAACTCTTTCCGCCTCAATGCGCCAGCGCGGGAAACCCTGCGTTTCGTCCTGGATCAACAGCCGGTCGATGTCGCCGTTAAACATGAGCCAGATGGTTTTTCACTGGAGATCGGCACGCGGGCAATCCGCGCTCATGGCAGCATCTCACAAGACGGCGCACTGCGGGCGACCGTCGATGGCAGGCAAAGGCAGTGCCGTTTCTTTGCCAGCGATAACGGCCACGCGCTTTTTCTGGATGGCGAGCACTATCGCATCAGCCAGCCCGACCCGGTCGATGTAGCGGATACCTCCACCCATACCGGCGGTCTGGAAGCCCCGATGCCCGGCGTCATCCGCGCCATTCTAAGCAAGCAGGGCGCAGCGGTTGAGGCCGGTGACGCGCTTGTGGTGATGGAGGCGATGAAAATGGAGCACACTATCCGTGCGCCAGCAAAAGGCACCGTCACCGCCATCAACTGCGCCGAAGGTAATATGGTCGAAGCCGGCGCCATGCTGGTGGATTTCGAACCGGAGGGCGCATGAGATGGCCTTGCCCAAAACCGTCAAGATCGTCGAGGTCGGCGCACGTGATGGCCTGCAAAACGAAACTGCTGAGGTTCCCACCGCCATCAAGATCAGGTTGATCGAGCGGCTGGCTGCGGCCGGATTGGCAGCGGTGGAGGCGGGAGCCTTCGTTTCGCCAAAAAAAGTTCCGCAAATGGCAGGGTCGAAGGAGGTGCTTCTAGGCCTCAAACGACACCCCAATACCGCCTATCCGGCGCTCGTTCCAAATATCAAGGGTTTCGAGGCCGCCGTTGAAGCCGGTGTGACGGAGATAGCCGTTTTCGTGTCCGCATCCGAAGGCTTCAGCCAGCACAATATCGCCTGTTCGCGCGCCGAAAGCCTCGAGCGCCTGCGCGATGTTTCGGAGGCAGCTGCCAGCCGTAACATCCGCATGCGCGGCTATGTCTCCTGCATCGCCGGTTGCCCCTATGACGGCGCGGTCGCACCCGAAGATGTGGCGGCGATGGCCGAAGCGCTTGTCGCCATGGGATGCTACGAAATCTCGCTCGGCGATACGATTGGTGTCGGCACGGCCGGGCAAATCCGCAAGCTCATCCAACATGTATCGACCCGCATCCCGCGCGAAAAACTCGCCATGCATTTCCACGACACCTATGGGCAGGGCGTCGCCAATGTGCTGGCTTCGCTTGAGGAAGGTATTTGTGTGTTCGACAGTTCCGTGGCCGGGCTCGGCGGTTGCCCCTTTGCGCCGGGCGCAAGCGGCAATGTCGCCACCGAAGACGTTGTTTATCTCCTGCACGGGCTTGGCATCAAAACCGGCATCGACCTGATGACGGTGGCGAGAACGGGAGACTGGATAAGTCGCCATCTCGGCAGGGCGAATGCGGCACGCGCAGGTAAAGCACTGCTTGCCGTAAAGATGGAGGATAATGCACATGGTGGGTGAGCTGTTGAGCGAGAAGCGCAAGGACGTTCTGTGGCTGACGCTTAACCGGCCGGACGTCCACAACGCCATGAACGCCGCGATGACGGACGCCTTGACGCATGCGATCCGGACGGCCTCCAGCGACGGCGACCTGCGTGCCGTTGTGATAACGGCGGCGGGCGACCGTAGCTTCTGCTCAGGGGCCGATCTGAAGGAAAGCGCTGGTGGCATGTTCCTCTCGCGAGACGGAACGAACCCCATCGCCAATGTGATGCGCGCTATCGAGACCTGCAACAAAATCGTCATCGCCCGCGTCAATGGCCGGGTGCTGGCGGGTGGGCTAGGCCTTATCGCGGCCTGCGATCTCGCTTATGCCGCCGATCATGCTGAGTTCGGCCTGCCGGAAGTTCGCGTCGGGCTTTTCCCGGCCATGGTGGCGGCGAAACTTCTGGCCAAAATACCGCTGAGCCGCCTCCACGAAATGGCCTATCTGGGGCAACCGGTCACCGCCGCAGAGGCCGAAGGCATCGGCCTCATCAACCGCACGGCGCCACGTGCCGAACTCGATGGCGTGATCGAGGGAGTAATCGCCCGCTTGCGGCAGAACGCGCCGGGCGCAGTCGCCGCCGGAAAGGCAGCGCTGCTGAGGATGCGCGACATGCCGGCCAGTGAACGGCTCGCCTTTGCCGAAAGCGTCATCGCGAAGATCAGCAGCAGCGAGGAGGCGCGCGAAGGCAGAGACGCCTTCGCTGGAAAACGCCCGCCGATCTGGGCTGGCGGGTCCTGAACCACCGCTCAAGGTCTTAATCGATATAATGCCCAAAGTCGCGTTGACCCCGTTCGGCAAATCGAGTTCTATCCACCACCTTTCGCCGGAGGGCGATCGGGGAGCCGGAGGAGAACCTATGCGCCTTGTAAAAACCGTCGCCGAGTTGCGCGGTCTGACCGCCAAGTTTCGTCGCGATGGCAAGACCGTCGGCTTCGTGCCGACCATGGGTTTTTTGCATATCGGCCATCTGACGCTGGTTGCCAGGGCGAAAGCGGAGAACGACGTGACGGTGGTCTCGATCTTCGTCAATCCGCTGCAATTTGGAGCCAATGAGGATCTTGCCCGTTACCCCCGCGATCTCGCCCGCGATAGCGCGCTGCTGGAAGAGGCAGGTGTCGACATTCTTTTCGCACCCGAGGTTACGGAGATGTATCCGCGCCCGATGCAGACCGTGGTGGATGTGCCGGAACTGGGAAGCCAGTTGGAAGGTGCGGTACGGCCGGGGCATTTTGCCGGGGTTACGACTGTTGTCACTAAGCTTTTTAATCTCGTGCAGCCGGGTGCCGCCTATTTCGGTGAAAAGGACTACCAGCAGGTAACGCTGATCCGGCGCATGGTGGACGATCTCGCCCAGCCAGTCCGCGTCGTTCCCGTCGCCACCGTACGTGAGGCGGATGGGCTCGCCTGCTCCTCGCGCAATGTCTACCTGAGCCTTGAAGAGCGTGCCGCCGCCGTAATTGTGCCGCGCGCGCTTGATGAGGCCGAGCGGCTGTACGATGAGGGCTGCGACGACCCGGCCACTTTAGAAGCGGCGATAGAAAAATTCATCGCCAAGGAGAAGCTGGCGTTGCCCGAAGTCGTGGCGGTGCGCGATCCCGACACGCTGGCCCCCGTGGTTTCGCTGCAGGCGGGGCCTGTGCTGGTGGCACTGTTCGTGCGGGTCGGCAACACCCGCCTTCTCGACAACCGCGTCATCGGACGTGATAAAACCGGCAAACAGGAGGCTGCACGATGAGCACGCACGCGAAACAGAAGCGGCTGACGACAGCCTCCATCAAGCAAATGAAAGGCGGTGCGCGCATCGTCTGCCTCACCGCCTATACGACGCCGATTGCCCGCCTGCTCGATCCGCATTGCGACCTGCTGCTGGTTGGCGATTCAGTCGGCATGGTACTTTATGGCATGGACACGACGGTCGGCGTCACCCTGGATATGATGATCGCCCACGGCCGCGCCGTCATGCGTGGTGTGGAACACGCCTGCGTCATCGTCGATCTCCCCTTCGGGACCTATCAGGAATCAAAGGAACAGGCGTTCCGCAACGCCGTGCGGCTGATGCAGGAAACCGGCTGTGATGGCGTGAAGCTGGAAGGCGGTGAGGAAATGGCCGAAACCATCGCCTTTCTCGTGGCGCGCGGCATTCCGGTGTTCGGCCATGTCGGGCTGATGCCGCAGCTGGTCCACACCGCCGGAGGTTTTCGCTCTCTTGGGCATTCAGATGCGGAAACGCAGAAAATCTGGCGCGATGCGATTGCGGTCGATCAGGCCGGTGCTTTCGCCATTGTCGTGGAAGGTACCGTCGAGCCGCTTGCGCGCGAATTGACCGAAAAACTCTCCGTCCCGACTGTCGGCATCGGCGCATCACCGGCCTGCGATGGGCAGGTGCTGGTTTCCGACGACATGCTCGGTCTCTTCACCGATTTCAAACCGAAATTCGTCAAACGTTTCGCCGATCTGGGTGCGACCGTTTCACAGGCAGCGGCAGGTTATGCCGAAGAGGTGCGCTCCGGTGCGTTTCCGGGGCCGGAGCATACGTTTCAGGTCCGCAGGCAATCGCCTTCCGGGGAGTGAGGGAACGGCGCAGAGGAGTTGGTGAGGTGGTGACGGACACCTTCACCTTCGTCACGCTCGGGCTTGTCCCGAGCATCTGCTACCTATCTATTTTGTGAAATGTCGGCAGATCCTCGGCACAAGGCCGAGGATGACGTCGCGTTTGCGGCAAGGTTTGTAAGTAGGCTCGGCTTCTCCGCCTGTCCCCTCAAACCCCAACCCCTAAACAATCCCGCCGCTGCCGCCGACCGAAGCCGGGCGTTCCGCCGCAACCCGTTTGCGATAACCACTCGCCCGGTAGGTGGCAACAGGATCGATCGCGCCGCCCGCCAACTGCCTTGCTTTAGCGAGAACCGGCTCGACATCGGTGCGATAGGCCCGTTTCAGCGTATCGGAGGCCATCAACGCATCGTTGTCTTGCTGGTAGCCATCCAAAGCCGCGCGATCCACCAGCAGCGCCTGCGCATAGGCGCGGCGGATTTCGTTGGCACTGGAAATCAGGCTTTCGATTGGGTCGGTCACATTGTGCGACTGGTCGATCATATGGGCGGGATGGAAGCCCTTCACGCCACGATGTTCGGCATCTACCAGCTCGTTGAAGACGAGGAACAGGCGGTAAGGCTCGATGGAGCCGGCATCCAGATCGTCATCGCCATATTTCGAATCGTTGAAGTGGAAGCCACCGAGCTTGCCGAACTGGATGAGCCGGGAGACGATCATCTCGATATTGGTGTTCGGCGCATGGTGACCGAGATCAACGAGGCAGAACGCCTTTTCACCGAGCGTATTGGCGATGAGGTAGTTGGTGCCCCAATCCTGCACGACGGTGGAATAGAAAGCAGGCTCGAACATCTTGTGTTCGGAAAAGATGCGCCAGTCATCCGGCAGCGCCTTGTAGATATCGGCCATGGCCGCGAGATAGCGCTCGAAACTTCTGGTGAAATTGCTCTGGCCGGGGAAGTTGGAACCATCGCCCACCCACACCGTCAGCGCCTTGGAACCAATGGCTTTACCGATCTCGATACATTCGATGTTGTGCTCCACGGCTTGGCCCCGCGTTGCGGCATCGGTGTGGCTGAGCGAACCGTATTTGTAGGAATGGCTCTGATCCGGTGCATCCGAGAAGGTATTGGAATTCATGGCGTCGAAGCCGAGACCTAGCGTGTCGGCATGGTCCTTCAAACGCTTCGGGTCCTGCTTGTCCCACGGAATATGCAGGGAGACATTCGGGGTCGCCCGTGTCAGCTGGTTGATGACGGCGCAATCATCCAGCTTGTCAAAAATGCCGCGGGGCTCACCTTCGCCCGGAAAGCGGGCGAAACGGGTGCCGCCGGTGCCGACACCCCAGGATGGAACAGCGACGAAGAATTCCGCGACCTTGGCGGTGACAGCATCGATATCGATGTTGCGGCGCGCAAGCTGGTTGCCCAGCGCATCGTAGTCGTCCTTCAGCGCGGCGGCGCGCTTGTCGTTTTCGGCCGCGATCACATCGGCGGCGATTTTGGTGTCGGTCATCTCTTCCTCCCCGGAATCGGTCCAGTGCATGCTCGATCATCGCCCCCTCCGTCATTCCGGCATTCAGCCGGGATGACGGAGGTGAGACGTGCCGAAATTCCTACCGCGTAAAGCTCTGCGCATTGCCGGCATCGACATTGATGATATTGCCGGTTGATTTGGCCGACGCGTCGGACGCCAGGAAGTAGATCGCTTCGGCGATGTCTTCCGGGAACACATTGAGCTTCAGCATAGAACGCTTGCGGTAATGTTCCTCCAGATCGGTCACCTCGATCTTCGACGAGGCCGCGCGCTGCTCGCGCCACTCGCCGTTCCAGATCTTCGAACCGCGCAGAACGGCATCGGGATTGACGGTGTTGACGCGAATGCCGGCTTCCGCCCCTTCCAGAGCAAGGCAACGGGCAAGATGGATTTCAGCCGCCTTGGCCGTGCAATAGGCAGAAGCATTGGGCGAAGAGGCAAGACCGTTTTTAGAGGCGACGAACACCACGTTACCGCCGAGATTTTGACGCCTGAGTAGCCGGAATGCTTCCCGCGACACGAGGAAATAACCCGTCGCGAGAATATCGATATTCTTGTTCCACATGGCAAGCGTCGTGTCTTCCACCGGTGCAGACGAGGCGATGCCGGCATTGGAGACGAGAATATCCACGCCGCCAAATTCCACGCTCGCTTCCGCAAAGGCGGAAATGACCGCGTCTTCCTGCGTCACATCCAGCTTGACGCTGCGCACCGCATCAGCACTGTAGCGCTTCGCGAAATCGCCCTTGGCCGCCTCCAGCGCCGCCTCGTCAATATCGGCGAGAACAACGCAGGCGCCCTCCGCTGCCAGCCTTTCCGCCGTCGCCCGGCCGATGCCGCCGGCGCCACCGGTGACAAAGGCCACGCGTCCGGCAAGGCTTTTCGGCTTCGGCATGCGCTGCAGCTTTGCCTCTTCCAGCAGCCAATATTCGATATCGAAGGCTTCCTGTTCGGGTAGGCCCTGATATTCGGACACGGTGGAAGCGCCGCGCATGACGTTGATGGCGTTGACGTAAAATTCACCGGCGATACGGGCGGTCGCCTTGTCCTTGGCGAAGGACAGCATGCCGACACCGGGGATCAGGAAAATCACCGGGTTCGGGTCGCGTATATCAGGCGAATTATCATGGCGGCACGCCTCATAATATCTGACGTAGTCGGCGCGGTAGGCCTCAAGCGCCTTGTCGAGACCGGCTGTCAGCGCATCCACATCGGGATTTGCCGTATCGAGATCGAGGATCAGCGGGCGGATTTTCGTGCGCAGGAAATGATCCGGGCAGGAGGTGCCGAGATTTCCGAGCGGCTTCAGATCCTTCGAATTGACGAACTCCAGAACCGCGTCCTGATCATCGAAATGGCCGAGCTTGCGCTCCTCGCGGCCGATCCGACCACGGATTTCCGGCATCAACCGCGCAGCAATCGCGCGGCGTTCGGCAAGTGGCAGGCTCCTGGCAACGGCACCGCCGAAAATCGTCCTGCCTTCGGTCTTTGCCGCAAACCATTCGATCGCCTTGTTGATGATGGCGAGCGTCAGCTCGTAACATGTCTTGGCGTCGTTATCCCAGGTAAACAGACCGTGGCTTTCCAGCACAACGCCCTTGGCCTCGGGGTTGGCTTTTACGAAAGCCTCGAGATCGAGACCTAGCTGGAAACCGGGACGGCGCCAGGGAAGCCAGCCGATGTCATCGCCAAAGATCTGCTGCGTCAGTTCTTTCGAATTTTTGGAGGCGGCAATCGCGATGATCGCATCCGGATGCATATGATCGACATGATCAAAAGGCACGAAGCCGTGCAGCGGCGTATCGATGGAGGCGGCGCGTGGGTTGAGGTTGAAAGTGCAATGCGGCAGGAAGCCGACCATGCGGTCCTCATCCTCGACACCCTTGTAAATGCCCTTTAGCGCTTCCAGCTTGTCGAGATAAAGCGTCGCAAAGCCATCGAGCTTGATGGTCCCGACATCGCCGCCGGACCCTTTAACCCACATGACGCGGACTTTCTCGCCCGTCAGCGGATCGGTTTCGAGCACCTTCGCGGATGTGTTTCCGCCGCCGTAATTGGTGATGCGCTTGTCGGCGCCAAGCAGATTGGAGCGATAAAGCAGCTTGCCAGGCTCATCGAGCGTTTTGGCATAGGCATCGTCCCAACGGCTTTCGAGAAGGCGGGATTTTCCCGTCATGTCTTCCTCCCAAGTCAAGTCTGCATTCGCGGGTGCCGATATCGGCCCGCCTCCGTTGACGGCAGATATCGCGCATACAAAAGCATAATGTCAATCAAAAACGATCATAAATTTTCATGTTGCAGCGCGATATTGATTAATTTGATCGTTCTTGATTGACAACGTAAAGAGATTGCGAATAATCACAATCAGGAGGACCACATGCACGAACGCGAACGCCATCGCATCATCTTGAGCGCCACACAGGAAAAAGCTGTCGTGACGGTGCAGGATATTGCCGAACTGACGGATGCGTCGGAAGCAACGATCCGCCGGGATATCGCGTCCCTGCATGTTCAGGGAAAGTTGCGACGCGTGCGTGGCGGTGCCGAAGCGGTGCATCCACCGCAGTTGGGTAATCTGGCCGCGCGACCGTTCCGCGTGTCCGAATCGGTCAACATCGACAAGAAACGCGCAATTGCGCGCAAGGCGGTTGATCTCTGTAATGACGGTGATGCGATCATCCTGAATGGTGGGACGACCACATTCCAGATGGTGCACTACATGGCGGCGCGCCGGCTGCAGGTGATGACCAATTCCTTCGCGATTGCGGAGCATCTGGTCAAACATTCCAAATGCAATGTCAGCGTGCCGGGTGGCGCGATCTATCGCGATCAAAGCCTCATCCTGTCGCCCTTCGAAAACGATGCCATCCGCAATTTTTACGCAAGACGAATTTTTCTCGGCGCGCAGGGCATCGGCGCACTCGGCATCATGGAATCGGACGCGCTGGTGATCCAGAGCGAGCAGAAGCTGATGCGGCAGGCGGAAGAGCTGATCGTGATGGTCGATTCCTCGAAATTCAAAAAACGATCCAGCCTGATTTTATGCCCACTCGAAAACGTCTCGACCATCATCACCGATGACGGGATTTCGGATGAGGCGGCGCGGATGGTTGAAAACGCCGGCGTCGAATTGCTGATCGCCGGCGCAGCGGGGGATGGCAAGATAGCCAACCCGCCTGATGAGGAGGATTCCTCTTCGGTCGCTTGAGGAAGCACCGAAGAGAGGAACAGGTTCAAAAACGGGAGGAAAAGGAACATGAAACTTACACGCAGAACATTGACGAGCGTCCTGGCACTTAGCGCGGCGCTTTCCGTCGCGGGTCTTGGCGGCGTTGCCCAGGCAGCCGATGTGAAGATCGCGCTGGTGGTCAAATC
The DNA here is from genome assembly GCF_053522705.1 of Agrobacterium sp. 16-2014-1-2a. Taxonomy (NCBI): domain Bacteria; kingdom Pseudomonadati; phylum Pseudomonadota; class Alphaproteobacteria; order Hyphomicrobiales; family Rhizobiaceae; genus Agrobacterium; species Agrobacterium sp. 16-2014-1-2a. The sequence continues at coordinate 165,417 of NZ_JBNWBX010000003.1, forward strand.
ACTTGGCAACGGCTTTTTCGAAGCCGCCAACAAGGGCGCGCAGGAGGCTGCAAAAGACCTCGGTGGCGTCGAGATCATCTATACGGGCCCGACCAGCACCACCGCGGAAGGCCAGATCGAGGTCATCAATTCGCTGATCGCGCAGGGCGTGGATGCCATCGCCATTTCCGCCAATGACCCGGACGCCGTAGTTCCGGCGCTGAAAAAGGCGGCGCAGCGCGGCATCAAGGTCATCTCCTGGGATTCCGGCGTGGCACCTGAAGGCCGCATTCTGCAGCTCAACCCCTCGTCCAACGCGCTGATCGGCAAGATGTGCCTGCAGCTTGCCGCATCGCACCTGGAAGGCGGCAAGGGCGATTTCGCCATCCTTTCTGCCACCACCACCTCCACGAACCAGAATATCTGGATCGATGAGATGAAGAAGCAGTTGAAGGACTTCCCCGGCCTCAACCTCGTTACCACCGTTTATGGTGACGACCTTGCCGACAAGAGCTACCGCGAAGCACAGGGCCTGCTTTCCTCCCATCCTGATGTAAAGGTCATCGTCGCACCGACGACGGTTGGCGTTCTTGCGGCCTCTCAGGCCGTGAAGGATGCGGGCAAGATCGGCAAGGTCTTTGTGACGGGCCTTGGCCTGCCCTCGGAGATGGCTGGCGCCATCAAATCAGGCGCAACCAAGGAATTCGCCATCTGGAACCCGATCGACCTCGGTTATTCCGCCACCCAGATTGCCTACCGCCTTGTGAAGGGTGAAGCAGACGGCAAGCCGGGCTCGGAAATCGAAGCCGGCCGCATGGGCAAGATCAAGGTTGGCGAAAATAGCGAAGCGGCCATGGCCGATCCCTTCATTTATGACGCCAAAAACATCGATCAGTTCTCGAAGATTTTCTGATCTGAATAATTTCCGGCAGTGCGAAGGCTACCCCCCTTTGTCCTGCCGGACATCTCCCCTCAAGGGGGGAGATCGATATGCCGCACCCGCTCGTTCCATAGGCAGGGTGTATCCGCTTGCCGATCTCCCCCCCTTGTGGGGGAGATGCCCGGCAGGGCAGAGGGGGGTGCCTCTCGCCGCTTCACTCAAAACCAACCGGTAAGACGGAATGATGCGTGCTGAAACCAAAATCTTAGACGTTACCGAGACTTCCAGCGCGACGCCCATTCTGGAAATGCGCGGCATCAGCCAGATATTCCCCGGCGTGAAGGCGCTGGATGGCGTCGATATCGCGCTTTATCCCGGCAAGGTCACGGCGCTGATCGGCGAGAACGGTGCTGGAAAATCCACGCTCGTCAAAATTCTCACCGGAATCTACCGCCCGAATGAAGGGGAAATCCTTCTCGATGGCCGGCCTGTCACCTTTCACGGCGCACAGGATGCCATCGATGCCGGCGTGACCGCCATTCATCAGGAAACCGTGCTGTTCGACGAGCTTTCCGTGGGCGAAAACATCTTCCTCGGTCATGCGCCCAAAGGCCGTTTCGGCCTCATTGACTGGAAGACCATCAATGCGCGCGCCGGGGTCCTGCTTGAACAGCTCGAAAGCACCATCGATCCGTCCATTCGGCTGAAGGACCTTTCCATCGCGCAGCGCCACCTCGTGGCAATCGCCAGAGCGCTTTCCGTCGAGGCACGTATCGTCATCATGGACGAACCGACAGCCGCCCTTTCCCGCAAGGAAATCGATGATCTGTTCCGCATCGTTGAAAACCTGAAGCGGCAGGGCAAGGCCATCCTGTTCATCAGCCACAAGTTCGATGAAGTATATGAAATCGCTGAAAATTACGCCGTATTCCGGGACGGAAAGATGGTCGGCGCGGGTAATCTCGCCGCCACCACGCAGGACGAGATCGTGCGCCTGATGGTTGGCCGCGACGTCACGAACGCCTTTCCGAAACAGGAGGTCACACTCGGCCCGACGGTTCTTTCGGTGCAAAATTATTCACACCAGACGGAATTTCGCGATATTTCTCTCGATCTGCGCAAAGGCGAAATTCTTGGCCTTTATGGGCTGATCGGCGCCGGGCGGTCGGAACTGTGCCAGTCGCTTTTCGGCATCACGCGCCCAGCCTCAGGACAGATTACCCTCAACGGCGAACCGCTCGTCATCCGTTCGCCGGAGGATGCGATCCGCGCCGGGATCGTTTATGTGCCGGAAGAGCGTGGACGGCATGGGCTGGCGCTGGACATGCCGATCTACCAGAACATGTCGCTCCCCTCTCTTGCCCGCACCTCTCGCAAGGGCTTTCTCGCCGCCGCAAACGAATTTGCTCTGGCGCGCAAATATGCCTCACGCCTCGACCTGCGCGCCGCCGCCCTGTCCGTGCCCGTCGGCACGCTTTCCGGCGGCAACCAGCAGAAGGTGGTGATCGGCAAATGGCTCGCCACGCAGCCGAAAGTCATTATTCTCGATGAACCCACCAAGGGCATCGATATCGGCTCCAAGGCCGCCGTGCACGGCTTCATCAGCGAGCTGGCGGCCGAAGGTCTCTCCATCATCATGATTTCATCTGAACTTCCCGAAATTCTCGGCATGTCCGACCGCGCCATCGTCATGCGCGAAGGCCTGATGGCAGGTCAGTTCGAACGCGCCGATTTTTCTCCGGAAAAGCTGGTGCGCGCCGCCACCGGCAACGCCTGAGAGGGGCAAAACCATGCAACGTTTTCTCAAAAATCGCGAATGGCTGCTGGCGGGCATCATCGTCATCATGATCGCAGGCTTTGCGCTGCGAGCGCCCGGTTTCGGTAAGCCGGCCAATCTCGTCAATATCTTCAACGATACCTCCATCCTCATCATCCTGGCGCTTGGCCAGATGGCGGTCATTCTCACCAAATCCATCGATCTTTCGGTTGCCGCCAACCTCGCCTTCACCGGCATGGCAGTGGCGATGACCAATGCCGCCTTCCCGGGAATTCCACTGCCGCTTCTCATCGCCATGGCGGTCGGCATCGGCGCGTTTCTGGGATCGATCAACGGCATTCTCGTCTGGTGGCTCGGCATTCCGCCCATCGTCGTCACGCTCGGCACGCTCACCATCTATCGCGGCATGGCCTTCGTGCTGTCGGGCGGCGGCTGGGTGAATGCGCACCAGCTTTCGCCGACCTTCCTCAACGTGCCGCGCACCATGATCCTCGGCATGCCGGTTCTGTCCTGGGTCGCCATCCTCATCATCGCCGGTGCCTGGCTGGTGCTCAGCCGGACTTCTTTCGGCCGCTCCGCCTACGCTTCCGGCGGTAATCCGGGCGCTGCGGTCTATGCCGGCATCGATGTCGGCCGCACGCGCTTTCTGGCTTTCGTTCTGTCGGGTGCACTGGCAGGACTTGCCAGCTATCTCTGGGTGTCGCGTTATGCCGTTGCCTATGTGGATATCGCCGCCGGTTTCGAACTCGATAGCGTGGCGGCAAATGTGATTGGCGGCATCTCCATTGCCGGCGGCATTGGCTCGGTGGCAGGCGCTGTGCTCGGCGCACTGTTTCTCGGCGTCATCAAGAACGCCCTGCCCGTCATCGGCATTTCTCCCTTCGCGCAAATGGCGATTTCCGGCGTGGTTATCGTGCTCGCCGTCGTCTTCAACGCCCGCGCCGAAGCTCGAAAAGGGCGCTTCATCCTGCGCGACCGGGCGGCAAGCGATCAGGCCAAGGAGGCCGCAGCATGAGTACGAATTCTCAACCGGCGCAGAAGCCGCGCATCATTCCAGACAAGCTTGGCACGCCGTTGCGCCGTCTCCTGGCAAGCTGGGAAGTGCTGCTGCTCGGCGTCGCGATCCTCATCTTCATCGCCAATTCGTTTGCCTCGCCCTATTTTCTCAATGCCTGGAACCTGTCCGACGCGACGTTCAACTTCACCGAAAAGGCGATCATCGCCTTTGCGATGGCGCTTCTGATCATCGCTGGCGAGATTGATCTCTCAGTCGCCGCCATCATCGCTCTCGCCTCCACCGCAATGGGTGCGGCGGTGCAGATGGGTGTCGGCACGCCGGGGCTCGTCGCCATCGGCATCGGAACCGGGCTACTCTGCGGGGCGTTCAACGGCTTTCTCGTCGCTGGCCTCAAACTGCCATCCATCGTCGTCACCATCGGTACGATGAGCCTGTTTCGCGGTATTTCCTATATGGTGCTGGGTGATCAGGCCTATGGCAAATATCCGGCGGATTTCGCCTATTTCGGTCAGGGTTACGTGTACTCGGTCATCTCCTTCGAATTCGTACTGTTCCTCGCCATGGCCGTCATCTTCGCCATTCTGCTGCACGCCACCAATTTCGGCCGGCAGGTCTACGTGATCGGCAACAATCCGTTTGCCGCCCGTTTTTCCGGTATTCCCGTCGAGCGGGTCAAATTCATCCTCTTCCTTTTGACCGGCCTGATGAGCGGCATCGCCGCCGTCTGCCTCACCTCGCGGCTCGGTTCCACCCGTCCCTCGATTGCTCAAGGCTGGGAGCTTGAAGTCGTGACCATGGTGGTGCTCGGCGGCGTGTCCATTCTCGGCGGCTCCGGCACCATTGCAGGTGTCGTCATCGCTGCCTTCGTCATGGGCCTCGTCACCTTCGGCCTCGGTCTTCTGAACGTGCCTGGCATCGTCATGTCGATCTTCGTCGGCCTGCTTTTGATCATCACCATCGCCATACCCATCGTTGTGCGCCGCCTTCGCGCCATCAGAGGCTAAGCCATGCCGGAATTAGAAAAACACGCTTTCAAGATGAAACTCTTCGCCGGCAAGCAAGCCGAATATAGACGGCGCCATGACGAGATATGGCCGGAACTGGTTGCTCTACTGCATGAAGCGGGTGTGAGCGACTATTCAATCCACCTCGACCCGAAAACCGACATCCTGTTCGGCGTGCTGACCCGCCCGAAGAACCACGGCATGGCAGCATTGCCCGAGCATCCCGTGATGAAGAAATGGTGGGCGCATATGGCTGACATCATGGAAAGCAACCCCGATAATTCGCCTGTCGCGACTGAGCTTGTGACGGTGTTCCACCTGCCATGAATGACATGACAAAGCCACGCCGCGTCGCGGTCATCGATATAGGCAAGACCAATGCCAAGGTCGTTGTCATCGACACCCGAAACGGCGAAGAGATAACCGGTGACAGACGTTCCAACCCTGTCCTTCGTGACGGCATTTATCCGCATTACGATGTGGAGATGCTCTGGAGCTTCATTCTCGCCTCTCTGCGGCGGTTCGCGGAAGAGCCGGGTTTCGACGCGATTTCCATCACGACCCATGGCGCGTCTGCCGCACTTCTTGACGAAAACGGCGATCTTGCCATGCCTGTGCTGGATTACGAGCACAGCTACCCCGCAAGCGTTGCGGAAGCCTATCTCCGCATCAGGCCGGATTTTGCTGAAACCGGCTCGCCCTCGCTTCCAGCCGGATTGAACCTTGGCGCACAAATCCATTTCCAGAAAACCGCCTTTCCGCAGGAATTCGCTGGGGTGCGCAGCATCGTCACCTACGCGCAATATTGGGCGGGGCGGCTGACCGGCGTTCAGGCCACCGAGACGACCTCGCTCGGTTGCCATACGGATTTGTGGAATCCGCGGCTGAAGGCGTTTTCATCGCTGGTCGAGCGCTTGGGCATTGCGCACTTGATGGCACCGGTGCGCTCCGCCTTCGATGTACTCGGGCCAGTCCGCGAATCGGTGGCGCTGGAAACCGGGCTTTCGGCGGATATATCGGTCTATTGCGGCATCCACGATTCCAACGCCTCGCTACTGCCGCATCTGCTGCGGCGGCAGGGTGATTTTTCGGTCGTCTCCACCGGCACCTGGGTGGTGAATTTCGCCATCGGCGGTACGGCGGAGACGCTGGATCCCGCCCGTGATACGCTTTTGAATGTCGATGCCCTCGGGCGTCCCGTTCCCTCCTCCCGCTTCATGGGCGGCAGGGAATATGAAACGCTGACGCAACAATTCGGGCCTGCTCCGGACGAAGAAACCAAAGCCGCTCTCGGCGGCGTGCTCACAAGAGGCATGATGCTGTTGCCCAGCGTCGTCAGCGGTTCCGGCCCCTTCCCCGGCAAAACAGCGCGCTGGATTGCCGACGACAATGCCACGGTTGCTGAACGGCACGCGGCAGCGGCGCTTTATCTCGCCCTGATGACGGAGTTCAGTCTATCGCTCATCGGGCAGAAAGGCCCGATACTGGTCGAAGGGCCATTCGCCAGCAATGCGCTTTATCTCAAGGCGCTGGCAGGTGTTGCCGAAACTGAGGTCATCGCCGTCAGCGGTTCCACAGGCACCAGTGCCGGGGCAGCACTCCTCACCGGTATCAAACCACTTGCCGGCCGCGAGCGTCATTTCGCTCCCGATGCCATTGCAGGGCTTCCCGCCTATCGCAGCGAATGGCAGGCCCGTCTGGCTTGACGCAAGACGACAAAATGCGGCCGGGTATCCAGCCGCATTCCGTTTTGCAAAAGGATCAAGCCTTGATGAAGGCCAAGAGATCGGCGTTGAGCACGTCTGCATTGATGGTCAGCATGCCGTGCGAGAAGCCGGGATAGGTCTTCAGCGTACCGTTTTTCAGGAGCTTCACCGATTTCAGCGCAGAGTCCGCAATCGGCACGATCTGGTCATCTTCACCGTGCAGCACGAGTGTGGGCACGCTGATGGCCTTCAGGTCTTCGGTCTGGTCGGTTTCCGAGAATGCCTTGATGCCATCGTAATGCGCCTTGGCACTGCCCATCATACCCTGCCGCCACCAGTTCTGGATCACGCCTTCCTGAACGGTCGCTCCATTGCGGTTGAAGCCGTAGAACGGGCCGGAGGGCACATCGCGGAAGAACTGCGCGCGGTTTGCGGCAAGTGCTGAACGGAAGCCATCAAAAACCTCCATCGGAAGGCCCTCGGGGTTGGCCTCGGTCTTGAGCATCAGCGGCGGCACGGCGGAAACCAGAACGGCCTTCGCGACGCGGCCTGCGGGTTCACCGTGTCTGGCAACATAACGCGCCACTTCGCCACCGCCGGTGGAATGGCCGATATGCACGGCATTTTTCAGGTCCAGCGTTTCTGCAACGGCAAAGGCGTCTGCGGCATAATGGTCCATATCGTGACCTTCGGAAACCTGCGCGGAGCGACCGTGACCACGGCGATCATGGGCGACGACACGATACCCTTTCGAGAGGAAAAACAGCATCTGTCCATCCCAGTCGTCGGAGCTGAGTGGCCAGCCGTGGTGAAACACGATGGGCTGAGCATCCTTCGGGCCCCAGTCCTTGTAGAAGATGTCCGTTCCATCTGTCGTCTTAACAAAGCCCATGATCGTTTCTCCTTCGGTTGCGTTGGCATCTTCCGGTGCGATCTATGTTGTGCGCCGGTTTGATGGAGGGATGATGACGCAGGAAAATATCCGCAACAATTGCAACAATAATTCTGAATGAATTGCTGATCTGGCAATAATGGCCGTGCCGCCCGTTGTCTTACGCCCGGGTACCGGCGCTAAACGGCACCGCGACCGAAAAGTTGCGACAGAAGACGCAAACGGATTGAAATAACCAACCGGATAAGTTGCGGTTTAAATTGTAATCAACGGCGCACGGGCGCGGTCGCGACTGCACACCGCCGGAAACGAAACTCGCTAAGTTATTCGAACTCTCAATCCACGTCGGGATCGTATTCCCTCGGGCTGTCGTCCTTGGAAAACAACACGCAAGGGCCGCGTGAACCGCGCGGATCATAGGCGTATCCCTTGGCGGTCAGTGCCTGCATGATGTCGCGAACACCTTCGAGGCCATAAAGGTGATCGTGCAGCTCGACGAATATCCGCTCCACGCCAGCAAGCTCGGCATTGCCGAGCAGATCGCGTTCCGCGCCCTCGATATCCATCACGAGCGCCGTGATGCCCCGGCTGGCGACAAACGCATCGATATTCTCGGACGAGATTTCGATGCGCCTTTCATAAGGACCCTGATTTTCGTCCATGGACGACATCCAGAGATCCTTGCGGACATAGAAGGGATAGGTACGCGGCTGGTCGGCCGTGAGAAGTCCTTGGGAAAACACGACATTGCCACGGCAATTTGCCTTGATCACCCGTTCCGCCAGTGCCGCTGTGGACGGATTGGCCTCGAATGCCCAAACGGAAACATCCTGAATACCGGCAATGATCGAGGTTATGATGCCGATGCCGGACCCCAGTTCCAATACGCGATCGCCGGGCTTGATGGCTTTCAGGACGCTGCGGGCCTCTTTCGCCTCATAGCTGCCGTCGGTCAGCGCCTGCCATATGACGGGCGATACCTCATCGGAAGAAAGAGGCAGGGCTACGCCATGCACATCCAGAATTTCCATATTTCCCAAGCCCTTTCTCAAAACCCGGTCTCGTCAACAGAACGATCCCGCATAGACCGCGAATGCTCTACAGTATCGGTGCGACAAACGGTATTGGTTTTCGCCGTCAACGATGTATCCCACTGAAATTTAACATGGCTTGCCCTGTTCGAAAGCAAACCCGTTCAAACAGAACTCCAGGCCACAAGCTCCTTGGCCGGCAACGGCCTGCTGATCAGATAGCCCTGTACCAGATCGCATCCCAGACGTTTGACCAGCTCATATTGCTCCTCCGTCTCGATGCCTTCGGCGATGGTGGTCATTCTAAGGCTGCGCCCGACGCCGACCACGAATTCGACGATCGCCAGCGCGTCGCGGTCGCTGGTGATATCGCGCAGGAATGACCGGTCGATCTTGATCTTGTCGAACGGCACGCCGCGCAAATTCGCAAGCGAGGAGTAACCGGTGCCGAAATCGTCCATGGCGATCTGGATGCCGACGGCCTTCAGCCGCGTTAGCGTGTTGATCGTCTGGTCGCTCTTGTTCAGCAGGATCGATTCGGTGATCTCAAGCTCGAGCCGGCTCGGCTCCAGCCCGCTTTTATCAAGGGCACCCATCACGTTCTGAATGAGGTTGGTACTGTGGAACTGAACCGGCGAGAGATTGACCGCCACCTTCATGTCCTCATCCCATCGCATCGCCTCGCGGCAGGCAGTCTCCATCACCCATTTTCCGAGCGAATGGATAAGGCCGGTTCGTTCCGCAACGGGAATGAACACGCTGGGCGGAACATCGCCGCGCACTGGATGTTTCCAGCGCAAAAGTGCCTCGAAGCCACAAAGCTTGCGGGTCTGCGTCGCCACCTGCGGCTGGTAATAGACCTCCATCTCGTCGTTCTGCAGCGCAGTCTGCAGATCAGCCTCGAAGGATTTCTTTTCGGTCAGCTGCTTTTGCATGCGGACTTTGAAAACACTCGCCCGGCCAGGGCCGATGGCCTTGGCTTCATAAAGCGCCAGATCCGCGCGCTTGAACAATTCATCCGCATCGACGGTACCATGCGATATGGCGATGCCGATGCAGGTGCCGATTTTCACCTCCTGCTCGCCGAGCTGGTAGGTCCGGCTGATCTGCTCGATAAGCTTGGAGGCGAGACGGCGCGCCGTGTCCTCATTGAGATCATCTGACACGACAGCGAATTCATCGCCGCCAAGGCGGCAAACCATGTCGTAATCACCGCCGATCCCCGAAAGGCGCTGTGCCACGGCCTGAAGCAAGGCGTCGCCCGAATCGTGGCCAAGCGTGTCGTTGACGTCCTTGAACCCATCGAGATCAAGCAGAAGAATGGCCGTCGTTCCATTGCCGCCGAAAGAGCGGCGCAACCGCTCGATAAGTTCCTGCCGGAACAGCGAGCGGTTCGGAAGGCCCGTCAGCGCATCATGATAGGCATCATGCTCCAGCCGGACATTCTTGGCCTGCAATTCAAGCGTGGCGGCGCGCAGGTCGTCCGTCAGCCCGCGCATGCTTTTCTGCGCGCGGTTCAACAGATCGTTCTGGCGAAGCAGCAATATCACCAGCGCGATGCCGCACAGGATCAATCCGCCCGCAAGCGCGGTGTAGACGATATGCAGCTTGCGCACGTCCTCATGGGCCGTATCGATCAGATTGACGTCATAGGCGACCGACGACGAAGCCAGCGTCGTCATCGGCGCATCGAGCGAGCTCATCTCGGAGAGCAGATCCGGAACATCCCTTGGCTCCAAGGTGTTCATCTGCTGTTCCAGGCGGGCCAGAACCGCGTCAAGGCGGGTTACGAGATCCCGCCATTGCTGTTTTTCATTGATGAAAGCGCCGAGGTTACCCTGCTTCAAGAGCTCCAGGCGGCTTAGCATGATGTCCATGCGCAGCTGCAATTCGTCCCGGTCTATGACACCGGGACTGAGCGCAAAAACGGCCAATTTGTTCTGAAGGCGGAGATACTCCGCCACGGTCTGACTGACCGCCCACGAATCGTTATAGCGGGCAAATTTCTGCAGAGCGGTCTGACGCTCGGCAATGACGAAAGCGATATAGCCCGTTGCCAGGACGAAGCAACAGATGATCACCGCCACAAGTTTTCGCAAACGGCACCTTTATTCCACTATCAATTTGGCAACTTGCCATGCGGACCGCGAATAATAGGTCTGCTTCTGCAATTCCGGGTCGCTATCATAGGGATAGATGACAAACAGCGGACCCTTTTCGCGAACTGTCATGTAGTTGCCATCCAGCTTGATCGCGAGGATAACGTTAAATTTCTTAAAATCCTCAACCGGTATGGTGCTCACATAATCGTTGAGTGCAACTGCCGTTACGCTGGTGCCTTTTGCACCGACGAGATCCATCAACTTTGCCAGTGACACGCCGTCAAAACGAACGCGGCCATCGTGCCAGGGCGTCGTGGTCTCCACCGTCACCATGCCCAATCCCTCCAGCATGTCGCGATCGAATACCGCAGCGCCATCGGCATTGGTGTTGGTGATGTTTCCGGAGATGGTCAATATCGGCTTGCCTTGCGGCTTGGCGATCGTCCCGGCCTCGGCACAGGAAAGCCACATGAGCGACAGAAACGCACTGAGAAGTACCCGGGCGAAACTCATACTCTTTCTCCATCTAGCGTTCAGGTCGAGGGGTTTTCGCCAACCTCTGAGGGTCAAGGGAACCGACGCTCGCAATATATATCAGGAATGAGTGTTATATCCTTAGTGAGATTTTATCCGTATTTTCTCTAGGTTTTGAGTAAACCGTTTGGATAATTTTTCCGTCTTATTGTACTTTTTTACACTTCACGCCCTGTTATGACGCAAGCAACACTACAAGTTACGTCTTCGTATCAATCCGTCTGGTGCGACAAAGGCCAAATTGCGGCATATGCGTGATTGCTTAACAACAGCAACACATGATTCGCGCGTATCGGACAAGACCAATGCGCGTTCGGCATCCGCCTGCCTGTCAGGCAGGAAAGCCGAGAGACAAGTTTCGCATCACAGAAAAATCATGGCGATTGCCAGAGCGAACGGTTGAAACATACCGTACGCAACTTAATATAAGAGCTGTCATTTCCGTTTCCGGCATTTTCAGCTTCCTCTTGCCGGAAATGCCCAGACGCCCGTTCCGCGCAGCGCAAGCGGCGATACCGGATATAGTCCGGTCAGGAAAATTCTGTTCACGTCTCCGGGCTGGACGGCACCCTGCCGTATCGGCCGCATCATGAAGGTAGTCCCTATGCACACCTATCCCGACATCAAACTTCTCATTGATGGCGAATGGCGAGACGCCGTTTCCGGCAAGACGATCGCCGTATCCGACCCTGCGACCGACGAAATCATCGGCGCGATCGCTCATGCCGAAAAGGCGGACCTCGATCTGGCACTTGCCGCCGCCGAGCGTGGCTTCAAGGTCTGGCGCGACACCTCGCCCTTCGAGCGTTCCAAGATCATGCGCAGGGCAGCCGATATCCTGCGCGAGCGCAAGGACAAGATCGCCTATATAATGACCCGCGAGCAGGGCAAGCCGCTGTCGCAATCGGCAACCGAAATCATGGGCGCCGCCGATACCATCGACTGGTTCGCCGAAGAAGCACGTCGCACCTACGGCCAGGTCATCCCGGCGCGCGCAACCGGCGTTTCCCAGCTTGCCATCAAGCTGCCGGTTGGTCCCGTCGCGGCGTTTACGCCATGGAACTTCCCGATCAACCAGATCGTCCGCAAGCTTTCGGCTGCCCTTGCCACGGGCTGCTCCATCATCGTCAAGGCCCCGGAAGAAACACCGGCATCGCCGGCGGAACTGATCCGAGCGTTTGTGGATGCGGGCGTGCCGGCGGGTGTCATCGGTCTCGTTTACGGCGTGCCATCCGAGATTTCGGAATATCTGATCCCGCATCCGGTCATCCGCAAGATTTCCTTCACCGGCTCCACGCCGATCGGCAAACATCTGGCAGCGCTTGCCGGCAAGCACATGAAGCGCGCCACGATGGAACTCGGCGGTCATGCGCCAGTGATGATCTTTGACGATGCCGATATCGAAAAAGCGATCGAGGTGACCTCGCTTGCCAAGTTCCGCAATGCCGGTCAGGTCTGCGTCGCTCCCACCCGCTTCCTCGTGCAGGACGGTGTGGCGGATCGCTTCCTTGAAGGTTTCGTGGAAGCCACGAAGGCGATCAAGGTCGGCAACGGCCTGGAAGAAGGTGTCGTCATGGGGCCGCTCGCCAATGAGCGCCGCATCCCAGCGCTGGAAGGCCTGATCAACGACGCCGTTTCCCATGGCGCGGAACTGAAGACCGGTGGCCGCCGCATCGGCAACAAGGGCAACTTCTTCGAGCCCACGGTGCTCGCCAACGTGCCAGTGACAGCCAAGATCATGAACGACGAGCCCTTCGGTCCCGTCGCCATCATCAACCGCTTCTCGACGTTCGATGATGCCATCAACGAAGCGAACCGCCTGCCTTTTGGCCTCGCATCCTACGCCTTTACCAGCTCGGTCAAGACAGCGCATGCGCTCGGCCACCAGGTCGAGGCGGGCATGCTGACCATCAACCACAACGGCCTTGCGCTTCCCGAAGTCCCCTTCGGCGGCGTCAAGGATTCCGGTTATGGCACGGAGGGCGGTTCGGAGGCGGTTCAGGCCTATCTGGAGACGAAATTCGTCAGCCAGATGAGCTGAAGCTTTGGATGCAAGCTCAGGGCGGATGACAATATCCGCCCTGAACCTGAATTTGGCGAACCCGGAATCTCCACGCATCGTCACTCCGGACTAGATCCGGGGTCCAGCGCGGTCAAGTCACTGATCGCAAAAGACTATTCGCCGCGCAGGCGCCCAGTGGCCGGATGCCGGATGCCGGATGCCGGATGCCGGATCAAGCCCGGAATGACGGAGTGAAAGGCCTTCGTCAATCTGTGAAGAAGCAAGATCTGCTATGTCTTTTCTTCGGTAGTAGCGCCTTCCCTTGCCTCCGTTCTCATCATGTCCTAAAAGAACAAAAAGTGAACTTTGAGAGGCCCTATGAGCGAGACAGCGGCACCCGCGTTGAAGGAAATCTTCAACCACGAAAAACTGCGACACATCGCCGATCAGACCAAAGCCGTTCATGCGCCTTTCGATGTTCCCGCCTTCATGGCGCTTGCCACGACAAATCTCGAAGCGCTGGGCATCATGCAGCGCATGCGGCAGGTGGCGACCAGCCTGCACGCCACGCTTCCCGGCGACTTTGCCCGCAACATCGAAATTCTGACAGCCGCAGCACCCGGGATAGGCAACGGTTTCGCGTCCATTTCGCTGCCAGAATATGTGGCGCTTTACGGTCTCGACGATTTCGATCTTTCCATGCAGGCGCTGCAATATTTCACCCGTTTCGGCTCCTCGGAATTTGCCATCCGCCATTTCCTGCAAAGGGATCTGGCCCGAACACTTGCCGTGATGGAAACATGGTCGCGACATGACAACGAACATGTGCGAAGGCTGGCGAGCGAAGGCTGCCGGCCGCGCCTGCCTTGGTCGTTTCAGCTCAAAGCCCTGATCGATGATCCCTCACCGGTCACCGCGATCCTCGATGCCATGAAAGCTGACGAGGCGCTTTACGTGCGCAAATCCGTCGCCAATCATCTGAACGACATCACCAAGGACAATGCCGCTTTCGTGCTGGCGCTCATCGACACATGGCCGAAGGAAAACCCGCATACACGCTGGATCGTGCGGCAGGCCTTGCGCACTCTGGTCAAGAAAGGCGACGCTGCCGCACTCGCCCATTTGGGCGCCCATAAGGAGGCTCAGATCGCACTTTCGGCGTTTCAGGTTTCTCCTGAAAAGGTCGCTCTTGGTAATCCAGTGCGGATTTCAGCTTCTTTCACCTCGACGGCAGAAAGCCCGCAGAAACTGGTGATCGATTATGCCGTGCATTACGTGAAAAAGAGCGGTGACGCCTCCGCGAAAGTCTTCAAGTGGAAAGAAATCGAGTTGCAGCCGGGCGAAACGTGCGCGCTCTCGATAAGCCGCGCCATGCGCGATTTCACCACCCGCAAGCACTATGCGGGTGTTCACAAGGTTGACCTGATGGTCAATGGCAGGCTGGCGGCCGAGGCCTTTTTCGAACTGCTGATATGAGGCTGGCGAGAGCGTCCCTCAAGCCGCCGGGAAAATCTTCGCACGGCGGATGATGACGGAACCGCGATCGCCTGCCGCGACATCATTTTCCGGCGGCACGTCGAATTCCAGGAGATCGCCGCCATCTGTGCTGGCAATCACCCGCCGCTCGCCTGCCCTGTCGAGAACCCGCGAAACCGAGGCTGGAATGCCCTCGTGCAGATCTTCCCATTCCAGGTCGGAGGGACGGGCATAGATCTCAACGGCGCCATCCGCCTGACCGTAGGAGAAGGGCAGTTCGTTGTCACCGACATAGACCTTGCCGCCGCGCGCCACGCCGGACACACGGTTGGCATCGCCGAGAAAGCGCATGACGAAGGCGCTGTTCGGCTGGCGGCACACTTCCTTCGGCGTGCCCTGTTGCACGATCTCGCCCTGATTGAGGATGACGACGCGGTCAGCGAGATCCAGTGCCTCTTCCTGATCATGTGTCACGAAAATCGTGGTAATGCCCAGCGCGCCGTGAATTTCACGCAGCCAGCGGCGCAGGTCGCGGCGCACATTGGCATCCAGCGCGCCGAAGGGCTCATCCAGTAGAAGCACTTTGGGATCGACCGAAAGCGCACGGGCCAGCGCCACACGCTGCCGCTGCCCACCGGAAATCTGCGCCGGGAACCGGTCGCCCAGACCGTCAAGCTTGACCAGGTTCAACAGTTCCCCGACCCGCGCATCGATCGCCGCTTTGTCGCGCTTCACCTTCGACACCTTCATGCCGAACGCGATGTTTTCATGCAGCGTCATATGCGGAAAAAGTGCGTAGTGCTGGAACACGAAACCGACGCCGCGATCGCGCACCGGAATATTGGTGGCGTCTTCGTCTCCAAAAAAGATGCGGCCGCCATCGCTATATTCGAGACCGGCGACCATGCGCAAAATCGTGGTTTTGCCTGAACCCGAGGGGCCGAGCAGCGCCAGAAGCTCGCCACTTTCAATATCGAGCGAAACATCGCGCACCGCGCGGAATGTATCGAAGGTCTTCACCACATTTTCGAGGCGGATTTTCATGGGTATCAGGTCTCCGTGGCGATGGCGGCACCGCCGTTGGTCTTCTTGGCCCCGCGCCCCGCACCGCGCCCTTCCAGCGCCACCTTGGCGATGATGGTGATGACGGCGAGCAGAGCGAGGATGGAGGCCGACGCAAAGGCGCCGGCCGTCTGGTAATCATGGTAGAGCAGCTCGATATGCAGCGGCAGCGTGTTGGTCTGGCCGCGAATATTACCTGACACGACCGACACCGCGCCAAATTCACCCATGACGCGGGCGTTGCACAGAACGACGCCGTAGAGCAGCGCCCATTTGATATTCGGTAGCGTCACCGAAAAGAAGGTGCGCCAGCCGGATGCGCCAAGCGAGGTGGCCGCCTCCTCCAGATCGCGGCCCTGCGCCTGCATCAATGGGATCAGCTCGCGCGCCACGAAGGGTGCCGTGACGAACATCGACGCGATGACGATGCCGGGTAGTGCAAAGAGTATCTTGATATTATGCGCATCGAGGAACGGCCCAAACAGCCCCTGCAGCCCATAAACGAAGAGATAGGCGACACCGGCGACGATCGGCGAGATGGAGAAGGGTATCTCGATCAGCACCAGCAGGAAGCGCCGGCCGGGAAAATCGAATTTGGTGATCGCCCATGCGGCCGCGACGCCGAAGGCCGTGTTGATCGGCACCGCAATCAGCGCCGTCAGCACCGTCAGCATGATGGCGTGGCGGGTATCGGGGTGGGTGATGGTGGCTGAGTAAACCTTCCAGCCCTGCGAAAAAGCCTCGACACCGATGATGGTCAGAGGAGCGACAACCAGGAACGCGCCGATGACGAGCACAAAAGCAATCAGGCTGCGGCGAACCCAGGGTGCATCACCAACGCGTGGCGGCTTGCGGCGGGAAGAAAACGCGCTCATGTCTCAGCTCCTCACCGTATAACGAAGCGCACGCGCCTGGAGGTAATTGGTCACCGCCAGCATCACGAAGGCCGCGATGAGCAGCACCGAGGCGATGGCGGCGGCGGCCTGATAATCATATTCCTCAAGCCGGATGAAGATCAGCAGTGCGGTGATTTCCGTCGAGAACGGCTGGTTGCCGGCAATAAAGATGATTGCCCCAAACTCGCCGAGGCTGCGTGCGAAGGACAGCGAAAGACCAGCCAGCAGAGCGGGTGTCAAAAGCGGCAGGATGACCTTGCGGAAGATTTCGAGATCGGAACCGCCGAGCGATTGCGCCGCCTCCTCCAATGCCGGATCGAGGTCTTCGAGCACCGGCTGCACGGTGCGCACGATGAAGGGTAGACTGGTAAAGGCCATCGCCACCATGATGCCGAGCGGCGTATAGGCAACCTTGATGCCGAATTGCGCAAGCACCGAGCCGAACCAGCCGTTACCCGCAAACAGCGTCGTCAGCGCAATGCCGGCAACGGCGGTGGGAAGCGCAAAAGGCAGATCGACAATGGCATCGACAAGGCGCCAGCCGGGGAAACGGTAACGCGTCAGCACCCAGGCGAGCGCCAGTCCGAAAACGACGTTGAACAAGGTCGCGGCGAGAGCGCAGAGCACCGTGACGCGATAGCTCGCAACAGCGCGCGGCGAAGAGATAATGGCCCAATATTCGGCTGGCCCGAGGCTCGCCGCCTTGAACACCAGCGCCGAGAGCGGCAGAAGCACGATGATGGCGACGTAAGTGAGGGTAACGCCGAGGGACAATTTAAGCCCCGGCAGAACATTCCGCTTCAAACCCCGCCCCCATTTCATCATAAAGCGACCCGGCAGTTTCCCGCCGGGTCTTTTACCTGTTGCATATCGTCGTGATTAACGGCTGCCGTAGAGCGTATCAAGCGTCGCGCCGGACGCAAAATGCTCTTTCTGGATTTTATTCCAGCCGCCGAAGACGTCATTGACGTTGACGAGGCGAATGGCCGGGAACTTGTCCTTGAACTCGCCGACAACCTTTTCGTTGTGAACGCGATGGCCGAATTCGGCAGCAATGCGCTGGCCCTCTTCGGTGTAGAGGAAATCGAGGTAGCTCTTCGCCAGATCGCGCGAGCCGCGCTTGTCGACCACCTTGTCCACCACAGCGACCGGGAATTCGGCGAGCAGGCTGACGGAAGGCACCACGCCCTCAACCTTGTCGGCGCCATATTGCTTGGCAATGCCGCGGGTCTCAGCTTCGAAGGTGATCAGCACGTCGCCGATTTCACGTTCCACAAAGGTGGTGGTGGCGGCGCGGCCTCCGGTGTCGAAAACAGGGGTGTTGTCGAAGATTTTCTTGACGAATTCCTGAACCTTCTTCTCGTCGCCGTTGAACTTCTCCTTGGCATAGGCCGTGGCGGCGAGATAGGTGTAACGGGCGTTACCCGAGGTCTTCGGATTGGGGAAAACCACCTTCACGTCGTCACGGGCAAGATCGTCCCAGTCTTTGATGTGCTTGGGATTACCGGCACGCACGAGAAAGGACGGGAAAGAATAGAACGGCGAGGCGTCGTTCGCAAAATCCTTCTGCCAGTCGGCGGAAACGAAACCCTGCTTCACCAGAAAATCGACATCCGTTACCTGGTTGAAGGTGACGACATCGGCTTCCAGACCCTCAACGATGGCACGCGCCTGCTTGGAGGTGCCGGCGTGCGACTGATCAACCGTGATACCCGGATGCAGCTTGATGAAAGCCTCGTTCTCGGCTGCGAAAACCTCACGGGCAACATCGTAGGAGGCGTTGAGAATGGTGGTCGGAGACTGCGCCTGCGCCGCACCTGCAAAAAGAGCGGCAATGGCAGTGCCGATGATGAGAAGACGTTTCATGAATACCCCCGGAAAATCGAATGGTCGTCAACATAACGGGGGGCGACAACGCCTGCGAGCAACAGCCGTGCGTTAAGCAGAAGCGTATTAGAAATTTCACCCAAGCAACATCAATTCGAAAGGTGATGATTTCATATATGTCCGCAAGCCGGATTTCTTTTGCGTTGCGCAATCTAAAGGCGGTGCTCGGGAAAGAGATTACCGGAATGTTTGGTAAAATATGGCAGAAGGTCTTCTTCACGCACCTCTTCCAGCTGTGCCGGTCGCCAGCGCGGATTGCGGTCCTTGTCGACCAGGGCCGCACGCACGCCCTCATAAAAATCATGACCCCGCAATATCTCCGTGCCGGCGGCAAATTCCCGTTCGAGGCATTCGATGAGGCTGGCGCTTTCCCGCCCCAGGCGCAGCAGCTTCAGGGTTAGTTTGAGACTGGTAGGGGAGCGTTTTTTGAGAATTTCCAGAGTCTCGCGCGAAAACGTATCGTCACGCTCCGAAAGTGCTGCGAAAATCTCCTCGACCGTGTCGAAACGGAATGCCGCGTCGATGATCTCACGGTGTGCCGACAGGACCCCCTCACCAGCTTCGACGGCATAAGTTCCGATTACCGCCTCGACACCATCAGGATCGAGCGCTTGTGATAGATTCTGCACCAAATCTGTAAGGCGCGCAGAAGGGACGAAATAATCGGCAAAACCGGCATAGATCGCATCGGCAGCAGTGACCGCATTGCCTGTCAGCCCCAGCCAGGTGCCACATTCGCCCGGCGCTCTGGGCAAAAGCCAGGAACCGCCGACGTCAGGGAAATAGCCGATACCGGTTTCCGGCATGGCAAGCTTCGTCCGCTCGGTGACGATGCGGTGGCTGGCATGGGCGGAAATGCCGACGCCGCCACCCATGACGATGCCGTCCATCAACGCGACATAAGGTTTACCAAAGCGGGCAATGTGATAATTCAGCGGAAACTCTTCGCGCCAGAAATCCAGCACCTGCGGATCGCCCGCTTTGCCGAGATCGTGAATGATCCGAACGTCACCCCCCGCACAGAGCCCCCTGTCGCCTTCTCCTGTCAGCACCACGCAGGAAACGTCAGGATCATCCTCGAAACGGTGAAGCGCCTGAAGCATGGCACGAACCATCGGCAGCGTCAGGCTGTTGATGGCTTTCGGACGGTTCAGGTGGATGATACCGGCCCCTACCCGTCTCTCGATGACGACCTGCGTCTCCGCTTCCGTTGCAACTTCCAAGGTCGCCTCCTCCGCTACCGTTCACCAGCCCATCTTGGAGGTCCGGGCGCGATCACGCAACGTTGATCTTGTCCTTCAGGAACGTCTTTCGCTCAAACCGCTTTCACCCGCGTAAAATGCCTGAAATCCGCTTTCGCAATGCAGCATGTTTGCTTGACGCCCGGAAAATCATGGCATGTAATGGAGTTTGAAATGCCGGCATTGATTCCTGTCGAGCGTGTGCCGGACCAAGCGGAATGTCGCCTTGTCAAAGGCGTTGTCAACAGCAACGGGAGACGAGCATGCAGGTTTCGGAACAAGAGTGGATCAGCAAACGGGCCTATACACTTTGGGAAAAGGAAGGCCATCCTCATGGCCGTGACGCGGACCATTGGGAACAGGCAAAGCATGAATTTTCGCTGCTGAAGACGTCGGAGGCGACAAAGCCTGCCCAGCGCAAGAAAGCAGTGCCGAAGACCGCTGCTGCGGAGCCGGAGGCAGAAGCCCCCGCAAAACCCAAGGCCCGTGCACGCAAGGCAGCAACCGCGAAATAAAAGTACTCTCGTGATAATATGAACCGGCAAATGAAAAGCCCGACGAAATCTCGCCGGGCTTTGTCTGTTTATCGCGGATCGCAACCGGGATCACCGACCCGGCAACCGCCCTGAAAGTTTTCCGAGGCGGGCGCGCGGCGTGGATCATCCCACTGGCGGCGCTCCGGACGACGCTGGCCTTCGTCCTGATTCGGCTGGCGATCGCGATTGCGGTCGCGATTTTCTTCCTCGAACCGCGGGCGGTCACCATCTCGACGCGGCCTGTCCTGATTTCCATCGCCCCGGTTTCTGTCACCCTGGTTCCAGTCGCCGTAACGGCGCTCCCAGCGGCCATCATTCGGTCCACCGCCCTGACGCGGATCGCGCCATTCATCCCGGCGGCCATCACGCCATTCGTCGCGCGGACGCGGGCGTTCCCAGTCACCGCGCGGCGGCGGAGGCGCAGCATTCCAGTAACCGCCTGATGGCGGCGGACGACGCCAGCGGTCACGCTCGCGGTAGAAGTCACGGTCACGATAATAACGGTCCCAATAACGACCGGCTTCGAAGGTGATCACGGGAACGCCGAGATCGCGGTAATAACGCGGCTCAACGTAGACCCGGTTCTGCCTGAACGTCGTCTGGATGTAACGACCGGCGACCCAACCACGACCGCTGACGAAAGAGACGTCGCACCACGGCGTATCGGACAGGCAGCCATGAACCGTCAATGGTGCGCCGACCGGGATCACGACCACGGCCGGATAGGCTGTGCTCGGACCGGAGCGCATATTCACATTCGCGGTGGCAAAGCCGCGAGTCGCAGCTTCGGCAAGGGCCGGCGCGGCGAGCATGGCCACCAGCGCAATTGCGCCAAACAGTTTTTTCTTCACTTACTTCTCCTCAAGCAAAAGCCCGCTTTGCCCTTGTCGGCGTCCATCGATTTCGATGGACGAGCATGCGTTCCACATACTGCCATGGCTGGAAAATACGCCGTGTTCCATGAACGCAGCATGAAACAAATCGCAGCCCGTTTCAGTTCCACCTGCGGCAATGAAGCACCCGGGAATTTGCCGACGGAATGTGCCGCCGGTCTTGACTTCGGGGATCAATCATCCGACTTCAATGCAACAGCAATATGGAGCAGAACCATGAGCGAAACCGCACAGACGACCGTCGACCAGAGCGAAGTGGATCGCTTCTCCGCGATGGCTGCGGAATGGTGGAGCCCGACGGGCAAGTTCCGGCCGCTGCACAAATTCAACCCGGTGCGGCTTGAATATATCCGCAACCGCATCTGCGATAATTTCGGCCGCGACCCGAAGGCGCACCGCCCGCTTGAAGGGCTGCGTGTGCTAGATATCGGCTGCGGCGGCGGCCTGCTTTCCGAACCCGTGGCGCGCATGGGCGCGGACGTGGTGGGCGCCGACCCTTCAGAAAAGAATATCGGCATCGCCTCCACCCACGCCCGTGAAAGCGGTGTCAGCGTCGACTACCGCGCCGTGACCGCCGAACAGTTGCTGGAGGCGGGCGAAACCTTCGACGTCGTCCTCAACATGGAAGTTGTCGAGCATGTGGCCAATGTCGATCTCTTCGTCACCACCTGCGCGAAAATGGTGCGTCCCGGCGGGCTGATGTTCGCCGCCACCATCAACCGCACGCTGAAAGCCCGCGCGCTCGCGATCTTCGCCGCCGAAAACGTATTGCGCTGGCTGCCGCGCGGCACCCACCAATATGAGAAGCTGGTTCGCCCGGATGAGCTTGAACGACCGCTGGTGGCCAGCGGCATGGATATCGTCCACCGTACCGGCGTCTTCTACAACGTATTGCAGGACCGCTGGAACCTCTCGCCGGACATGGAAGTCAACTACATGATGCTGGCGAAAAGACCCGCGTGAAGCCAGCGTACCCAACTCTCCGGTCATGAACGACGGATGACGTCACCCTGAGTGGTGGACGTCATCAGAATCGCAAGCAAACTCAATTCACATCATCGGGCAGCACTGGCAACGGTGCAATCTCGATGCCCTCGTCAATCAGGGCCTTCGCGTCCTGGGCAGACGCGTGGCCGATGATGCCGCGTTCGTCGGCCTCGCCATAGTGGATCTTGCGGGCTTCTTCAGGAAATTTATCGCCGACATCTTCCGCATTCGCGCGGATATTTGCGACCGCCTCGCGGATTTTTGCGATAGCCTCTTTTCTGGCCGTGTCCATGGCGAGCGACTGGCGTTCGTCTTTTTTGCGGGCGGTGGAGACCGAAGGCGCCATCAGAAGTTTGGAAACCTGCGGGGAATTGCACATCGGGCAGGACAGGAAGCCGCGCTGCAACTGATTGTCGAAATCGTCGCTCCCGGAAAACCAGCCTTCGAACTCATGGCCCTTTTCACAGGCCAGCGCATAACGGATCACGCCGCCTCACCTCCAGCAGGAATAACCGTGTCCAGTCCGAACTCGCGGGCATTGCGCAGATTGGGGATTTTCCCGCGCGCGGCAGCCACGAGAGACGTGTCGATCTCTGCGAAAATGATCTCTTCCCCGGCGCCACCGGCCATTGCCAGCACCTTGCCCCAGGGATCGATGATGATGGAATGGCCGAACGTGACCCGCCCGTCCTCATGCAGGCCGGCCTGTGCGGCGGCAATGACGAAAGCGCCGTTTTCAATGGCGCGGGCACGCAGCAGAATTTCCCAGTGGGCTTCCCCTGTCTGGCGAGTAAAGGCGGCCGGAACCGTCAGAACCTCGGCGCCGGCGAGTGCCTCCGCCCGGAAAAGCTGCGGGAAGCGCACATCGTAGCAGATCGCAAAGCCGAATTTCCCCAGCGGCAGTTCGGCAACGCGAGCGACAGCGCCGGGTTCGTAAGCCGCACTTTCGCGCCAGCTTTCGCCATTGTCGAGATCGACATCGAACATATGGATCTTGTCATAGCTGCAGATACGCGAACCGTCAGGCGCAAACAGAAAACCGCGATTGGCAATCTTGCCATCCGGGCGGGCAATCGCTGTCGAGCCGACATGGACATGGATGCCGAGTTCGCGTGCCAGCCGCGCGGCGGTCGCAACGATGATATCGCCATCGTCGTCACGCAGCTGGGCGCGAAGCGCCTGCCTGTCCTTCTGGAGAGCGCCGGTCATTTCCGGCGTCTGAACATAGACAGCGCCCGCAGCCGCAGCAACACGTACCAGGCGCTCCATATCGGCGGCGTTTTTCACCGTATCGACACCCGAGCGCATCTGAATGGCGGCAGCCTTGAAAATCATCACGTCCTCCGTATCGAAAATCGAGCCGATTAAGCGGCCAGCATAACGTCGAGTTTGCCAGCACGCTCCAGTGCATGCAGATCGTCGCAACCGCCGATATGCTGGCCGTTGATGAAGATTTGCGGGAAGGTCGTTCCGCCGGATTTCTCGATCATTTCCTGCCGGTATTCCGGCGTCGTCGTCGCGTTATATTCGGCGTAATCGACGCCCTTGCTGTCCAGCAACGCCTTGGCGCGCGCGCAATAACCACAAAAATCCCGTGTATAGATCGTTACCGGTGCCATGTATTTCGAAGCCTCGCAAACGTGTGCTGAAACGCACGATATCCTCGTTTCATTCAGGCTTCATATAGGGCCGGAAATGGCCATTGCAAAGGTCAAAACGGTCACATCCGTGGCACCCGCCTTCCGCAAGACGCGACTTGCCGCGCCCACCGTTGCACCAGTGGTATAAACATCATCCACCAGCACCACTCGCTTGCCATAAACATCGGTTTTTCGGCCGGGCGCTATTGCAAAAGCACCCCGCACATTGTCCTGCCGGGCAAGCGCGGAAAGCCCCACCTGCCGCTCGGTCGGCTTCACGCGCAACAGCGTGCCGGCAAACAGCGGTTTGCCGGTGGCCTTGGCCAGATGCCGTGCGAGCTCAGCGGACTGGTTGAAACGGCGACGCCAGAAGCGGTGGCGATGCAGCGGAACCGGCACGATACAGTCGCAGCTATCAACCGTTCCGTCGCTTGCCCGCAGCATCCACAGCGCCATGAAACGCACAAGATCGGTCCGGTCCTGATATTTCAGCCGGTGTACGAGTTTACGCGCGGTTCCCTCATGGCTGGCAACAGCACGCAGACGGTCGAAAGGCGGTGGGTCGGCGATGGCTTGTGCGCTTACAACACCCGCGCCGTGATCCCGGGCGAAGGGAATGCCCAGAACCTCACAAAAAGGTCGATCGATAAAGGCCACATCCCGCCAGCAATCCGCACACAGGGCACCCTCGCCGCCGGTCATGCGGGAACACCCTGCGCAAGTGGGCGGATAGACCATGCGGAAGGCCGAGTGCAACACGCTGCGTGCCGCCACCGACACCGTCGCGGACCTCGACAGCAATCCCGAAAACAGATCTTCACCAGCGCCCATGAGGTTGACTTTAGCGCCGAACGGGTGCCTTTGCGAGAGAGATATGTTTCGGCCTCTGACCGGAAAAACAATGCCCGAAGCGGCATGACAGCAACGATGCGGCCCGCCAATCCCAAAGGCGCTACAGGCCGAGCAGGCACGACGATGGATATTCTCTTTGACCAGGCCCTGATCGAACAAAATCGCCGCCGGGCGTGGAACCGGCGTGACGACAAGGCCCTGTTTCTTCTCGACATGGCCGCCGACGAGTTTGCCGACAGGCTCGCCATCGTCGAGCGCCGTTTCGAGACCGCAATCGAACTGCACGGCGGGACGGGCATCACCGCCCGGCGCTTGACCGAGACGGGCAAGGTGGATGCTATCCGTCGTATCGAGACGGATACCTCCTTTGCGACGGATGGGAATCTGCCGCAGGTGGCCTCCATGGAGCATCTGCCGCTCGAAGAAGCCTCCGCCAATCTCATTGTTTCCCCGCTTGCCCTCCACCTCACCAACGACACCCCCGGTGCGTTGATCCAGATAAGGCGGGCGTTAAAGCCGGACGGACTGTTTCTCGGAGCCATTCCCGGCAGCGGCACATTGCAGGAACTGCGCGATGTGCTGTTGACTGCAGAAGCCGAGTTGACCGGCGGCGCCAGCCCGCGCGTCATTCCCTTTGCCGATGTGCGCGATGTTGGCGCACTGTTGCAGCGTGCCGGTTTTGCGCTTCCCGTCACCGACGCGGAAACTTATACGGTGCGTTACGACTCGATTTTTCCGCTGATGCGCGATCTGCGCGCCATGGGCATGGCCAATCCGCTGGCAAGCCGCAGCAGAAAACCGCTCAACCGCGCTTTTTTCCTGCGGGCAGCGGAGCTTTACGCCGAACGTTATTCCGATCCGGACGGGCGGATCAGAGCCACGTTTTCCATCATCTATGTCTCAGGCTGGGCACCGCACGAGAGCCAGCAGAAACCGCTGAAACCTGGTTCCGCCAAAATGCGCCTTGCCGATGCCTTGAAGACGACCGAAGTCAAGCTTTCCTGATAGGCGTAGCGCAGGCCTCAGATGTTGGCAAAAGTATCGGCGAGGAACTGGAATACAGCATTGATGGTGCTGCCGATGGTGGTTCCGCCACCGATGATGGCGGCGGAAATAACGCCGACGATCAGGCCGTATTCGACTGCGGTCGCGCCGTTTTCGTCTTTAAAGAAACGAATAAAACAATGCAGCACGGGATATTCTCCATCCGCCATCCGGTGCTTACGCTAACCGGCATTATATATTGCTAAAATCGAATTTATACTATGCCACGGGCATGAGTAATCCGTTACCGATGATGGTAAACGATCAGCAACCGCTCTCGCTGCTATAGCCCGTCACGACACAGGGCATCTCGGGCATCGGCTGGGTTATGCTGCGGCGGATGGAATACGTCTTGCCAGCATCGGTCTTCTTGATGGAGCCGGTGCTTATCATGTCGTAATTGTCGGAGAACTGCGCGACGCGCGTTGATGATTTTCCGGCAAGCATGGGGGTGACGATCAAGGAAAGAGCAATCACAGCCGTCCCGAAAAGCAGCGCGACATTAAGAACGCCGGTGCGACGGGATTTATTGGAGTAAGACTGACGACCTTCCACCGTCTTCCAGAAATCCTCGTTCATAGCCAACCTCATACGCGCAGTTTACCGCTTCTTTAGCTTAACAATCTGCCAGAGGGTGCTGAACGATCTGTTAACACAGCCTCGTTTTGGCACGGTAAAGCGGAGTTACGGGATGTTTTCAACAGGCTGCGCGAGGGGATCGAACCCGCCAGGAAGTTCGCTTTAAAGCAAATCCTGAAGGAAGGGGATGAGCGGCTCGTCGGCCGGCGGCATCGGATAATCACGCAGAGCCTGCGGCTTTACCCATTTAATTGCCTGTCCTTCGCGCCCATGGGCCATGCCTTCATAACGACGGCACACGTAAAGCGGCATCAGCAGGTGAAAAGTCTCGTAGGTATGGCTGGCGAACGTCAGCGGCGCGAGGCAGGCTATCTTGGTCTTGATACCCAACTCCTCGTCCAACTCGCGGACGAGGGTCTCCTCCGGTGTTTCGCCTTGTTCCACCTTGCCGCCTGGAAATTCCCACAGGCCGGCAAGCGACTTGCCCTCAGGTCGTTGCGCCAGAAGAATACGGCCGTCCTGATCGAGAAGGGCGCAGGCGGCAACCAGCAGGATTTTTTTGCCGGCTTCGCTCATTCTTCACCAGCCTTGCGCCAGTAGCGATAGGAATAGGCCTCGGTGAAGCCGAATTTTTCATAAAGTGCAATCGCGGGCGCATTTGTGGAGACGACCTGCAACCAGGCGCTTTTGGCGCCGCTGATGCGGGCCCAGCGCAGTGCTGACGCCAGCAGCTGCGTGCCGAGGCCCTTTTTCCGCTGCGACTTCTCGACATCGAGGGAAAGAATGCCGGCAAGATCGTTATCCTGCACGCAGATAACGGTGGCAAGTGCGCTGCCCCCTGCTTCTTCGTTGATGAACAGGCCAAGGGTCGGCTTGATCGAACTGAGGATTTCAGCGATCGCCGGGCGCAGGGTCGGGTCGCCATCGCTGACCTTGATGCTCGCCTCGACAAAACGGCCAATATCGTGGCTCGGCAGGCTGACCAGCGTTTCCGGCAGTTCCATGCCAGCGAGATCGGCCGTCATGACCTTGACCTCCTCAACCATGGACCAGCCGTCCTTTACCAGAAAATCCTTGAGCTGCGGCGGCATCAGCGTCGTTTCGCGCACCACCAGCGGACGGCCGAAATCCTCGAAGCGCTTGCGCGCCTTTTCCAGCCGCACCGCGCAGTTTCCATAATCGGAAGGATCGAGCGGCACCACGCAATTGATGCGTTTTGATGGATGCGACCCCGTCAGGCGGATTTGCCAGCTACCGTCATAAATCACCGACGAGGCCGGCCAAGCCCGAAAGCTGACTGCTTCCAGACGGCGAACCAGCGGCAGATTGACGATTTTATTGTCCTGCATTCTCTTCGGCTCCAACGGTCAGCTCCGGTAGTCGCCGTTGATCGCAACATATTCCTTGGTCAGGTCGCACGTCCATACGGTGGCCTTGCCCTCACCGAGACCGATGTCAACCTTCACCGGAATGTCTTCCAGCCGCATCACGGCGGTGGTCTCCGCTTCCGAATAATCCGGATCGCGTTCGCCATTGACGGCAACGCGCACGCCGCCGAACCAGATGGCAAGGCGATCACGGTCGGCCATTTCACCGGATTTGCCCACAGCCATCACGACGCGACCCCAATTAGCATCTTCGCCGGCAACCGCAGTCTTCACCAGCGGTGAATTGGCAATCGAAAGGGCGATCTTCTTGGCAGCGACATCGTTTTCCGCGCCGGTAACGGTGACTTCGACCATCTTGCGTGCGCCTTCGCCATCGCGAACCACCTGCAGGGCCAGATCTTTCAGGAGATCGTTCAAGGCGGCGCGGAAGGAGGAAAGCCGCTCGTCATCGGCGCGCGTCACCTTGACCTGACCGTCCTCAGCCGCCGCACCTGTCGCAAACAACATCAGCGTATCGGAGGTGGAGGTGTCGCTGTCAACAGTCACGGAATTGAAGGTCGAGCCGACACCGGCGGAAAGCAGTGATTGCAGCGCGGCCGGATCAATATCTGCATCCGTCACCACGAAGGAAAGCATCGTCGCCATATCGGGAGCGATCATGCCGGCACCCTTGGCGATACCGTTGATGGTGACCACGACACCGCCGATTTCGGCCGTGCGGGTCGCGACCTTGGGATAAGTGTCGGTCGTCATGATTGCCTTGGCGGCTTCCTGCCAGAAATCGGCTTCAGCCATGCCCTGCATGTCGCCCAGAACCCCGGCGAACTTGGTGGCATCGAGCGGTTCGCCGATTACGCCGGTCGATGCCAGAAACACTTCATTTTCAGAGCAGCCGACTGCAGCGGCTGCGGATTTCGCCGTCAATTCGGTCGCGGCCTTGCCTTTGACGCCGGTAAAGGCGTTTGCGTTACCGGAATTGACCACCACGGCGCGCGCCACGCCACCGCCGAGATTGGCGCGGCAGAAATCAACGGGGGCCGAGGGGCATTTCGATTTTGTGAAAACGCCGGCCACGCTTGCCGGCTTGTCGAACACCATCAACAGAACGTCGGTCCGGTTCTTGTACTTGATGCCGGCGGCAGCCGTCGCCATGCGAACACCACGCAGCGCGGGCATGTCGGGATAGGATTTCGGAGCGAGCGGGGAAACGGCAACGGACATGGGAAAGCGCCTGAGATTCTGGAAACGGGGAAGGTTTGAAAGTGCCTGAGATGAAGCGGGGCGGCCTGTGGCCGCCCCGTAACATGGTTTTATTACTGCTGCGGCTGTGCCTGCTGTTCCTTCGTGGCTTCGTCGTAGCCCTTCTTCAGCGTCTCATCCATGATTTCGATCTTCTGGTCAGCCTTTGCCTTCTCGATGAGGGCAACGTACTTGTCACGCATGACAAGCTGACGAACCTGCGGCTCGACCTGCTCGAAAGCCGGCGGCGGTGCGATGCGCTTGTCTTCCAGCTTGATGACGTGGAAGCCGAACTGCGTCTTGACAGGCGTCTTGGTGTAGGCGCCCTTTTCGAGACCGAAAGCGGCCTCTTCGAATTCCGGAACCATGCGGCCCTTGCCGAACCAGCCGAGATCGCCGCCATCATCCTTGTTGGAGTCGGTCGACTTTTCCTTGGCAAGTGCTGCGAAATCCTTGCCCGCATCAAGCTGCTTGATGACGTCCTTGGCTTCGTCTTCGCTTGCAACCAGAATATGGGCTGCCTTGATTTCTTCTTCCTTCGGCAAGGCTGCTACTTCCTTGTCGTAGCGCGCCTTCACCTCTTCATTGGTGACAGCGTCAACCACATGCTTGCGGAAATAGGCGTTGTGCAGCTCACGGTCCTGAATGAACTCCATGCGCTTCTTGAAGTCTTCGGTCTTTTCCAGACCTTCGGCGCTGGCATTCTTCACGAGAAGCTTGACGTCGATCGCGCCGGAAAGGGCTGCGACCTTCTTCTGCTCGTCGGGAAGCTGTGCGAGCTGCGGATCGAGATTGCCCATGGCAAGGTCGAGTTCGGACTGGTGGATTTCCAGATCGCCAACCTTGGCGACAACCTTGTCTTCCTGTGCAAAGGCAGGAAACTGGAGGCCGAGCGTGGCCACAATCACCGCAGCCGCAATTTTATTATAGCGCAACATTTTGAACCTTTCGGGGACAATGCCGGCTCCAGACATGGTTTCCGGCTCTGAAAAAACTTCCAAACACCGGATTGTGGCCATTCTGTAACGGGCAGAACCGTTGACATCATTTGCCCCCCCTCTTATCTGTCACGCAACCTCGCGTCCAGATACGTTGAAGGGCGAAGTCCGTCATTTGTTGCCGAAATCGGCGTGATGGAAAAAACCGCCTGCGAAAACGGAATTTCAGAAAGGGCCAGTAAGATGGTCAGCCTCGGCGGAATAGCCCGCAAATTGTTCGGTTCGGCAAATGAACGCCGCGTCCGCTCCTATAAAAGCAAGATCGCAGCCATCAATGCGCTGGAGGAAGCCACCAAGGCTCTTTCCGACGACGCGCTGGCGGCAAAGACGGCGGAGTTCCGCCAGCAGCTTGCGGACGGCAAATCGCTGGACGATCTGCTGATCCCGGCTTTTGCCGTCGCCCGCGAGGCGTCGCGCCGTGTTCTGCACATGCGACCCTTTGATGTGCAGCTGACCGGTGCCATGATCCTGCACCAGGGCGCCATCGCCGAAATGAAGACCGGTGAAGGCAAGACGCTGGTGGCGACCCTTGCGGTCTACCTCAATGCGCTGGCCGGCAAGGGCGTGCATGTCGTTACCGTCAACGACTACCTCGCCCAGCGCGACGCGGCCACGATGAGCAAGCTCTACCGTTTCCTCGGTCTGACGACCGGTGTGATCGTGCACGGGCTTGATGACGACCAGCGCCGCGAGGCCTATGGCTGCGACATCACCTACGCCACGAATAACGAGCTTGGCTTCGATTATCTGCGCGACAACATGAAATATGATCGCGCCCAGATGGTGCAGCGCGGCCACAACTACGCAATCGTCGACGAAGTGGACAGCATTCTGGTCGATGAGGCGCGCACGCCGCTTATCATCTCCGGCCCGCTGGACGACCGCTCCGATCTCTATAACACCATCGACACCTTCATTCCGCTTCTGTCGCCGGAAGATTACGAAATCGATGAGAAGCAGCGTTCGGCCAACTTCTCCGAAGACGGCACCGAGAAGCTCGAAAACCTGCTGCGGCAGGCGGGCCTGCTCAAGGGCGAATCGCTTTACGACATCGAAAACGTCGCCATAGTTCACCACATCAACAATGCGCTGAAGGCCCACAAGCTCTTCACCCGCGACAAGGACTACATCGTCCGCAACGACGAGATCGTCATCATCGACGAATTCACCGGCCGCATGATGCCGGGCCGCCGTTATTCCGAAGGCCAGCACCAGGCGCTGGAAGCCAAGGAAAAGGTGCAGATCCAGCCGGAAAACCAGACGCTGTCTTCCGTCACCTTCCAGAACTACTTCCGCATGTATGCAAAGCTTGCCGGCATGACCGGTACGGCGTCGACGGAAGCGGAAGAGTTCGGCAACATCTACGGTCTCGACGTCATCGAGGTGCCGACCAACCTGCCGATCCAGCGTATCGACGAGGACGACGAGGTTTATCGTACCGGCGAAGAGAAGTTCCTTGCCATCATCGCCGAGATCAAGGCGGCGCATGATCGTGGTCAGCCGGTTCTCGTCGGCACGACCTCCATCGAGAAATCCGAGCTTCTGGCCCACATGCTGCGCCAGTCCGGCTTTACCGATTTCCAGGTTCTGAACGCCCGTTACCACGAGCAGGAGGCCTATATCGTTTCGCAGGCCGGTGTTCCCGGTGCGGTCACCATCGCCACCAACATGGCCGGTCGTGGTACGGACATCCAGCTCGGCGGCAACGTCGAGATGCGTCTGGAGCGCGAGCTGGAAGGCATGGAGCCGGGTCCGGAGCGTGATGCGAAGGAAGCGGCCATCCGCGCCGAGATCAAGGTTCTCAAGGAAAAGGCGCTTGCCGCCGGCGGTCTCTACGTCATCGCGACCGAGCGCCACGAAAGCCGCCGTATCGACAACCAGCTGCGTGGCCGTTCCGGCCGTCAGGGCGACCCCGGCCGCTCCAAGTTCTATCTGTCGCTTCAGGACGACCTGATGCGCATCTTCGGTTCCGAGCGCATGGACAGCATGCTGCAGAAGCTCGGCCTGAAGGACGGCGAGGCCATCGTCCATCCGTGGATCAACAAGGCGCTGGAACGTGCCCAGAAGAAGGTCGAAGCCCGTAACTTCGAGACCCGCAAGAACCTGCTGAAATATGACGACGTGCTGAACGATCAGCGCAAGGTCATCTTCGAGCAGCGCCTTGAGCTGATGGAATCCGACAATATCGGTGAAACCGCAGCCGACATGCGCCACGAAGTGATCGAAGCGCTCGTCACCAAGCATATTCCTGAAAATGCCTATGCCGAACAGTGGGATATCGCCGGTCTCAAGGCCGGTATCGCCCAGTTCCTGAACCTCGACCTGCCGGTGGAGGAATGGGCGAAGGAAGAAGGCATCGCCGAGGACGACATTCTTCAGCGCGTTACCGAGGCCGCGGACAAATACGCCGCTGAACGTGCGGAACGTTTCGGCCCGGAGATCATGACCTATGTCGAGCGCTCGGTCGTGCTTCAGACAATCGACCATCTGTGGCGCGAACACATCGTCAACCTCGATCACCTTCGTTCCGTCGTCGGTTTCCGCGGTTACGCCCAGCGCGATCCATTGCAGGAATACAAGGCGGAAGCCTTCGAGCTGTTCCAGTCGCTGCTTACCAACCTGCGTGAAGCCGTCACCGCCCAGCTGATGCGCGTGGAACTGGTGCAGCAGGAACCGCAGCAGCCGGAGCTGCCGGAAATGACCGCGCATCACCTCGACCCCGTCACCGGGGAAGACGAGATGGCGCAGGGCGTGCCGGTCGCTTTCGTACCGGCCGAGGAGCGCGACCCGAACAACCCCGCCACCTGGGGCCGTATCGGCCGCAACGAAATGTGCCCCTGCGGCTCGGGCAAGAAGTACAAGCACTGCCACGGCGTTTACGAACAGGCGTAAAAGGCCAGGGCTTTATGCCAGCAATCGATCGCCCGTAACCTGCGTTACGGGCGATTTTGTTTGGGCAGGATCATTGCTGCTGGTCGGGGTGTTGACTGGTATCGGCACTTTCCCTATGGGAGCCGGATCATCTTGCGGAAACTGCTTTCATGGCCCCTCGCGATCTTGCCGCCTATATTTTTCTCGCGATTACGTGGGGCGTGTCTTTCCTGCTGCTTCTACATGTCGTCGCAGCCTTCGGCTGGATTGGCGCAGTCACGCTTCGCTCGCTCATAACCGCTGTAGCACTCTTTCTCATTGCGCGTGCGGCACGCCGGAAGCTGGCATTCTCCGCAAGCTGGCGCGCTTTCGCAATCGTCGGCGCAACGACGGTCGCCGGGCAACTGATCGGCCTGTCCTACGCGACGCCTCAGATCGGCACTGCGATGGCAGCCATATTGGTGGCGACCATCCCGCTTTTTTCAATGCTGATCTCGCAGATTTGGGGTCTGGAACGCCTGACGCGGCAGGGTATTGCCGGTCTCGTCATCGGCTTTGCCGGCATCGTCCTGCTCGTTGGTTTTCCCGCTGTTCCTGTCACATCCGGCTTTGTCATTGGCTGTGCTGCCGCTGTCGCCGCCTGCATCTGTGCCGCCTATGGCAGCAATTTTGCGAGCCTACACCTCAAGGGGGTTGGATCCTGGGAAATAACCATCGGTTCCTTCCTGACAGGCGGCCTGATGACCTTGCCGCTTCTTTTCGCTGTGCCCTTGCCCGGAACGCCCGATCTCGTCGATTACGGTTATCTTCTGATACAGGCGGTCGTCATGAGCGGCCTGACCTACATCACCTATTTCAAGCTGGTCTCCTCGATCGGCGCAACGAAGGCGATCAGCGTGGAATTTGCCGTCACCGTCGTGGCGGTGCTTGTTGGCGCCCTGGTGCTCGACGAACCCCTGTCGCTTCCCCAGCTGTTCGGTGCCGGTATCATCATTCTGGGCTGCGCACTGGTGCTTGACCTCATGCCCAAGAAAAAGGCCCCGCCCACCCCGTCGGGTGCATGAAGGGTTTATTAGCGTTTTCCACCAATAGTCGTGTTGATCGTTACGGATCAGGCGGGATCGCGTTCGTCACGCGAGGGGAAAATGCAACCGGGCAAATCAGACTATGAGCATTATTGGGACCCGTTGCGGGCACTCCTCATGCTGCTCGGCATACCCTATCACGCCTCCCTGCTCTACAGCTATGCTTTGCCCTGGGACATCAAGGATTTCGAGACCAGCCCAGTCCTGACCGCGCTTGGGGCAGCGCTCGTCACCTTCCGCATGCCTTCGTTTTTTCTGGTGGCCGGCTATTTTTCCACCATGGTCATCGGCAGGAAGGGCAAGATGCCATGGCTCAGACAGCGCTTCCTTCGCCTTGGCGTCCCTTTCATCGTGGCCGTGCTCCTGCTTGGGCCATCGCAGCTTTTCCTGCTGAAACTGGCAGGTATCGCCAAAGGTGATATTCCCGCCGACCGGCTGCTCGCGAACCTGCCGGATTTGCTGTTTCCGGGTGAGCAATGGATCATGCATCTATGGTTCCTACCCGCCCTTATCGCGTATTCGGGTCTGCTTGCCGGCCTGCTATTTCTGGCGGGGCGCCCGCCCCTCGCCTATGCAAGAGACTGGTTCGGCAGGATGCGGGGTCAATATCCAGCCGCGTTTTTCGCAGCGCTCTGCGCCTTCCCTGTTTTATGGGAGCTGACGGTTTACGGTTCGGGCCTGCTTGCTGGCAAAAATGGGAACAGCCTTCTCGTTCTCTATGAACGGGCCTCCGACCCTTACGCGCGTTACGTACCGTTCTTCCTTATCGGGGCTTTGCTTCATCGCGACCGGGCTCTTTTTCACCGCTTCCGCCAGACGGGCATCCTCACGGGCGTCATCGCGTTTGCCGGGATCGCGACAGCGGTTACGCTGCGGTTGGAATATCCTTTTTCGAACTCGGCCCTGCTGATACTCGTCTCCACAATCGCCGCCGTGGCGGCAAGCCGCCTGCTGATCGATATCGCCTGCCGCTTTTTCGACCGGCCAAGCCGGCTTGCCAGGAGAATGACCGACGCTTCCTTCACCATCTACCTGGTTCACCACCCGCTGATTTATGCCTTCGGCACCCTCTTCATCCTGATCTCGCTGCCGCCGATCCTGGAATTCGCCATCATCGTCGTCGCCACCACGATAACGGCCTATCTGCTGCATCAGGCGATACGCCGTAGTCCGCTTGCCCTTTTTCTCTTCAACGGGATCCGCAAACCGAGGCAGGTGGCCAATATCGGCACACAGGTGCCTGTCTCCCAAACCCTTCGTTAATGATAAGGTGCTTATAATCCAGTTGCCTACTCAACTGGAAATGATGGCGTGTGGATTATGGCTATCCTCAACACGGCGGAAAAAGCCTTACCCGCAGGCCTGCGCGCTAAACTGGCGCCGCTGGGGGCAAAAATCGCCGTCGTCGTTTCCGGCAGAGACGATGTCTCCCGGGCCCAGCGCATGGCGCTCGTCGCCTTTGCGGTGCGCATCATCAGCGCCGGTATCGCTTTCATCTCCCAGATCATCCTTGCCCGCCTGATGGGCGAATTCGAATATGGCCTGTTCGCCTTTGTCTGGGTTCTGGTCATCCTGTTCGGCAACCTCTCCTGTCTCGGCTTTCACACCACCGTCATCCGCTTTTTGCCCGGCTACCGCCTGGAGGATGCCCATGACAAGATCATGGGTCTAACCTCGACAGCGCGTCTCTTCGCCATGCTTTCGGCCAGCGCGCTTGCATTTTTCGGTTTCGTCTTCCTGTATTTCTTCGGCGAGCGCATCTCCGCCTATTACCTCATTCCGGTTTCGCTGGCGCTTTTCACCCTGCCGATGGTGGCGCTTGGCGATGTGCTGAACGGGACAGCTCGTGCCAACGGCTGGGCGGTTTCAGCCCTCAGCCCCACCTATATCATCCGCCCGGTGCTGATCCTGCTGTTCATGCTGGTGGCGATCCTTCTCGGCGCGGAAAAAACCGCGACGACAGCGATGCTTGCGGCCCTTTTGGCCACCTATGTCACCACGCTTTTCCACTTCGTGTTCATGAACCGCCGGCTCAACCGGCATTTCCGCAGCGTTGCCCGCAGGGTGCATTTCCGTCCGTGGATACGGTTTGCCTTTCCGATGTTCCTGATCGACGGCATCGGTTTTTTGATGACCAACTCAGATGTGGTAATCGTCGGTCTATATCTGCCGCCGGATCAGGTCGGCATCTATTTTGCCGCGGCAAAAACCATCGTGCTGATGCAATTCGTGTTTTTTTCCGTGCAGGCGGCTGCGGCCCCACGTCTGGCCGCGCTCATTGCTGCCAATGACAGGCAGGGGCTGGCCGGGTTCGCCAGCCAGGCGGCGCGCTGGGCCTTCTGGCCATCGCTTGCCGTTGGCTGTCTCGTGCTTCTGGCAGGGCCGTTTCTGCTGTCCCTGTTCGGTCCCGGCTTCGTACAGGGTTACAAGCTGATGTTCTTCCTCTTTGCCGGCTTCCTCGCAAAAGCACTGATCGGCCCGGGAGAAACGCTGCTGAATATGGCCGGCAAACAAAAATTGTGCGTAGCTCTTTATATTATTATCTTCGGTTGTAACATTATACTCAACATGGTGTTGATTCCGGTCTATGGTCTGACAGGCGCTGCGGCAGCTGTCGCGATAGCAATGTGTATAGAAGCTGTGCTATTGCATATTGCCATTCGCCGCACACTCGGGATCGTCCTTTTTGCCTTCAACGATCCCCGGGCGGGTCAAGACACTGGGAAGGCGGTGTAACGATAAGCATGTCCAGCGACCCAAAGAATCCGGATTTTCAGGACCCGCGCATCGCTGCGCTGATGGCGTCTACGGAGCGTGACCGCCCCGTGGCCGACAGCAGCCGGCGCGTGGGACGCGACGGCCGCGAATTCTGCATCTATCCTGGCCGGCTCGGTTACGACATGCAGGAAGAACTCGACTTCCTGTCCAACCGCGTCATGGAGGCAAATGTCTTCTTCACAGGGCGGCTTCTTGCACCCGCCATGCCGCGTATCGATGACAAGTCCGTGCGCTTCGCCCTTATTCGCGACGAGAACGGCGCTAGAAGCCGCATGCGCTTTCTGATGCCCTTCACCGTGGAAAAGCCAGGTTTTTCCATCGGTCCCTCCATCATCCGTGGCTGGGCCAACCCCTTCGGCCCTCTCGGCACGCCGCTGGTCGATACCGAAGGTGCCGCAGAAACGCTCGACAATCTTTTCGATGCCCTTTCCGACCGGGAAATGCGCCTGCCGAATGTTCTGGTACTGCCGGATGTACGGCTTGAAGGGCCTTTTGCCCGGATGTTCAAGGCCATAGCAATCAGCCGCAACCTGCCGGTGACGACGACTGGTAACTATCAGCGGCCGATGCTGGAGAGCCTTCTGGACGGCGAAGCCTATCTGCGCAATTCACTTGCGCCACATCATTTGCGGGAAATGCGCAGGCAGTGGCGACAGCTCGAAAAACTCGGGGCCCTTTCCTACACCGTTACCCGGCAACCGAAGGACATACGCTACCGCATGGAGGAATTCCTGGCGCTGGAAGCGAGTGGCTGGAAAGGCCGCAAACGCAGCGCGCTGGTGAATGACCGCTATCGCGCCGCCTTCGCCCGCGAGGCAATCACCAATCTGGCCGAAGCGGATGCGGTGCGCATTCACACCATCGATCTCAATGGCAGCGCCATCGCCTCCATGATCGTCTTCATGACGGCTGGCGAGGCCTATACGTGGAAGACCGCCTTTGACGAATCCTATTCGCGGTTTTCACCCGGCAAACTTTTGGTGCAGAAACTGACCGACTGGCAGCTGGACGACGCCAATATTCTGCGCAGCGACAGCTGCGCAGTGCCCGATCATCCGATCATGAGCCGCTTCTGGCAGGAACGGCAGGAAATGGGCACTCTGGTCGTCGGGCTTGCGCAGAACAGCGACCGTGACGTGCGACAGGTTTCCACGCAGGTGGACATGTATCGCAACACCCGCAACCTCGCCCGCAGCCTG
This sequence comes from Agrobacterium sp. 16-2014-1-2a, assembly GCF_053522705.1. Classification (NCBI taxonomy): domain Bacteria; kingdom Pseudomonadati; phylum Pseudomonadota; class Alphaproteobacteria; order Hyphomicrobiales; family Rhizobiaceae; genus Agrobacterium; species Agrobacterium sp. 16-2014-1-2a. The sequence goes on from NZ_JBNWBX010000003.1 coordinate 202,993, forward strand.
CGCCAGAAAATCCTCTCCTTCGGGCGCAAGAACAGTTAATCCCGAAGGATGCCGCAGCATCCTTCGGTTTGGTATCTGACTATCCACAGGGCTGACGCTGCGTCAGCGCGAGGCCGTCCGGATCATCTTGCACAATTGGGTCAGTGCGGCGTCATATCCGCCGCCGAGAATATCGACACAACGACGGGCAAGCTTGATCTGCTCGTTTCGCGACATGTCGTTATAGGCCTGTATGGCATTGCGCATGCCACCGGGCGATACCGGCCCCGTGTTGCCGGGGTTTCCAGGATTGCCCGGATTACCGGGGTTCCCCGGATTGCCTGGCGAGCTGGAGCCGCCGATGCCAAGCCCGACACCAAGGCCAAGACCGCTCGATCCGCCCACATTCGCACCAACATTGGCATTGATGCCGCTGGAGCCGCCAACCGAAGCATTGGCGCCCGCACTGACACCGCTCGAGCCGCCGACGGATGCGTTGACATCCGCATTAACCCCGCTGCTGCCACCGACCGACGCGTTGACATCCGCGCCCAGTCCGCCACTGCTCCTGCCGCCGACATCAGCGCTGGCATTGACGCCATTGCTGCCACCCACGGAAGCATCGACACCGAGCCCACCGCTGCCATTGCCGCCCACACTGGCATTCACCCCGTTCTCACCGCCAATCCCGATATCCAGCGCGTGGGCGTTGACCGGTAAAATCAGACAGGCAGACAGTAACAAATTGCGAGAAAGCGCCCTCATAATTTCCTCCTATGAGTTCTGGCTTCTCCCGCCCCGCGTGGAAACTCCACGCAAACATCATAATTCAATTAGCAATTGTGTATATTCTAATTTATTAGTGGTATCTAATATTGCTTTAACGCCACAACCGTCGGTGTACCGATACGGGACGGACAAACGCGACTCTCCTTTCATTCCCCGCCCGGTAAAAGCTCTGAAATGAAGGCTGCAAACGCACGTCATTAGACAGGAAAAATCAGCTTTGGGGTTGCACGCATGCCATTGGCCGTGATAGACGCCGTGGCATTACCACCGTTGCCCCAATGGCGGAATTGGTAGACGCGCCGCACTCAAAATGCGGTTCCGCAAGGAGTGCTGGTTCGATCCCGGCTTGGGGTACCATTTCCAAAATCGCATTGATTTTCTTCGTTTTATTCCGGTCTTTCAAAAAGACCGGTCGATTGCTTCGCGGCCATCGAGACACTCACGAAACTTTGCTCATTCGCCCCTCGAATATTACCGGGCTTTCATTTGCCAGATGCAAAGGACTGGATTAGACGAATCCGGGAATACACCGTTGAACCGGCGACTTAATTTCGCCATCACGCCCGCCTTTTTGAAAGCCCGTTCGGGATATCTGCTTCTTCGTGAAGTTTGGGGAAAACATCATGGCCACTGCAACAACCGCCGACAACAGCCGCACGCTCGCCGCTCTTGGCGTAACGGCGGGAATGATCTTTACTGTCGGCTCCGCCCTCGGTTTCCAGCATATTGGCGGTTATACGCCCTGCGCATTGTGCCTTTTGCAGCGCGATCCCTATTACTACGCCATTCCGTTGGGTATTCTGGCCATAGCGACCAGCATCTTCAAGCTGCCGGTTCAGATCACGCGGCTGCTTCTCGCCCTCATTGGCGTGGCGATGCTGATCGGCGCCGGGCTTGGTGTTTATCACGCTGGTGTGGAATGGGGTTTCTGGGCAGGGCCTATCACCTGCGCCACGGGTGCGCCATCCATCACCACCAATGCCGGTGACCTGCTTGGCAATCTGAATGCCATCAAGGCACCCTCCTGCAACGACGCTGCACTTCGGGTGCTCGGCCTTTCGTTTGCCGGTTGGAATGTCATTGCAAGCGTTGCGCTTGCGGCCGTTGCCTTTTTTGGCGCGAGCCGGAAAAGCCGTTAAACGGAAAAGCCGCGTTGCAGTCCTCAGGATCAAGGCTGCAGCTCGGTATCCCAGTAAAGATAGTCCATCCAGCTTTCGTGCAGGTAGTTGGGCGGGAACAGCCGCCCGTTATTGTGCAAGTCCTGAACCGTCGGCTGGAAGGGCTTCTGCGCCGGGAACATGCCCGCCTGCTTGGGAAGCTTGCTGCCTTTTCTAAGATTGCAGGGAGAGCAGGCCGCCACGACATTGTGCCACGTGGTTTCGCCGCCATGGGCGCGGGGAATCACGTGATCGAAGGTCAGGTCGTCCCGCGTGCCACAATATTGGCATTCGAACTTGTCCCGAAGGAACACGTTGAAGCGCGTGAAGGCGGGGTTGCGGGTGGGCTGGACATAGGTCTTGAGGCTGACGACGCTCGGCAACCGCATGGAAAAGCTGGGTGACGACACCGCGTGATCATATTCTGCAATGATGTTCACACGGTCTAGAAAGACGGCCTTGATCGCGTCCTGCCAGGACCATAACGACAAGGGATAATAACTCAGTGGCCTGTAGTCTGCGTTCAGAACGAGCGCCGGCAGGGCCTGTGGTGAAACTGCAATCGTCAAGGGCTTCTCCTGATCGATTCGGCATCTGCACTTGTATATTAGGTCCGTTGTTACAGGATTGTGAAGCCCATAAATGCAGCGGAGAAGAGCTTAATTTTTCAGCTCTAAAAACGTCTTTTTTGCGTTCCGGACAATCGTGCGGCGAGATAGTCGTCTGGCCACTATCTGGTGATGCGCCCAGCGGTACCGAAGCGATTCGCCTGCCGACGAAGGCTATATTCGTTCTCACCCTCAATGCGGGATCAGTGATATAGTCAACGCGACGAACGATTGGGAAAGCAGAATGCGTATCTGTCGTTCTGTTGAGGGAAGGAAACGGCCATGATCTTGCGCAGGCACCAAACGGCAGCGTTATGGAAGGGCCTGGCGGCTGGCGCCTTTGGCGTGCTGATGGGCCTGCCCGCTTCCGCTTCTGCCCAGCAATATCAGAATTTCGAAGTCACGCCGAATGGCCGTGGCGGTGCGCAGGGAACGATCGGCGGGCGCAATTTCGAGGTCTACCGCAATTACGACCGGCCGCCGGCAAGTCGCAGCAACTCAACCGATACGCGGCGTGAGTACCGAAACGCTGTGCCACAGCAGACATGTATCATAGATGCCGAGGGCCGCACCCGCTGCAAGTAAGCGCCATCGCACCGGTTTCCCCGCTGTTCTATCTCGCTTTAATAAAATTGGATTTCGCTAAAAAGCAATCTATCGACTTAAACGGCCCGCAACGAAGGGTCGCTATGTTGCCATGCACAAGAGACAACAATCGGGCAGAGGCAGAGACATGGCGAAGAGACAAATCCGTCTGGCAAAGACTTTGGCAGTTGCCGTCAGTGTGGCGGCAAGCATCGCGACAATGGCATCGGCCGCCCCGCTTGCGGGCCTGGCGCAGAACCCGACCGCATCGCGTCCCGGCCTGTTCATGACGACAAGCCGCCCGACAATTGCACCCATCGCCTTCGCAAAATTTTGCGACGACACCGCCGACCAATGTGTCCGGATTGGCGATCGCGACACGGTCGAACTGACCAAGCAGAAGCGCACGGAACTCCAGCGCATCAACGCCGAGATCAACACATCGATAATCTACACAAGCGAAGCGGACGGACAGGACGAATGGAATCTGAACCCCGCAAGCGGTGACTGTGACGACTACGCGGTGACCAAGCGGCAACGCCTTCTGCGCGCCGGCTGGCCCTCGGGCGCCCTGCGCATTGCCACCGCCCGCACCCCTACCGGCATAGGCCACGCCGTTCTGGTCGTCAGCACCAGCCAGGGCGATCTGGTGCTGGACAACCGCACCAACGTCGTCAAACCTTGGAAAGCGGTTGACCTGAAATGGATCAAGATCCAGTCACACGAAAACCCGCGTGTCTGGCTGAAACTCTAGGTCTATCTCGCACAGGATAGTCATCTTCGAACAGGAAGGGGGCGCTCCGTTCCTCTTCAATCGCCGCGGCGCGCCTTGCGAAAATCGACACCGGCTTTCGCAATTCCCTGCCCCGGATAGCTTTGTCCGACGGGGCTTTGGCTGATGCTGTAGCCGTTGCATGGACCCAGGTTTTACGGGCTCTGTGGCGTTGGCTTTCAACACTCTTGACCTCGTGCAAGAGAGACAGTATCGGCATCTATGCCTAAAGTGCTCAACTGGATTCGCGGTCGTAAACAGCCAGCCCCCCGCGACGACCGGAGGCGGCGCAGAATAGACCTCGGCGACAAATCTCCGTCTTTTCCGATCTATGCCATTGGCGACGTCCATGGCAGCCTCGATCTGCTTTTGCAGGCGGAACAGAAAATCCTTGCCGATCTCGCAAGCAATCCATCCCCCGCTCTGGTTATTCTTCTGGGCGACTATGTCGATCGTGGCCGGGATTCCTGCGGTGTTCTCCAGCATCTGCTGCAACCACCGCCGGCGCCCCTGCGCCGCATCTCGCTTTGCGGCAATCACGAACAGCTCTTCAGCGATTTCCTCGAAAATCCGCAAGACAACATGCACTGGCTGGATTTCGGCGGCCGCCAGACGCTTCTGTCCTACGGGGTCGATATCAGCTACTTCATGAACAACGGCCGTCTGCGGCTTCAGCCGTTCAGGGATGCGCTGATTGGCGCGATCCCGCAGGCCCATCGGCAACTTCTAGTCAGCCTGCCTATCTGCGTCCGCATGGGACCCTATTTTTTCGTTCATGCTGGCCTCAAACCCGGGGTGCCGCTTGAGGCGCAGACCGATGAGGACATGTTGTGGATCAGGGAACCCTTCCTGTCGGAAGGGGCGGGACTGGACCTTCTCATCATCCACGGCCATACGCCGGCGCCGGAGCCACAGACAGGTCCGCAACGGATCGGCATCGACACCGGCGCGTTTACGACGGGCAGGCTTACCATTTTAAAGCTCACGGATGCGGGGCCGCGACTTATTGCCTGATGGCTTGCCATCGTTGGATCAGGTTGCACCAGCCAGACGCATCACAATCGCGATTTATTTGCCCTTCAGAATATTGCCGAGCACCGTCATTTGCCGGCGGTTCCATTCGACAGCGTCAAGGAACGCATTGTTTCCCAATTCCTGCCGCTGCTCCCGACTGGAAGAGAGCCTCATAATGGCATTGGCAAAGGCCTGATGATCTCCATCTTCAACGACAATCACGCCACCACGATATCCTTCTGAAAGCCCCCTCACACCCGTCTGGGTGCTGATCGTTGGGACACCCGCAGCCAGAGCGTCAAGCAGTTTTATATTGATGCCCGTGCCAAGCGTGATGGGATTGATGGAAAGTGGCGCGCGCGTGAACGCATCCTTCAAGTTCTCCACCCGGCCAAGCTTGAGAACCCCCTCCATGTCCTCGACCTTTCCACATATGCTGCCTGCCAGCACCAGGCGAATGTCCGGACGGGCCGCCCTGACCAAAGGCAGGACATTGTGAAGGAAACTATTGAGAGAAATGACGTTCGCGTCGTTGCCTGAACCGAGAAACAGAAAATCAGCGGAAGTGAAGTCTTCCACTCTCTGGCCGAGATCCAGAATATGGCTCACCGTTTCAACCACCGGCGGCTCTCCTGCCAGCCGCTGCTTGAACGAACGTTCCTCTTCTTCCTGTATGGCGACAACGACATCGGCGCGGCGGAATGCCTTGCATTCCACGTCCGGCGGAACCGAGAACCAGTACCCAAATCTGTTGGCCGTGTTCACGAACGCCTTGTGACGATCGGCGAAGGAATCGTGCGTGTCGAGAATGCGAAGCACATCATCCGGCAGCCCAAGAAAAGCTCTCGAATGAAAGGCATATTCGACGATAACGGCGTTAATCCCGAGTCGACGCTGAAGATCCAGGACCTGCCTGCCTATTTCCGGATAATAGAACTCGTCGAGGTAATTGTAGAAACCGCTGTCGCGGCCAAGGAGCCGTTGAATTTTCCGACGGGTTCGAAATGCGGTCAACCCAATCTCGAACCTGAAGTCGTCGATGAGCCGTGCTGCAAACCCGCATCTTTCCCTGGACACGACGTGCATATGTCCGGCCCCAAACTCGACCTCATGGGCCGCGGGATCGAAATCAGCTATCATCGGAGTATCGACATAGACGAAATGCACTTCATGTCCGAGGCTACGCACGGCGCGTGTCAGCTGGAGAATCCTGTTCCGCGCACCCTCGTTGGCGGGAACGGCAGGGAATACGGAAACAAAAGCGACTTTCATGAAAATGACTCAAGGCTGCTTGGCGAAGGTTTCGAACACCTGAAAATTCCTTTTGGAAAGGTCCAGAATTTCAGGCAGCTTCTTCCCGACTTTTTCGCGAATCTCATCGGCCTGATCCACAAAATTGATCAAGGCATTCTTGATGCCATCATCCGTATGGAACTTGGCGGGCGAAAGCAGCTCAGCCGCGGAGAGACCGAAATGCTGGTACAACCCTTCGAACTTGCCTTGATACGCAATGCATATCACAGGAACGCCCTTGCCCAGCGCAGCGATCGCAAGATGCATGCGTCCGCTGACGAGGCCATCAAGTTTACCGGCAACGCCTTTTAAAACCGGGGCTGGCCATCTGCCATCCAGATATCGAACCCTGTCTGTCTGTGAAGATGGAGCAAGCTCGGTAATGGCCTTGAGGCAGGCTTGATCGCCCACGTCTTTCCGGTAGTCATGCGGAATGACCAGCCAGCAGACCGGTCTTGCATCGGCAACGAACTCCAGTGCTTCGGCCCCGCGCCTGATGATCGCCGCGATCTGCGCGCTATCCGCATTCTTGAACAGCATGGGATGCAGATTGAAGCCCATGACCCTGTATCCCTCGGCGCGCTTTCGCGCGATCCACGAGATCGTATCTTCATCGGGTTCCGATGGGACAAGGCTAAATGCAGAATCGGAAACCAGTGCCGCCTTGGCCGTGGCAAAGGCGTTCAGACGCTCGAGGGAAACAACGTCACGCACATTGAGCGACACCCCCGGATGAAGGGAGCTGTAGAACTTCGCCAAAGCGGGGTGCGGCGTTTCATTAAAACTGAAACCGAGGATAACGTTTTTGATCCCGGCAGCGGCAGCCAGATCAGCGCTTGCCAGAAGTTTTGCGCTGACCAGCGGATGATAATAGCCATCCATCACGTCGGCACCCACAACGACGATGCAATCGTACTTCCGCACCGAAAATTGCTGGGCAAGGGCCTGGATGAAGTCAGGCTTTCCAAAGATATCGACGGTAACAAAGCCTCTCTGCAAAGCAGAGTCGCCAAAATTCGTTCCGTCGACGAGGATGTCTATCTCGACATCGGGATTGCTCGCACGGGCATTCTGCACGGTCGCCGTGATCATCGCGTCATCGCCGGCGGAACCGAACAGGGTGATGGGATCACCAGCCACGATCAAAAGCCGGTTCAGCCGATCTCCGACATTGATAGGCTTGATACTGTGCTTCAGCTCTTGCAGATCATTGAAGAGTTGCTGGACCGCATTATCCAGATTGCGCCGCTCGTTATATTGCACCAGCTTCCGACGCAGTGGTGCAGGGAGTATTTTTTTCACGAGCTTGCGCATTTTCTTTCCTTTCGAGAACCGATTTTGCTCATGATGAGGGCGATGGCGGACCGGGCCTCGCTTCTCGCGGTCAGAGCCAAAAGCAACAGATATGCGACGCCAAACATACCACCGAGCAGGATGCCGGATACGAGGTCGCCCGCACCCAGCATTTTAACTTCAGGTCGCATCCACTGAACGAGCAGGAAGCAGAGACCGCTGGAACCGAAGCTTGGCAAAAGCAGGAGGAAAATTCTCCACAGCTTGATGCCGAGTTCCCGGGCGACAAAATAAAATGTGAAAGGCGTCGAAGTGAGCTGCCCGAAGACAAACACGATGACGATTTCCCGGATGTTTTCCGTCGGGACAAGCAATATCAACAGGATGGTAGAGATTGCCTTGACCGTCCCGGCAATCAGCACCTTATCCGGCCTGCCGCGTGCGGACAGAAACGGGCCGTTTTGAAACTGGACGCATTGCAATGCACCCAGCAGCAGCAGCGGCCGCGCAACCGCGTCGGCACCCTGCCATTGCGCGCCGAACAGGACGTTGCAGATCTCTGGCGCCAACGCAGCCGAGAGCACGAAGATCGGTGTCGAAAAGATCGACGATATGGTGATGGATTGCTTGTACAGTTCCGCCATGCGCTCCCGCTCGTGCGATATGCGGGACAGCACCGTCAACGAAACATCATATAGCGCCGCCTGAAGCAGCTGCATGAGAAGCTGATAGAGCCTGCTGCCGACGGTGTAGAGCCCAAAGAGGGCAACCCCGTAACGCCCCAGGATCATGACGTCGATCAGCCGCGTGGCTCCGAAATCCACGATGCGCAAACCGAGAGCCGACGAGCCGAAGCGAAGCAATTCGAAAAAAGTGTCGGGCTTGAGCGTGGTGCCCGGAAGCCAGTGCGGTTTGCGCCAGAGCCAGATCAGCGTCACAATGGTTGCAACATAAGTCTGAACGACGAGGCTCCAGACGCCCAGGCCCATGATGGCGAAAGCAATCGCAACGCCACCGCCGATAATATTCGAAATGAAGGTTCTTATTGCCAGCGGCTTGAACGCGAGCGCACGCCGATAATTGACTTCCTGAAAAAGCGAGGCGGTATTCAGCGGCAGCAATATACAGATTGCCACGATGATCGGTGCCAGCCCTTCCACCTCGAACCAGCTTTCCAGTCTGGGCGACAGCAGACAAACAACGATGACAAACACCGTTGCCAGCGCAACGGACACATAAAATGGCAGATTGACGTCGCTTGGCTCCAGATTTCGTTTCTGCACGATCGCATCTGCGAAACCGAACTCCGACAGCATCTGGATGAGCATCAGAACCAGGCCCGCCGTGGCGACCATGCCGTAGTCGGTGGGGCTGAGGAACCGGGCAAGAACGATGAAAAGAATGGAGGTAAAAAGCTTTCCACCCCAGTTCTGGACGATGGACCAGAAAACGCCTGTTATCGCGGCGCTGCCTATCGAACTTTGCTCCGCCATCAACCTGCCGCCTGCAAAGCCGGTCGTGACAGCCCGACCACCGCAGCGGCCAGAAAACGATCGAAGTCCAGCTTGGGGAAACGGACTTTGCCGATATTGCTTTCTACCATGTGCTCTTTCCTTGGAAGAAACGCTTGCAACGGACCCGGTCCGTTGCCGGTCTAAGATGCGCGTAAGGTTCGGCTTTCCCTGCTTTTCGCCAGCACGTCCTCGTAGAGCTTCACATAGTTCTCACCCACCCGGCGCGAGGTGGATTCCTCGACGATATTTCCGAAATCGGCCTCCGTCGGCAATTGCTCGCGCGAAAGCGTCAACACCCGGCGAATGCGTGCGGCAAGGTCCGTGGCGTTGCCCGGTTCGAACAGCCAGTCGTGGTTGGTCTCGCCGATCAGTTCCGGAATGCCGCCCGAGGCAGCGCCGATGACCGGAACCCCCATCGCGTAAGCCTCGTAGATGGTGCGCGGCGAAGGTTCAGCCCAGAAGGAGGGAACGATGAGCACATCGATCTCTTCGAAGAATTCCTTCGGCTTTGCCCAGCCGACGAACTCGATCGGCAGGTCGCCGGCCTGGGCCTTGAAGCGTTCGATGGAATCGTCCATCGCGTGGCCGGCAACAAGACAGCGCCAGTTGCCGTGGCCGATTTCCCTGAAGGCATCGACCATGTTGCCGACACCCTTTTCCGTGTTGATGCGGCCGATATAGCCGAAGGTCATCGGCTTGCCGGTTCGGTCGATCTGCCTGCGTGCGACCGGGTCGCCCTCCGGAACCGTGCAGGAATAAAAGATCACACGGCGCATGCTTTCCGGCAGGTGATGGAAAAGCCCGTGATCGACATGGGTTTTAAGGATTTCCGTGCCAACGCTTGCCACCGCGCCGATGTAGCGCTGCGTGAATTTCTTGGTGAAATTCACCACCTGACAGCCGAGATGGATGTGTTCGCAGGGCTTGCCGCCCTTGAACATGGCGGCGTTACCGCACAGAAGATCATATTCGCAGATCGTGTGGACGATCGGAATGTTGCGTTTATGCGCCGCCCGCCACACCAGCGTCGTCACATCCAGCAGCGAGTGCGTATTGAGAACATCCGGCTTGAAATCGTCAAGAACGGCTTCGAACTGCTTCTCGACGTTGAAATTCCATTGCTGCTTGATCTTCTGCATACGCCTTTGCTGCGGCGTATATTGTGGCCAGTCCTCGAGCCAGAAATCGTTATTGTGGAACATGCGGTAGACGCTGACGCCATTGCGCACCGTTTTGGGTTCGGCCTGCCGCTCTATGCAGGCGGCACCGACCTCATGTCCCATGGAGACGAGTTCCTCGGCAAGATGTTCGACCGAGCGTTCGCACCCGCCAACGATATGCGGCGGATAAAGGCTGCTGAGATGGAGAATTCGCATACGGATACGCTCTATTTCCTTATCGAAAATTTATGACTTCCGCTTGGCCTCGCCCATGTTGCCGGATACTCCGGGACCAATGAGACATGTGCAAAAAACACAAAAGGCAGAGCAGATTTAACGCTTGAAAATATGAATAACCAAAAATCCACTTTCAAAAAGCACGGGAACTGACGGCATTTCAAGTGCTTTTTTTTCGCGGCGCGACAAAAGTCATGCCGTGTTGCGAAAAGAACCTGTCCCGTGTTAGCTTCATTCTCATATGGAAAAACGTACGGGCGGAAGCGGTGAATTCTGTTTCGTCCGCATATAATATCATTAATTTATATATTTATTTCATTTCAGAAACATGGATTTGATGGCGAATGAAGATGCCAAAAACTTCCAGGACAATCTGACATATTGAGAGGCGCCGCCGATATGATCGCGGCTGCTTTTTATAATCTCGCCGGAATGACCAGGAGACGCAGATGAACGGAAAACAGCCGATCACCATGGGCCACCTGACACGGCGCGGCCTGCTTTCAGCTGCACCTTTCGCACTGGTTGCCGCCACGGGTGTGCGCCCCGCTTTCGCGCAGACTCAATCCGTTTTTTCGGCCAGCACGGAAGTCTTTTTGGACAGTGTGGGCGTGTGTGGCCATTTCGCCCGGACAAACGGCATTTATCCGGAAAGCTTCGAGCGCATCCTGCCTGAACTGGAAGCGCTTGGTGTGGGCCACCTGCGTGACGAGGGAATGATTACCGCAAGGGACAGCCGCAACAGCCCGGCTTTCCAGCGCCTGCGCAGGATTGTGGCGGCCAACGTTCGCCTCACGATCATCTGTTACGACAATCTCAACCCCTACGTCTCAACGCCACTGAACAGGATTGCCGATTTCTACAACTGGTGCGACGGCGGCATCGAAGTTTTCGAAGGCAGCAATGAACCGACGCTGACGAAAGACCCGGCCAATGCGCCGCGCATTTCGGCAGAGCATCAGGCTGCACTTTTTGCAACGATCCGCTCAACTCCGGCCGTGAGCAACGTACCGCTTGTCGCGCCAAGCTATATCCAGGCGAATCCGGCGCTGGCGCTAAACCTGCAGAACGTGTGCGACTTCGGCAATATTCACCCCTACGCCGGAATGGAACATCCCGAAACGACTGGGCCGGGGGCGCTCTCCAAATCTGTCGCGGCCTCGGCGCATATAGCAGCCGGCCGGCCGGTGATCGCCACGGAGATTGGGTACCACACCTCACTGCAACCGAAGACCTTCCATTTTCCCGTCACCGAAGGCATCAAGGCGCGCTACATGCCGCGCACGCTCCTGTGGTCCTTCATCAGCGGCATCCGCCGGGCTTACATCTATGAAATGGTCTCCAGCTTTGCCGAAGACGAGACAAATCCGGAATCGTCCTTTGGCCTGCTGCGCCACGATCTGAGCCGGACCCCTGCGTACGGGGCCGTTCGTGCCCTTCTTGCGCTTTGCAAGGCAAGTCGACAAACAGAGCCAGCGGAACGCAGCCTCGCTTTCCTCAACGATGATTCCGAAAGGTTTTCCCTGCGCCTGACAAGACCAGACGGCGCGCTGCTCGCCCCGGTGTGGCTTGGCATACGCGGCTGGCAATGGCCGGCGCGGATCGAAAATCCGCCAACCGAACGTGCAACGGCCTTTTCGGTAACCGGCCCGCATAGCCAAGTCATCGCGCACCGGTTCGGCGATGACGGTTCCGTAAGCCAGCGGGTGATCGCAAAGGAAGGTGGGCAATACCGGCTTTCCGTCAGCGACCAGCTTACGGTGCTGGAGGTTTTCTGAACGCGTGCGGGCGAAAGCCGACAAATTTTATATATCGTGTCAGCCTATTGCATGATAGCCTTCTGAAATAGAGGACTTTTGCTCGCTGCTACGAGCGCACAATATTACTGTATAAATTTTTTCTTTTTATAGATGATGACGATGCAAAAAATTGAAAAAGCGCCTGTTTCCGGGGCGCAGCGTCTCGATATTCTTCAAATGATGCGTGCGCTGGCGGCAATCATGATTGTTGCGCTGCACGCGCAGGTGAACTGGGAGTTCTCGCTCGTCAACCTCCATCTCCTGAGGCTGGGTGCGGGCGTCGATCTGTTTTTCGTCATTTCCGGCTTTGTCATCGTTTATGCCTCCCGGCCGTATTTCGCAGCGGAGGGAGGGCGCTCGGCCTTTCTTGTGCGCCGGCTTCTCCGCATCCTTCCTCTTTACTGGTTCGTGTTGACCATGCGGCTCGCCATGGCCGCGGTCGCCGTTCTTCTCAGCGCCAAGGCCTTCCCGTCCTTGCAGGCCGTCCTAACCTCCTACCTCTTCATTCCCTATGACAGCATGGGTTATGGTGACGCTTATCCGTTTCCAATCATCGATCTGGGCTGGACGCTGAATTACGAGATGTTTTTTTATGTCGTATTCGCGGTTTTCATCTTCCTGCCGCTGGAACGCGCCGTGCTGACAACAGCGGCTGTGCTGCTCGCCGCAGTGCTCATCGGCTCCAACTTCAGTCTCGCCTTGCCGTTTAGTTTCTGGTTTCAGCCCATCATTCTGGAGTTCGTGGCGGGAATGTTGCTCGCCGTGCTTTTCCTGCGCGGCGTGCGCCTACCGCCCTTGCTGGGGATTGCGGTGGCCCTTTGCGGCGTGGCGATTTGGACGCTTATCGATCTGAAAAGGTTCGAATTCCAATGCAATCCGGGCTGTTATTCCTATACCCGGCTGCTCGTTTTTGGCGGTGGCGCGATTTTCCTGATGGCCGCGGCAACCCTGACCAGGGGCATCTCCCTGCCCCGTTTTGCGCAGCCGCTGGCGAAACTGGGCGATTCCTCCTACGCGCTTTACCTTCTGCACCCATTCATCTTTCGGGCATTCCTAGTTGCTTCCGGCGGCATCACCTGGCCGCAGGAGTGGAAAAATGTCGTCTATCTCATCGTCGTCGCCAGCACCATCGCCATCGCCCACGCATTTCACGTCCTTGTCGAAACGCCCGCAAATATCTGGCTTCGAGACCGGCTGATAACACCCCGGCGAAAAGTCGCCGTGTCCTGACGCCCAGAGAAAAGTCCTCGTTTCTGCTGTTAAGTATACCCCGAAGTTCCGTTCACAAGTTTATTTTAGCACTTGATCGTTAGCTAGGGCTGTGCGATTTAAAAAGAAAATTTTAGATGTTGGATAACCATATTCAGCATTTCAGCTTACTTAAAATCGTATTTTTTAAAAATTTGGAGAGTTGTGATGTCCCGCCTTCGTATTGGCTCGACGCTCACTGGTGCGGTATTGATCACCAGCCTCGGTCTTTTTTCCGCAGTCGCCAACGCCCAGAACGTGGAATCAGCGCCGCCAGCTGCCGGGCAGCAGACGCCGCCGGTACAGACTGCGACAACTGGCGCACCCGTAAAGGCCGCCGACGAAACCAACGCCGCATTTCTGGCTCGCGTTAACAGCTCCAATCCGGACACGGTTTCCCTTGCTGCCGCGGAACTGTTCAAGCAGTCTCCGACGCAGGCAACGGTCAAGGATCTGGCCGGCATCGCTTCCAGCACCGATGCGGCAAACGCCGAAATCACTGGAAAGGTGACGAACGGCTTTCCGATCATTGCCGTTTCCACCAGCGCGGCGCAGTTCTCCGAACAGCTTTCTGGCCTGATCCTGAGCGACTCCAGCCAGTTGCCCACCATCGTCGCACTGGCCCAGAAGGTCGGCAACAAGGACTTCTCCGAAGTTGTCGGCGAAGGTCTGGCGCTCGCCTATTCTACGGCGATGCAGAGGGGCAACACGATACTTGCCGCCGCAATCCAGTTGCAGACCAAGGGTGTCGGCGTGCCCTCCGATCTTCTGATCGCCTTTAGCGAAAATGTTCAGGGAACGGCGGCCGGTCCGGCAGCGCCTGCGGCAGCTGCAGCTGCTGCCTCACCGATTGGTGGCGCCGGCTCTTCACCTGCAAGCGGCAACAGCATTGGCGGCTCGGGAGCGGCGGGCTCACCAGCCGGTACGGCACAGGCCGGCGGCGGAGCCGCACCGGTTGGCGGTGGCGGCAGCGGTGGCAGCACCGGCAGCGGCGGAACCACCACAACCAACAACTTCTTTGCCGCGCCCCTTTCAACCGGCAGCACCAGCACGCCAGTCAGCACAAGTCCCGTTTGAACCCGGTTTTGCCGCCCGTCCTGCGGGAATGGCGGCCGCCTGTCCTACCATGCAACCGAGACTTGGCGGGTGCCACGCCCGCCAAAAAGAGCGAGGCTGACAGTTGTTGCAAAGGCACGATCCCTTGACTATGGCCGATATCGACAAAAGCGGATTTACAGCCGACTTTATCGATATAGACGCCGTTCTTGCCACGGTCCGCCGACAGTGGCGCGTCGTCCTCGCGGCAGTCGCCATTGCCGGGACAATCGGTCTCGCTTATGCCGCGACGGCCGTTCCGATCTATTCAGCTTCGGCTACCCTTTTGATCGACCGCAACAACAGCCAGGTCGTCGAGCAGCTTTCGACGATCGGCGGCGTCGTGGAGGACGAGGCTTCCATTCTCAGCCAGGTCGAGGTCCTGCAATCGGAAACCATCGGGATTGCCGTCGTCGACAGTTTGAACCTGACGGAAAATCAGGAATTCAGGGCAAACCGTGCCTCGCTTCTGAGTTCGATATTCGGCACGATCCGTTCGCTCGTCAACGTTTCGCAATGGTTCTCACCGGCAAAAGAGACCGTCATCGACGACGGCACGCTGAAGCGGGCGCTGTCGGACCGGCTACTGGACGGTCTCAGCGTCAAGCGTATCGGCCGTACCTACGCGCTGGAACTGACCTACAACTCGACATCACCGGTTCTCGCCGCCCAGATCGTCAACGCGGTGGCGTCGGCTTATCTGGTGGACAAGCTGAACTCCAAATACGAGGCGACGAAGCGGGCCAGCGACTGGCTGTCCGACCGTATTGCCGAGTTGCGTCAGCGGGCACTCGACACCGACCTTGCCGTACAGAAATTTCGCGCCGAACACGGCTTGATCGAGACCGGCAATAACGGCCTGCTTTCCGATCAGCAACTGGCCGAGTCCAACAGCGCGCTTATTCTGGCGCAGTCGGAAACGGCCAGGTCGCGAGCGCGGGTACAACGCATCGAACATATCCTTGCCACGGATGATGTCGACGCCGTCGTCACCGACATTCTCGAGAGCTCGGTTGCAAACGATCTGCGCAAGAAATATCTCGAATCCTCGAAGATCGAAACGGAAATCACCCGCAGGCTTGGCAGCAACCATGTTCAGGCGGTGCGTCTGCGCAACGAAATGCAGGAATACCGCCGGCTGATGTTCCAGGAAATCAGCCGTATTGCGCAAAGTTACAAGAGCGATCTGGAGGTTTCAGAAGCAAGAGAGAAATCACTTGCGGAGAGCGTTGCCAAGGCTACCAGCGTCAGCAACTCGGCCAGCCAGACCCAGGTTCAGCTTCGCGAATTGCAGCGTGAAGCGGAAACTTACAAGAACATGTATCAGACCTTCCTGCAGCGTTATCAGGAAGCGATGCAGCAGCAATCCTTCCCCGTAACGGAAGCACGCGTGATTTCGAGGGCAGTTCCGCCCAACATTCCAAGCAAACCGAACAAACCGCTACTTTTGGCGCTGTTCATGATCATGGGCGCCGCGGCCGGCGGTGGCATCGCCATGTTTCGCGAGTTCCGCGACCGTTTCTTCCGCACCGGAGAACAGGTTCGCGACGTTCTCGGGCTGGAATTTCTGGGCAACACCCCGCTCGTCCAGAACAAGCCGGGCACGGATGTGTTGCCAAAGGGACAGGAGGGGCCGCCTACCGCCACACGCCCGTCCAGCGTTGCCCGCTACACTGTCGATCACCCGCTATCATCCTTCGCCGAAACGCTGCGCAGCACACGGCTTGCGATAGATCTCGGCATTCCCCCGAAAACCGGCGCGCGGGTGGTGGGCGTCGTATCGGCGTTGCCGAGCGAGGGCAAATCGACGATCTCCATCAATCTGGCTCAGCTTCTGGCCGGACAGGGAGCAAGGGTTCTTCTGCTGGATGCGGATATTCGCAACCCGGGCGCCACGCGCGCTTTGGGGCGTCATGCTGCAGAAGGCCTGCTCGAAGTGCTGCTGGAAGGCCGCAATATGCGCGATGTGCTGCTGCACGACGAAAAGACGCGGCTCGCTTTCCTGCCAACGGTCGTCAAGCAGCGCGTACCGCACTCCTCCGAGCTGCTGACATCGGCGCAAATGTACAAATTGCTGGCCGAAGCGAGCGGTCTCTTCGACTACATCATCGTCGACCTGCCGCCTCTCGGGCCGGTGGTGGATGCCCGCGCGATGGCCGGCCGGATCGACGGTTTCGTCTTCGTCACAGAATGGGGCAAAACCGCCCGCAGGGCGGTACGCAATACGATTGAAAACGAAGTCCAGATCCGCAAGAAGTGTCTCGGTGTCATCCTCAACAAGGTGGACACGGAAAAGCTGAAGCTTTACCGAGCTTACGGTTCAAGCGAATATTATCACGCGCGCTACACGCGATATTACCATGATTAGGCGGGACGGAATGGCGGGCCTGCGTAAATTCTTCGCGGTCGTGCCGGTTCTCATCCTTTCCGTGTTTGTTTTATCCGTCGCCGCACAGGCGTTTTCCGAAACCCGGCGGTTTTCCGATGTCGTCGCCTTGGCAAGAATTGCCGACGACAAAAGCGGCCTGGCGCACGATCTTCTGGCGAAGACGGTCGATGGGCTGCACCCCGTCGTTGCGGAGAAAATCTGCCGTTCGGATATCGTCAAGGCCGGGTTACGGCTCGTTCTCGCAGATCTCGATGCAAATGGCCAAGATGCGACGTCGGAGGCCGGTGTGGCGCGTCTCGGCTTTGCCGAAAGCTATATTCGTCACGCGCTCTCCTGTTTGCCTGCAAATGGCGATGTGTGGCTGCGTCTTGCCATGGTTCGTTCGCTGCGTAACGCCTCGCCAATGGAAATCGCCGTTCTGATGAATTTTTCCCAACTTTACGGGCCTGCAGACGCCAACCTGATACGCGGGCGCTTCGTGATGTGGCAGCAATTTCCAAAAGACACACTGCCTCAGGCCGATGCGGCCCGCAATGCGGACACGGCAGTCGTCTGCGGTAAGGAGGGGGAAATCCTGCGATGGACCCTGCGGAAGATCTGTCCGCAGCAGCCGCAGGCCGGCATGAAACGCACCGTGCCGCTTCCGTGAAATAGCGGCCCGCCTCGTCCTTCTACCTTAGACATCGTCGCAGCAACAGTTATTGCAAAGCCGAAAGCCAATGTCGTCCATCGAAGCCCAATCAGAACCGCTATCCTCATCGCCACCGCGACCGGTTGCGTTTCCAGACTATTTTCGGACGGCCGCCATAGTCATCTTCTGGGCTATCTTCCTGCTTGCGCTTCTCAATCGCGGCGCAACTGAAATCGAGAGCCGTATCGTCGTCACCGTTGCAATTTATTTGTTGCTCGTGCCCGCCATCCTGTTGTTCGGGCCGCCCCGGGCTGGTTCAAGCTTGGCACTTGTGGCGACCTGCCTTTTGCTGGGGGCACTCATCATCCAGCTGTGGCTGCAATCATCTGTGCCGGGTATTGCTCCACCCAATCCCGCCTGGTCGACCGCCGCCATGTTCATGCAGTTCGCGCCCGACGCCACGGTTTCGCTCACCCCGGCGGATGATCGGCTCGGCCTGTTAAGCGCCGCCCTGCCCTTCGGCGCCTTCATGGCCGGCCTCGTCATTTTCGATACCGACGAGCGCGCGGCAAAAGCGCTGCGATGGTTCGCAATTGCCGGCGGATGGCTGGCACTGTTGTCAATCGTGCAGTTTCTGCTTTTTCCAGAAACACTCGGCTTCATTCAGAAGCGCTTCTATCTCGGCAGCCTGACCGGCCTTTTCGTCAACCGTAATACCGCCGCCACCTTCTTCGGTCTCATTCTCCTGACCCTCGTCGTGATGCTGCACAAACGGCTGACGGCTCCAGACTGGGGAATGGTCAGGGCGCTGGTGGCAAATCGCCTGACCGTTCCAGTCGGCCAGAAACGCCTCATCCGCAAGGCCGCCTTCATCGGCGTGCTCACTGCCTTTTGCTTCATCGCCCTGATGCTGACCGGATCGCGCGCCGGCATCGCATCAAGCTTTGCGGCACTGAGTTTCCTCATTCTTCTGACCGTCTTCAACTCACCCATCAAAACAGGCCGCAACGCGGCTGCCCTGCGGCGCAAGCGGCGCGGCACGAAGCGCCGCGCGGCGATCGTGCTCGCCATTACGCTTGGCCTGTTCCTGCTCTTCGCTAATCGCGTGGCGCTTCGCATGGAAACGCGATTGGAAGACGACATGCGCTTCTGCTACATGCCGGGCATCGCGCGTGCCATTTCTGACAGCTGGCCTTGGGGAACCGGCCTTGCAAGTTTTACGGAAACCTACGCGCCCTATCATGCGGCGCAATGCGGGGTGGACGCCATCGTCACCCACGCCCACAATGTCTATGCCGAGGGACTGCTGACGCTCGGCCTCGCATTTCCATTTTATGCGGCTTTTTTTGTGCTCGTCCAACTCGCCATTTTTATTCGCGGGGCGCGCAAACGCAAAAACTACCGGTACGCCTCCCATCTCGGCCTCGCCGGGCTGCTGCTCGTCGCATTGCATTCGACACTTGATTTTTCCCTGCAGATCCCCGGCTTCGCAATGGCTTACGCCGTATTCCTTGCGCCCGTCGTCACGCTTTGTCTCAACCCACCAGGTGTTGGACGGGACCGTTCGCGGCGGCGCGAACCATCTCCAACCGATCCCGCAATGCCGGCCTAGATCAGTCCGGATGGACAGCAGCCTTCATTTCGCTGATGCGAAATAGTTGTAACGATTATAAAACCACACAAAGACGCGAGAATTTGGGCATGCGGATATTGCAAATAACGTCGCTGTTTTCTCCGGACCGGGTCGGCGGCGCGGAGATATTCGTGGAAGACCTCGCGCGCGGGCTGGCGGAGAAGGGCCACACGGTAGCGGTGGCGGCGATCTCCCGCAAACAACAGGCCGTGGAGCTGCGCGACGATTTCGCCGTTTACCGCCTCGGACATACCACGCCGTTTTTTATCGGGGACTGGGAACAGCAACCCGGATGGAAGCGAAAATACTACAAGATCGCCGTGCAGCTGGATCCGGGTCTCGTGCGCCGGCTTGCCCGCGTCATCGATGATTTCCGGCCTGATGTCGTCAACACCCATTCGCTGTCGGAGCTGACACCGCTGGTCTGGCCGATGATCCGCAAGCGCGGCATTCCGCTCGTACATTCCCTGCACGATTTCACCAGCATGTGCACCAACGGCTCCCTGTTTCATGACGGTCACATCTGCGACGGCACCAGCAAAAAATGCCGCGCCTTCTCTTACCTGCACTGGCGTTGCCAATGCGCCGTCGACGCTGTCGCCGGTGTCGGCCACGATATTGTCGAGCGCCATGTGCAGGCCGGCTTTTTCACCCATGTACCGGAAAGCCGCCGCACGGTCATCTGGAATGCCATCGCGCCGCCAGCTTCACAGACACAGCGCATTCCACGCGCGCCTGGGGACCCGCTTGTTTTCGGCTATCTGGGCCGCATCGAGGCGCCCAAGGGTGCAGATCTCCTGATCGAGTCGCTGCCGCTCCTGCCGCCGAAGGGCTGGCGACTGGTCATGGCGGGTCGCGCGCCGGGCGGCATCGAAGCCTACGAGCAAAAAACCGCCAACCTTCCGGTCGAATTTCCCGGCTACGTGGACGCCGATAGTTTCTTCGCCGGTATAGATTGTCTGATCGTTCCACCACTCTGGCCAGAGGCTTTCGGGCGCACGGTCGCTGAAGCTATTCTACGCGGTGTGCCGGTTCTCGGCGCCAATCTCGCCGGTGTCGCCGAACAGATCGGTCGGGACCGGCCGGAACGCCTTTTCGCGCCGGGCAACGCCGCCGAGCTTGCCGCCCGCATGACTGACGCGATGCGCAACCCCGCCATTCTCGCGGAAACACCGGAAACCAAAGCGCGCATTTCGCAGGGCGTCGCGCCCGAACGGGTAATCGGGGCATACGAAACGCTTTATTCGGAGCTGCGCAGCGGCATCAGGGCATGAGCCGCAAGATTTCACCCGGGGACATGACTCCTAGACGTCAGGTCTGTTCATGGAAAACCTGCGCATAGCTTTCCGCCGCCTTCTGCCATGAATACAGCTTGCGGTTTTCATAACCCGCCTGGCGAAGATCGCTTGCCAGATGCGGCTCCCGAAAAAGCCGCTCAAGTGCCGCGACAAGGCTGTCAGAGTCCGCGGGATCGAAGGTGAGTGCGCCCTTTCCGGCGATCTCCGGCGTTGCGGAACGGTTGGAGCAGACGACCGGACACCCCAGTTGCTGCGCCTCCAGCACCGGCAGGCAGAACCCTTCATATGTGGAAGGCACGCAAAGGCAGGCGGCGTGGCGGTAAAGGTCTGCCAGTTGATGGTCGTCTATGCCGGAAAGCCGGATCAGTCGCGCCTTCAGCTCCGGATCATCTAGTACGCTGCCGATTTCCTCGGCATCGTCGCGGCCAACATGCACGACGTGCAAATCCGGCCTAACTTTGCCAATCACGGCAAAAGCCTTGCCCAGAAGCGAAAAGTTCTTATTCGACGTCGCGTTTCCGACCGCCAGTATGTAGGGCGCGGCAACTGGCGGCGGGCCGTTTAAACTCGCTAGATCGACATTCAGGGTGCTGTCAGAATGGATAGTCAGGCTTTTCCCGGCAGCCGATGGATAAAACTGCGCCAGATCCTTACGCGTCGCTTCCGATACGCAGGTGATCCGGTTCGAACCAGCCATCATCAGTCGAAAGATCAAATCCGTCGTCAACGTCGCCCGCCAGCCGATCTGTTCGGGAATGGTCCTGAAATAAAGATCGTGAACCAGGGTGACGCGCCGTTTGCCGCCGCTGGGACTTCCGAAGGGATCGGCGTTGAACAGCACATCGATGCCGAGCTTGCGGCAAAGTGCCGGTAGCGTCATGGCCTGACGCAGCACATCAAACACCATGATACGCGGCCGCGGCGTCTCAATCAGCTGAAGGCGGCTTTCGCGCAGGTTTTCGGGCAGCTGTGCCCGCGTCCAGGGAGAGCGCAGGATGTAGTCGTCCCGCGTCTGATCCAGCAGCCGCTCCAGCAGGCTGAAGGTCACGCGGCCGACGCCGGAAGGTTTGCCGCCATACTGGCTCGGCATGTTTACGAGAATACGCATCCTGACCCTTCCGCTTGCCTGCACTTTCTGTCCGAATTGATCGCCAAGAGGCCCCTCACACTGCTTCCGACAGCAAAGCGGAAACAGACCGGCAGGTCTCCTCCAGCGAAAAACGCCGGCTCACATCCTCGCGGCCCTGCTGCGCCAGCCTTTCCGCCAGAGCTGGCTGCGACAGGATGCAGCCTAGTGCTGCCGCAAGCGCCGATGCGTCGCCCGGCGGCACCAGAAGACCCGTTTCGCCGTCCCTAATGATTTCGGTAACCCCACCACCGCGTGTAGCGACAACTGGCCGCCCGCACATCATGGCCTCCACCACCACCCGCCCGAACGGTTCGGCGACAACAGAGGTGTGGGCAACGGCATCCATCGATGCCATCAGCTCTGGTACATCCGACCGGAAACCGAGGAAGCGGACACGACCATCCAGACCGAGACGGGATGCCTGCTCGCGGATGCGCGTCTCATAGGCGTCCTGCCCGAATAGCGCTCCGCCAACGATGACGGCCTGAACGCCATCCATCGCCGCGATCGCGTCCAGAAAGACGTGCTGCCCCTTCCATTCGCTCAGCCGGCCGAACAATCCGACAAGCGGTTCAGGACCAAGGCCCAATTCCGTACGCAACCGCGCAGCTCTGCCGGGATCGTGGGCCACAGCCTTTGCGGGGTTGAAGCCGTTATAAACGATGCGGACCTTTTCTGCCTGCCCGCCAGCTTCAACGAAAGCCCGGCCGGTTTCCTGCGAATTGACGGCCACCAGCCTTGCGAAAAGGCGCGCGAATGCCAGCGAGGCATGGCGATTGGCGGAGCTGAATGCGGGATCGGTGACTATATCGTGCAAAACCCAGACAAGTGGGCGGCGGCTGAGTTTCGCGGCAAGCGCGCAAACGAACAGCGCCTTCTGCGAATTGGCGCAGATTACGTCGTAATGTCTCGCCTGCTGGCTCAATTGCCAAGCGACGGCGACAACATCGGCCGCGCCACGCAGCATTGCGCCAAACGGTGAGTCACGGCGGATCGACAGCATTTTTTCGCCAGCGGATAACATGACCGGAGGCCTCCCGGCCGCTGCCAGATCATCAGCAGCACCACCGCCACTGAGAAAACAAGCTCGCCAGGAATGCGGTCCGGCCTTGACGAGGTCCGTCAGAAAAAGCTCGGCGCCACCCTTCTCTCCTGTGTGACTGACAAATAGAGCGGATGTCATGACATCACCTGTGAAGTACCAGAGCACCCAAGTTGCCATTGCCCTAAATTGCGGGCATGAATGGACAGCCCGTGAAAATGACGAGTGCACTTGCCAACGGCAGGGATATTTTCACCGGCAATTTCAGTATAAGAACAACAATGCTTGATTGTGGTTAGAAAAAATAACATTCAAACCTTTATGCGGATAAGAATCCGATATACGTAAATTAAAAGAAAAATATTCTATCTATATATTTTAAAAGAGATCGAAGAAAAATTCGTGACGTATAATTTTACTGCTTTTCGCCGTCCCGTTTCCTGCGTTTTGTCCCCCGGCCTTTCGGCGGAGTTATCCTAGGGCCAGACGAGGAGAACGAACGATGACACCGCTCAAACGCAACATATGCATATATATGACCGGAACGGAAGAGGTGCCGGCATGATCGGCGTATCGCTCGGCATCACCTCCCGAAACATCCCCACCATGGTCCCTTCCCTGAACGCGCTCTCACCCTTGCGCGCGCGTTTGACTGCGGGTCAGAATGCCACGATCTTCGTGAATGGTGACAGCACCGCCTATGCCGATGCCGGACCATTCCAGCAGTTCGCCATGATGCTTGGCGATCTGCACGACACAAGGGTTGTGCTGCACCGCTGGGCAGAATGGCAGACAAACGCCCCCACCGGGCCAAAGGCCTATGCGGATTCGGTTACGCTGCGCGCAGGCATGGGGCCAACGCTCACGGTCTATCTTGCGGCACTGCCCGGCGGCATGGCCGGTTACATGCTCGCGGACCAGCGCGCGGCGGCGTTGAAGATTCCGCGTCCCGACCTGTGCATCACGCATCATGGGCATAATATGCAGAGTTTCGAGACGCCGGGTGGTATCCTAAGCTCCGGACGAGCCGCCCTGCTCGGACCGCTTGGCATGATCGAATGGCAATGGCCGGGTGCCCCCCAACTCATCACCACCCAGAACCCCTGGCGCGATAGCACCGGTTACGACAAGGTCTATAATGCGATCCTTGACCTTGCCCGAGCGCACCCGGGCCTCACGCTGGTGGATACACACGCGTCATTTGTAGCGAGAGGCAAGGACCATGCGCTTTACCGCGACAACGTCCATCCGAACGATGCCGGATCTCAGCTCATCGCCCGAACCTTGTTCAGTTGTTATCTGGGATCGGCGCCCGATAACGTCTTTCAGACACCTTGTTGGCCAAAACTTCCCGCCGCCAATCTTATCGTCAACGGCGATTTCACCGATTGGACGGGATCCGCTCCATCGGGTTGGAGCCTGGCGGCGTCGGGTTCCGCCATAAAAGCCGCAGAAGTCACCTTTTCTCCGGCTTTCGCTCACAGCCTCGGTTTGCGTGCGAATGGCAACCAGTCGGCCGCACTGGTTCGTTATTTTCGCAATGCGGAGGCCGCCGCGATGATCGGCAAAACCGTTTCATTTGCAGTGCTTTATAAAAATACCGAGGGACAGCGTGCGCCCTATGTCACACTGGTTTCAAAAAGCGGCGGCGCAGTCCGGACGATCAGTTGCTCCGCGCTTCAATTTGGTGGTGCGAACGCCCTCGACAATAGCGGCTGGATGTGGGCGACAGCCAACGACATCGCGATCGATCCTGATATCAGCCCCAGCGGATATGGTTTCTATGTGAGGATCATGCCGGCATTCGGCATGAGCGCGCCGGTTTCCAACGAACCGCTTTACATACAGCGGGTGATCGCCGTTGAGGGCGCTCTGCCAAAAGGCAATCTGAGCGACTGAAAACCATAGAAAATTGTCTTGCGCGGCAACGTCATCAAGACCACTATTCATCGTCATCACCCTGTCGCCTCATGGTGATGACGTCCTCTCCCACAGGGCCGCACCAAGGTCCGCCAGTGAAGGATACAGGCCGGGAATGACCAGAAACACAAATATGGCGGCATCGCATCAATCGCCGTTGCCGGGTTTCGTTTTGGCGATGCCTCTTTATCCTTCAAAAACCATACAGGTGCCCGGTCTCTTTCTGGCGATCTTCGTTTTTTCCATTGGCTTTTTCATTCAATGCAATGTGCTGACCAGCAATCTGGGCCTGCGCTTCCTCAACATCACCGACATGCTTGTCCTGATGACGCTACCCGTTATTGCCCTGCTTTACATTCGCTGTCTGACGCCCTCGATCATCCTGCTTTATCTCGTTCCGCTAACCATTTTTTTTGCACTTTCGGCTGTCTTTGCCGACGAACGTGGCGAAGGTGAATTTTACACCACCGCGATGGCATATTTTTACGCGGTCTATTTTCTGTTTTTTGCCTATATGCTGTTTAAGGAGAACCTTCTCGAGCTGTTCTGCTGGGGCATCTTCGCCGGCTTCATCGCGGTGACGATCCTGCTTTTTCTGGACATCGTCATTCACGACCAGCTCGCCTCCCTTGGCCTCTCTTTCATGTTCGATGAAACCGCCGTGCTGGCAGCTGCGGCAAAAGGCGAATTGAGCCCGTTGCTTTTGCGTGTCGAAAAAGCGGGTGGCATCTGGCCGGTGGGCAACACAGCCGGACCTGCCTTTGCGTTGGCGGGTGCGGCAGTCGCCTATCTTGCCGAAAGGCAAAAACGTCCCGCGCTGTTTGCCGTATTTCTGCTGGTCTATCTGGCGAGCTTCACACTTACTCTCAACCGGTCCGGAGTATTTGCCGTTCTTGCGATCGGGGTCTATTTCTACATCAGAAATTTTTCCATCAAAATGCTGCTCAGCACCTATTTTGGTTTTGCCTTGTCCGCCCTTGTCATCGCGGCGGTTTTGCCATTGGGTGCTTTCGATTTTGCGGAACAGATATTTTCAAAACGGTTTCTCGAGGACAGCAACAGCAGCAACAATGCGCAGGAGCGCTGGGATACGCTCACTGGCGGCTTTCAGGTGATGCTCCATCATCCTTTCGGCATCGGTTTTACCGCTCGATATGAAGAACTGTCGCGAATATCGAGAATCGGAACACCGCATAGTGGCTTTCTCGCCACGGCCTATGCGTCCGGCATAGGATTTGGCCTTCTCAGCGCCTTTGCGCTTGTTTACGCGATCCTCCGGAAACGAAAAGTCGGTTTCTTCGCCTATTCGGCGATCGCAATCGTTATCGTCTATCAATTTGAAGAGCTGAATTTCAATCCCGTTTTCATGGCCTATATGGGGCTCGTACTCGCCTATACTTTCATTGATCTGGATTTCAGGTTCTTTCTGAAAAATACGATGATGCGGATGGCTGGAATGGCAGAAGAGGACGCTTTGGCGACGGCACGACCGGCGTAAATTGCGGCGAGGTTCTCTCGCTCCAAACCGCACATCCTTGCTGGCAAAATTTGTTCCGTTTTCAAGTGGGCGCTTTAGGTCACTTCGATGATTTCAATCTCTTTGCCGCCCAGGCTGACAACATCACCGGCAGATTTTCCCATCAACACTCCTGCGACCGGGGAGACATAAGACATCGATCCATTGGCCGGATCGGCTTCATCCTCGCCTACGATCCGGAACCGTTGCGTCCTCCCGTCATCACGGCTGAATGTTACCACGCTGCCGAAGGCAACGGTGCCATCAGCAGGCGGGCTCGGCATCAGCTGGGCGGTGCGAACGCGCTCCGCGAAATACCGAATGTCCCGCAGAGGATTGGCTGAAAGCCGACGTCTTTCATTGACGTCTTCGACGGCATTGGCCGTTTCGCAGGCTTCGCGCGCCAATTGCAGCTGCTGCTCCAGCGCTTTCAGCCCAGCCTCCGTCACCAGATTGGGATGAGGCGAAATCACCCGGTCCGGCAGAACCGTTTCGGCTGCGGTTTCGGCACTATCTTCCTTGGTAAAGGCTACACTCAACTCTCGCACTCCATCCCCGTGAGATGCCACTTTGAGCATCTCCCTTGCCGTCCAATCCTGCCACCGCCCATCGCAATGCTGCAATAGCGTGCACCACGGAAACCGCCCATGTACCCCTCATTTCTGGCTCTAACAGGAGGCTTTTCGCCCTGTTAGGGTATTGCCCAAGAGGAGTGAGAAAGCCAACGCTAACGGACAGGAGACGGTCAATGGCCCGGACAGTATTGAATGCGCTTGGAGACACACTCTACTACAGCGACAATTCCACCGGATTTTTTTCCGCCACGGGTTCCGGACCGCTGCTGACAGGCACTGGCCTCAATGATTCCATGTGGGGCGACAGTTCCGTCAATGTGACAATGGCGGGCGGCACGGGCGACGATATTTATTACCTCTATTCCAGTATCAACCGTGCCGTCGAAAATGCCGGGGAGGGTATCGACACCATCGACACCTGGATGAGTTATACCTTGCCCGACAATTTCGAAAACCTGCGGGTAACCGGAGATGGTCGTTATGCCTTCGGAAATGAGCTGGACAACATCATAACCGGCGGATCGGGCAGCCAGACCATTGATGGCGGGGGCGGTAACGACGTGCTGATCGGCGGTGGCGGTGCGGATACATTCGTTTTTACGAGCGGCAACGGCACCGATCTCATCATGGATTTCAGCGCCAACGACACGATCCGGCTTAACGGTTACGGCATCACATCCTTCGAGCAGCTCGTCAGCAATGCCACCCAACAGGGCGATAATCTCTGGCTGAACTTCGCCAACGGCGAGGCCGTCGTTCTTGCCGGAACGACCATCGACGATCTTCAGGCCGACCAGTTCGAGCTCAGCCTCGACCGATCATCCCTCACCCAGACCTTTGCCGACGAATTCGATGCACTTTCACTTCGCAGCGGCGATCAGGGGACTTGGGATGCCAAATATTGGTGGGCACCGGAAAAGGGAAGCTCGCTGACGACGAATGGCGAGGCGCAATGGTACATCAACCCCGCTTATGCCGGCACATCAGAGGTCAATCCCTTCAGCATCAACAACGGTGTCCTGACCATCACCGCTGCGGAAACCCCGCAATCGATCGCCAACGAGGTTGAGGGCTATGATTATACCTCGGGTATGCTGAACACCTATTCGTCGTTCAGCCAGACCTATGGTTATTTCGAAATGCGCGCCGACATGCCGACCGACCGGGGCGCTTGGCCGGCCTTCTGGCTTTTGCCTGAGGACGGCTCCTGGCCACCGGAACTCGATGTCGTGGAGATGCGTGGGCAAAACCCCAATACGTTGATCATGTCCACCCACTCCAATGCAACGGGAGAACAGACATCAGTCATAAACAATGTCAGCGTGCCAAGCACGGAAGGTTTCCACACATATGGCGTTTTGTGGGATGCGGAGCATATTACCTGGTATTTCGACGACGTCGCCGTGGCGCAGACGGATACGCCTGATGACATGCACGACCCCATGTATATGGTCGTCAATCTTGCTGTCGGCGGCATGGCAGGAACGCCGTCGGCGGTTGATTTCAGCGACGGTTCGCAAATGATGATCGATTACATCAAAGCCTATTCGCTTTCCGACTGGGCCGCGTAACGAAAAACGCCGGCAGTTGCGTTCAGAACTGCCGGCGCTTCAGACCTCAGCCTGTCGGCTGGGCCTTGTTCAGTTCAGTCATTCAGCCGCGATCTGCATCCGCTCAGTGTAGAGCGACATGAGATGACGCGCCGTTTCAAGACTCGCGGGCTGTTCGGCACGGTAGCGGCGGCCGATTTCCATCATCAGCACGGTATCCGGCAGGAAGGTCAGCTCCGAGAAGATGCCCTGCCAGTCGATATCTCCCCAGCCGAGCGGCATATGCAGATCGCCGATGCCGAGAGCGGTATTTTCCTGGTCGAAATACGGTTGATAAAAGCCCTGCGGCCGGCCGAAGGAATCGTGGACATGCAAATGGCCGGCAACCGGCGCCATGGCACGAAGCTGTTCGCGAAAATCGAGCCCGCGAAAGGTGGATTCGAGATAGGCGTGGCTGAAGTCGATCAGCGCAACGACGTTATCATGGCCGATGGCCTTAACTGTCTGGGCCACCTCGGCAGGCGTCTGGCGATATTGGCCGGGTTCGGTGGAGAAGATATTCTCAAGCGCGACCCGCACGCCATAGGGCTTGCAGAATTCCGCCAGCTCGAAAAGCGCCTCCCGCTCACGGGCATCGGCATCGGCCCGCTCGGCGATCTGGTCGGCACGCAGGGCACCACCGTGTTGAACGAGGATGCCCGCGCCGATGCGATCGCACAGGACGGCCAGCGCCTTGGCTGCATCTATCTGGTAGCGGCACGTTACCGGGTCCATGAAATTGGACGAAACAAGACCGTGCACCGTGTAGCGGAAGTCGAATTCTTTGGCGAGCGCCACGAACCGTTGAGCGCGCTCCTCGATGATGCGACCGCCTGCGATCAGATCAAGGCTCGTTGCGGCGATTTCAACGGTGTCGCAGCCAATTTCGGCAAGCGCACGAAGATCGCTTTCGAGTGTGGCCAGTTCACCGTCGTCCGAGCTGGCGTTGAAGCCGGTTCCAATAAGATTGCTCATGTCATCATCTCCAGGGGTAAGGAAGGTCATGCGAGTTCAGGCTGCCGTACGGCGCGGCGCGCCGTATCGAACAGGTCCGGGCGGTCGATATTGACGTAGTCTACCCCGGCCAATGCGATCTCATTATGAAGGTTGGCATCATCGCCGCCATAATAAATCATGATTTCCAGACCCGCCTTGCGGCATGCCGCGACAAGGCCGGGCTTGCGCATCTGCGCAGGTGTGATCTCGATGATCGAGGCATGGTGAACAGCCGCAGCCAGCGAAGGCGACTTGGCGATATCGAGCGTCATCATCTTGCGGAATTCCGGCGCGGCGGCGGCCAGGCCCCGGCGCATTTCTTCGGAGAAAGAGAAAAAGAAGGTGTCGCGCACCATGCCGAGGCTCCGTACCAGTGCCGCCACCTTGACGGGATCGCAATATTTCAGCTCGACATAGACGCCGCAGCGGCCGCGCAAATGGCTGAGATAGGCATCGAGCCGCGGTACAGCCGCACCCTTGAAGTTTTCGCCGAACCAGCTGCCGGCGTCCAGTGCATCGATCTCCCTCGACATTATGTGGCCGATGGGACCCGTGCCATTGGTGGTACGATCCAGCGTTTCGTCGTGAAAGACATAAAGCACGCCGTCCGCGCTCTCGCGCACGTCGAGCTCGATGTAATCCGCTCCCTGCTGCAAGGCGAGGTCGGCGGCGGCGAAGGTGTTTTCGGGCGCAAAATGGTTGGCACCGCGATGGGAGACGATTTTAGGCATGGAAATTCCTGTCAGTTTACGGCTTCCGGTTCACGCGCCGGAATAGTCGAATGGTGGGAGAGATCGGCATGCAGCCCGGCGATGCGGTTGCCAGCGGCGTCGAACACGAGCGTCAGCGCCGATTTGCAGCTGATCCCGACACGATCTCCCGGCGCGTGGCGTATCGTCTCGCCATATTCCAGCGCGTGGATCATGCCTGCAGGCGTATCGATCGTGTAGAATACCTCGCGCCCCATGGGCTCGACGGTGGTAACCTGCCCCTCAAGCCGCGCCTCGGACGATGTGACGAGGGCGATATCTTCCGGGCGCAGGCCAAAGGTGACTTCGCCGTCACAGCGGGCATTGAGGTCGAGCAGGGCATCGCCAATCTGCAACTGCCCGCCTTGCGCCCATCCTTTCAAGAGATTCATTGGCGGCGTGCCGATGAAACCGGCCACGAACAGATTGTCGGGCCGGCGATAAAGATCATCGGGCGTGCCGATCTGGGCAATGGCGCCGTTGTTCATGCAAATGATCCTGTCCGCCATGGTGATCGCCTCGATCTGGTCATGGGTGACGATCAGCGTGGTGATCTTCAGGCGCTTCTGCAGGCTTTTCAGCTCGGCGCGCATGGTGATGCGCAGGGTCGCATCGAGATTGGAAAGCGGCTCGTCCAGAAGCAGGATGTTCGGTTCCTTGACCAGCGCGCGGGCAAGCGCCACACGCTGCTGCTGGCCGCCGGAAAGCTGCGAGGGCCGTCGGTCGAGCAACGCGCTGATCTGCACGAGGCTTGCTGCCTCCTCCACCCGCCGCGCTGCTTCTTCACGCGGAACATTCTTGAAACGCAGCGGAAAGGCGATGTTCTGCCGCACCGTCAGGTTGGGATAAAGTGCATAGGACTGGAAGACGATGCCGACATTGCGGTCGCGCGCATCGATGCGATTGACGTTGTGGCCGTCGAAAGAAATCTGACCCGCGGTCGGCGCGTAGAGCCCGGCGAGCAGGAAAAGCGTGGTCGACTTTCCGCATCCGGACGGCCCGAGAACGGCGACGAATTCGCCGTCTTCGATGGAGAGGGTCATCGGTTGCAGAACGCGGGTGTCGCCCCAGCTTTTGGTGACATTGTCGAGGGTGATCCTGGCCATGGCGATTATCCTTTGATCCCGCCGAAACTCATCTGGGTGATGTATTTCTGCGTGAAGATGTAAATGATCAGCACAGGCAACAGATAGATGATGCCTACGGCAGCGATCATGCCGTAATTCACGCCGGCGCTGTCCTGTGCCACGAAGAAGAGATAGAGGCTCATCGTCATCTGGCTTTTTTCGATGAGCAGGGTCTGGACGAAAACATATTCTTCCCAGCCACGCAGAAAGGTGAAGGTGGCAACCGCGATCAGCCCGCTTCTTACCTGCGGCAGAACCACCATGCGAAAGGCTTGGAAGCGGCTCGCGCCATCGGTGACGGCACTCATTTCGATGTCCCAGGGAACGTTGTCGAAAAAGCCCTTGAGAACAAAAATTGCAAACGGCAGCTCAAGCGCACTCATGACCAGCACGACGCCGAAGAGATTGTTGAGCAGGCCCATGTAATGCAACTGCACGAAGATCGCGACGGTGAGCGCGAGCGCCGGAAAGGCATGCAGCAGCAAAAGCCCGCGCAGCACATTTTCACGCCCGGCGAAGGTGAAGCGCGACAGCGCATAGGCGGCCGGCGTGGCGACCAGCGCGACGATCAGCGTCTGGGAAGCGGCAAACAGCAGTGAACTGCGCATGGCGGTCCAGATGGATGGCATCAGCGCCATGCGCGTGGTGCCGGTTTTCTCGATATCGCGGCTCCAGAGGAAACTGTAGTTGTCGATAGTCAGATGCGGCAGCACCAGCACGAAGACGAGCGCCGCAACCACGGCACCAAATGCCAGCCATAGCAGCGCGGGATTGCGCAGGCGCTCGGAAAGAAGCGCAACTGCTATCGCCCCGCCATAGGCAAAAGCGGCGATTGCGCCGCTGCGCCACAGCACAAGTCGGCTGAGATTGTCGTCGGAAGTCGTGAGCGACTTCACCAGCAGCCACAGGTAGGGCAGGAGAACCGGAACCGAAACCACCGTCAGGAACACAAGAATGACGGGAACGAAACCGGCGCGATGGGCAAGGCTGCGCCTTTCAAGACGCGTCCAGTCCGGCTTCAGATCAAGCGCACGCCTGCTGTGGGCAGGCGAGTGGGTGTGGGCGAGCGTCATCACAGCACCTCGATTTTGGCGGGAGCAAAAGTCGAGCGCATATTGCTGATGCGCCATTGAATGAGGGTGATGGCAACGCCTATCGCCATCAGGCCAAGCGCAAGTGCAGCACCATAGGCATAGGCGCCGTTTTCGAAGGCGCGCCGGTAGATATAAAGCGGATAGGTCGTGGAATCGTAGACAGGCCCACCGCCGGTGATGAGCAGGATATATTCATAGGTCGTCATCAGTGAGAGCGCCTGATAGAGCGTGATGAAACGGATCGGTGACGAGAGCGCGGGTGCGACGACATGGCGAAGCACACCCCATTCGCTGGCGCCATCGACGCGCGCCGCATTGGCCAGATGCGACGGTATGGAGCGGATGGCCGATGTGAGGATGACCATGGCGAAAGACGCGCCGACGACACCGTTCGCCACCACCACCAGAAACAGCGGAAAGTCGTTGCGCAGGTTGAGAGCGGGTGCGCCGAGCGCGCCAAGAAACTGGTTGAGCAGGCCGGAAGACGTCGGATCGGCGATCCATATCCACAGCACGCCGTAAAGCACGGCGGGGCTCATGCGCGGCAGCAGCCAGAGGCCGCGAAAGAAGTTGCCTAGCCGGTCCGGTATCGCCGTGGTCGTAACGGCCAGAAGCGCGCCAAGCCCGATATTGAAGATGAACAGCGTTGCGCCGACATAGATCAGCGTCGTCAGCAACACCATCGGCAGGCGCACGTCGCGCTGAAACATGCGCTGGAAATTCTCGACCGTGAATTTGCCCACCCTCAGGTTTGCGCCCATATCGGTAAAGGCGATCACCAGATTGACGACGATCGGGGCAAGAAAGAACACGCCAAGCAAGGCGAGAGCCGGAGCCAGATAAAAGATCGGCCGGGCCGGGCGGCGCGCCCGAAGCTGAAATTGAGACATTACGATATACCGGTGGGAACGCGGAAAAGCCGCCCGGCAGAACCGGGCGGCATGGTTTCGGGCAAACTCAGTTGCTTGCGGCGTCGCGGATTTCGATCTCCGCGCCAAATTGCAGCTCAAGCTCGTCGGCGATGAAATCGACCGCCTGCGCGGCCGTCATCTTGCCGGTCTCAACCGCTTGCAGACCGCTGAACAGCACCTTGTTGTAGCTGCCGAACTTGGTGTGGTTGGGCACGAACTGCGCGTATTTCATCATCGGCGAAGCAGCGGAGAGTACCCAGTTATCGCGGTATTTCGGCATGGCCGTCTGGGCGTTGCTGATGGCCGTATGATAGGATGTCACGGCGTGTTCGTTGTTGAAATAGGGCAATGTCGCAAGCGCCACGAGATCGGCGGCGATATCGGCATTGGCACTCTTCGGATTGAGGGTGTAGAGCAGCGGGTGCGACAGGTTGGCCGGCTTGCCGCCTTTTTCGGCTGCCGGAGCGGAAATCCAGCCGATCTTGTTGAAGTATCCCTTGCCATCTGTCGGCCAGGTCGCGCCGTTCTTGTCACCCACCTGCCAGGCAACCGCCCAGACACCCTGATGGAAGATGAAGGCCTTTTCCTGCTTGAAGGCCGTCTGGATCGCCTCCCAGCTCATGGCGGTATTGTCGACGGGCGTCACGCCTTCCTTGGCATTGCGCTCATACCAGCCGAGCGCCTTGGCCATTTCGGCCTTGGGGAACATCAGCTTGCCGGTCTTTTCGTCCATGAACTTCACGCCATAGGACTGGAACACCATCAGATAGTCGATACCGACATTCGGGCGGTGCAGCATGCCGTATTGTGCGGCCTTGCCGTCTACCACTTCCTTCGACAGGGCCGTCAGATCGTCGAGCGTGAATTCGCCGGCGTCGACCTTGGCCGGAAGGCCTTCGATGAAGGCTTCGTCCTTGCCGATCTTGCGCAGCATGTCCTTGTTGTAGAAGAACATGCGGATTTCCGCGTCCTGCGGAATGCCGTAAATCTTTCCGTCCGTCGCCTTGGCCGAATTCCACAGAACCGGCAGGATATCGCCATAGACCCAGGGAGCAGCGGCGATCTTGTCTTCCATCGGCATGGCATAGCCGTCCTGCGCGAACTGGCCGATCCATTCATGCGGCAGGATGTAGATATCCGGCCCCTGCCCCACCGAAAACGCCTTCAGCGTGTCGAGCGCGAAGGAGTCCCAGCCCTGCACGGCGCTGTTGTTGATTTCGATGACGACGCGTTTGTCGACGCCTGCTGCCTTGAACTGTGCGTTCATGATGCCGGCGGCGGCTTCGATGTTGGTGACGCGGCCCGGCGCATTCTTGTCGGCGAGCGTCCAGAGCTTGATGTTGATGTCTTCGGCAAAGGCGACAGCCGGCAAAAGCGCGCCGAGGGCAACCGTGGCCATCAGGGTGAGAGACTTGAACATGTGATCCATTCCCGTTGAAACTGATTATTTAATTAAGTTGCTTAATTAACAGCTTCATGACATTTCCCTAGGTAAAGCGCGGGAGAGTGAAACTTTGACTGAGAGACGGCAGGGCGGGCTGGCAGGCATTGGCGCAACACAGGGCGCGCTTCTGGGATATATCAGGCGCAAGGGTTCGGCCTCGCGGGTCGAGCTTGCCGACTATTGCAGCATAACGCCGGCTGCCGTGAGCATGATGACGCGAAATCTGCTTGAGCGCGGTATCATCGAGGAAGGTGCACGCCGGCAGGAAGGCCGTGGCGCACCCCATATCGACCTCACGCTCAAAAAAACCGTCGGTTACGCCCTTGGTGCGCACGCCAACCGTTATTCGGTGATGTTAACGCTGTTGAATTTTGGCGGAGAGATCGTTGGAGAATTGCAGATGCGCGGCTCCTACGACGCGTTTTCCGATGTCCAACGGGCGCTTCAGGACGGATCCGAAGAACTACTGACGAAAAATGCGATCAACAGGAGCCAACTGATCGGCGCGGCCATTGCCATGCCGACCCGCTTTCGCAAGGAAGCCATGTCGCTCGATCTTGCCGAAGAGGTTATTTCCTGGGCCGGGTCTGACCTTTCCGCCATGCTGCGCGAGGCGCTGCGTTGTCCGGTGATCATAGAAAATGATGCCAATGCCGCAGCCATGGGTGAACTGACGCTTGGCAATGCGGACGGACACGAAAATTTCGCTTATCTCTATCTCTCCGAGGGGATCGGCGGCGGCATCATTATCAAAAATGAGCTTTATCGCGGTTATCTCGGCAATGCCGGCGAGATAGGCGCCTTGCGCGGCCGCAGCACTTCGCGACCCTCCTTCGAAGACCTGGCGGCATGGTGCGTGGAGCATGTGGGAGAAAAACCCTCGGGGCGCGCACCCGATATCTGGACGGATTACCTCTTGCGCAACTCCGCCGTGTTTGAGGCGTGGCTGGAACGGGCGGGACCGGAGGTTGCGCGCCTCGCCTTCGCTGTGAGCGCCGTTCTGGCGCCCACGGCAATCTTTGTCGGCGGCACCTTACCAAGGATCGTACGACAGCGGCTGGCGGAATGGCTGGATTACGAACGCTCGGACCCGTTCGACGGCGCAAAGGTGATACAGCCGAAAATCCAGCTGCCGGATGTGGTTGCGACAGACCCCGTGGCCTTCGGTGCGGCGGCGATGATCCTGCACGGCGTCGGAGAAGTGCGTTAAAGGCCGGAGCGCATGTCCGGGGGAGGCCTCAGCCGAGATTGGTCACCATGAAATAGATCAGCCAGCAATGCCCGATCACCAGCACGGCCCAGGCCCATTTAGCAAGCCTGATATCGACATCGATGACGGTATTGCTGATTTCCGCCACGCGAAAAGCCTCTTCCTCAACCCGGTTCTCCGGCGGGCGAGATTTCAGCGCCTTCCTAGAAACCGGCTCGCCCACGACATAAAGCCTGTCGTTCGCAACTGATGGACGCGGGCCGTCGTTGGCGCTCCCGTCAAGGGAAAGCACGTCGTCACCCGAGGCGCAACTCACCGCTAATAGCTGTGATGACACCCGCCTGTTACGCATGTTACCTCCATTGGGCATCACAAATCTTCCACACAATAAAAATAAAAAAAATTCACCTGCTGCTCCCGACAAAGCCTTGGCTTTACCGGGCAAATTTGCGATGCGCGCAATACGCGCCGCGCCAGTTGAACCCCTTCTCGCCCCACGCTTTTGCGCTCCCCCGGAAACGCATCGGCATCAGCCCTGCCATTAACGTGCCGGGCTTCCCGGCAAATCGTGCCTTCCCGCGTAAGGCCTTACCTCCCGCTGGATCAGGAAGACGGATTTCTCCACCGGCAGCGGTTCGGCTGTCCGGTAGCGATGAGACCGCTTGGAATATTCAAACCGGATCAGCCTGTCTTCGAACTTCACCGCCAGAACGCGATAGCCGTTGACGACCTCGTTCAGTATTTCCAGCTCTTCTCCCCACAGCCAGCCACCGTAAGAAGTGCCTTCGTTGGAGCGCAGCACGATCTCGAAAAAATGCCCGCCGGCCGCAAATGGCATGCGGAAAATAATATCGAGATTGTCTTCATCTTCGTCGTCGCATGCCGACAGTCTGGCATGGGCAACCTTCGCATGGGCCAGCGCCGAAACCGGATAGAACGGGCGCCCTTTGAACCACATGAACTCACACACCGCATAACCGACGTCGTCGGCACGCTGGTAAGGTTCAGTACGCGGCTCGAACGCCATGTAGCTTCCGTTAAACGCTATCAATTTCGAAAATTCCCGATGCCTGCCAGATGCATGATTGCTGTTTTCCGCCCGTCGCCCGCGCCTCTATTCACGACAATAGGCAAGCGGCGTCACACCAGCGTCAAATGGAACGCCAATGATGACTTTCAATTTCCCGGACACATTGTTAGATGGTGATTCATGAGGGAACGAAATTGGCTGGGAACGCTGAACTGATACCGATCCGGCTTTTTGGCACCCCGCGCTGCGATGCGGTGCGGCAAGCGTTTTTCCCGTCCAAGGGCTTTGCCCTCACTGCCGCCCTGATCCTTGCTCCCAACCAGTCCCTTTCCCGCCAGCAGGCCGCATCGCTGTTGTGGGAAAACGTCGAGCAAAAAAGGGCACTGGGCAATTTGCGGCAGCTGATCCTGCGCCTCCAGAAGCTGTCGAGCGATGACGATGCCATCCTTCTGACAGAAGGGAACGACCTGAAGGCCGGAAAGCTGGCGCAGCGGACCGACCTTGCGATCTTTCTTGCCGGCGCGAGAGCAGAAGATCCGATGCAGCGGCTGCAAGCCCTGCTCGAATTCGGCGGCGATCTGCTGGAGGGGCTGGAGGCTGGGCAGGACCACCTTTATCTCTGGCTGCTGTCTGAGCGACGCCGTCTCAAGGACCTGTTCTTTTCAAGCTATACACCGCTTCTGGAGGAGTTGACGCGGTTCGGCCGCGCCAGTTCGAACAACATCGCATCGCTTGCCGAATGCGCGCTGAAGATCGAGCCGGAGCGCGAGGAAACCTACCGCGCCGCCATGGCGGCCTATGCGCGGGTGGGAAACACCAGCGCCTGCGAGGGAATTTTCCAGCTTCTGATGGAACAGCTCCGCCAGGAGGACCGACCTCCGGAGGCCGAGACAGTGGCGCTTCGACGGCGGATACAAAGTCTGGCCTCGACGATAGTATCCCCCGCCGAACCGGATGAGGGTAGCCGCCGAAAACCGATGGCAAAACCACGCGTCGCCTTCAGCCGTCCGGTGCGGGTGGACGGGCTTGCGGTATCGCCGGTGATGAGTGCCTTTGTCGAGGATGTCGCCAATAGTCTCGTTCGATACCGGACCTTCACCGTTCTTTCGACGCACAGCACCTTTGTAGCGACACACGACCGGACCGACGACAGTTATGCAATGTTGCGGGCGGATTACCGCATCGTCTCCACGGTTTTCGACGATGCCCGCATGTCGGTAGCGCTGATCGAGGAAGCGACCGGAGAAATCGTCTGGTCGCTGGAGGTTGTGCTGACCGCGCGGCATATTCACGCCGCTTTTCGACTGCTGTCCAAACAGGTGGCCGCGGGGCTTGCCCGCGAGATCGAGCGGCTTCAGGTGGAACCAGACCGCAACCACAGCGGCGAGGCCTACCGGCAATTGCTGGAGGGCCAGCAGCTTCTGCGCGGCAAGTGCGACCTGCCGCTTCTTCGAAGAGCACGCTCGATGTTCCGCAAGGCGGTCGATCTGGATAACAGCATGGCGGTTGCCCGCGCCCGCGTGGCGCAGAGCCTGCAGCTGGAATGGCTGATGCTGGGCGGCAACGACCCCCACCTGCTGCACCGCGCCAAGGCGGAGGCAGACGCCTCAGTCGAAATCGATCCCGCTCTTGGCGTCGGCCACTGGATGTGCGCCGTCGTGGCGCTCTACCAGCGGGATTTCGACATATCCGCCGAAAGGTTCTTCGAAGCGGAGGCGCTTGCGCCCAACTCCGCCGACCTTTTGCTCCAGCATGCCGATGCGCTCGCGCATTTCGGCGATGCCGAAACCGCATGGGAAAAGTTTCAGCAAGCCATCGACCTCAATCCGCTCGCACCCGACATCTACTGGTGGGCGGGCGCCAGCATCGCGTTCAAGCGTGAGGATTACGGCACGGCAGTAGAACTGTGCGCGCGCATGGAAAATGACGAGCCGGCATTGCGCGTCTTGACCGCGAGCCACGCGCTCCACGGTGATTTGGACGCTGCCAGGGAAACCGGCAGCAGGCTTCAGGAAAACTATCCGGGTATGACGGCGAGGGAAATCAGCAGCCTGTCCCCAGACCGAGACCCGGTAGCGAATGAAAAATTCTATAACGCACTTCGATTAGCTGGGATCAAATAGGAGTTATTATGTCCTCGCACTTCTTTATTGTCGGAAAAAAGGGTTTCGGCGTTCTCTTCATTCGCACGGCGCCGCTCAGGGTTGCGTCCGTCTCGCATGAGACGATTGCCGCCTATGAAGCCAGCCATCCCGGTGTGGACGGTTACGCGCGCGTTGCTGCGGCGGCAAAATCCATGCTCGTTCGTCAGGACGGCCAGCCCGAAAACGAGCTGGATCAGGTACAGATCCAGGGCATCGAAGCCCTCGTCGCCGGCGGCGCTGTCGTTTCCGAGGCCGATTTCGCCTTTGTCGGCGAAGTGATCGACGCCGGCTGGGATTTCAACCGCATGGTGCAGGCACCGATCGAATCGGCCCTGAAGGCTGTTGGTCCGGCGGGTTCCGTCACCGGCGAGCTGTTCGACGCCATCCTTGCCGACGACACCAACGCGGCGCCTTGATTGCGGCCCCGCAGCCTTGACCGCTGACGGCGCACATATACCAGCGACAGCGGCTTTAGGGCATCCGGACGCTTCGTTCTTTGATCCCGAACTGCTTCGGCGGTTCGGGATTACCCGCGTCGGAGACGTGACCGGTCTCGATATTATCGGCATACCCGTCTGGTTCGCGACGCGGCCCAATTCACGCGGACTGTCTGTCTCCCAGGGCAAGGGGCTTGTCGCGGAGCAGGCACGGCTTTCCGCGATCATGGAAGCGATCGAAGGTGCCGTCGCCGAAGACACCCGCAAACATATCACCACTTTCGGCTCCATTCGTGAGATGCGGGACAAGGGCGCCCCTCTCGTTCCTTTCGAAACAATCGGCCGGGTCGACCCGGACACTCTTGATCTGCGAAACCAACGCGCCTGGGTGAAGGGAACATCCATACGCCAGCAGCTGGAGGTTTTTGCCCCCTATGAACTGGTGGGCATGGATTTTCGCACGGATTTCCCCTGGGACCGGCAGGCCTTTCTCATGAGTTCGCAAGGTCTTGCGGCGGGTTTCGACCATGACCACGCGGTTCTGCACGCCCTGCTCGAACTCATCGAAAACGACGCCTGCTTTCTCGTCGATACCTTCGAAACCCGCAATATCGCGCCGGAACCGGTCGTGTTGCCGATGGGTGTCGACGCATCCTTCGATGCTCTTGCTCAACACCTTTCACATATCGGACTGCCGCCCCGCTTCTTTGATCTCACCAATACGCTCGGCGTGCCTGTAGTCATGGCAAGCCTGCCACGGTCAATCCACGCGCAGGACGGACTTGCCACCCGCAGCGCTGCCGGCGCAGCGTGCCGGTTTGGCACCTATGACGCGGCAATTGCCGCGCTGCTGGAGGCGATCCAGTCGCGACTGACTGACATCAGCGGCGCAAGGGACGATCTCTCTCCTTTGCGCTACCAGCGGGATATGTTTGCGGCGGGACCGGCGGCATCCGAGGTGCGGCCGATGGACCGGATCCCGGCCAGTCTCGATTTTGCGATTAGCGATCCGGCTCTACCCCCGTGGCGTCAGCTTGCAGAGCATCTTTTTGCCGCCGGGATCGACGACATCTATGTCTTTGCGCTGGAAACGGGCGTATCCGGTCTGCATGTCGTCCGGGTTCTGGCAAGCGGCCTCACCCCTGCCGGTGGTGGCCTTCAACGTATATCGCAGCGGACGCTCGACCGGTTCCTGAACCTCGGAGG
The DNA here is from genome assembly GCF_053522705.1 of Agrobacterium sp. 16-2014-1-2a. Lineage (NCBI taxonomy): Bacteria > Pseudomonadati > Pseudomonadota > Alphaproteobacteria > Hyphomicrobiales > Rhizobiaceae > Agrobacterium > Agrobacterium sp. 16-2014-1-2a. The sequence goes on from NZ_JBNWBX010000003.1 coordinate 243,606, forward strand.
CCTTTGATGAAGCCGGTGGTTTTTGCGGGCCCGTCCATCCACGGCATCACACCCGCGCAGATTTCCGGCCTCGATCTTCGTGGCCCGGCTGCCTGCGGCGATATTTTCGACGCGGTAAAGCAGGGTGCCCGGACAATCGGGCTGATCGACGGCCTCTACGGTGACTGCGCCGCCGTGTGGCACAAGGAAATCCTGTTTGCACTGACAGGCGGCGTCACTGTTCTTGGTGCCGCCAGCATGGGCGCGCTAAGAGCGGCGGAATGCGCGGCCTTCGGCATGATCGGCATCGGCGAAATCTTTGAAGCCTATCGGGACGGGCTGCGTTTTTCCGACGCCGATGTGGCAGTCAGCCACGCGCCCGGCGAACTCGACTACCGCCCGCTGACAATCGCGCTTGTCGATGCCGAAGCGACGCTCGAAGCGTGTCGCGCCGCTATCGCCCCAGAGGAACACGACGCCTTGCTGAACGCCGCCCGCAAGCTGCATTTTAACCGCAGGACATGGCGTGCAATGGCAACTGAGGCAAACCTCAACCTCGAGACCGCAAATTTTCTGGCCGGAAACGCGGTTTCCGCCAAACGCAACGATGCGGCCCGGCTTTTAGGCCTGCTTGGCAGCGGAGAATTGCCATCCCCGCCGCCGCAATCGTGGAAATTACAGAACACGGTATTTTTCCAGCAATTGGCCACGCGGAAGACGGCGGGAGAAAAAGCGTCTTGACCGCTGCCCCGCACCCATCTCTGCTGCCCGATTGCGGAGGGCTGATCCGGACAATCGCGCTTGCCTTGCCCGCCGCGTTTTTTGCGGGTGACAGGGCTGACGGGGGCGTATCTCCTCTCATCCCGATCGGAAACCTGCTTTCGGCTCTGCCTTCCGACGTCACGGCCCTTGTTCTTATCGATGGCCCCTGTCTCGCCTCCGCTGAAAGCTGGCTCAGCAGGCTGGCAGCCACCTGCACCGCAGAACTGTTGCCGCTCGATGCAACCAGCAGCGTTTCGCACCCGTGGATACAGGACGTGTTCCACGTTCGGACTGCTGATGGGATCGCAACCGAACTGCTTTGTGCATCGGAAAGCGCCATCACTGGCGAGCTCGCCAATCGTCTCGGGCTTGCCGCCAACGCTTCGCATGTCACTTTGCCGGGCGGTAACCAGCTAGTCGGGCCGGACTTTCGATTGGTGGGCCATTCCAGCCTGCAGGACGACAGGGGTATGGCAAACAATGCGGCAACCGAACGGCCGCAACAATGGCGGCGGGTTCAGGCAATCGACTACAGAACCGTGCGCAGTTTCGGATATCGGCCGGAAGACCTCGGCAATGCCTCGGCCTCAATCGCTCTTACCTTGGCAAACACGTCGCCTCCGGCGATCACCTTCGGAAAAATCCACCAATGCGGTTTCCACGTCGACCAGTTCGTTTCGGTCACAGGTCTAAGACGCGATGGCCACCCGCTATTGCTGGTTGCGGATCCGGTGGCCCATGAATGCAACGCCCGTAATGCGATGGATTTGAAACGAAAACTGGATGCCTCCGTTCTATTGCTGGCACAGCAGGGCTTCGCAATCCTGCGAAATCCCATTCCGGTTTTACCCGCCATCGACACCAAAAAATGCCTGCCTCGGCTTTATAACAACGTGCTTGTCGAAAATATCGTGCGCTCCGACCAAGAGAAGCCATTCGTCTGGGTTCCCCATTTCGGTGATGCGGAAACGCTCGACGGTTTCGACCGAGAGAACAGGAAAATTTGGGAAAGACTGGGCTTTCAAGCCATCGGCGTGGCAGGCTGGAGCCATTTTGCCAGCCGAAACGGGGCATTGCGATGTGCAACAAAGGTGATAAACCGTCAACCAGCACAGCATACCGACGGAAAACAGCCTTACTTTATCAGTAACACCTCACAATACCCGTGGAAATTGTGTTGAATGTCTACCTTCAACAATATTAATTGATAAATATCCAATTTAAGAACCTCACAACTGGAGGAGTTCATGATGCAGGCCAAACTACCCAGCCCGATCGATGTGCATGTGGGTACACAAATCCGAATGCGCCGCAAGTCGCTCGGCATGAGTCAAAGCGCGCTGGCGGGCCGGTTGGGCATTACCTTCCAGCAGGTCCAGAAATACGAAAAGGGTGCCAATCGCGTCGGCGCGTCCCGTTTGCAAGCCATTGCATCGGTTCTCGGCGTCGATGTCAGCTCTTTGTTCGCCAATGCGACGCCGGATGTCGGAAACGCCAATCCCGCCCTTGGCACGATCAATGCCATGCAGTCTTTCGTTGCGTCGAATGAAGGATTTTCGCTCAATCAGGCCTTTGCCCGAATCAAGAGCGCAACCGTGCGCAAGAGCATCGTTGCCCTCGTGACATCGCTTGCGGCTACCGAAGCGGCGGAAAATAACGGCGCGCCGGAAAACAAGAGCGACGATTGACGCAGGTGTGACGCTCGCGTGACGCTCGATGTGGTCGAAAATGAACAACGCGGGATCAACGCGTTTTCATACTGTCGACTGTCGAGAGGGAATCATGGTGGCGTCTACCGCAGCAATACTTGAAGAGGACAATGCAGACGAGATTCTGGCGCTCGGGCGGATGGTTTCCTATCTTTGCCAGCGCTCCAAATCTCTGGAACTGGGGATGTCGACCTATTTCCTAGAAATGGCATTGCTGTCGCTGGCCCAGGACATCAATCAGCATGGCTCGCTACCGGCCGGCGCAGAAATGAACGGCAGCAGTTTCGCACACGCCGAACTCCATTAAAACACCGCTTTTTAACGACCGCGTCTGCAATTGCGCAGAGCCGCAGACATTTTTCGTCTGCGGTTCCGGCTGGGCTGAAACACACCGGACGCATATATTTTTTAGTCAACTCCAAGAACTTTTGTTCCCAGCATTTGTCGAGGCCCGGTTTTTACCGGGCCTCGATTTGTAGTGGAAGTAAAGACGACAGAATTCTGTCGTCAGGCAACGACCGCGCCCGGACCGGCCACAGCACCTGATGGCACCTTGCCCAGAATAATCATGCCGAGGACCTCGTCCTTCGTCACATCTTCCGTGCGGGCATGGCCGACCACCTTGCCGTTTTTCATGACGAACACCCGGTCGGCGAGATCGAAGACGTCATGGATATCGTGGCTGATTAGGAAGATGCCGATGCCCTGCCGTTTCAGTTCCTTGACGAGATCGCCGACCTGTGCCGTTTCCTGCGGCCCGAGTGCTGCCGTCGGTTCGTCCATGATGAGGATGCGGGCATCGAACAGAATGGCGCGGGCGATTGCCACGGACTGCCGCTGGCCACCGGAAAGCGCCTTCACCGGCTCCTTGAACCGCCGGAAATTGGGGTTGAGACGCCCCATGACCTCGCGGGCCGAAGCTTCCATGGCGACATCATCCAATGTTCCCCATTTCGTCTTCAGCTCGCGGCCGAGATAAAGATTGGCCGCCGCATCGACATTATCCGCCACCGCCAGCGTCTGGTAGATGGTTTCGATGCCGTATTTCTTGGCGTCGCGGGGATTGCGGATATCCGCATCCTCGCCGTTGATGAGGATTTCGCCCCCATCCCGCCGGTATGCACCGGACAATATCTTGATGAGCGTCGATTTGCCGGCGCCGTTGTGGCCAAGAAGGGCCACCACCTCACCTGGGAAAAGATCGACAGAGGCGTTTTCCACCGCATGGATACCACCGAAGGAAATGGAAATATTGCGCATTTCCACGAGGGGCGTGACTTGTTCCGTCATTGGGGTTCTCCTCGGTTCTTACTTGGCGCGGGCGCGGTAGATGGTGTCGAGCCAGACGGCGACGACCAGAACCACACCGACGACGATGCGCTGAAAGGGCGTATCGATGCCCACAAGCACCATGCCGGATTGCAGCGATTGCATGACGAGCGCGCCGAGCATCGCGCCCGCTATGGTGCCGACGCCGCCGGCGAGCGACGTGCCGCCGATGACCGCCGCCGCGATCGTATAAAGTTCATCCAATTCACCCTGAGCATTGGTGGCCGCGTTGAGGCGGGCAGTCGAGATTGCCGCCGCGATGGCGCAGAGAACGCCCATCAGCGTGAAAATCTTCACCGTGACCCAGCGGGTCTTGATGCCGGCGAGCTCCGCCGCTTCCGGGTTGCCGCCGATGGCGAAAACATAACGCCCGAAGCGAAGCCTCGTCGCGATGAAGGTCATGACAGCACCGACGGCAAGCGCCATCAGCACCGGAATGGCAATGCCGTGCGGAATGAACAGGCCACCATCCGGCCAGGTAATGCCATTGGCATCGGCATAGTTGCGGGCAATGTTGACCGGCCAGGGATAGCTGTTGACGACAGCTACGAAACCGACGACGACGACGCAGCCAAGTGCCACCAGGAAATATTCCGCCCAGACGGGCCGCAGCGGAAAACCGAAACGGCGACGCTGGTGGCGGGAATTCAGGATTGCCGCAACAATGGCGACGCAGGCGACAATGGCTGCGATCCAGCTCCATGTCGCGCCGATCGAGCCGCTGGTGCCGCCACCCATCAGGCGGAAGGTGGAATCCATCGGCGCCACGGTGCGGCCGCTGGTGACGAACCATGTGCCACCGCGCCAGACCAGCAGACCACCAAGCGTGACGATGAAGGACGGCACGTTCAGGAAGGCGATGATCGAGCCCTGCAGCATGCCGATCGCTCCACCGACGAGAATGCCGACCAGAAGCGTGACGATCCATGTCGCCCAATGTTCAAAGCCGAGGAGCTGCGGCAGGATTTCCGCTTGCATGACACCCATGATCATGCCGGAAAAACCGAGGATCGACCCGACCGACAGATCGATGTTGCGGGTAACGATGACAAGCACCATGCCTGTCGCCATCACCGCGACCGAAGCGGTCTGGACGGAGAGGTTCCAGAGGTTTCTCGGCGTCAGGAACAGCCCGCCCGAAAGAATATGGAAACCGATCCAGATCAGAAGAAGCGCGCCGACCATGCCGAGCAGCCGGGTATCAAGCTCCGTGGCACTGATGAAACGCGAAATCGAGCCCGTCTTTTCCGTCTTGGGGGACGCTGTGGAATTGGATTGTGTCATGTCGGCCATGGACTGCCGGTCCTCCTTACATCTGAAAGGCGCCGCGCCACGTATCAGTGGCGCGGCGCCCAAACATCAACCTAGCGGTCTCAGTTGCAGGCCTTGACGGATCCGGCCTTTACACCCTGGCAGGCCGTTTCCTTCTTGATCCAGCCGGCGTCGATGACGACGTTCAGATTGTCCTTGGTAATGGCGATGGGCTTGAGGAAGACTGACTGCATCGTCACTTTTTTCGGACCGCCATCAAAAGCGGCAACGCCCTTGATTTCCGTCATCTTCTTGCCGCCCGCAAGTTCCAGCGCGATGCCGGCAGCTTCCTTGCCGAGTTCGCGGCTATCCTTCCAGACAGATACCGTCTGCGTGCCGAGCGCTACGCGGTTGAGCGCGGCGAAGTCCGCATCCTGACCGGATACAGGAACAGAACCTGCGAGGCCCTGCGCGGCAAGAGCGGCAATTGCGCCACCGGCCGTTCCGTCGTTCGAGGCGACGACCGCATCGACCTTGTTGTTATTCTTGGTCAGGAACTGCTCCATGTTCTTCTGGGCATTTTCCGGCTTCCAGCCATCGGTATAGGCTTCGCCGACATTCTTGATCTTGCCCGCGTCGACAGCGGCCTTCAGAACTTCCTGCTGTCCGGCAAAAAGAAAGTCCGCATTCGGATCGGAAGACGAACCCTTGATGAAGACGTAGTTGCCTTCCGGCTTGACCTTGAAGACTTCGGCGGCCTGAAGGCGACCGACTTCCTTGTTGTCGAAAGTGATGTAGAAGGCGTTCTTGTTTTCGATCAGGCGGTCGTAACCCACCACCGGAATACCTTCAGCGACGGCCTTTTCAACGGCCGGGCCAATCGCGTCGCTGTCCTGCGCAAGAATGATCAACGCATTGGCGCCCTGGGAAATCAGCGATTCCACGTCAGTCAGCTGTTTTGCGGCGGACGACTGCGCATCGGCGGAAATATACTTCGCACCGGCCTTGTCGAGAGCTGCCTTGATTGCCGCCTCATCCGTCTTCCAGCGCTCTTCCTGGAAATTGGACCAGGAAACGCCAACGACGAGATCAGCAGCAATGGCTGCGGTGTGCAGGGAAACGAGTACAGCTGTACCCGCCAAAAGCTTGGCAAACGAATTCATGATGTCCTCCCGGTAAGGGCGAAGCCTGCACCTCCATGCAGGGAAAACGCCCGGAAAAAGCTGTCGGGCTCTGTGATTTCACAATTTTCTCGACAGTCGAGAAAATTAATGTCAGAGATTTCCCATGCTGTCAACAACGGCTGCGGGCAGCATCCGGGTGCCTTGATCTTGCTCGTGGCGTGCGCCATCAGAGGGGATAAGCACGACAGGAAAAAGCCGTTCAGGGAGCATACCCCAGCCCATGTCCGCCATTGCAAGCACGGAACTGGTGCGCCAGAAAAACAGCCTGTCGGTGATGGCAGCGCTGCGCCTTCATGGCAGCCTCTCCCATACGGACATGTCCTCCTTCACCGGGCTTGCCTCCGCCACCGTTTCCGCAATCACCATGGAACTCGAGCGGGCCGGCCTCATCCTGCGCAAAGAGCAGCTAGCCGCCGCAGGGCGTGGGCGGCCGCGCATCCTCTTTGGGCCTGATGGTGCTTTCTGCCACGTCGCCATCGTCATCATTTCGTCCGACAGCGTGCAATATTCGTTGGTCGACTATGCCGGCAAGCTGGTGGACCGCTTCACCGAGCAGAGGATCACGGCTGAAAAAGGGTCATTCGGCGGCTCGATCCTCTCCGGCCTTGCACGGCTTGCGGACCGTTCGCGCATCGACCGGCACGACATTCTTCAGGTGTCGATCAGCAGCAAGGGGCTTGTGGACGCGGCAGCGGCGGTGCTCGTCTGGTCACCGGTGCTCGGCACCGAAAAGATAGATTTCCAGCAGCTCATTTCTCAGGACGGCCGCATCCGCGTGACGCTGAACAACGAAACGCTGCTGGCCGCAAAAGCCATCTGGATACAGGAGCAGGCAAAGGACGGCCCGAAACCGGAGGCACTTGTCACCTTGTCGCTCGGCCACAGCATTGGCCTCGGCATTGCCCGCGCCGCGGGTGGCGGGATAGAGGTTAGCGCCCCCAATTTCGGACATATGCTGCATCTGGCCGATGGCGCCCTCTGCCGCTGCGGCACCAGAGGCTGTATCGAGGCCTATTCAGGGTTTTATGCAATCCTGCGTTCGGCATTCGAGGCCCCGCCGCAGGCGGAACCGGCAAAATTCGTGCCGATTGCCGAAGTGGACAAGATCGCCGCTTCCGCCCGCGCCGGCGGGCGCATGGCGCGGCTTGCCTTCCGCACAGCCGGGCTTGCACTCGGCAACGGCCTTTCACGTCTGTTCAGCCTGCACGGCCATATGCCGGTCTTCATCACTGGCCCCGGCACACGCTACTTCGATCTTCTGGAAATCGGCCTTCACGATGGCCTTGCGCAATCGCAGTCGGTACGCTTCGGCGGAATGCCAAAAATCGGCATCGCGCCCAACGAACCGGAACTGGTGTTCGAAGGGCATATGGAACACGCTCTGTCCGCCGCCGACGACTATATATTGAGCGCCGATGGCCCTGAAAGAGCGGCAAGGAACTCGGGGAACTGACGGGACAACTCTTAAAAGCTCAGGCCTGCTCCGTCACGGCTTCGCCCTTTTCCTTGACACCAGTCAGCGTGGAAACGAATTCATCCAGAGCGGCAGCCTCGTCCCTGCTCAACCGCAGGCCCTGTTTAGTGCGCCGCCAGAGAATATCCTCGGCTGCAAAGGCCCATTCGTGTTCCACCAGCCAGCGCACTTCGCATTCGTAAAGTGTGCCGCCGAAATGCCGGCCGAGGCCGGAAACATCGGTGGCGACACCGAGCAGTTCCGCAGCCTTCGTGCCGTAGTTTCTGATGAGCCGCTCGGCATGGCGTCCATCAAGGAATGGGTAACGGGAGACAAGCGCCCTCACCTGGGCGTCATATCTCTCCGCCCCGAAGTCACCGCCCGGCAGATACGATCCCGCCGTCCAGGGATTGCCCTTTTCTCCGATGGCTGCGCCGATCTTTTCCAGAGCATGTTCCGCCAGCCGCCGGTAGGTGGTCAGCTTGCCTCCGAAGATATTGAGCAGCGGCGCTTCGCCCTCTGCCTCTTCAACCTTCAGCACATAGTCGCGTGTGGCTTCCTGCGCCTTTGAAGCGCCATCATCGAAAAGCGGGCGCACGCCGGAATAGGTCCAGACGATATCATCCGGCTTCACCGGCTCGCTGAAGTATTCGCTGGCGGCATTGCAGAGATAGGAAATCTCCTCCTCGGAGATGCGCACCTTGGCCGGATCGCCCTTGTAGTCGCGGTCCGTGGTGCCGATCAGCGTAAAATCTTGCTCATAGGGAATGGCGAAGATGATGCGGTTGTCCGGGTTCTGGAAGAAATAGGCGCGCGGATCGGAAAACTTCCTGCGCACGATAATGTGGCTGCCCTGCACGAGACGAACATTGTGCACATCGTTGCGCCCGAACACGCCGGACAGCACGTTATCCACCCATGGGCCAGCGGCATTCACCAGCATGCGCGCTCTGTGCGTGGCTGAACGGCCGGTCTTTTCGTCCAGCGTCTCGATAAGCCACACGCCGCCTTCGCGCCGTGCGGAAACGACCCGCGTGCGGTTCATGATCGTCGCACCGCGATCCGCCGCGTCACGCGCATTCAGAACCACGAAACGGGCATCGTCCACCCAGCCGTCGGAATATTCGAAAGCCTTGGCAAAGACCGGCTTCAGAGGTTTGCCTGCCGGGTCTTGCCGAAGATCGACCGTGCGCGTCGGCGGCAAAAGCTTGCGGCCGCCGAGGTTGTCATAAAGAAAGAGGCCAAGCCGGACCATCCATGCCGGACGCACGCCGCCTTTCTGGAGCGGCAGGACGAAGCGCATGGGCCAGATGACGTGCGGGGCCATGGCCCACAGAATTTCACGCTCCATCAAGGCTTCGCGCACCAGACGAAACTCATAATGTTCGAGATAACGCAGGCCGCCATGGATGAGCTTGGTGGCTGCCGAAGACGTACCGGAGGCAAAATCGCCCTTTTCCGCAAGCGCCACGGAATAGCCCCTACCCACGGCATCGCGGGCAATGCCGCAACCATTCACGCCACCGCCGATGACAAAAAGATCGAATATGTTTTCGCCGGACATAGAGCCTCCCAAGACAGCGCCGGGGACCATTTCCCCCTACGTTGAAAGATTATCGTCATAAAAACGAAAACAAAACGAATGTCAAAAGAAAATAAACGAAACCCATGTTTCTAGCACAAGCGAACGGCAACTGCCGCCGGTGAATCACTTCGCCAGCGTGTTTCGGGATGTCGGTACGGGGTCTGTGTTTCAGACGTGTGTCGGAGTGACCTGCTCAAGCTCGTAAAGCACGCCGCCCATATCCTTTGGATGCAGGAAGAGAACGGGATTGCCATGCGCGCCGATCTTCGGCTCGCCATCACCTAAAATGCGGATGCCTTTTTGGACGAGATCGTCTCGCACGGCCAGAATATCCGGCACCTCAAAGCACAGATGATGCGTGCCGCCACCCGGATTTCTTTCGAGGAAGGCGGTAATCGGGGAGTTCTCTCCAAGCGGATGAAGAAGTTCGATCTTGGTATTGTCAGCCTGAACGAAAACCACTGTCACGCCGTGTTCGGGCAGGGATTGCGGCTCGGAAACTTGAGCGCCAAGCGCCCTGTATCGCGAAACCGCGGCATTAAGATCGGGCACGGCAAGGGCGACGTGGTTCAATCTTCCGAACATGGCCGTACTCCTCTCACGCGTTGCGCCGGATGCCTTCCAGCAGATCGAGAACCTTGTTGGCCGCATCCATGACATTGGTGCCGGGTCCGAAAATTGCCGAAACGCCGTGGTCGAGCAGGAACTGGTAATCCTGGCGCGGGATGACGCCGCCGACGACGACGATGATGTCCTGGGCACCCTTCTGCTTGAGCGCCTCCACAAGCTGCGGCGCGAGCGTCTTGTGGCCTGCGGCAAGCGACGACATGCCGACCACATGCACCTTGTTCTGAACCGCAAGATCGGCTGCCTCGGCAGGCGTCTGGAACAGCGGCCCGGCCAGCACATCGAAACCGATATCACCAAAGGCCGACGCGATAACCTTCGCGCCGCGATCATGCCCGTCCTGCCCGAGCTTTGCGACCATGATGCGCGGTTTGACGCCGAGCCGTTCTGCCACGCCGGAAAGCCGCGTAGCGAGCGTGGCAAGCTCCGGCTCGTCCTTGTAGGCCTCGCCGTAAATATCCTCCACCACTTCCGGCACGGCAACGTAATCGCCGAAGACGGCACGCAGCGCATCGGAAATCTCGCCGACGGTGGCGCGGGCGCGGGCGGCGACGACTGCCGCCTCGAGAATATTACCCTTGCCGCTGCGGGCAATCTCAGACAATGCCGCCAGCGCCTTCGAGACGTCCCCGCCGTCGCGGCGACGTTTGGTGTCCTCAAGGCGGCGGATTTGCGCGGCGCGTACGGCGGCGTTGTCGATATCGAGAACGTCGATATCCTCCTCGGTTTCCAGACGGTAGCGGTTGACGCCGACGATGACTTCCTCGCCCTTGTCCACGGCCGCCTGCCGACGCGTGGCCGCTTCCTCGATCAATCTTTTGGGCAGGCCTTCGGCCACCGCTTTGGTCATGCCACCAAGCGCCTCCACCTCCTCAATCAGCGCCCAGGCTTTTTGCGCCAGTTCATCCGTCAGGCTTTCGACGTAGTAGGAACCGGCCAGCGGATCGACGACCTTGGTGACGCCGGTTTCATGCTGGAGAATAAGCTGGGTGTTGCGGGCGATACGGGCGGAAAATTCTGTCGGCAGGGCAATGGCTTCATCAAAGGAATTGGTGTGCAGCGATTGTGTGCCGCCCAGCACGGCGGACATGGCCTCGAAAGCGGTACGGACAATGTTATTGTAAGGGTCCTGTTCCTGAAGAGACACACCGGATGTCTGGCAATGGGTGCGCAGCATGAGCGACGACGCCTTTTGCGGCTTGAACTCTTCCATGATGCGCGACCAGAGGAAGCGGGCGGCGCGCAGCTTTGCGGCCTCCATGAAGAAATTCATGCCGATGGCAAAAAAGAACGACAGGCGGCCGGCGAAATCATCGACATTCAGTCCCTTGGCAAGGGCGGCCCGCACATATTCCCGCCCATCCGCCAGCGTGAAGGCAAGCTCCTGCACCAGCGTGGCACCTGCCTCCTGCATGTGATAGCCGGATATCGAAATGGAGTTGAATTTCGGCATCTCCTTCGCCGTATATTCAATGATATCAGCAATGATACGCATCGAAGGCTCGGGCGGGTAGATATAGGTGTTGCGGACCATGAACTCCTTGAGAATGTCGTTCTGGATGGTGCCGGAAAGTGCGGCACGCGAGACACCCTGCTCTTCCCCCGCAACGATGAAATTGGCGAGCACCGGAATGACGGCCCCGTTCATGGTCATGGAGACGGAGACCTTTTCGAGCGGTATGCCATCGAACAGGATTTTCATGTCCTCGACGCTGTCGATCGCTACGCCCGCCTTACCGACATCGCCTTCAACGCGCGAGTGGTCGCTGTCATATCCGCGATGAGTGGCAAGATCGAAGGCGACCGAAACACCCTGCTGGCCGGCGGCGAGCGCCTTGCGGTAAAAGGCGTTGGAAGCTTCGGCAGTCGAAAACCCGGCATATTGGCGGATCGTCCATGGCCGCCCGGCATACATGGTGGCGCGCGGGCCGCGCGTGAAGGGTGCAAAGCCCGGCAGGCCATCGAGATGTGAAGCCTTTTTCAGGTCATCGGCCGTGTAAAGCGGTTTGACGTCAATGCCTTCGGGCGTATGCCAGACGAGTGCATCCGGTGAACGCTTCAGCTCTTTTTCGGCAAGCTGCAGCCAATCCCGCACCGTTTTTTCACCCGACATGCATATCTCCCCTTCTGCATTTCATTTTCAGTACTGTGACTGGTGATCGTGACCGAAATCCAGCCTACCCCGTAACCCGCTCCGCCCCTCATCCGTTCCTCAAAAACGGTATCAAGCCCTATTCAAATTCGAGGATGACCTCATCCACGGCGAGGCTATCGCCCGGCTTTGCCGACACTTTGGCGACCCGGCCGCGTTTTTCCGCACGCAGGATGTTCTCCATCTTCATTGCCTCCACCGTCGCCAGCGCCTGACCGGCTTCCACCTCGTCCCCCTCGCCAACCGAGATCCCGGTGATGACGCCCGGCATCGGGCAGAGCAACAGTTTCGACGTATCGGGCGGCAGCTTTTCCGGCATCAGCAGCGCCAGTTCCGCCACGCGCGGGCTGCGCACATGGGCGAGAACATCCATGCCGCGCCAGCGCAGGCGAACCGCCGCACCGGCAAGATCGACCTTGGCGGCGATCACCTCGCCCGCCACCGTGAACAGGCCAAGGCTGCGGCCGGGAAGCCAGCCGGTAGCGACTGTCAGCGCAGCACCATCCTCAAAACGGATTGCCATGCCTTCAGCACCGGTCTCCACGCTGACGCTTCGACGGGATCGACCAAGCGAAACCACCCAGTCCTGACCGACAATGCGACGATGATTGCCAATGGTACCGGAAATTTCGACCGCACGGTTTTGAAGCCGCTGGTGGATAACGGTGGCGATGGCTGCGAGCTTGCGCGCGGAGGCCTCATCGGGTTCGACCCCGGAAAAGCCCTCCGGAAATTCCTCGGCGATAAAACCCGTCGTCAAACGGCCGGCCCGAAAACGCTCGTGCTGCATGACAGCCGAGAGGAACGGCAGATTGTGGCCGATGCCCTCCACTTCGAAACGATCCAGCGCCTGCCCCATGGCATCGATGGCGGTTTCACGATCCTTTGCCCAGCTACAAAGCTTGGCGATCATCGGATCGTAATACATCGAGATTTCACCGCCTTCGAAGACGCCGGTATCGTTGCGGATCACGGTGCCGTTTTCCTGCTCGCCCTCTTGCGGCGGGCGATACCGTGTCAACCGGCCGATGGAGGGCAAGAAATTACGATACGGGTCTTCGGCATAAAGCCGGCTTTCGATTGCCCAGCCGTTCAACTTTATATCGGTCTGCCCGAAGGACAGCTTTTCGCCTGATGCCACGCGGATCATCTGCTCGACAAGATCAATGCCTGTGACGAGTTCCGTTACCGGATGTTCCACCTGCAGGCGCGTATTCATTTCCAAAAAGTAGAAATTGCGCTCGCCATCGACGATGAATTCCACCGTTCCGGCCGAATGGTAACCGACTGCTCTCGACAGAGCCACGGCCTGCTCGCCCATGGCCTTGCGCGTTGCCTCATCAAGAAAGGGCGATGGCGCTTCCTCGATGACCTTCTGGTTGCGGCGCTGGATCGAGCACTCTCGCTCGCCAAGGTAAAGGATATTGCCGTGTTGATCGCCCAGCACCTGAATTTCGATATGGCGCGGCTGGGTGACGAATTTCTCGATGAAGATGCGATCGTCCCCAAAGGAAGATTTCGCCTCGTTTTTTGACGACTGGAAACCCTCGCGCGCCTCCGCATCGTTAAAGGCGATGCGCATGCCCTTTCCGCCGCCGCCGGCCGAGGCCTTGATCATCACGGGATAACCGATCTCGGAGGCGATCCTCACCGCCTCATCTGCATCCCCAATCAGCCCCATATGGCCGGGCACGGTGGAAACACCGGCTTCCGCCGCTAGCTTCTTGGAGGTGATCTTGTCGCCCATGGCCTGGATAGCGCCGACCGGCGGGCCGATGAAGATCACACCCGCCTTCTCCAGCGCCTCGGCAAAGGCAGCGTTCTCCGACAGGAAGCCATAGCCGGGATGCACCGCATCAGCCCCGGTCTTCTCGATCGCAGCAAGGATTTTATCGATGACGATATAGGACTGCGACGAGGGCGCCGGACCGATATGAACGGCCTCATCCGCCATCTTCACATGCAAAGCATTGGCATCAGCATCCGAATAGACGGCAACCGTCGCAATGCCCATCTTCTTCGCCGTCTTGATGACCCGGCAGGCGATCTCGCCGCGATTGGCGATGAGAATTTTCTTGATCATTTGCCATCGCCTTCCAAAGTATGATTCTCAATCAGCGTCAGATACGCAGCGGGAACAGCATCGGTCAGCCAGACACCATTGTCGGCTTGAAAAAAGCTGTGGCCAGCGGCAAACATCCGACTGGCATCAACCATTAGGATGGCGGGTTTTCCGTGCCGCTGGCCGACCGCATGTGCCGTCACGCTGTCTGCCGAAAGGTGAACCTGCTGCCGGCTGCCCGGTCGCAATCCTTCCTGCAGGATAGCATCTAGGAAACGTGTCGCAGTACCATGGAAAAGCTGCGGCGGTGGTTCTAAAGGAGCGCTACCAAGATCGACCTTTACTGAATGCCCCTGCGCGGCCCGGATGCGGTGCCCATCTTCCGAAAGGGTGAAACGCATCTTGTCGCTTTCGGTAACGACCGCACGCAGACCGGCCTCGTCGAGCAGCGTGCCACTCGCATTTGCTTTTGCCAATAGATCTCCGACATCCGCCCAACCCTGAGCATCCAAGGTAAGCCCGATGCTTTCGGGCGCATGTCGCAGAACATAGCTCAGGAATTTGCTGGTGGCCGTCGACATTGAATTTCATTCCCTATTGGCGGATGACAGCACACTCAAATCTCGAAAAAGTTCTCGAAGGATTCCGGGAAATTCTGCCGGGCGACGCGCTCGTCGATGACAAGCATCGCCTGGTAGGAAAGCGGATCGAAATTCTTTTCCGCCGGCAAGACCTCGCGGCCGAACAGCAGGCTGAGGCGGGCCGCGTCGAGATTACCGCGCTCGAACGGCTCGGGACCAAAATGGTGCCAGAGCGAGTGCAGGAAGGCCGCATCGATGCGGTGTTCCTTGGAATCGTCCCGCGCCCTTCGAGGTATCATCTTGATGGGCGTTACCCCTTTTGGATTGGCGCGGCGGATGGTGAACTGGATGCCCGTGCTCGGCATGCCGGAGGGAAATCCCTTGTGTTTGGTCATTTCGGGCAGGTTCGCCATCTTTTGTCCTTCCAGAAGCATTTCCATTAAAAGCAGGTCCGCTTTTACGTCCGGATATGCGTAAATTCAAATAATTAGAGCGCTTTCATGGTCCTATTAAAACCAGAAGCGCTCTAGTCTTTTCGTTATGCCTTGCCGATTTTGTCCTGCGTCTTCTGCTCGAAGTCGGAGGCATCGTGGCGTTCGTGCAATTGTTCGGACGGATCGCCCGAAGTTTTGTTGACGATCACGCCGCGCTTGACCGCAGGTCGTTCGCCGATTTCAAGCGTCCAGCGCATAAGGTTCTTATAACCGGCCGCTTCAAGGAAAGCACCGGCATCGCCATAAGCCTGGCCGAGCGCGATCTTGCCATACCAGGGCCAGACGGCCATGTCGGCAATCGTATATTCCGAGCCCGCCAGATAACGGTTGTCGGCCAGATGACGGTCAAGCACGTCAAGCTGGCGTTTAACCTCCATGGCGTAACGGTCGATAGCATATTTGATCTTGATCGGGGCGTAGGCGTAGAAATGGCCGAAACCGCCGCCGAGGAAGGGGGCGGAACCCATCTGCCAGAACAGCCAGTTCAGCGCCTGCGTGCGGGCATTGCCCTCTTTCGGCAGGAAAGCGCCGAATTTTTCCGCGAGATAGACGAGGATCGAGCCGCTCTCGAAAACCCGGGTCGGCTCGGGCGTCGAATGATCCATCAGCGCCGGGATCTTGGAGTTCGGATTGACGCCGACAAAACCGGAGCCGAACTGGTCGCCTTCGCCGATCTTGATCAGCCAGGCATCATATTCGGCGCCCTTGTGGCCAGCGGCCAGCAATTCTTCCAGCATGATCGAGACCTTCTGGCCATTCGGCGTTGCCAGCGAATAAAGCTGCAACGGATGTTTGCCGACCGGCAATTCCTTGTCATGGGTGGGACCGGCGATCGGGCGATTGATATTGGCGAACTGGCCGCCATTACCCTTGTCCCAGGTCCAGACCTTGGGCACTTCATATCCGGCGGGAAAATTATCTGCGGAGGAGTTCTCGGCCATAAAAATCAGTCCTTGTGCGTTTCGGGAGGGCACCGAAGGTCGGGCGCCTGAACATCATTATAGTAAGGTGGCCAAAGTATTTTTCCAGCCCCAGGGCAGGTCAGAGCGGAATGGTATCGTGCTTTTTCCAGCGGGTTTCGACGTTCTTGCCCCGCAGCGAGGCAAAAGCACGAGCGATGCGGCGGCGCGAGGAATGCGGCATGATGACCTCATCGATGAAACCACGCTCTGCCGCCACGAAGGGATTGGCGAAACGCTCCTCATATTCCCTTGTGCGCGCGGCGATCTTGTCCGGATCGGAAAGCTCCGAGCGATAGAGGATTTCCGCTGCCCCTTTTGCGCCCATGACAGCGATTTCCGCAGTCGGCCAGGCATAGTTCACATCAGCGCCGATATGTTTGGATGCCATCACGTCATAAGCGCCGCCATAGGCCTTGCGGGTAATCAGCGTCACCATCGGAACCGTCGCCTCGGAATAGGCAAACAGCAGTTTCGCGCCGTGCTTGATGACGCCGCCATATTCCTGCGCCGTTCCGGGCAGGAAACCGGGCACATCCACCAGTGTCAGCAGGGGAATGTTGAAGGCATCGCAGAAGCGCACGAAGCGGGCGGCCTTGCGTGAGCTGTCAATATCTAGACACCCGGCCAGCACCATCGGCTGGTTTGCGACGACGCCTACCGTCTGGCCTTCCAGACGCATGAAACCGGTGATGATGTTTCTGGCAAACGCCTCCTGCAACTCGAAGAAATCGCCCTCGTCTGCGAGCGCATGGATCAGTTCCTTCATATCGTATGGCTTGTTCGAACTGTCGGGGATCAGCGTATCGAGGCGCGCTTCCAGCCGTGCGGGATCGTCATGAAAAGGCCGGACTGGCGGTTTTGCCCGATTATTCAGCGGCAGGAAATCGAAAAGCAGGCGCACATGCTCAAGTGTCTCGACGTCGTTTTCATAGGCGCCATCGGCAACGGAGGATTTTTTGGTGTGTGTGGAGGCGCCACCCAGCTCTTCCGCCGTGACGATCTCGTTGGTTACGGTCTTCACCACATCCGGCCCGGTTACGAACATGTAGGAGGTATCGCGCACCATGAAGATGAAGTCGGTCATGGCAGGCGAATAAACGGCACCACCGGCACACGGCCCCATGATGACAGAGATTTGAGGCACGACACCGGAGGCGATGACGTTGCGCTTGAAAACGTCGGCATAACCGCCGAGCGAAGCAACACCTTCCTGAATGCGCGCGCCGCCACTGTCGTTGAGGCCAATCACGGGCGCGCCGTTGCGCACGGCCATATCCATGATCTTGCAGATTTTCTGGGCATGGGTTTCCGACAGCGAACCGCCGAGCACGGTAAAATCCTGGCTGAAAACATAGACCTGCCGGCCGTTGATGGTGCCCCAGCCGGTAACGACGCCATCGCCCGCCACCTTTTGTTCGGCCATGCCGAAATCCACCGCCCGGTGGGTAACGTACATGTCGTACTCTTCGAAGGAACCTTCATCCAGCAACACATCGATGCGCTCGCGCGCCGTCAGCTTGCCCTTGGCATGCTGCGCCTCAATGCGCTTGACGCCGCCGCCGAGCCGCGCTTCGTCGCGGCGCGTCTGCAATTGCTCCAGAATGTTGGGCATGTTTCCTCCATGCGTTTCCTCAGAATCAATAGCTTAGAAAACATTCGCCTAGAAGCCTTGATCGTGCGCGTATGCGTGGCATAAATATTTGCAATATTTACTTTTGCAAAGTTGCAACATGGCTATGGAAAAGCTCTTCATCGGCCGCAAGGTCCGCGGCCTTCGCGAAAACGCCCGCCACGCAGGCACAGTTTGCCGAACGGCTCGGCATTTCGGCCAGTTATCTGAACCAGATCGAAAACAATCAGCGACCCGTTTCCGCCAGCGTTCTGGTGACGCTGGTGGAAAAATTCCAGCTCGACGTGACGGAGCTGGCAACCGGCGAAAACGACCGGCTGGTTTCCGCTGTGCGCGAGGCCCTGAAAGACCCGCTGTTCCTGAATTACGAGCCCGGGCTGCAGGAGCTGAAGCTGATTGCGCAGAACGCACCGGGTTTTGCCCATGCGCTTTTGCGCGCCCACCAGGCCTACCGGCAAAACAGCGAGCAGCTGGTGCAGCTGGATGACAGGCTGGGGCGGGGAACCGCGCAGGTGGAAAGAACACCTTACGAAGAGGTCCGCGATTTCTTTCACTTCGTCGACAATTACGTTGCCGAGATCGATCTTCTGGCGGAAGAACTTGCATACGAACTGGAGATAGAGGGCGGCGAGACCTACGGCATTCTCGCGGCCCATCTACGCAGCCGCTTCGGTGTCCATATCACCAGAACGGAGGCGGCGGGCGGATTGATCCGGCATTTCGATCCGGCCGGCAAAACGCTGGCGCTCAGTTCCTACATGGCAGCACCGACCCGCTGTTTTCAGCTTGCGCTTCAGATCGCCCAGCTTCATGCGGGAGCAACCGTGGACAGAGTGCTGGCCGGCGCCGGTTTCCGTAGCGCCGAAGCCGCGGAAATCTGTCGCATCGGCCTTCACAACTATTTCGCCGCCGCGCTGATCCTGCCATATGGGCAATTTCACCGGGCCGCGCAGGAATTGCGCCACGATCTGGAACTTCTGGCCGTGCGCTTCGGCGCGAGCCTTGAACAGGTGGCCCACAGGCTCAGCACTTTGCAACGCCCTGGTCAGAACGGCGTGCCGATCTTTTTCGCCAAGATCGACCGGGCTGGCAACATCACCAAACGCCACAGCGCCACAAGGCTGCAATTTGCCCGTTTCGGCGCGGCCTGTCCGCTCTGGAACATTCATCAGGCCTTCGAAAGCTCCGACAGGATAGTACGCCAGCTGGCGGAAACACCTGACGGCGTGCGCTATCTTTCCATCGCCACACAGATCGAAAAAGCCGGCGCCGGTTTCAACACGGACAGGCCACGTTATGCCATCGCGCTTGGCTGCGAAATTTCCCATGCGCAGAATTTCGTCTATGCCGATACACTCGATCTCGCCAATACCGCCTCCTTCAAGCCCATCGGCGTTTCCTGCCGGGTCTGCGAAAGGGTCGATTGCGTGCAGCGCGCCGTACCGCCGCTAAAACGCAAACTACATGTCGATCATCTCTCACGCGGAGCCTTGCCCTACCGGATCGCAGACTTCTAGCGCCGCGCGGCCATATCAGGGCAGCGGCACCATCGCGCGCCGCATGATATTTGCATAGTAGCCCCAGAACAGCCGGGCGGCGACGGAGCGCCAGGGCGTCCAGAGTTCCGCCCGCGCCGCCAGCCATTTCGCATCCGGCCGTGCCTCGAGCGAAAGCGCGTGGCCCACCGCAGCCCGCAGCGCCACATCACCAACCGGAAAAATATCGGGGTGGCCGCCGCAGAACATCAGATAGACTTCCGCCGTCCACGGACCAATGCCGCGAAGCGCCACCAGCTCCGAAAGGGCCAAATCTGCTTCCTTGCGACTGACGGCATCAAGATCGATGCGGCCATCCGCAACCGCGTGCGCCAACCCTTCCAGCGTTGTTGCCTTGGCCCGGGAAAGGCCGAAAGTGGCGTGCAATTCTTCCGGCACCGCCAGATAGTTTTCCGCCGTCACCGCCCCGCCCGTGCCGGCAAGGATACGCACCCATATGGCGTTCGCGCTGGCGCGCGACACCATCTGCGACACGACGATATGGGCAAGGCCCGCAAAGCCGGGCTCGTGAATACGCAACTCCAGCGGACCGGCTTTTTCGATAATAAGGCTAAGAGCCGGATCGAGGCGGGCAAGATGCGCCATACCTTCGCTGATATCGTCGAGGCCCCTGATGATTTTCATGTCTGCACAGCCCATATTCACGTTGGCCCGGCACCGGGTGGCGAGGCGCTTCAAAACATGGCAGAAGAAACCATGCCTTCGCCCGTCCGTCAAAAACCGGTTTATCGTTTTGCGCCCAGCCCCAATGGCGCCCTGCATCTGGGCCATGCGCTTTCCGCTTTTCTGAACCACGACATGGTGCGGGAAAACAGTGGCCATTTTCTGCTGCGCATCGAAGATATCGACCAGACGCGCTGCACTCCGGAGCTGGAGCAGGCGATCTATGATGATCTTGGCTGGCTGGGACTGGAATGGGAAAAGCCGGTGCGGCGGCAATCGGAGCACTTCGATGAGTATCGCACAGCACTCGACAGGCTGGTCGAGGCCGACCTCGCCTATCCCGCCTTCTTAAGCCGGGGTGAGACGAAAGCCATTGTCAGGGCCTTTGAGGCAGAGGGAAGGCTCTGGCCGCGCGATCCCGACGGCGCGCCGCTTTACCCCGCAATAGATCGGCAAAGGCCGCAGGCGGAACGGGCCGAACTTCTGGCATCAGGCAGGCAACACGCCTGGCGGCTCGACATGGAAAAGGCGGTCCGCACCTTGCACAGCAAGCTGTTCTGGCGCGAGAGCGGCGACGGGCAGACCGGGGAAATCGAAGCTTTGCCGGCGCTGTGGGGCGATGTGGTGCTGTCGCGCTCCGACGCCCCCTCCAGCTATCATCTTTCCGTTGTGGTGGATGACGCGCTGCAAGGCATCACCCATGTGGTGCGCGGCATGGATCTGTTTAACGCAACCGCCATTCACCGGCTGCTGCAACAATTGCTTGACCTATCGCCACCCGCTTATCACCACCACCGGCTGATTTTGGGTGCTGATGGGCGCAAGCTCTCGAAAAGCGAAGGCAGCACCGGCCTTTCAGCGCTTCGGGCGGAAGGAAAAACGCCGTCAGATATCCGCCGGCTTGTCGGGCTCCTCTAGCACCTGCTCGCGGCGCGCACTGTTGCCGGCGATATTGCGGCGGATGATCTGCCGGACCTTGTATTTCATCAGAGCGGCATTCACTTCCGCACCCAGCATGAAGATGACACCCACCATGTAAAGAAACACCAGAACCACCATCACCGAGGCCAGACCGGCGTAGGTGGCGGCATAATTGGCGAAGGTGGAGAGGTAATAGGCAAAGATCGCCGCGCCGATGACCCAGAAGATCATTGTCAGCAGAATGCCAGGCCAGACATCCCAGATGCGGCGTTTGCCGGCCGGAAGCCACAGATGCGCCGCCACCAGCCCGACCGTCAGAACGACGATGGTGCCGTAAAGTCCGAGGCTGGAAACAGTGTTCAGCGCATCCGTCAGCCAGGGAAACCGCTGCTCGGCAAAGGACGTTGCGACCGGCACCGCAACAAGCACGATGCTGATGCCGGTAAAGACTACCACTGCGATCAATACATAAAGCAGACTGAGAAGACGGGTGATGTACCACCAGCGCGTTTCCGTGACGCGATAGGCGCGGTTGAGCGAGATTCTGAGCGCCTCGACGCCGTTGGAGGCAAAATATGCGGCCGCCAGCACCGAAATTGTCAGCAGTCCGCCGCGCGGAATGGTCAGGACCTGCTGCACCTGCGCGGCAAGCGGACCTGCGATCGCTTCCGGCCAGGTGTCAAAAATCAGATGCACCGCCGTCTCGGAAAACTGGTCAGCCCCCAGAAAACCGGCCAAAGCCGTGCCGAAAATCAGGAACGGGAACAGCGCCAGCAGGATGGAAAGCGCCATGTGGCTCGCCATCGCCCAGCCGTCATCCTCGGCAAAATGAGAATAGGCATCGAAGGCAACCTTGCCTGCCAGGCGCACTGCGGCAACCATGTCGCCTCCATTCATCGGCATTTCATTTGTAACTTCGCCCCGAATATGGGAAGTCAGCTCTACTTTGTACAGCGCACAAGCCCGCCTTTCGGTTCCCGCAGGCATACAGATTTTGCGCAATACAATTTTCACAGGCCGGACCATCGGGCCAGCGCAACATTCGGCTTTCCGGAGCGGCATAGATGCCTGAAAAACCCGTCATCATAATTACCGGATGTTCCTCGGGCATCGGAGCCCATTGTGCCGGCGCGCTTCACCGCGACGGCTGGAGGGTGTTTGCCACCGTGCGTCGCATCGTCGATATGGCCGCGCTCGAAAATCAGGGCATAGAAACCCTGATCATGGACTATACCAAGCCCGAAACCATCGCGGCTCTCGTGGATACGGTTGCGGCCAGAACCGGAGGCCGCATCGATGCGCTGTTCAACAATGGCGCCTATGGCCAGCCGGGTGCTGTGGAGGATCTGCCGGTGGAAGCACTGCGGCAGCAATTCGAAACCAACGTCTTCGGCTGGCACGATCTGACGCGGCGGGTCATTCCCTTCATGCGCCAGCGCGGTTCAGGGCGCATCGTGCATTGCTCCTCCATTCTCGGCCTCGTTCCCTATCGTTATCGCGGCGCCTATACCGCATCGAAATTCGCCATCGAGGGCCTTGGCGTCACGCTGCGCATGGAACTTCAGGACAGCGGCATCCATGTGAGCATGATCGAACCGGGGCCGATCACGTCGAAATTCACCACGACGGCGCTTGCCCACGTCAGGGACAAGATCGATCTGGAAAACTCGGCCCATGCTGTGGAATACAAGCGTCAGCTGGCGAGGATGGATGGGTCCGGCCCGGTCAACCGCCACAAGCTTGGCCCCGATGCCGTTTACGCCGTGCTGAAACACGCCCTGACCGCCGCAAAGCCAAAACCGCATTATCCCGTCACCGTTCCCGCCAAACAGGGGCTGTTGCTGAAACGGCTCTTGCCTGCCGGACTGTTCTATCGTCTGCTGCGCAGATTCGATTGAGGAGGAGTACCCCCTAAATGTCCGGCTTCACCACTGTTCTGGCCCTTATCGTCATGGGCCTCGTTGTCATCGTGCTGATACGAGGCCTTTTCAACATGCTGAAGGGCCAAGACGCCAACCGTTCCAACAAGTTGATGCAGCTTCGCCTCCTGTTGCAGGCCATCGCCATCGTGCTCATCATGCTGACCCTTTGGCTCACCGGCGGCGGACGCTGACATGGTGAAGCTGAACAAGATCTACACCCGCACCGGCGACAAGGGCACGACGGCGCTGGTGTCCGGTCCCCGCCGCCTGAAGCACGATCTTCGCGTCGAGGCCTATGGCACGGTGGACGAAACGAATTCGGCGATCGGCGTGGCGCGGCTGCATACCGTCAATACTGATATTGCCAGCATGGAAAAGCTGGATGCCATGCTGTTCCGCATCCAGAACGATATGTTCGACCTTGGCGCGGATCTCGCGACCCCGGAAACCGGCGAGCCGCCGGCCTACGAACCGCTGCGCATTGTCGAGAGCCAGGTCACGCGGCTGGAAAACGAAATCGACGACCTCAACTCCGCAATTGACCCCCTGACCTCCTTCGTGCTGCCGGGCGGCAATGCGGCGGCGGCCAATCTGCATCTGGCGCGCACGATCTGCCGACGGGCGGAACGGCTCATGGTGGAGCTCTCGGTTGCTGAAAACGAGATCGTCAGCCCGGAAGCGCTGAAATATGTCAACCGCCTGTCCGACTTCCTGTTCGTTGCCGCCCGTTTTGCCAATGACATGGGCAAGGCTGACATATTGTGGGTTCCCGGCAAGAACCGCTAAAGCCTATCTCTCGCACAAACGAAGGGCATTCGATGTTCATACCGCTGCACGATGCGAATTCCCTCAAACATATCCGGCTGCAATATGTCACGATCGGCCTGATCGTGGTCAACGTGCTGGTATGGCTATTTACCGGCGTGCTTGCCAGTGACGTCCAGGCCAATGCCGCAGCGCTCGGCCTCGGTTTCATCCCGGCTGTGGTGTTCGATTACGCCTACCTGGAGCCGGCCTTACAGGTGGTGCCGGATGACCTGACCGTCGTCACCTATGCGTTCCTGCATCTGGATTTCTGGCACATGGCAGGCAACATGCTGTTTCTGTGGGTCTTCGGCGACAACGTCGAGGACGCACTCGGCCATTTCCGTTTCCTTATCTTTTACATCGCCTGCGCCATAGCCGGCGCGCTGTTGCACGGCTTCGTCGCACCCATGTCGGAAGGGCCGCTTATCGGTGCATCAGGCGCTGTTTCCGGCGTCGTCGCGGCCTATTTTCTCCTGCATCCCAAGGTGCGCGTCTGGGTTCTGGTGTTCATGCGCATTCCGTTGCCCTTGCCTGCCTTCATTCCGCTGGCGCTATGGATCGGACAGCAATTTCTGATGCTGGCACTTGGCCTTGAGGAAAATGTTTCCTGGGGGGCACATGTGGGCGGCATATTGGCCGGGGCTGTGATGGTAATTTTCATGCGCCGGCCGGACGTTCCCCTGTTCGACCGCACGATTGTTCCGCCAAGGGCGGCGCAGTTCAAGAATCCGTCGCAAACGGCGGGGTTGTCGCAAATCGAACGGGGCTATGACGGGAGCAGATGAGCCGTTGACGGAGAGATAAATTATTTACGTTAACGTCAACGTAAGGTATGCCTTGCGTGCATGTGATAATGAACATTGCTCCGTTGTATTTGCGGGAAAAATGCTTATCCATGTCGCCAACCTGTTTTTGGAGGTCCGCGCGGTCTTGTCGCCTCGCGGACAGGAGTTTGAGGAAAACCGCCGATGAAGATCCTTGTCCCTGTCAAACGAGTTGTTGATTACAACGTCAAGATCCGCGTGAAGTCGGATGGTTCGGGCGTTGAACTCGCGAATGTGAAGATGTCGATGAACCCGTTCGACGAAATCTCGGTGG
The DNA here is from genome assembly GCF_053522705.1 of Agrobacterium sp. 16-2014-1-2a. NCBI lineage: Bacteria > Pseudomonadati > Pseudomonadota > Alphaproteobacteria > Hyphomicrobiales > Rhizobiaceae > Agrobacterium > Agrobacterium sp. 16-2014-1-2a. The sequence goes on from NZ_JBNWBX010000003.1 coordinate 268,333, forward strand.
AAGAGGCTCTGCGGCTGAAAGAAGCCGGCAAGGCCGAAGAAGTCGTGGTCGTGTCGATCGGCCCTGCCAAGGCGGAAGAGACGCTGCGCACGGCGCTCGCCATGGGTGCCGACCGCGCCATCCTGATCGAGACCGAAGAGACGGTCGAACCGCTGGCCGTCGCCAAGCTTTTGAAGGGCGTGGCGGAAGCCGAGCAGCCCGGCCTCGTCATCGTCGGCAAGCAGGCGATCGACGACGACAGTAACCAGACCGGTCAGATGCTGGCCGCCCTTCTCGGCTGGGGCCAGGGCACCTTCGCCTCCAAGGTCGTACCGTCTGATGGCAAGGTCGCTGTGACGCGTGAAGTCGATGGCGGCCTGCAGACGGTCGAACTGAAACTTCCCGCTGTCGTGACCACCGATCTTCGTCTGAACGAGCCGCGTTACGCCTCGCTGCCGAACATCATGAAGGCAAAGAAGAAGCCGCTCGACAAGAAGACCCCGGCCGATTTCGGCGTCGATGTCACGCCGCGTCTGAAGGTTCTGAAGACAGAAGAGCCGGCTGGCCGCAAGGCCGGCATCAGGGTCGGCTCGGTGGCTGAGCTGGTTGAAAAGCTCAAAGCCGACGGCGTCCTCTAAGGTTTCGGAAAAGGGAGATTACAACATGGCCATTCTTCTTCTGGCAGAACACGACAACGCAACCCTTTCCGACCTGACGGCGAAGACGCTGACGGCGGCAACGCAGATTGGCGGCGACGTCCACGTGCTCGTTGCCGGCTCCGGTGCGAAGGGTGCCGCCGACGCGGCGGCGAAACTGTCCGGCGTTGCCAAGGTACTGCTTGCCGACGACGCATCCTATGCCAACGCGCTTGCCGAGCCGCTGGCGGCGCTGATCGTTTCGCTCAGCCCTTCCTATGACGTCATCATCGCACCGGCGACCGCTTCGGCCAAGAATGTCGCCCCGCGCGTCGCAGCCCTTCTCGATGTGGCCCAGGTCTCGGAAATCATTGAGGTCGTCAGCCCGGATACTTTCAAACGTCCAATCTATGCCGGCAACGCCATCCAGACGGTGCAGGCAAGCGACGCCAAGAAGGTCATCACCGTGCGCCCCACCGCGTTTGCGGCAGCCGCTGAAGGTGGTTCGGCACCGGTGGAAACCATCGGTGCTGCCGAGAACCCCGGCGTTTCTGTCTTTGTATCCGACGCGCTCGCCTCTTCCGATCGTCCGGAACTGACCTCTGCGAAGATCATCATCTCGGGCGGTCGCGCACTCGGCTCCTCGGAAAAGTTCCGCGAAGTGATCCTGCCGGTTGCCGACAAGCTCGGTGCAGCCGTCGGCGCATCGCGCGCAGCCGTCGATGCGGGTTATGCACCGAACGACTGGCAGGTCGGTCAGACCGGCAAGGTCGTGGCACCGCAGCTTTACATCGCTGCCGGCATTTCGGGCGCCATCCAGCATCTGGCCGGTATGAAGGACTCGAAGGTCATCGTTGCCATCAACAAGGACGAGGAAGCGCCGATCTTCCAGGTTGCCGATTACGGCCTCGTCGCAGACCTGTTCGAGGCTCTGCCAGAACTCCAGAAGGCTCTGTGATTTTAAGCCTTTAGCCAAAGGCGGCGCGTTTTTTGAACGCGCCGCCTTCTCTTTTTCGGCGATATGCGTAACATCGCCGCAAATGACGCAGATGAAATCCCATGAGGAGACCAGCATATGACCGCCCCCTTTAAAAACATCGGTATCATCGGAGCCGGTCAAATGGGTTGCGGCATCGCGCATGTTTCCGCCTTGGCCGGTTACAAGGTGCACATTTACGATCTTTCCAAGGACGGCATCGAAGCCGGCCTTGCCACGATCAACGGCAATCTTGCCCGTCAGGTCACCAACGGCAAGCTCTCCGACGACGCCCGCAAAGATGCGCTGGCGCTCATCAGCGGTTCGACTGACGTCAACGATCTGGCGCCCATGGATCTGGTCATTGAGGCTGCTACCGAAAACGAGGAAATCAAACGCAAGATCTATGCGCAGATCTGCCCGGTACTGAAGCCCGAAGCGCTTTTGGCCACTAACACTTCTTCGCTCTCCATCACTCGCCTTGCGTCCGCGACCGATCGTCCCGAACAGTTCATGGGCATCCACTTCATGAACCCGGTGCCTGTGATGAAGCTGGTAGAGCTGGTGCGCGGTATCGCCACCAACGAAAAGACCTTCGATGCGGCGAAGGACTATGTGCGGACGCTGGAAAAGGCGATCACCGTCGCCGAGGATTTCCCGGCCTTCATCGTCAACCGCATCCTGCTGCCGATGATCAACGAGGCGATCTACACGCTCTATGAGGGCGTCGGTTCGGTGGAAGCAATCGACACCGCCATGCGGCTCGGCGCCAACCATCCGATGGGACCGTTGCAGCTTGCCGACTTCATCGGTCTCGACACCTGTTTGTCGATCATGCAGGTACTGCATGACGGGCTGGCCGACAGCAAATACCGCCCCTGCCCGCTGCTGGTGAAATATGTAGAGGCCGGCTGGCTCGGCCGCAAATCTGGTCGCGGTTTTTACGATTACCGTGGAGAGACACCGGTTCCGACGCGCTAAGGCGCAAGAGATATTCCTCGGATATCATTCGAGATGACGGGAGGAAAATCCCTCCCGCACTGGACAATTATTTAGCCTTCACTGCCGATACCAACGCCTTGGCATCTTCGCTGTCCCAGGCTGCCGGACCGTTCATGGCGGCGATCAGGCAGCCTTTTTCGTCCAGAAGAAGCGTTGCGGGAAGGCCAAAAGCCAGCCCTTCCTTTTTCAGAACATTGAAGATGCCCATGGAGCTGTCGCGGTAAAGTTTCAGCGCGTCGATCTTGTATTCGTCAATGAAGGCTTTCGGTTTCTCGTCCGCGCCGGTGTCGATATTGACCGCAACAACCTCAAAGCCATCGCTGCCCTTTTCCTTCTCGAGTGCGTTCAGCGCAGGCATTTCCTCCCGGCATGGCACGCACCAAGTGGCCCACAGATTGAGGAGAACCGCCTTGCCCTTGAGATCGGCAAGCGACATGTCCGACCCTTGCGGACCCTTGAAGGACAGCGGGATGACGCGCGGCGTATCCGTGGCCGACATGGCCGCCACCTGGCCCTTCAGGAGGGGTTTCAGCGAGGCGATGCGGTTTGCCGCACCTTCACATAAACCGGCCTCGGCAACCGCTGCCCCTTGAACCGGGCTCTCAGACCCAATATGCCTGAACCAGACCGCACCCGCGCCGAACACGACACCGGCAACGGCAGCAATTGCAACCAATCTGGCGGAAGGAAGCCTGAACGGCCTTTTTTCTGTCATCGAATACTCCAGGGCACGCAGAACATGGCTGACGGCACAGATCAGAAATCCTCCAACCAGATGTGGGGCGGACGTTTCGCTTCCGGGCCATCAGCCATCATGGAAGAGATAAATGCCTCCATCGGCTTCGACAAGAAGCTTTATGCCCAGGACATCCGCGGCTCTATAGCGCATGCCACCATGCTGGCGGAAAAAGGCATTATTTCGCAGGAAGATAAAGACAAGATCGTTCACGGCCTGAACACGATCCTGTCAGAAATCGAGGCCGGCAGTTTCGAATTCTCGCGCAAGCTCGAAGACATTCACATGAACATCGAGGCGCGGCTTGCCACCCTCATCGGCACGGCGGCAGGGCGGCTGCACACCGCCCGCTCGCGCAACGACCAGGTGGCGCTCGATTTCCGCCTCTGGGTCAAGGAAGAGCTGCAGAAGACGGAAGGCATGCTGACCGCGCTCATCTCCGCCTTCCTCGACCGCGCCGAGGAAAATGCCGATACGGTCATGCCCGGCTTCACCCATCTGCAGACGGCCCAACCCGTCACCTTCGGCCATCATTGCATGGCCTATGTGGAAATGTTCGGCCGTGACCGCGCCCGCGTGCGTCACGCGATCGAACATCTGGATGAAAGCCCGATCGGTGCAGCAGCGCTGGCCGGCACCGGTTATCCTATCGACCGCCACATGACGGCAAAGGCCCTCGGCTTCCGCGAGCCGACCCGCAACTCCATCGACACCGTTTCCGACCGCGATTTCGCGCTGGAGTTCCTGTCGATCGCCTCAATCTGCGCCACGCATCTGTCGCGCCTCGCCGAAGAAATCGTCATCTGGTCGACGCCGCAATTCGGCTTTATCCGCCTGTCCGATGCCTTTTCCACCGGCTCGTCGATCATGCCGCAGAAGAAGAACCCCGACGCCGCCGAACTGGTGCGCGCCAAGACCGGCCGCATCAACGGCTCGCTGGTGGCGCTTCTGACTGTGATGAAGGGCCTGCCACTCGCCTATTCCAAGGACATGCAGGAAGACAAGGAACAGGTTTTCGATGCCGCCGAAAGCCTGGAACTGGCCATCGCCGCCATGACCGGCATGATCCGCGACCTTGAGGTGCGCAAGGACCGCATGCGTGCGGCCGCCGGTTCGGGCTATTCCACCGCCACCGATCTTGCTGACTGGCTGGTGCGCGAGGCAGGCCTGCCCTTCCGCGACGCCCACCATGTGACCGGAAATGCGGTGGCACTGGCGGAAAAGAAAGGCTGCGATCTGGCCGATCTTTCGCTGGAAGACCTGCAGGCGATCCATCCGGCCATTACAAGCGGCGTTTTCGACGTCCTTTCAGTCGAGGCATCGGTTGCCAGCCGCACCAGCTTCGGCGGCACGGCTCCTTCCGAGGTCAAGAAGCAGATCGCCTGGTGGCGTGGACGCAACTAACGCATCGGACCGAAAAGTGTGAAGCGGTTTTCGGAAAATCCGATGCGCAGACAAATTAAAATGAGCGGCGGAAACGATTTCATTTTTCTCCGCCGCCCTCATAAATCTGCGTTACGCTGCGATCACAAGAAACAGGGTGCACAAGCGCCCTGTTTTTCGTTATCAGAGAAGCACATATTTCCTTTGGACAGGCTCATGCTTTCAAAAACCGCGCGCAATCTCATCGTTCCCATCGGCATGACGCTCGCCGTCAGTCTTGCTCTCAGTGCCTGCGGGCGAAAAGGCGATATCGATCCGCCGAGCACGCCGGTCGAAATGCGCAACAAGCGCAATGCCGACGGAACCGAGACGAAGCCGGCAACGGCGGAGCGGCCGTTCATCCTCGACAAGCTTCTCTGACGGGAAAAAGCCTGTGAACCATTTTGGCTATATCGACGGCGTGCTTCACGCCGAAAACGTGCCCGTGCCTGAGATCGCCAAGGCGGTCGGCACGCCGTTCTATGTCTATTCGACCGCGACGCTGGAGCGCCACTACAAGGTGTTCTCAGGCGCTTTCGCCGATGTGGACGCCATGGTCTGTTACGCCATGAAGGCCAATTCCAACCAGGCCGTTCTGAGGACGCTGGCAAAGCTCGGCGCGGGTATCGACGTGGTATCCGGCGGCGAATTGCGCCGCGCGCTTGGCGCCGGTGTACCGGCAAACCGCATCATGTTCTCCGGCGTCGGCAAGACGGTGGCGGAAATGGATTACGCGCTGGAAGCCGGCATCTACTGCTTCAACATCGAATCCGAGCCGGAGCTTGAGGTCCTCAACCTGCGCGCCGTCAAGGCCGGAAAAAGGGCGCATGTGTCCTTCCGCATCAATCCGGATGTGGATGCGCGCACTCATGCCAAGATTTCCACCGGCAAAAAAGAAAACAAGTTCGGCATTTCCTATGAGCGGGCGCGTGCGGTCTATGCCCATGCCGCCACTCTGCCCGGCATCGAAGTCACCGGCATCGACATGCATATCGGCAGCCAGATCACAGAATTGCAGCCCTTCGAGGATGCGTTCCGCTTGCTGCGCGAACTGGTGGAATCCCTGCGCGCGGACGGGCACACGATCAGTCACGTCGATATCGGCGGCGGCCTCGGCATTCCCTACCGCGAGGACAATAATCCGCCGCCGCTGCCGGATGCCTATGCGCATATCGTCAAGAACGAGCTAAAGAGCCTCAACTGCAAGATCATCACCGAACCGGGACGCCTGATCGTCGGCAATGCCGGCATTCTGGTGACGGAAGTGATCTATGTGAAGGATGGCGGCGAAAAGAACTTCGTGATTGTCGATGGCGCGATGAACGACCTCATCCGCCCGACGCTTTACGAGGCCTATCACGGCATCCGCCCGGTCGTGCAGCCCGCGGTGGACGCCCCTCGCATCAAGGCCGATATCGTTGGCCCCGTCTGCGAAACGGGTGACTATCTGGCGCTGGACCGCGAGATGGCCGCACCGCAGCCGGGTGATCTGATTGCCGTCAGCTCCGCCGGTGCTTACGGCGCCGTGCAGGCAGGCACCTATAATTCGCGCCTGCTGGTGCCGGAAGTGCTGGTAAAGGGTGACAAGTTCCACGTCATCCGCCCGCGCGGAACCTATGAAGAGCTGATCGCTCTCGATTCAGTACCCGCCTGGCTCGATTGATCCGCCATACATCCGGCTTGGTCGATCACAATTGAGCGAAGCTGCCTAAAAAATGGGGGTGAGCATCCGCTTGCCCTCGTCTTCGCCACAAAGAATGTTATCCTTGCTTCTCATAATACAAGCAGCTCGCCGTTCCGGGAATGGCGTTTGACGTGGCCAGAACCGGGAGAACGGATTGATGACCACAGCCGGAGAGGACAGGACAGGCAGAAAGCGCCCAACCGGCGCATTCGCGCAGCGGCCGGATCTTGCCCGCCGGGTTGCGGCTAAACGCTTCTTCGCAAAAATCGTGTTGTTTTCGGAAAGAGTAGCACCGAAGACGCTGTGGCCGCTTTCCATCGCCGCCGCGTTTCTGGCGCTCGCATGGTTCGGCCTCTACCGGCAAATGCCTGACTTAGTACGGCTGGGCATCGTTTTCCTGCTGGTTTTCGGTTTCATCAGCACCATCCTGCCAATCGTCCGGCTGAAATGGCCGACAGACAACGACGCGTCCCGCCTTCTGGAAGAACGCAATGGTCTCGCTCACCAGCCAGTCGGCGTGCAGGAAGACGAACCGGCGTTGGACACCCCCATTTCCCGCGCCTTGTGGAAAGAACACCAGATCCGTATGGCGGAACGCATCGCCGCGCTGAATGCCGGCCTGCCGAAACCCGATATCGCCCGTTACGACCGCTCGGCACTACGCGCCATTCCCGCCCTTTTTCTGGTTGTCGCCTTCGGTTTTTCCTATTCCAATGGTGCAGGCACGATTGCAGATGCCTTCCGTAGCCGACCGGCAGCCGGTCCGCTCAATCCCGATATCCGTCTCGACGCCTGGGTCACGCCGCCCGCCTATACCGGCCGCGCCCCGATTTTTCTGACAGGGCGCGATGCGACAGGCCACGACGCGGTGTCCGTGCCACAATCCTCCAAACTGACGATCCGTATGACCGGTGGCGATGGCGGCGAGGAAGTGACCTTCGAGCCTGAGACCGCCGGCGCCCTGCAGAAGCTTGCCCCCGAAGCGGCACGCGCCGACAGCGCAAGTGGCGATGTGGCGGCACAGACAGAAAAACGCGCGCCGGATCAACCTGTTACGCCGCGCACCTTTGCGATGGATGTGACCGAAAGCGGCATGATCACCGCCAATGGCGAACAATGGGTGTTCAACGTCATTCCTGACCAGCCACCGACCATCGGCTTCGACAACATGCCGCGCCGCGCCGTCAATGGTGCGCTGGAGGTGGGTTTCACCGCCAAGGACGACTATGGCATCAAGGAAGCCCACGCCATCATCGAGCCGCTTGGCGTTGCGGAGGGTGCAACAGCACTTTACCCGCCGCCGGAATTCAAGCTCGACCTGCCGCGGCAGAACAACCGCGAGATCAAGGGGCTGACCAGCCGCAACCTGACCGAACATCCCATGGCAGGTAAGCGCGTGCGCATCACGCTGGTGGCAACAGACGGTGCCGGCCAGACCGGCCGCAGCCCCGCGCATGAAATGGTGCTGCCGGGCCGCAATTTCTCTGAACCGCTGGCGGCTTCGGTTGCGGAACAGCGGCAGATATTCTCGCTCGACACGCGCCAGATGCCAAAGGCGATCGCCTATAACGAGGCGGTTGGTCTGCGTCCGGAAGAAACCATTCCCAACACCACGCACTATCTCCTGCTGCAATCGGCGCAGACCCGCATGCGGCTCGCCTATAATGAGGAGATGCTGAAGAACACCGCCGATTATCTCTGGGAGATCGCGCTCGGCATCGAGGATGGTGATCTTTCGCAGGCGGAAAAACGCCTGCGTGATGCGCAGACAGCGCTTTCCGAGGCGCTTCAGCGCAATGCCTCCGATGAGGAAATCGCCAAGCTGATGCAGGAACTGCGTGAGGCGATGCAGCAGTTCATGAGCGAGCTTGCACAGCGCATGCAGAATGCGCCGCAAGCCAACATGAACCAGCAGGCACAAAACGTGTTGCGGCAGCGCGATCTGGAAAACATGATGAACCAGATCGAAAACCTCGCGCGCTCCGGCAACCGTGACGCAGCACAGGAAATGCTCTCGCAGCTGCAACGCATGATGAACAACCTGCAGGCGGGACGGCCGCAACGTCAGGGCCAGCAGGGGCAGCAGCAAAGCAGCAAGATGCGCCAGCAGATCGACAAGCTGGGTGAAATTCTGCAACAGCAGCAGAAGCTGATGGACGAGACCTTCAAGCTCGATCAGGCGCTGCGTGACCGCATGCAGCGCGGCGACCCGCAGGATGGCGGCGAAGGTCAGGACCCGCAGACGGGTGAAAACGGTGAATCACCGCAACAGGGCCAGCAGGGCCAGCAGGGCGAGAACGGCCAGCAAGGCGGACAGCCGAGCGAGCAGATGACGGCCGAACAATTGCGCGAGGCGCTGAAAAATCTGAGGGCGCAGCAGGACGCGCTGGGCAAGCAGCTGGGCGAATTGCAGCAGGGCCTTCGTGATCTCGGCATGGAGCCGGGCGAAAACTTCGGCAAGGCGCAGCAGGAAATGGAAGGCGCCGGCGAAGCACTCGGCAAAAGCCAGGGCGAACAGGCGGTCGAGGGTCAGGGCAATGCGCTGAACGCGCTGCGACAGGGCGCACAGGATATGATGGGCCAGATCATGCAGGCCATGCGCCAGCAGGGACAGCAGCCCGGACAGGGGCAGGAAGGCATGGCGGGCCAAGGCGGACAGAACGGCCGCGATCCACTCGGCCGTCCGCGCAGCACAACCGGCCCCGATTTCGGCGACCAGGTGAAGGTGCCTGATGAGATCGACGTGCAGCGCGCCCGCGAAATTCTCGAGGCTATTCGCGAAAAGCTCGGCAACAACCCGCCGGGTGAAATCGAGCGGCGTTATCTGGAGCGGTTGCTGGATATACGGTGAGGATGGAGGCCGCCATTCCTAGCGATCGGGCCTGTTTAACCTCGCGCATTTTTGAGGAAAGGCTAGCTTATCAAACACTCAACGTCATCCTCGGCCTTGTCCCGAGCATGACGGCGGAGAGATTTGACAACTCCGCAACAAAAAAGGCGGCCCAAAGGGCCACCCTTTCTCAAATCTCTGTAGCCTTATCGCTCAGGCCGCAAGCGCCCGCGCAACAGCCTTGCGGATATCCGGAAGCGCAAAAGGTTTTGAAACCACGTCCACGATCTTTTCTGCCAGATCATCAGCACGTTCGCGCTGTTCGGCATAACCCGTCATCAACAGGATGCGCATGGCCGGGAAGCGTTCGGCGGCGCGGTGCGCCAGCTCGATGCCATCCATGACCGGCATGCGGATATCCGAAAGAAGGAGATCGAAATTGGTTTCCTGAAGCTTCTCCAGCCCCTGCTCGCCGTCTGCCGCCTCATGGGTCTCGTGACCGTCGAGACGCAGCGCACGGGCAACGAAAGCCCGCAATGCATCCTCATCTTCGGTAATCAGAATCTTCGCCATTAATCATTGCTCCTGGGCATCATTTCCAGCCGTGAGCAACATCGCAGGCTCCTCTTTTCAAGAGGTAAACACCCAGGGTTTCGCTGGGTGAATGGTTAATGAGGCGTCTCCGGCATGTCCCATCCCGGCACGGCAGAAATCGTCAGGCGTCGCCCCTGACGACGCCTACGAAGGGCAGTTCGCGGAAGGCGTAAGCCACATCCATGCCGTAACCGACAACGAAATAATCGGGACATTCGAAACCGACATAGTCGGCCTCCAGATCTTCCTTGCGCTTGACCTTCTTGTCGAGCAGCACGGCGATGGTGACGTGACGGGCGCCGCGTTCGTAAAGCAGTTCCTTGGCGAAACGCAGCGTGCGGCCGGATTCGAGAATATCGTCGATCAGAAGAACATCGCGGTCCTTCACGTCGCTGTCGATATCCTTGACGATCTTCACCCCTTGCGAAACGGTGCCGGCACCGTAGCTCGAAAGCGTGATGAATTCGACTTCGGGGGCAAGGCCGCTGTCATGCAGCGCGCGGATGAGATCGGCCGCGAAAATGAACGATCCCTTGAGCACGGCGATGACCAGCAAATCCTTGGTCGGGCCGCTCGCTATATGCTTGGCCATGTCGCGATTGCGCTCGGCAATCTGCTCGGCGGTGTAAAGCGGCTCAATGTTTTTTCCACGGACGACGGGCATTCTTTCTCCTGTGCTGCGCCTTGCCGATTTTACCTTTCAGTAAAAATACGAAGACCACGCGTTAGCACAGTCAACGTTCGGAAGCACCCGCTTCGACGAAGGAAAGCTTGATCTCAGGCGTTTTTCCACCGGGATGCCGCAACTTTGCCGAAAATCCGTGGCTGAAACCGGGCTGCATCTGCCTGACCGGCGGTTCGATGACCATGCTGGCGACCAGTTGCCCCTTGGCAACGAAGAGGTCGGCGCGAAGTGCCGGCACCTCTTCCAGAGCGGTACCGTTGTTCTCCACAATACCGTTGATGAGCAGGACATCCATGCCGCCAGCCTCCTGCGGCGTGATGGTGACATGGGAAATGGCAAGCGGGTTTGCGGCCGCAACGACCGGCTTTTCCGGCACGACCACCGACAGGCCGCCTGAGCAGATGAAAACAAAAATGACGAGCGCCGCAACCAGCGCCGAATAGGCATCCACAGACAGGCGCGACAATTTGCGGTCCACCCAGCCGATGAACGCGTAACCAAGAGCACTGGCGGTGACGGGCGGTTTTTCCATCTGCCGGCGCATCGCGCCGCGATTATCGTTTCCGGGCTGACGGACACGGTTTTCCTTGATGGTGACAAATTCCGCGTCTACCACATCGGGGCCGGTGTGGGTTGCCCGCGCCGTCCGGCGCACTGGCGCTTCCGGCATCAGGAGGTCGAAATCGAATGCCGCTTGCCGGCGAGATGAACGGAACATAGCCATAGAATTCCTTGGGTGAGGTTTTCCGGCCCGCAAAACTGGGCATTGCAACGAATCCTGCCAAGTTTTAAATTTAATTGGTTAATGCTTCGCAAAAACGGCTCGCATAGGCCATCGGAACCGGGTTAAACGGCGCATCCGGGCCTCACGCGCCAGCGGTTTGCGAACCACCACGAAACGAAGAGACTGGAAGTCCGTTGATCCATTTCGAAAATGTCGGGTTGCGTTACGGCATGGGCCCCGAAATCCTGAGGGACATGACCTTCGACATTCCCAAGGGTTCGTTCCAGTTTCTGACCGGCCCTTCCGGTGCCGGCAAAACCACGTTCCTGCGCCTGCTGCTGATGTCGCTGCAGCCCACACGCGGCAATATCCGCATGTTCAACCGCGATGTGTCGCGCATTCCGCGCAGCGAGTTACCCATGCTGCGCCGCCGCGTCGGGATCGTCTTTCAGGATTTCCGGCTGCTCGATCATCTGACGACCTATGAGAATGTCGCCCTGCCGCTGCGTGTGCGCGGCAAGGAAGAAAGCGCCTACCGCAACGACGTCATCGAGCTTCTGAAATGGGTCGGGCTTGGCGAGCGCATCAATGTGCTTCCGGCCATCCTCTCCGGTGGAGAAAAGCAACGCGCCGCCATTGCCCGTGCATTGATGGACCAGCCGGAAATCTTGCTGGCCGACGAGCCGACCGGCAACGTCGACCCGCCGATGGCCAAGCGCCTTCTCAACCTCTTTCTGGAGCTCAACCGGCTGGGTACCGCTGTGGTCATCGCCACCCATGATTTCGGCCTGATGGACCAGATCGACGCACGCCGGATGATCCTCACCGAAGGGCGGCTCGACATCTATGAATGAGATCAACCGCAAACAGTTAAGACCAGAGGCGACCGCACCGAAGCGGCCGCCGATGCGTATCCGCCCGATGGCACCCATTCTGCCGCCCTCTAACATTCAGGGCAATGCGCTGATGGTGGTGATCGCCATCATGGCCTTTCTCGCCTGCCTGACGCTTGGTGCCGTTTCCATGGTGCGTGCCACCGCCGCCACCTGGCAGAGCCAGATTTCCCGCGAAATCACCATTCAGATCAAACCCGAGGACGGGCTGGACATGAATGCAGCGCTCACCAAGGCACGTTCTCTGGCGCTCACCTTCGTCGGCACGCGGGATGGCACGATCCTCGATGATGCCGCCACCGCGCGTCTTCTGGAGCCGTGGCTCGGCAGTGGCCTCGATCTTTCCGAACTGCCGGTGCCGCGCCTCGTCGTGATTACCATCGATGAAAACCACCCGCCCGATTTTCAGGCCATGCGCGATATGCTGAAAGCTGAAATTCCACAGGCGTTTCTGGATGACCACCGTACATGGGTCGACAGGCTCGTCTCCATGGCCAGGACCACTGTCATGATCGGCGTCGGGGTCCTGATCCTCGTCTTCACCGCCATGGTGCTGACGGTGGTGTTTGCAACGCGCGGCGCGCTTTCCGGCAACCGGCACATCGTCGAGGTGCTGCATTTCGTCGGCGCCGAAAGCAGCTTCGTCGCGCGGGAATTCCAGAAGCACTTCCTGAAGATCAGCCTGAAAGGTGCGGCAGCGGGCAGCGCCCTCGCCGCGGCAGTTTTCCTTGCCGCCGGTTTCTGGCAATCGAGCACGGTTGCAACGCCGCAAAGCGATCAGGCAAGTGCGCTTTTCGGCTCCTTTTCCGTTGGCCTCAGTGGTTATATCGGCATCGCCACGACGATGATCATCATCGCGCTGCTCACCACGATCACCGCGCGTGTGACCGTCATCCGCACGATCGACGATATCGACCGCGTCCGTTCCGATCCGTCTAAAAGCGACGGTGTCGCATCGTGACGACGTCTCCCGGATCTCGCGAGGAAACTGCACCCTTCACACGCCGGATGTAACTTGCGGACGGTGGACAAAAATGCCTGTTCCTTGCCTTAATCGGCGAGTATTCAGGAGGAATGTTTGTGAGTCGGACGGACCATGATCAGGAGCAGACGACCACGCGACAGGCAAAAAAGGGCCTGTTGTCGCGGCGAAGTCGCCTGCGCCGTTTTATTCGCGGTCTCATCCTTCTTTGCGTCATTACTCTCGGGGCTTTTTCCGGCGGTTTTTTGTGGTTCGCAGATTCGGTCGCCTCCATGCGCCCGCCCGAAGGCGCCAAGGGCGACGCGATCATCGTTCTGACCGGTGGTTATCAGCGCATCGAACAGGCGGTCGGCCTGCTGCGGGACGGCGTTGGCAAGCGCCTTCTGATTTCCGGCGTCAATCCGGCCACCACCCGCACGCAAATCCGCAAGATGACGCAAGGCTCTTCGGACATGTTTTCCTGCTGCGTGGACATGGGCTACAAGGCCATAGACACCATCGGCAATGCCAACGAGGCGGCGAGCTGGATACGCGACCACGGTTATTCCTCCATCGTCGTCGTTACGAACAATTACCATATGCATCGCAGCCTGCATGAACTGCACAATGCCAGCCCGCAGACCCAATTCATCGCCTATCCCGTTATCAGCGCCGACCTTGCCCGCACCAACTGGTTCGCGGAGCCAGATGTAGTCCGAACCATGCTCTACGAATACATGAAATTCGTGATTGCAGCAGGACGCGACCTGACCGGGCTCGGCAAGGGCGACGGGTTGCGCAAGGCGGGCGCCGATCACACCACGATCAAGGCGGCAACCTCTTCCCCGTGAATGGAAAGAACGGAGAGAACACGCTTGCTGCGGAGCCTTGTTTTCGTGTAGGCGTCTGGCATCGGCATCCGGCATCGAGGCGCGCCTGAGCTTCGGAACGGCTGCAACCCGGGAAGTCTGTCGATGCTCAAGCTGCGCTCTTTTCTTTTCAATACGCTGTTTTATCTCAATCTGATTGTCCGCATGATCGTGCTCACGCCGATCTATTTCATCCTGCCGCGCAGAGTAGCCTATGAAATCCCCAAGAACTGGGCGCGATCCAACCATTGGCTGATGAAGACCATTGTCGGCACCACCTTCGAGATCGAGGGGCTGGAAAACATTCCCGAAACCGGCTGTATCTTCGCCCCCAAACACCAGTCCTTCTGGGACACCTATGCGCTGCTGCCCAACCTTCCCGATCCGGTCTATATTCTGAAGCGCGAGCTTTTGTGGATCCCGCTGTTCGGCTGGTATGCGATGAAGCAGCGCATGATCCCGGTCAACCGCGCCGCGCGCGGCAAGGTGATGCTAAAGGTCATGGAGCGGGCGAGAGAGGAGATGGCGGCTGGCCGCGAACTCATAATCTATCCCGAAGGCACGCGCCGGCCACCGGGCGCTGAGCCCGAATATCGTTATGGCATCGCACGTCTTTACCGCGACCTCAAAGTCCCCGTCATTCCGGTCGCCATGCATCCCGGCCTCTTCTGGCCACGCCGCTCGACAATGCGTTATCCCGGCCATTTCAAGGTGCGGATCTTGCCGGCCATCGAGCCGGGACTGGACCCGGACGTGTTTTTCAAGACATTGATCGAGGTGACGGAAAAGGCGAGCGACGAGTTGCTGCTGGAGACCGCGCGCAACAATCCGCACCTGCCGCTGCCACCGACCGCCGTGAAGCGTATCGCAGAACTTCAGGGGCAAGACACTCCCGCCGGCTAAACCGCGATCGTGCCGACACTGGCGGCAATGCTTTCCAGCAGCGTGTCGCGAATACCCATATCCTGCAGATGCTGCACGGTATTGAAGACGTAATCGGTATTCGGTCCGGACCGGCCCGATGCGGCAGCCACGATCGTAGCCGCTTCCGCGACACCCAGACCACCAATATACTGCTCGTGGGCGGGATCGGCCACATAGGTCACGGCACTGCCTCGCGTGCCATCGGCGAGCGCAATGGCAACGACGCGTTCCTTGTAGACATTCGTTACCAGCTCGCGCTCGCGCAGATAGGCCATGACCGGACCATGGTCCGCTCCGCGCACGCGAAAGGCAACGCCGAGGCAGGAGCCGCCGCGCTCCAGACCGAGAACAAGGCCGGGCTTCTCCTCAGTGCCGCGGTACACATTTGAACTGATGCAGAGGGAGCGTCGATAACCGTGCAGCCGCGCCTGCTGCCTTTCCTCAAAGGCAAAGCCCGGGTTCCACATCAACGAACCGTAGCCAAAGACCCAAAAATCGTCCATATCCCAAGCCAAATCGAATTTATCTGAAGTCTGTTCATCGGAGATCAATATGGCATCGTCAAGCCAATCCGGCACGGTCAAAAAATTCCTCTGGCTTGGTATCGCCGTCGTGCTGGTTATCGGACTTTACACGGCCGGGTGGTTTTATGCCGCCGACAAGCTGAAGCAGACGGTTCTGAACGTCATCTCGCCTTCGCAGGCCAGAAACGTCAGCGGCGAATGCGGCGACATTGCCTTCAAGGGTTATCCGTTCCGCATCGGCCTTTTCTGCTCCAAGGTAACGGTGGACGACAAGCAGAATGGCGTTTCAGCCTCGTTCGGAGAATTGCGTTCCGCAGCGCAGGTCTACAATCCCGGCCACATTGTCTGGGAACTGGATGCACCGGCTGAAATCCGCACCGCGCATGGTCTGACGGTTTCTGCCCTCTGGCAGAACATGCAGTCGAGCATCGTCACCAAGCTTAGGGGTATCGACCGCACCTCGCTTGTCATTGACGGCCTGAAGGCTCAGGCGGTTTCCACCGTTACCGGCCAGACGATCGATTTCGATGCCGCCAAGACGGAAATGCATCTGCGCCAGAACGGCGCCGATCTAGACGGCGCGATAACGTTGACCGACTCGTCAACCGTCATCAAGGATTGGCCGCAACTTCTGCCGCGCCTCAACGCCATCGCCGATGTCACCCTTGCCGGCAAGGCGGGTATGGTAGACGGCAGCGATACGGCCGGGCTTTACGGTGCGAGCGGCGAGCTTCGCCGGCTGGTCGCTGATATCGGCGAAGGCCGCACCATGCGTATCAGCGGCCCCTTCTCCTTCGATAATGAGGGCTATCTCTCCGGCCAGTTCAAGCTGGAGATCGAAAAGCTTGACGCCTGGTCGGACAATGCCAAGCAGGCGTTTCCGCAGCTGCAATCCACCATCGATACCGCCCGCAAAATGCTCCGCGCACTCGCCGGCGGCGGCGACAGGGCGTCCGTCGACCTCGTGGTGGATCGCGGCCGCGCCACCGTCAGCGGTTTCATTCCGCTGGGGAAGATCCCGCCGATTTAACAGAGAGCTTTTGTAAAAAACACCTCAGCGGCATCCTGAATTTTTGAAAGATGCAGGATGCCGGCTTCTTTGTATCCATTGCGACGATGCCACATCTGCGGTTCCCGCTCGTCCTGCTGGCTGGACGTCATCACCAGTGAGGCACCCTGCTCACGCATCAGAGTTTCCCAAAAAACTGTAAGCGTTGCGCCGACGCCATGTCCCCGAAACTCGGGAACGACGCGGATCATGTCCATGTAGGGAATCTTACCCCAGAACATCGAGAACCGCAGAAAACCGACTAGAATCGTATCTTCTTTCGCGACGAGATATTCGCGGCGTCCGACGCAACGCCGCAACCAATCCTCATCGATCCATTTGTCTTCCCGCAGCAGCCATTCGATATCGTCATCCGTCGCCGCCGATATCAATATCACTTCAGCGCCCTACTTCTTCTGATCCAGCGCGTGACGCCCAAAGTCAGGCGTATCGACGTCCTGACCGGCCTCGATGATGGAGCGGCGGATGGAGCGTGTGCGGGAAAACAGTTCGAACAGCTTGTCGCCCTCCCCCCAGCGGATCGCCCTTTGCAGCGAAGCAAGGTCTTCCGAGAACCGTGCCAGCATTTCGAGGATGGCATCCTTGTTGTGCAGGCAGACATCGCGCCACATGGTGGGGTCCGAGGCGGCGAGACGCGTGAAATCTCGGAAGCCGGAAGCGGAATATTTGATGACTTCCGACTCGGTTACCGTCTCCAGATCGTCCGCCGTGCCGACGATGTTGTAGGCGATGATGTGCGGCAGATGCGAAACGATCGCCAGAACCTTGTCGTGGTGTTCGGCATCCATTTCATCCACACGCGAGCCGAGCGCCCGCCAGAAATCCTTGAGCCTTTCCAGCGCCTCCGCATCCGTGCCCGGCAGCGGCGTGAAGATGCACCAGCGCTCGCGGAAAAGACCGGAAAAACCGGCATCCGGGCCGGATTTTTCCGTACCCGCCAGCGGATGTCCGGGAATGAAATGCACATTGTCAGGCATATGCGGCGCCATCTGCGCGATGACAGAGGCCTTGGTAGAGCCGACATCGGTGACGATGGCGCCGGGCTTCAGATGCGGCGCGATCTGCTCGGCAACCGCCCCGGATGAACCGACCGGCACTGAAACGATGACAAGATCAGCATCCGTGACGGCCTGCGCGGCGGATGTCGTATACTCGCTTCCAAGCGCCAGTTCCTCTGCCCGCTTCAGCGTTTCCGCGCTGCGGGTGGAAATCGTGACATGCCGGGCAAGACCCAGTTCCTTGATGTCGCGCGCAATAGACGAGCCGATCAGGCCGATGCCAACAAGCGCGATGCGCTCAAACATGATCTCGCCCATTACGCCTGCCCCATGAACTCGGTGAGCGCGGCGATGACGCCAAGATTGGCTTCTTCCGAACCAACCGTCATACGCAAGGCATTGGGGAAACCGTAACCGCGCACGGCACGCAGGATATAACCGCGGCGGCTCAGGAAGTCGTCCGCATCTGGTGCACGCTTGCCATCCTGGTCCGGGAAATGGATGAGGACAAAGTTGGTGACTGACGGCGTGACCTTGAGGCCGAGACAGGTGAAGACCGTCGTGAGTTTCTCCAGCCAGAGCGTGTTGTGAGAGATCGCCTTTTCCAGGAATGCCTGATCGCGGATGGCCGCGGCACCCGCTGCGATCGCCGGCGCGCTCATGTTGAACGGACCACGCACCCGGTTCAGCGCATCGATGATGGCGGCCGGACCATACATCCAGCCGACGCGCAGTGCGGCCAGACCGTAAACCTTGGAGAAGGTGCGCGTCATCACCACGTTGCGGTTGCCAGACACCAGCTCGAGACCGGCCTCGTAGTCGTTCTTGCGTACATATTCGGCATAAGCCGCATCAAGCACGAGCACGACATGTTTCGGCAGACCAGCCTGAAGGCGGCGGATTTCCGCGACCGGAACATAGGTGCCGGTGGGATTGCCGGGATTGGCGATGAAAACCATCTTCGTCCTTGGCGTGACGGCGGCGAGAATCGCGTCCACATCGACGGCGCAATCCTTTTCCTTCACCGTCACCGGCGTTGCGCCCGCACCCATGATCTGGATCTTGTAGACGAGGAAACCGTGTTCGGTGATGATCGCCTCATCGCCCGTACCCAGATAGACGTGGCAGAGCAGGCCAAGAAGCTCATCCGAGCCGTTACCGCACATGATATTCGCTATGTTGAGGCCATGCACGTCTGCAATCGCCTGACGCAGCGCAATCGCCTGTCCGTCGGGATAGATTTCCAGATGGCTGGCGGTGGCGGCGAATGCCTCGATCGCCTTCGGGCTTGGCCCGAGCGGCGTTTCGTTGGAGGAGAGCTTATAAACCTTCGCGACGCCATCCACGTGTTCCTTGCCGGGAACATAAGCGGCGATATCCAGAATACCCGGACGCGGAAGAGGTTGGCTAAGCTCTGCACTCATTTGATCGACCTTCGGAAATGCGCCGGGGAGCCCGGCAAAAGCAATGCCGGAGGCATTAGACCGGAATGGCCCCTTTGTCGAGGGTCAGCGCGGCTTTCCGTGCTTTGCGGCGGTGCGGGTGGTGGGCACACCCTGAGGCGCCAGGACCGGCACGAAAACCCGGCGTGAGGCGCGCTGGGTAACGGGCAATCCCTGATAGAGACGTTTCTGTGCCTCAACCACGATAACGCCGGAAAACAGCGGCCAGAGCCTGCGGCCGGTAAGCTCAAGGTATCGGCGGAATTTCAGTACCGGGCGGCTGGTGGTGGGCGGAAAGAACAGCGCTTCGGCGCTTGCCCCCGGCGTAAAATTGGTCTCGCGCAGAAGCGCCGTCAACTGCCCGCGCGAATAGGGGCGGCCCGAGCCGAAAGGTGTGTGTTCCATGCGTGCCCAGACCCCACGCCTGTTCGGCACCACGATCACCAGACGCCCGCCGGGCGCCAGCACCCGCCAGAGTTCTTTCAGGGTTTCGCGCGGATTTTCGGCAAATTCCAGAGCATGCACCATCAACACCCGGTCTATCGACGAATCGGGTAGCGGCAGCTCCTCGTCAAACACCAGCGCCGTGGAGGAAAGCTCGCCTGCCGGCCAGTTCACCGCTCCCTGCCCCGCCGGCATGAAGGCAAAGGTGCGCTCCGTGTCATGACGGAACCGCTCCAGAAACGGCACGGCGTAACCGAGGCCGACCAGCCTTTCCTCCGGCAAAGGCGGCCAGAGCGATGAAAGCGCCATGGTGATCGCCTGCTCGGCCGAGCGGCCAAGCGGGGAATGATAGAATTCGCGCAGATCGACGATATCGGTGTTCATGGGCGAGAATGTAGCATCAGGCGGTTGGACTTCAAGGCGTCTGCGCCTACATTGAAATTCAGGCGGACAAATGCGCCGGCTAAGGTCGGCAAATGGAGAGGACCACGATGAAACCTTTGGAAATAGACGTCTTTCTTTGCCGCAGTGATAATTTTGGCGTTCTGCTGCACGATCCAGAAAGCGGGGCGACCGCCGCGATCGATGCGCCGGAGGAAGGCCCCATCCTGCAGGCTCTTCATGGGCATGGCTGGAAGCTCACGCATATCTTCACCACCCATCACCATCAGGACCATGTGGAAGCCAATCTGGCGCTGAAGGACAAATTCCAGTGCGAAATACATGGCCCACATGATGAGGCGATTGCGATCCCCGGTCTCGACCGGTCCCAGGCCGATGGCGACGAGTTCGAATTTGCCGGACGGCGCGTTCAGGTCATTGCCACACCCGGTCATACGGCGGGGCATATCTGCTACTACCTTCCCGATGACGGCCTGCTGTTTGCTGCCGATACGCTGTTCGCCATGGGTTGCGGTCGCCTGTTCGAACGTACGGCAACAGATATGTGGCACTCTTTCCAGAAGTTAATGGCGCTGCCGGATGACACGAAAGTCTATTTCGGCCACGAATATACACTTTCGAATGCCCGTTTCGCGCTCACCGTCGATCCTGATAACGCAGCTCTAATCGAGCGCGCCGAAAGCGTCGAAAAGGCGCGGCAGGCGAATGAATTCACCATTCCCACCACCATCGGGCTGGAAAAACAGACCAACCCTTATATGCGGGTGGCCGATGCTAGCATCCGCAGTCATCTTGGCCTTGAAGGCGCAACCGATGCCGAAGTCTTTGCCGAAATCCGCACACGCAAGGACAATTTCTGATGGGCGCCGATCTGTCTTCGGCAGCGATCATTCGCGAACTGGAACTGGAGCCGCACCCCGAGGGCGGCTTTTACCACCAGACATTTCGCGACAAGGCAGGTGGTGAGCGCGGCCATTCGACGGCGATCTATTATCTTCTGGAAAAGGGGACGCGCTCTCACTGGCATCGCGTCACCGATGCGGTGGAGGTCTGGCACTATTATGCCGGCGCTCCGATCACCCTGCATCTTTCCGAAGATGGCAGGGAGGTACAGACCTTTACCCTCGGCCCCGACATTCTGGAAGGCGAGCGCCCGCAGGTGATCGTACCTGCCAATTGCTGGCAATCGGCAGAAAGCCTCGGCGACTTCACCCTCGTCGGCTGCACCGTCTCGCCGGGTTTCGCCTTTTCAAGCTTCGTGATGGCCGAACCCGGCTGGTCGCCGGGCGATACGCCGTAACTGCATCAGCCGCCATATTTGGTGGCGGTGATGTAGACTTGGCCTACCCGCGTCGGAATGACGGCGTAGACCGGAGCATACACATCCATATTGTCGGATTTGGCGAACCAGATCTCCATGGAAATGGATTTCAGGTATTCGATATCCTTGCGCCCCTGGCGATAACCCGACTTTGGCACGTAACGCGCCTTGCAGACCACGGCATCGCCGCTGAAGCCATTCGTCTTGAAGGGCTTGGTGCCGCTGGGGCTCAACACCAGATCCAGCCGCGATTCGCCGTCATAGATCGGCAGGCGCGACGGGCAGATGCGGCCGCCGGCGGGAATGATGAGACCAGAGATTGGATCGAGGACGGAGCGCAGGTCGCCGTCCTTCACATTCACCCAATTGTCCGGCCGCGCCTTCGGCTCCGGTTTCACCGTCGTCGATGTGACGTTGCCGTTACGATAGACCACATCATAGGTCCGCACCCGCTTGCCGTCCTTGTAAACAAGCGAATATGTATTCGCCTGCAGCCGATGGCCGCGTTTGGCACCCGAAATCGTCGTCTTGCCGGAAATATCCGCCAGAACGCTTGCAAGCCCTGCTGAGCTGAAGGAACCGGAAATCGAATAGTTCGGGCCGTTCATGCGAGTCGAAAAACTCGCCTTGGCAATTGGTAGAATACCGAGATTGATGCTGTATTCGCTTGTATGGCGGGCTTCGGCGGCGAGCGAGGGAGATACGCCTGCAAACGCCATTGTCACAGCCATGAAAATGCTTTTTCCTCTGGCAATCATTTGGATATCACCTTAAAAGAGGCGCGGAAGCGGCCTTATGGGGCGATCATATACGCCGACTTGTGGCAATAAAAAAGCGGATGCCGGTTGAAAACGCCGGAATTTCCTTTCATTTGCTCGCGAGCGGCTTGACTGTTAAGTCCCGTCTGACTATAGAACCGCAACTTTCCAATCATGGCCAGTTGGATTGCCACCACGGTTTTGCCGGTGGCGAGCCAGTGGTGAAACAGACAAACGAAATAGGTGTACCCATGTCCCGTGTATGCGAATTGACCGGCAAGGGCGTCCAGACGGGCAACAACGTCAGCCACGCCAACAACAAGACCAAGCGCCGGTTCCTTCCGAACCTCTGCCAGGTTACGTTGATCTCCGATGCTCTCGGCCAGCGTTTCCGCCTGCGTGTTTCCGCAGCAGCTCTGCGCTCCGTTGAACATCGTGGCGGCCTCGATGCCTTCCTTCTGAAGTCCGGCGAAAACGAACTGAGCATGCGCGCTCGTCTCCTGCGCCGCCAGATCGCCAAGAAGACGGCCGAAGCTGCTTAATTAGCGGTTTCGACATCACTGATATTCAGAAGGCTTGAATGGCTTTTGCCGCTCAAGCCTTTTGCTTGTTCTAATTCGGCTCCAACTGGTGGCATCACCCAGGATAAAAAAATGCCCTACCTGCGCTACACGCTCATTTACGTTCTGCTGATGACACTGGTGGTCGTCGCGTCCAATATTCTGGTGCAATACCCGCTTTCCGGATCGCTGTTCGGCGTCAATCTCGGCGATCTTTTGACCTGGGGTGCCTTTACCTATCCGGTCGCCTTTCTCGTCACAGACCTTACAAACCGCCAGTTCGGCCCGTCAGTCGCGCGCCGCGTCGTACTTGCCGGTTTTATTGTTGGTGTCACACTGTCCTTCTGGACCTCGATCCCGCGTATCGCCGTTGCCTCCGGCACCGCCTATCTGATTGGCCAGCTGCTCGATATTTCCGTATTCAACCGCCTGCGCCGCCAGCGCTGGTGGCACGCACCTCTTGCCGGCTCCATGCTGGGTTCGGTGCTGGATACCGCGCTGTTCTTCTCCATCGCCTTTGCTGCGAGTTTCTCCTTCGTCGGTCCCAACGATGCCTTCGCCATTGAAAATGCCCCCGTGCTCGGCATCTTCGCTCTGGAGGCACCGCGCTGGATTTCCTGGGCGCTCGGCGACCTCTCGGTGAAGATCCTCGTCGGCCTCGTGATGCTCCTGCCCTACGGCGCACTGATGAACACGCTGAAGCCGATGCCAAAGGTCGCCAAATCGGGCTGACACCATTGTCATCCAGGTTTAAGGCTGGGGTGGGAGCGTGGATCGAATCGCGCTTGCAAACCAGCCGACTGCGTTGCAGTGTGCGGTCCGTGGCACAGCTCAGAGGCAGGCAGATATGCAGATCAATGACGTTATCGATATTGTGGAGGCCGCCAGCGCCACGCTTTCAGGCTCCAGCTTCAACGACGTCAATCTGTCGGGTACGGTGTTCAACGACGTCAATCTCGCCGGAACCAGCTTCAACCAGATCAACTTTTCCGGCGCGTCATTTACTGACAGCAACATGTCCGGCTGGTCGATCGACGATGTTAATCTTTCCGGTCTGAAACTGAGCAACGCCAACCTGTCCGGCGCGCAGATAGCAGGATGCCGAATGACAGGGATGAAGATCGACGGCATTCCCGTCGAGGATCTGATGGCTGCCTACAAGGCGGCGCAGCAGGTGTGAGCCTTCACTCCACCAGCTTGAATTCCAACATCAGATTGCGCTGGAGAAATGAGTGATTGTCATCGGAAACGATGATGAGGCGCGTGGAACCATCAGGCCCCTTCACCACATCCATGCCTTCCATATTATCGATCTGGTAGACCATGCCCGCTTCCAGCAGGATTTCGCCATCCACCACCGCGCCTGGCCTGATATCGGCAGCCTTGATGCGGCGGATGCGCATCCCCACCCCTTCAGCGAAATTGAAGCGGCGCTCCAGAAGCAGCAGGTCGCCATTGGGCAGGAAAGCGCCGTCCGTCACGTCGAATGAGGGGTGATGGGTGACCGCGAATGTGCCCTTCAACGGGCCTTCCAGTATGGCGGCGAGAAGATTGCCGTCGGCATCGATGCTTTTCTCAGCCACCACGACAAGGGCACCGGCAAGCGGCGAATCGGCCGGCGAGACCGCAAGGGCCTCCATGCCGCCATTGTGGCGCAGTTCGCTGTTGGGAATGAGATGAGGCAGGCGGCTGAGCGGCTTTGAGGTCTCGAACCCCGGATCGGGATAGGCATCGATCCTGTGCCGCTGCTCGTAGCTGACGAATACCTTGCCATCCCGCAGCGCCAGACCTTCCGCATCCATTTCCATCTTGCGGGAAGGTTCACGGCCGCTGGCATCCAGCATGGCAGTGATACGCACGTCAGCCAACCCGGACAGCGCGCCCGACGGGCCGCGTGCGATCTTGCCCGTGAGCCAGTGGCCGGTATCCAGCACAGCAACGAATTCCTGCCCGTTTGGGCGAAAGCGGATGGAGGATATGGCACCGAATAGTTTTTCCGGCGTGCTCATCACCATGCCGCCGATAAATTCCAGCTTGCCGAAACGCTTGGCGCTGGTGCCTACCTCGAAGCCTGACAACAGACGAACGCTGACCGGAACATCGATGGTCGATGCGCCAATGGGAACCGGAACAAGCGCTGTGACCGCAAGAACTGCAGCCATCGCCAGCGATTTACAGGAAAGAAAAGCCCGGCCCCGCTTATCCCGCACGGCGAACCTTGCGGGACGAGCTGGCGGTATTGGTATCCTCGAAGAGAGCAGCAAGCTGTTCGGTCATCGCGCCAGCCAGTTCGTCCGCATCCACGATCGTCACGGCGCGACGGTAATAACGCGTCACATCATGGCCGATACCGATCGCCAGAAGCTCCACCGGCGAACGTGTCTCGATCTGTTCGATAACGGCGCGCAGGTGCCGCTCCAGATAATTGCCCGCATTGACCGACAGCGTCGAATCGTCCACCGGCGCACCGTCCGAAATCATCATCATGATCTTGCGCTGCTCGGGGCGGCCGATCAGGCGGTTATGCGCCCACATCAGCGCTTCGCCGTCAATGTTTTCCTTCAGCAGGCCTTCACGCATCATCAGGCCAAGATTGCGCCGTGCACGCCGCCAGGGTGCATCCGCCGACTTGTAGATGATATGGCGCAAATCATTAAGCCGACCCGGCGAGCCGGGTTTGCCGCTGGCCAGCCATTGCTCGCGCGACTGACCGCCCTTCCACGCCTTGGTGGTGAAGCCGAGAATCTCCACCTTCACACCCGACCGTTCGAGCGTACGCGCAAGAATATCGGCGCAGGTGGCCGCAACCGTGATCGGGCGGCCACGCATCGAACCCGAATTGTCGATGACGAGCGAAACCACCGTGTCGCGGAACTTGGTGTCGCGCTCCTTCTTGAAGGAGAGCGGCTGCATGGGATCGATGATAAGCCGTACGAGGCGAGCCGGATCGAGATAGCCCTCTTCCAGATCGAAATCCCACGAACGGTTCTGCTGCGCCATCAGGCGGCGTTGCAGCCGGTTCGCCAGACGTCCGACGGCGCCCTGAAGATGGGCGAGCTGTTTGTCGAGAAACGCGCGCAAGCGGTCAAGCTCCGCCTCGTCGCACAGTTCCTCGGCGTGGATTTCCTCGTCGAATTCCTGCGTGAAGATGCGGTAGTCGACCTTCTCGTTGAAATCGTCGAAGGGGCTGTTGGGGCGGCGGGTCTCGCCGGGCGTCTCGGAATCCTCATCGAGATCGTCGGACATTTCCTCGTCCGACATCTCGGCGCCGTCCATCTCGCCTTCTTCCATCTCCTCCTGCGAGGCCTCGCTTTCATCAGCGGGCGTCGCATCGGAACCGGCTTCTTCCTCGACCTGTTCTTCTTCGGTCTCGTTAGTGCGCGGCTGCTCCTCGTCGGATTCTGCCTCCTGGCTTTCCGGCTCGTTATCGTCGTCGCCGAATTCCTCCGCCATCTGCATGGAGGTCAGCATCTTGCGCACCAGCCGCGAAAAAGCCTTCTGGTCGCCAATCACCTTGGAAAGGTCGCTCAGGTCGCCGGCGGCCTTGTCCTCGATGAAGTCGCGCCACAGGTCGAGAACCTTGCCGGCACTGGCCGGTGGCTTTTCGCCGGTCAGCTTCTCGCGCACCAAAAGGGCGACGGCTTCGGCAAGCGGTGCATCGTCCTTCGTGTTGATGCCCGAAAAATTCGCCTTGGCATATTTTTCCGTGTTCATGGCCTGAATGTTGGAGGCCATGCCCGGCATGCGCAGTGCACCGATGGATTCCACCCGCGCCTGCTCAACAGCGTCAAAGATCAACCGCGCCTCGGCACCCTGCGGCGACATCACCGCATGGGTGTCAGCGTCATGGCAGGCAAGGCGAAGCGCCATGGAATCGCCAAGGCCACGGGTGACGGCGATTTCCTGCGCGGTGGGTTTCTTGGAAATTTCCGGCAGGCGCATGCGCTCTCCGGCAAGGCCAGGCCGCTCATTGGCGAAAACGACCTCAACTTCTGCATCGCCGGCAACCGATCGCACACATCCGGCAATCGCCTGACGCAACGGTTCGGTATCGACCGCCGTACCCGGTTTTGCTCTGGAATTGTCGCCGCGCGCTGCCATTGTCTTTCCTGTCAGTTGTCGACGCTTCGGAGCCGCCCATCCAAGGATGCGCGGCCCGCCGGCGTCTTCAAGTCATCGGTGATGTTCTCCGGACAAGCCGGGGAAGATCAGGCGCTGAGAACGATGTTCGCAGCACTTTCCTTCAGCTCGACGCCGAAAGCCCGCTGATATTGTTCGGCAACCAGCGTGCGCTCCAGTTCGTCGCACTTGTTGAGGAAGGTCACGCGGAACGCAAAGGCGAGATCGCCAAAGATTTCCGCATTTTCCGCCCAGGTAATGACGGTACGCGGGCTCATGACCGTGGAAAGGTCGCCGTTGACGAAGGCCGAACGGGTAAGATCGGCCACACGCACCATCTTGGAGACGGTTTCGCGACCCTTCGGGTTGTTGAGGCTCTTTACCTTGGCGGCAATGATGTTCACTTCCTGCTCATGCGGCAGGTAGTTCAGCGTGGTGACGATGGACCAGCGGTCCATCTGCGCCTGGTTGATCTGCTGCGTGCCGTGGTAAAGGCCCGTCGTGTCGCCGAGGCCGACCGTGTTGGCGGTCGCAAAAATGCGGAAGGCGGGGTGAGGACGGATAACGCGGCTCTGGTCGAGCAGCGTCAGGCGGCCCGAGGATTCCAGCACGCGCTGGATGACGAACATCACGTCCGGGCGACCGGCATCGTATTCGTCGAAGACCAGCGCGACATTGTGCTGGTAGGCCCAGGGCAAAATGCCGTCCTTGAATTCGGTGACCTGCTTGCCGTCTTTAAGAACGATGGCGTCCTTGCCGACGAGGTCGATACGGCTGACGTGGCTGTCAAGATTGACGCGCACGCAGGGCCAGTTCAGGCGGGCAGCTACCTGCTCAATATGGGTGGACTTTCCCGTGCCGTGAAAGCCGGAAACCATGACGCGTCGGTTGTGAGCAAAACCGGCAAGAATAGCGAGCGTCGTATCGCGGTCGAAAAGATAGTCGGGATCAAGGTCGGGCACATAGGCGTCGCCCTGCGAATAGGCGGGAACCCGCAGATCCGTATCAATGCCGAAAACCTCCCGCACGGACACCGTCGTGTCGGGCAGGTTGGAAATATCAAGGTCGATTTTGCTCATCACGTCTCCAAGGCGGGCGGCGGCCACCCGGCCACATCATCAATCAGGCGGTAAACACGAACGTTGGCTTAGCAGAAACCTGACTGCTTTAACAATTGATATGCTTGAACAACAGCCCGAAAACGTTCTTCCGAGCCGCGATCGCCACCATTAGCATCAGGATGGTGCTTTTTGACAAGCTCCTTATAGCGCCTTTTTATCTCTTCCTGCTTTGCACCCGCAGAAAGGCCGAGCGTATCGAAGGCTTTCGCCTCCAGCGTCTTCAACTTGCGGTCCTGCTGCAGGCGCTGGCCGCCGGCCTTTGCCCCGTTTGCAAAACCATTCGTGAAGCCAAAAGGATCGCGGATGCGGGCATTGGCCGCGCCCGCCGCGCCGGAACGCAGCGTGGAGTGCAGCGGGCTGTCGCGCGCAGTCTTGTTCACGCCAACCGTCCAGGTGGGACGATGGCCGGTGATCGCTTCCTTCTGGTAACGGGCGATCTCGGTGTCAGACAGGCCGGAGAAATAATTATAGCCCTTATTGTATTCCTTCACATGCTCGAAACAGAACAGGAAGAATTGCCCCTCGGCATTGCGGCCGACAGGTGCACGGTGAGCGCCCGGCTTGTCGCATCCGTCCCACTGGCAGGTCGGGGCCTGAACCTCAGGTTCCCTATCCCTTTTTCTGCGTGTACGGATGCGGTCGAAATATTTCGAATCCAGTTTCATGATGCCCTGATTATGGGGTGCGAAAAGGCGCACAACAAGAATTGACAAAGCGGAATGTTGCAGGCTTTTAGGTAGCCCCTTTTAAAGACCAGCCAACAGGATTGGAGCCCATCGCATGTCCCTGCGAGAACGCATAGAAACAAAGCTTCGGCAGAGCTTTTCGCCGCAACGCCTGGTGGTGATCGATGAAAGCCAGATGCATGCCGGCCATCAGCCGGACATAACCGGCACCGGCGAGACGCATATGCGTGTTCAGATAGTGTCTGAAAGCTTCGCAGGCAAGTCACGCATTGAGCGCCACCGGGCGATCAATGCACTTTTGAAACCGGAACTCGACGCCGGGCTGCATGCCCTCGCCATCGAGGCGGCGGCGCCGGGGGAGCCGACGCGGTTCTAGGCAACGCGCGCCTTAAGCCTCAGCCGGGATGCTTTTCCGACAGGAAAGACTGCACCTCGGACGTCGCGACATCGTCGGCCACGAAGGACTGGCCGATGCCGTGAGTTAGGATGAAGGTGAGCTTGCCGCCCTTGACCTTCTTGTCCTGCGCAATTGCCGCCATCAGCATCTCGACCGGCGGCAGTTCACCTGGAATATCCTTCATTGACACTGGCAGACCAACCGCCTTGAGGTGCGCTTCGACGCGCGCGGCATCATCAGGGCTTGCAAGGTTGAGGCGGGCGGAAAACTGGTGCGCCAGCACCATGCCGATGGCGACACCTTCGCCGTGCACCAGCCGCTTGCTGTCATAATTCGTTGCTGCCTCCAGCGCGTGGCCGAATGTGTGGCCGAGGTTCAGAAGGGCGCGTACGCCGTTTTCCTTCTCGTCGGCCACCACCACATCGGCCTTCGCCTGGCAGCTTGTGGCAATCGCCTGGATGCGGGCGGGACCGCCGGTGCGGATTTCATCCCAGTTCTTTTCCAGCCAGAAGAAGAAGTCCGGCTTGTCGATCAAGCCGTATTTCACCACCTCGGCGTAACCGGCGCGGAATTCGCGCTCGCTCAGCGTATCGAGCACCGCCGTATCGGCCAGCACCAGATCGGGCTGATGGAAAACGCCGACAAGGTTCTTGCCTTGGCGGGTATTGATGCCCGTCTTGCCGCCGACGGAGGAATCCACCTGCGACAGAAGCGAGGTCGGTATCTGCACGAAACGCACGCCGCGACGCACGATGCCCGCCGCAAAACCGGCGAGATCGCCGATAACACCGCCGCCAAGTGCAATCACCGCATCGTTGCGCTCCACCCGTGCGGAGAGAACGGCATCGCAAACAGTGACCAGATGTTCGAAGCTCTTGGTCTTCTCGCCTGCGGGCAAGGTCAGCGAAACGGCTTCGATGCCATCCGTCTGCAGGCCGTCCATCAGGCCTTCGAGGTAAAGCGGTGCAACATGCTCGTCAGTGATGATAGCGGCACGCCTGCCCTTCAGCCGCGACGAAATCTCGCCGCCCGCCCTGCCGATCAGGCCCGGTCCGATCAGAATGTCGTAAGCGCGCTCACCGAGCGGCACATGGACAAGACGTTCGTCGGTGTGGATTTCGGAAGGCGTCATGATGCTCAGTCTTTCTGTTCAAGGCCGGCGATGGCGGCCAGCACTTCGGTCACGATGATCTCCTTGCGGACATCGCGGGATTCGATGGTCAGATCCGCTTCCGCATAGATCGGATACCGTTTCTCCATCAGGGCCGCCAGCGTGGCCTTGGGGTTTTCGGTCTTGAGAAGCGGGCGATGATCACGCTTGTTGACCCTTTCCCACAAAACCTCGATATCGGCCTTCAGCCACAGCGACACACTGCCGCGCGTGATGTGCCGGCGGGTATTGTCGTTGATGAAAGCGCCGCCGCCGGTAGAAATGACCTTGGGGCCACCGCGCAGCAGCCGCTTGACGACCCGCGTTTCCAGCGCCCGGAACTCCTCCTCGCCATAGGTGGCGAAAAGTTCGGCTATCGTCATGCGGGAAACACGCTCGATTTCGACATCCGTGTCGATGAAGGAGACCTTGAGCTGCTGGGCGACCATGCGACCGATCGCGGACTTTCCAGCCCCCATCAGTCCGACAAAGACGACGTTGCGCCCGGCGAGCTTGGCCCGCGCTTGCTCCCCGAGTGTGACCGGGACAGATAAATTCTTTTCATTCATAAAATTGAAAGCCCGTTTGGCATGGATATCTGCAAATGTTTACGAAGCGTCAAGCCAAATTGCTGACTGAATTGCGTTGAATCACATTCATCGCCGCATGCGGCAGCGGCGGACTACCGCTTTTTGATCTTGTCGCCGCTTTCGCTGCACCGCATATACCTTCAGACAGCCACCCTCACGGAGCCGCCATGCCAACCCTCTTCCGCTTCACGATGATACTGGCAACCATCGCGGGGCTGATCTATGGCGGCATGGTGCTGCTGGTCATGTTCGTCAAGCCCAATGATCGCGAGGTGACGGTGCGCATTCCTTCCGAGCGGCTGAACCCGCCGTCGGCGGAGCCGGCAAGGCGCACCCCATGAGTAGCAAAGAGATGAGCGGGCGGGACGGCGCGCGGCTCGAAAGTTTTCTGGAAATGATGAGCGCCGAACGGGGTGCCGCCGCCAATACGCTCTCTTCTTACGAACGCGACCTTTCCGATCTGCGTGAATTTCTCGGTGGCCGAGGCCAGTCCTTGATGGAAGCCGCCACGGCAGACCTGTCGGCCTATCTGACCCATCTTTCCACTCAGGGCTTTGCAGCCACGTCGCAGGCAAGACGCCTGTCTTCCATGCGGCAATTCTACCGGTTCCTCTATTCTGAAGGACTTCGCGGCGACGACCCGACCGGTACCATCGATGCACCCAAGAAGGGCCTCACCTTGCCCAAGACGATGAGCGTCGCGGACGTGACAAAACTTCTTGGCATCGCTGCTGAAGAGGCCGCCTTAACCGGCCCCGGCCAGCTTGCCCGCATCCGCATGCATCTCCTGCTCGAACTTCTCTACGCGACCGGCATGCGCGTCAGCGAACTCGTTTCGCTGCCGGTCAAGGTTTTGCGCCAGGAGGGACGCTTCCTGATGATCCGCGGCAAGGGCAACAAGGACCGCATGGTGTTGCTGTCTCGCGCGGCCATCGAGGCGATGGAAAAATACGACGCGGCCAGGAAGTCGCTCGTACCTGAGAAAAGCAGGACGCCCGCGTCCCCCAAAAAGGCTGACAGTCCGGAAAGTCCGTGGCTGTTTCCTTCAAACAGCAAGGAAGGGCATCTGCCGCGACAGGTTTTCGCCCGCGACCTGAAGGACATTGCCATTCGCGCGGGCCTCAATCCCTCGGCGGTGTCACCGCATGTCCTGCGCCACGCCTTTGCCAGCCACCTTCTGCAGAACGGCGCCGACCTGCGCGCCGTGCAGGAACTGCTCGGCCATTCCGACATTTCCACGACACAAATCTATACACATGTGCTGGAAGAACGCCTGCAAGAGCTGGTACAAACACATCACCCCCTTGCCAAACAGGGCAAAAACCTTGATTAGAGCGACCGGAACCGCCGGATAATCCGGCTCAAACCTTGCGCAAAACGATCGGAAACGGATCTCATGCACAATTATCTCGACTTCGAAAAACCTATCTCGGACCTTGAAGGCAAGATCATCGAGCTGAAGAAGCTTGCCGATGAAGACGAGAGCATAGACACCTCGGAGGAGATCAATCGCCTGGAATCACGCGTCAATGACGCGATGCAGGATATCTATTCCAAGCTGAACGCGTGGCAGAAAACGCAGGTCGCGCGCCATCCGCAGCGCCCGCATTTCGTCGATTACGCCAAGGCGCTGTTCACGGATTTCACGCCACTTGCAGGCGACCGCAAATTTTCCGAAGACGCTGCCATCCAGGCGGGCCTTGCCCGCTTTAATGGCCAGCCCGTCGCCATTATCGGCCAGGAAAAGGGCAATGACACCAAAAGCCGCCTGAAGCACAATTTCGGCAGCCCGCGTCCGGAAGGTTACCGCAAGGCGATCCGCGTGCTGGAACTGGCTGACCGCTTCTCGCTGCCGGTCGTGACCCTTATCGATACCGCTGGTGCCTATCCCGGTGTCGGCGCAGAAGAGCGCGGTCAGGCAGAAGCCATCGCCCGCTCGACGGAAATGTGCCTCAACGTCAAGGTGCCGATCGTCTCCGTCGTCATCGGCGAAGGCGGCTCGGGCGGCGCAATCGCGATCGCCACGGGCAACCGCGTCTACATGCTCGAACATGCGATCTATTCGGTGATTTCGCCGGAAGGTGCCGCTTCCATTCTCTGGCGCGATTCGACCCGTGCCAAGGAAGCCGCGACCAACATGAAAATCACCTCGGAAGATCTGAAGTCGCTTGGCGTCATCGACGGCATCATTCCCGAGCCGATGGGCGGCGCGCATCGTGATCCGGCGGCCGTGATTGGTGCCACCGGCGACGTTATCGCCAAGGCGCTCGCCGATCTTTCGCAGCGCTCGGGCACGCAGCTGCGCGCCGAACGCCGCCAGAAATTCCTGGATATCGGCAGAAACCTTTAGAGCGTTTCCAGTAAAAGTGCGCAGCGGTTTACGTGCGGAAATGCGCAAAAAGAGGCAGTTAGATTTTTTGGTGGATCAAAAAGAAGCCAAAACAATCTAGCTCCAGCCTTATTTTCCTTGAATCTCGCCCCAACTCGGCCATAGTCCGGTCACATCAACAGATGTATCGGCGGCCGCAGGGGCGGGTCCGATTTGAGTTAAGAAGATGTAAACGGTTAATACCGTATTTAAAATACACGCGGGACGGTGTAGAACTCCGTCGCCCGTGCCATCGTCTTTCGGATCAGATCATGCGTTTGACACATTTTGCACTTCTTGCCTGCACCGCGCTCATTCTCAGCGGCTGCAACGATACGCTCGAAACCGTCGAACGCGACGTCTCCCACGTTAAAAACAAGGTTGATTACCCGCTTTCTCCGTCCATTCTTGCCGAGATCGACAAGAAGAACATGGATCGCACCTCGCCGATCATGATCCGCATCTTCAAGGAAGAAGGCGCGTTGGAAATCTGGAAGGCCAAGCGCGACAACCGCTTCGACAAGATTGCCGAATACCAGATTTGCGCCTGGTCCGGCAAACTCGGCCCCAAGGTGAAAGAGGGCGACCGGCAGGCGCCGGAAGGTTTCTACAACCTGACGCCCGCGCACCTCAATCCCAACTCTAAATATTACCTTGCCATCAACACCGGCTTTCCGAACCGCTACGATGCCGCCAACGGCCGCAACGGCACCAATCTGATGATCCATGGCGCCTGCTCGTCCTCCGGCTGCTATTCGATGACGGACGCGCAGATTCTTGAAATCTACGGTTTCGCCCGCGACGCCTTCAAGGGTGGCCAGAAGACCGTTCAGCTGCAGGCCTTTCCCTTCCGTATGACCGCGGAAAACATGGCCCGCCACCGCCAGAGCGAACATCTCGATTTCTGGAAGATGCTGAAGGTCGGTTACGACAATTTCGAAGTCACGAAACGCCCGCCGGAAGTGAATGTCTGCGAGAAGAAATATGTCTTCAACCAGCAGACCGAAGGCGGCACGTTCAACGCATCTGCGCAATGCCCGGCCATGAGCACGCCGCCAGCACTGGTGAGCGCACTTTCTAGCTACGAAAAGACCTATGATCTCGCCTATGAAAAGGCGATGAAGAAATATGACGGCATGGCCTGGTACGACCCGAGCGAGGCGGAGCGCAAGGCGCTGGTTGCCGAAAAGCGCAAGGGCCGCGAACCCGCTTATGCTCCGACCGGCTCGGCGCTGAAAGCCGGCAAGCTGATGAAGGAAACGGAATATGCCGCGCTGATGGAGAAGAAGGCGCAGCAGGTGACCTCGTCTTCGCCGGCGACCACCGCAACCGCGTCTTCTCTGCGGACGCCGCATCCTTCGGCAACCCAGCCCGCAGCTCCGCAATCGAACCCTGCCCCGGCGGCCCCGACAATGGTTGCCACTGCTACGCCTGCGGCTTCGGGGCCTGGTCAGAACGGAACTGCCGCCCAGGTCCCTGTGCCGGCCATGAACCCGCTCGCTTTTTCCGCAGCACCGCCAGCGGAAGCGCCGGAAAAGAAGCCGATCTGGAAGTTCTGGGCCAAGGAATGACCGACACGGCTGACATAGTTTTCGACTTGAGGGGGCTTAAATGCCCCCTTCCGGTTTTAAGAAGCCGTAAAAAACTCGCTGGCCTGCAGGCGGGCGATGTTCTTGTTGTAGAGACGACCGACCCGCTGGCGGTTATCGATATTGCCCATATGTGCAACCAGGATGGGCATAGCCTGGTTGAAACTACGACGTTGACCAAAGGACACCGATTCAGGATCGTGAAGGGAGCGTAATTACCCTCGCTGCCGAGAATACTCCACTCGATCTCCCCATTGAGGGTGAGATACTCGACAGGGTAAAGGGGTGCCCCGCCCGCGGGTTTCAACCACCGTTTTGCGACCTAAAACCTCAACCCCGAAACCGCCAGCGGATTGTCCGTCATCGCCTGCCTGTCCGGACGGTCGATGCGCGGCGTGCCGGTGAACGCAGCAAACAGGTCCTGCACGAACGCCTCCGGCAAATCCTTGGTAATCAGCACCATGCGCGTGCGCTGGTCAGACGGGTCCGGCCATGCCGCGAGGCGCTCGGGTGTGTGGAAAATGTTCTGTACCCCGTGCAGCACAAGGGGTCGGTCTGGATTGTCCGACAGCTTGACGACGGCCTTCATCCGCAACAACTTTTCCCCATGGGCCGAACGCAGCAAGTCCACGAACATGTCGATCGCCATCGGGGCTATCGGCTGGTCGTGAATGATCGAGAAGGAACGGATCGACGCGTCGTGCCGGTTCACATCGTGGTGGTGATGGTGGCCATCGTGGTCGCCATGATGGTGGTGGTCATGATCGTGGTCGTGGTCGTGGTGATCGTGGTCGTGGTCGTGGTCGTGGTCGTGGTGATCGTGTTCCGCCTCTTCCCCCAGCCAGCGGCCGACATCGGCATTTTTACTGCCGGGATCGTAAAGACCGTTATCCAGCAGTGCGGCAGCACTCCAATCCGCCCGATCACCATCCTCGATCGTCGCGCGCGGGTTTAGCGCCTGAAGGCGGGCCGTCAGCGTGGAAATTGTGGAAGCATCGGCAAGCGCGCGCTTCGTCATCACCAGCCGATCGGCCACCGCCGCCTGCTTCACCGCTTCCTCGTGATTATCGAGTGTGGACAGGCCGTTCACGGCATCCACAACCGTAATGATGCCGTTCAGAACGAAATTCTGCGCAATCACCGGGTTGCCCATGACAGACTGCATGACGGGAGCGGGATCAGCAAGACCAGTGGTTTCGATCACGACACGCTTCACCGGCTTCAGCTTGCCGGTCTGGATGCCGTCCATCAGTTCCGCCAGAGTATCCACCAGCTCGCCGCGAACGGTGCAGCAAAGGCAGCCTTCCGCCAGTTCGATGATGCCCTCGCCTGCACTTTCAACCAGCATATGGTCGATGCTGACATCGCCGAATTCATTGATGATGATCGCGGCGTCGCTCATATCGGGGTCTTTGAGAAGCCGGTTGAGCAGCGTCGATTTTCCGGCGCCGAGAAATCCGGTGATGATTGAAACCGGTATGCGATCGCGAGACATGTCTTGCCTGTATGTTGATGGCCGCTCCGGCAGATCGTTGGCCGATATTAGATCCGGAACCGCGCAATAATCACAAAAAATCGCCCGGGGCCTGAAGGCCACGAGCGACACTGTAATATCATAACAAACCGAAGCTGCGAATACAGATTCCGCGCAGCGTTCAGGCTTCGCGCGCGCCCTCATCCATAAAGAGTGCGGTTAGGCGAAATCAGAATGTCGGACGCGGGATCGGAATCGGCACGTTGGCCACTTGTCCCTTGGCGCTCGCACCCTTGGCGGTGTTGACCGCCACCGTCTCACTGCCGGGAATGAGACCCGCGAAAGAATATTCCGGCGGACGGGTCATTTCCGTAACGTAGGGCGAATGGATGACCATGCGGCCGGTCTCGTCGCGGCTTTCGCTGCGCACCTTGGCCGCCTTCGGATTGCAGATTTCGGCACTGACGTCGTTTACCTCGGCGGTATCGCCATAGGGTGCCAGCGAGGCGAGTGAAACGCCTTGGCCCGAGGGCGCCGTCAGTCCCATCTGCAGCAGATCAGCGGACTGGTCGGTTCGCCCGGCAAGGCTATC
The DNA here is from genome assembly GCF_053522705.1 of Agrobacterium sp. 16-2014-1-2a. NCBI lineage: Bacteria > Pseudomonadati > Pseudomonadota > Alphaproteobacteria > Hyphomicrobiales > Rhizobiaceae > Agrobacterium > Agrobacterium sp. 16-2014-1-2a. The sequence continues at coordinate 304,851 of NZ_JBNWBX010000003.1, forward strand.
TGCCCCCAGCACCACAGTTATGACCGAACGGCCGTTGCGCACGGCGGAGGACACCTGGTTGAAACCGGATGCGCAGATGAAGCCGGTCTTCATGCCATCTGCGCCATCAAAGCGGCCAACGAGCATATTGAAGTTGGCGTAGTCCTTCTTGCCGGTGGTGACACCTTCCAGCGAGAAATAATGGGCATATTCCGGGAATTCCCGCTTGATGATCAACGCCAGAAGCGCAAGGTCACGCGCCGTCGTATATTGGCCCTTGCCGGGCAGGCCGTTGGCGTTGATGTAACGGGTGGAGCTCATGCCAAGCCGCTGCGCCTGCGCATTCATCTGCGCCACGAAATTATCGCTGGTGCCGCCGATGGTTTCGGCAATCGCCACAGCGATATCATTGGCGGATTTGATAAGCAGCAGCTTCAGCGCGCTGTCCATCGTCAGCTTCTGGCCGGGCTTGAAATACATTTTCGAGGCCGGCTGGTCGGCCGCCTTCTTGCTCATCACCACTTCCGTCTGCGGGCTGAGCTTGCCGGCCTTCATCTGCGAAAAGGCGATATAGGCGGTCATCAGCTTGGTCAGCGAGGCCGGATACCACTTGCGGAACGCTTCCTGGTGGGAAATCACCTTGCCGGTTTTGACATCGACCACCATTTTCGGATTGGCATTCGCCACGGGTGCAGCGGCAACAAGGCCGGCGGTCATGATGGCAATGGCTGCGGAGAGCCGTCGGGCGGCGTTTGGCGATTTAAGATTCTGTGGCAAGGCTTATCCTCGAATTCCCGTCTTCAGTCAGGGAATGGCAATATTCACCATATATGTCCTAGCAATGGCAAAGTACATTGATTACGTCAATTATGCGGCGCACTATCCACCGCGGAGGATAGGCTTTTACGCCATGCCGCACCGATGAACCCAGGAATGAACGAATGCCGATTTTGAACAGAGCCGCCGAACTTCAGCAGGAAGTCAGCGAATGGCGGCGTCACCTGCATGAAAATCCCGAGATTTTGTATGATGTCGACAACACCGCAGCTTTCGTTGCGGACAAGCTGAAATCTTTCGGCGTTGACGAAATCGTGACCGGTCTTGGCCGCACGGGCGTGGTCGGCATCATCATAGGCAATATTCCAGGCAATCGCACCATCGGTTTTCGGGCGGATATGGATGCTCTTCCCATCCTTGAGGAAACCGGCAAACCCTGGGCTTCCAAAACCGCAGGCGCCATGCATGCCTGCGGCCACGACGGCCACACCGCTATGCTGCTTGGCGCCGCCAAATATCTCGCGGAAACCCGCAATTTCACCGGGTCCATCGCGGTCATCTTCCAGCCCGCCGAAGAAGGCGGCGCGGGTGCGCTCGCCATGGTCGAGGACGGCCTGATGGAGCGGTTCGGCATCGATGAGGTCTACGGCATGCACAATATGCCGGGTATTCCGCTCGGCTCGTTCGCCATCCGCAAGGGCGGTATCATGGCGGCACCGGACAAGTTCTCGATCACTGTCAAAGGTCGTGGTGGCCATGCGGCCCAGCCGCACCGCACGATCGACCCGATCACCATCGGCGCACAGATCGTCGGCAATCTGCAGATGATCGCCTCGCGCAATGCCGATCCGATCCGATCCGTGGTTGTGTCCGTCACACGCTTTCACGCCGGCTCCAGCCACAACATCATTCCCAACGACGCGCTGATTGCCGGCACGGTGCGTAGTCTGGACGAGACGGTGCGTGATCTCGCGCAGGATCGCATCAAGCAGATGGCGGAAGGCATAGCGCTTGCAAATGGAGCGGAAGCCGAGGTCGTCTATGAGCGTTATTGCCCGGTTACCTTCAACCATGCGGACGAGACCGACCACGCCATCCGCGTCGCCCGCGATGTAGCTGGTGAAAAGAACGTCGACCCCGATGTCGACCCTTCCATGGCGGGCGAGGATTTTTCCTTCATGTTGAAGGAAAGGCCGGGTGCCTTCATCTTCATCGGCAACGGCGATTCGGCCGGCCTTCACAACCCTGGATACGATTTCAACGACGACGCCATCGCCTACGGCATTTCCTATTGGGTGAAACTTGCCGAGCAACGCCTGACGAACTGACTGCCGGGACGCAAAGAAAGCAGAGGAACAGATCGACCGCGATAAAGAACGCGGTTGATCCGCCGGCTACGGCAGGTTAAAGAGCAATTCAGTGTCCACGTAGCTCAGCAGGATAGAGCACAGGATTCCTAAGACAAATTGGGGGTTGCGCCCGGAAACGACGCAATCGATCTGCTCAAAGTCGGGGAAAGCTTCGCTGGTCTTCCAGCATGCCAATCCCGAGCCAAGCTCCGGAGAAATCCGGTGAAGGTGTAGAGACTGGATGGGCAGCACCTAAAAGCCGAAAGGCTCACGGTGAAGGGACAGTCCAGACCACGAACGTCCTATCCAATGGAGATGGGCGGCGGCTAAAGCCGAAGTGGTATGAATCCTGGGGTCGGAGGTTCGAATCCTCTCGTGGACACCATTTTCCTGTAAATTCAGTTTAAAACAATAATATAGAAAAGAGCGGAATGTCGTGACCCGCTTCACTGCTCGCCATGCGGCTCTAGTCCTAGACAAACATAATAGCTGTCCCGTTTCGGTCAGCGTGCACACCGGTATTTTCGAACGGCGACCGCATCGATTGGTCACGTTCGTTTTACCAATTAGCTCCGGTCTTTTGCGCGTTTGATCGCAAACACATCTCGTGCATCCACAAACAGCACCTATCTAAGATGCTCACACCCGATGAAGGAGACAGAATGATCAACGAATATGGCCCATACGTACAGATGGGAACGCTTGCAGAGCAGATGGCCACCAGATACCGGATGGACCCAAATCTCGCACTGGAACCGCACCTGTTGCACTATATGGAAGAAGTCGAGGTAAATATCGCCGCCGACAGCTTCGATCATGTTGGGTTCATGGACAAGATCCGCAGCCGGCTGGAAATGACACTGGCGAAGACCGTCGACCCTCGATGCAGAGAATTCCTGCATGCGGTTGTGGTCGCACTTCAGGAGCGTATCGATCGTCATTCACTCGACGTTGCGTGATCGCCGTTCCTCCTTCCACGTTGCATCAGGTCTCTGCAAATGAACTTCTATGACGCGGGCAAGAAGCTGCCTGCGACGCGGCGTTCAGCAGCGTGGTGCGCAAGCCGTCAAAAATTCACTCGATGAAAACGCGCACGCTCGAAGCGCGGCCATCGGCGTCTATCACGGTCAGCGTTGAAAACCCCTGCCCTTCCGGTCGCCATTCGCTGTTGCGGCGGAGCGAAGCATCCGGGAGCGGCCTGCCGTTGGCGAGCCAGCGGAAGGGCGCGCGGCCGCCTTGCAGCTTCAGCACTAGCGGCGAAATGCCTGACTGGCTGGAGAGCTCCACCCTAGCCCCTTCCGGTGGATAGACGATGCGCGGCGCGCTTTCGCGCCTTGAGGCCGAAAGCAGGCCGCTTGCGGTCAATGTGAAACGCCGCTGGTTGGCGGGAAGGTCGCTCACGGCCACCCGCGCGACGCCAGAAGGTGCAGCAGGCATTGGCGTGATCGCCACGCCGGATTTCTCGAAAGCCTCGAAGAGGATCGGGGCTGCCGTCGCATAACCGGCAATGCCCGGGACGGCGCCGTTATCGGCACGACCGACCCAGACGCCGATGACATGCCGCCCGTCATAACCTACCGACCAGGCATCACGGTAACCGTAGCTGGTGCCGGTCTTGTAGGCGATGCCGCGCTGCTTCATGCCGAGTGGCGGCAGCACACCGGACAGGATGTCGGAGACGTTCCAGATCGCAGCGTCGGCAAACAGCCGATCTCCGGCAAGCCGTTGCGGCGCGGAGCGCACACCGTCCCCCAGCCGCACAGGGTCGCCGCCGCCGGCAAGGCCCGCATAAAGCTGCACCAGATCAACCAGCGAAATACCAGCACCTCCTAGCGCAATGGCAAGGCCCGGCGCCTCGGTGGTGGGAAGCACGAGCTTCACGCCCACGCGGCGAAAACGCACCATCAGCGCAGATGGGCTGACAGCATCCAGAAGCTTTACGGCGGGCACATTGAGCGACAGTTGCAGTGCCTGCCTGATGCTGACATCACCCTGATAATGCATATCGAAATTACGCGGGCGGTAACCGGAAAAATCCGCCGGGCGATCCTCGATGATGGTTTCCTGCCCGATGAGACCATTTTCAAAGGCAAGGCCATAGATGAATGGCTTGAGAGTGGAGCCCGGCGAGCGCACGGCGCGGCTCATCTCCACGAAACCGCGCCTTGCAGTATCGAGATAATCAGCGGAACCAACTTCAGCCACAATATCACCGGTCTGCGCGTCGGCCATGACGATGGCGACGGAGACCTTTTCTGTCAGCTTTTCCGCTGCATGGCGGGCAACGGCTTCCAGTTCCCGCTGGATCGGCAATCTGAGCGTCGAGTGCGCCTCGGTGGCATTGGCAAACTTCACGCGTGCGGCAGCCGCCATATGCGGTGCATAGGCCGGCAGATCACGCCGGTTGGCGGGAACGGCTGCAAGGGTCGCCCGCTCTGCTTCGCCTTCACCCACCACGCGTTCCACGGCAAGGCGCTGCAAAACCCTCTCCCGCGCCTGCCTTGCCGCATCCGGAAAGCGGTCCGGTCGGCGTTTCTCCGGCAATTGCGGCAGCGCAACCAGAAGAGCCGCCTCCGCCGTGTCGAGCCGGGCGGGCTCCTTGCCAAACCAGGCGAGGCTTGCGGCACGAACACCCTCAAGATTGCCGCCATAAGGCGCGATATTCAGATAAAGATCGAGGATTTCCACCTTGTCGAGCCGTCTTTCGATCTGGAGCGCGCGCAATCCCTGCAGAAACTTCGCCGAAAACGACCGGTCGGTGCGCGGTTCGATCAGCCGCGCCACCTGCATGGAAAGCGTCGAGGCGCCGGAGACGATCCGGCCGTTGCTTGCCAATTGCCAGGCGGAGCGCAGCAGCGCCCACGGGTCAATGCCGTGATGGTCGTAAAAACGCTGGTCCTCGTAAGCGATCAGCATGCGCAGGAACTGCGGATCGACTTCTGCAGCGCTGGTTTTCAGCCTCCAGCGGCCATCAGGTGTCGCAAATGCGCGCAGCAACCGCCCGTCTCTATCCAGCACCTCGAAGGACCGCTGCTGCGCAGCCTCCAGTGGTGGTGGATAGGCTTTGTCCAGCGCATCGAGACCGAAGGCCGCACCGCCTACAAGCAGAGCGGCCGACACGATGCCGACGATGATCGCCTTTTTTCGCCTCATGGGGTTGCCGAACGCACCTCCATGCGGCCCGTTGCCGTGCGGGCGGAAAATTGCGGCCGGTACATATCCTCGACCGAGGCCGCCGGATGATCATAAGTGCCCGGGGTGACGGCCCGGACCACATAGGCCAGCGTGATTTCCGAACTGTCGCCAGCCGTGCGATCGAAGGCCGCCACGAACCGGTCGTAGCGGAATTCGGTATGCGCAGCTTCGGTTTCCGGCAACCAGTCGAAATTCGAAAGGGCGGCAGAATTGACGAGGCTCGGATTGTCGATCTCGAAACCGGAAGGCAGAAGGTCAGTCACGAGAATGCGTGCTTGCCAGTCATTTTTAGGCGTGACATTCAGCACCGCCACGTAACGCTCGTTCTGCACCACCTCGCTCGCGTTCACCTCCTCGCCATCCATGGAATAATAGGTACGGGTAATGGTGAAGCCCTCGCCACCGGCGGCAAGCGGTTGTGCCGGGGGCGCGACCGTGGTGACCACCGCCGTGACCGGATCAGCCGACGCGTTGGCGATCTTCAAGGGTGCCGCCAGCAATTCGTCGCCGCTCATCCGCTTGCCGAAACCGCCGGTCTGCAAATCGCCGTTCACATCAAGACGGATATCCTTGTCCTCACCTTTGACGGCGCGGGCGGCAAGCAGCATCCATGCCTGTTCTTGGGTGCTGGTATAGGGTTTCTTTTCCCATTCCTTCGCCACGGCACCTGCAAGTTGCGGCACGACGGCAGGAACCGGACGGCTTTCCGCCGCAAGCGCCAGCGTCGCTGCGCCATCACGCAGGGCGGAACCGTAATCCGCCCTTGCGAAGCTAACCTTGGTGGCACGGCTCGCCATATCGAGCGAGGCACCGAACACAGTCTTCGCGCGTGCCTGATCTCCATAAAGCGAAAGGGCTGCGGCAACCTGCGCCTTGGCAAGCGGTGTGGGGAAATCGGCAAGCGCCGTATCCGCATAATATCTGAGATCGTTGATCGCCGCCTTGCGGTTGCGCGCCAGAACGTAAAGCGAATAGGCGATCTCGTTGCCCCGATCCTTGACGTTGCTATCGTAGGAAAGACCGTTTTGCAGGTTGCTCAAAGCCTGCACCATCGCCTGTTCGGGAACATCGTAACCCTGCTCGCGCGCACGGGTCAGGAAGTCGCTGATATAGGCATCCAGCCACAGATCTCCGTAACCGGGAGACCAGAGGCCGAAACTGCCGGAACTCGACTGGAAGGACAGCACCCGGTAGATCGCCTCCTGCACGCGGCGGCGGGTATCCGGGTCCTCGGCAATGCCGCTATCCTTGGTCATTTCCGAGAGATAAAGCAGCGGCAAAGCGCGGCTCGTCGTCTGCTCGGCGCAGCCGTAAGGATATTTGTCGAGCATCATCACCAGCGCCGGAATATCGAAGGCTGGCGAGCGTGTGACGTTGACGGCGACGGACGAACCGAGAAGCATGCTATCGGCCAGAAGGTCGCCATTGATCGTCAGGCTGCTATTGGGCGCGATCTTGATTTCACGCCGCGTCGTGACCGGCAGAACGGCTGGACGCACGGGAACATTCAATACCTGCTCCAGCGAAAGACCGGCGGCATTGGAGACCTTGATGGTGATTGCGCCATTGCCCGGCTGTTCGCCTGTTAACGGCACGGTCAGCGACGACTTGCCGCCCTTTTGCAGTGCCAGGGTCTGCGACATCTCACCCTGATCGACCGTAAGTGCCGTGTTGCTGGTCACATCCAGCCGGTAGTCGCCGGCATCGCCATCGGTATTGGCGATATCGAGCCGCAATTGCGAGACATCGCCGGGCGCGAGGAACTTCGGTGCACTGGCCGTCACCACCACGGGATCTCGAATGACGGCGTCGGAGACCGCATGTCCCACGCCCGTCTTCGTCCAGGCGACAGCCATGATGCGGGCCGTGCCGTTGAACTGAGGAATATCGAAGCTCACCGTCGCCTTGCCGTGTGCGTCAAGTTCGACAGGTCCCGAGAAGAAGGCCACGAGCTTTTCGGTGGGCGGGCTGCCCTGCAGTGCTGCGCCCCCGCCATCACCGCCCGTTCTCAGGCGACCGGTGGCGCCAAGCGAGCCGTCGATCAGGCGGCCATAGAGGTCGCGGATTTCCAGCCCCAGCCGTCGCTGACCGAAATACCATTCATCCGGCTTCGGCGGTTCATAGCGGGTGAGGTTCAATATGCCGACATCCACAGCCGCGACGATGACATAGGCCTTTTCGCCCACGCCCGCGCCGGCGACACTGATCGGAATTTCAAGCGGCTGACGCGGCAGCGTCTTCTGCGGCGCGCCTAGCGTTACCGCAAGCTTGCGCTCGGCGGGATCGACGGCAAGCCACTTGATGCCTATGGCGCGCATCGGCATGCGGCTTTCCTGCGCATCGCCCGGACGGAACAGCGTGGCCGTCACATACGCCCCCGCGCCCCATTCCTCGGTAACGGGAATGTCGATCTCGCCGCCATCCTCACCGATCTCAGCATTCTGCACGGAAATCAGCTTTTCCGAACCTGACGTGACCATCAGCTGACCGGCAAAACGCGACGATACCTTGAGTTTTGCGGTATCACCGATCTTGTAGTTTTGTTTGTCCAGCGCGATTTCCAGCGCATCCGGCGTCTCTGTCGAGCTTGCCTCGACGTAGAAACCAGCATCAAATTCGACGCTCGAAACCGGTGCGCCATTGCCGGCACCTTCCACTTCCAGCCTGTAGCGGCCCCAGGTGACAGGCACGGAAATCTCACCGCCATTGGCATCGACGGAAACCGTGCCGGTTTCGGTCTGTTTGGTATATTCCACCGGTTCGTACCGCCAGGAGTTACCCTGACGATACCATTGATAGTTTCGCTCTACCTTGATCAGCTTCCAGCTGAGGCCACTCATCGCCTGTTTCGCGCCATCAGCTGTCACGCCGATAATGTGGAAACGGCCAACGGAATTCTGGGCGAGATCACCCGAAAACTGCGGTTTGATGCCGATGACAGGTGCTTGCGCCTTCACCGGCAGCGTCAGAGATCGTTCGACGGCGCGGCCACCGGCCTCGCGCATCCGAACGGTGATGTTGGCGGAAAGCAGCTGCGTGGTGGAAGGCAAATCCGTAAGATCGACATTGAAGCTTGCCTTGCCTTCTTCGTCCAGCGCCGGAAGATCGGCAAGCGCGGTGCGATTTTCCTCTTCGCTTTCCTCATCCGCTAGACCGAAGAAATAACCCTCGAAGTCGGTACTCGTCCGGGTCGGCTTGACGGCGACCTCACCTTCCAGCGTCAGGCCAGCTGCGGGCGCGCCGTAGAGATAACGGCCATCGACGTCGATTGCCGTTTCCGCGCCCGGCTCGATCTGTTTCACCTTGCTGGAGAGATCAAATTCGGTGCGATCAGGCACGAAATCATCGACCAGAAAGCTCTTTTCGCTGATCGCAGCCGTTTTCGGATCGGTATGAATGCGCAGCGTCCAGGTGCCGCGCATGGCATTCGCCTGCAAGGGCAGATCGACCGCATGGCCGCCGAGCGCCTTGCCGTCACTCACGAAACGCCGGTCCTCGACGCCATCAGGACGCGAGAAGATGAAGGTCAGCGGCAGATCCTCGATCGCCTTGCCGTCAACATCACGGGCCAGCGCTGCCGCGTGCACGGTCTCGCCGGCGCGGTAGATGCCGCGCTCTGTCCAGCTGAACACGTCGATGGCGCCGGGGGCCGCGCGGCCAGTCACACCACGGTCGGAAAGATCGAAACCGGCGCGCGTCATGTCCAGAAAGACGTAGTCCTTGTCGCCGTTGCGCGCTGTGAGGATGGCTGGCGCCTGCGCCGCTGTGCCACGCATCAGGCCTGCCGAAAATACTGCCCTGCCGTCTGCATCCGTCTTTGCAGTGCCGAGCACTTCGTTGTTCTTGGCGAGCAATTGCAAGTCCACCCCGCCAAGCGGTGCGGCGCTGCCGAGCGAGCGCACGAATACGTTCAGGCCATCGGTGCCGGCATAGGTGGTGATGCCCGTATCGGAAACGAGGAACCACTGCGTGGCGCGCGAATCCCATGTCTCCGGTGCGGTGCCGGGCGGTACGGCGGTCAGCACATAGATGCCGGGCTTCCGCTCCGGCAAGGCTTCGTCCACCGGAAAGCTCGTCACTACGTCCTTGTTGAGGTCCGGCTGAATGTCTATCGAACCTTGCCAGACCAGCTCGCCGAGCTCGTTTTCAATACGGTCGGCGTTGTAACCGTCCATCTGCGTCAAAAACTGCGAGTTTGCCAAGACCGACGTGATGTTACGGTCGCCAATACGGTAAAGCTTCAGATCGGCCTTTTCGGCATTGACCGAAACAATGGGAATGCCGCGCCGCGCCGTGCCCGGCAGCACGAAGTTCTCGCCGGTGAAGCGGACGCTCGCTGCACGGTCACGCACGTAGATATCGAGATCGACCTGCTTTTCCAGCGGTTCTTCCACCGAGGACGGCAGGCCGGCGCGGAACGCAATCTTGTAACGCTGACCATGGGTCAGCCCCTCGACGCAAATCTCACTGCCCTTCGCCTCGATCGCCTTGGGTGCAGCACCATCCAATGTGACGAAAGAGGAATAATCGACACCGTTCTTCACCAGCGGTTCGGAAAACTGCACGCATGCGCGCGGGCTGACACTATCCGTATCAATCGTATTGTTGATGACGCGGAATCCCTGGCGCGTGCGCAGATCGGCATAGGCCGCCTTCGTCTGCGCATTATCGGAAAGTGTGAGGCTCTCCTTATAGGCATTAAGCGCCGCGCGATAATTCTGGGTCTTTTCGAAAGCCTGGGCCAGCCGGTTCAACGCCTCGGTGCGGGCACTGACCGTGCGGCTCAACTGATAGGCATTGATGGCAGCGGAAGCGGCCTGGCCCGCAATCGCGTAATTGTCGGCAACCTGCGCCGCCCTTTGCGAAAATTCGGCCCAGAGAGCACCGTCATCGGGCGAAATCGCAAGAGCCGCCTTGTAGGTTTCGATCGCGTCGGCTGCCGCCTGCTGCCTTGCCGTTTGCAGCAGGTTCTCCAGTCCCTGGCTCTGCTGCTCCGCGCTTGCCGCAAGGCCCGATTTCAGCCGGCGCGCTTCCTGCTGCAGGCTATCAGTCACGAAAGAAAGACGCTGCGGTGCACCGATATCGGCTTCAGCGACAACCTGCACGATCTTGCCGGCGACGGCACCGGGGAAGGCATTGAGCTGATTGAAATCCGATTTAAGGAAACACCATTGCACCTTGGGATTGTAGGTGAACGCCTTGCAGGCGGTATCGCCGACGCAAATCTCGCCGCACTGCTCAAGCGAGACATTCTGCTCGGTTCTGAGATCGAACCCGAAATAATCGCCATTTTTGGTGGTAACCACCTTGCGGGAAGGTTCCGCCGCCACAGCTGGAATAAAAGTAATGGCGGTTGAGACCGCAATCAACGAGATCCGGACGAGCGCGCGCAACGACATCAGTTTTCTCCCCGCAACAGACATGTCGGGCGGGACTCTGGTCAAATCCACGCACGGTTGTCAACGCATCATCGTCAATTTGCGACGTGACACTGTGGAGAGAGCGGCAGGCAGGGCTAACGCTAGTCTTCTAATTTGCGCGCTTCGGAAATCAGCATGATCGGCACCCCGTCGCGGATGGGGTAGGCGAGCCCTGCGCTTTCGGACACCAGCTCGTTGCGGGCGCGATCGTAGGAAAGACGTCCCTTCGTCAAGGGGCAAACCAGCAGCTCAAGCAGCTTGGGATCGGCATTGCTCATCCTGTCGTCCATGGCGGCGATCCTACTGCAGCACAGTACCGGCCTCGCCCGAGCCCTGGGCAAGAACGATCTCGGTGATGGCGATCAATGTTTCGGCCCGCGTCCTCAGGTCAGGCGCTTCCAGCAGCGCCTGCTTTTCGGCGGGACCAAAGGGAGACATCATGGAAAGCGAATTGACGAGGACACGATTGCCTGCGCGCTCCACGCTTTCCCAATCGGCTTCCAGCTGGTTCGCATCCAGAAACGCGCGGAACACCCGCAGCAGATTTTCGCGGTCCACAGCGTCCTCATCATACTCGCCGGAAAGATCGGCGATGAAGGGCGCGTGCCGGAAACTGCGATAGGGCTTGCCCACATCCACCTCTTCCAGCAGGCGGAAGCGGCAGATGCCGGTGAGCGAAATGACATAACGCCCATCCCCGGTTTCCGAAAAGGAAGTTATGCGACCAAGACATCCGACAGCGCTCAAAGGACCACCATCATGCCCCCCCTCAATGACGTGAAGGGCCGGCTGCACCATGCCGATGACCCGGTGGCCGGCCAGTGCCATATCAATCATGGCGAGGTATCTAGGCTCGAAGACATTGAGCGGCAGGTGGCCTTCCGGCAAAAGCAACGCGCCCGACAATGGAAATACCGGCACAGTTTCCGGCAAATCATTGTTCTTCACATATCTCGCATTTCCGACATGCATGGGATCAAGCCCCCTGTTCACCGCTGCCCGGCCGGCGGATCAACCGCCATGGCCGGGATATGCCCGCATTACGAAAACAAGATCGACGAAAGCTTCCGGCGCCCGGCCACACTTGCCGGATCCTTGAAGCCCCAGGCCTCGAAAAACTCCAGAAGCTGGCGGCGCGCGCCGTCATCATCAAAGGTTCTGTCCTTGCGCATGACATAGAGCAGATGATCCGCTGCCTCATCCCGCCGCCCTTGAGCGTTGAGGACCTTGGCAAGCTTCACACGAGCCTCGTAATTATCGGGATCGAGCGCGAGATCACGTTCCAGCGCCACCGGGTCGCCAATCTTGCGGGCTTCTTCATATTGCGCGATCTTTTTCGAGACGAGCTGAATGCCAGCATCTGCGGCCACTTCCGCCGGCAGGGACGAGAGGAGTTCGCTTGCCCGTTCATATTGTCCAACGGCAATCATGCATTCGGCAATACCAGCGATTGCGGCGGCGTTTTCGGGATCGGCCTGCATAACCGCGCCGAACAATTGTGCCGCGCCATTATGATCGCCATCCGCCAGAAGCTGCTTTGCCTCTGCCAGAACCGCTTCGATCTCAGCCTTCGGATCACCCGCATCAGGTCCGGCGATCTTGTCGATGAACTGCTTGATCTGGCTTTCCGGTACCGCGCCCATGAAGCCATCCACCGGCCTGCCATCCAGGAAAGCAACGATGGCGGGAATGGACTGGATGCCGAGTTGTCCTGGAATAGACGGGTGATCGTCGATATTCAGTTTCACAAGCTTCACGCGGCCATTCGCCTCGTTTACTGCCTTTTCGAGAACCGGCGTCAGCTGCTTGCATGGGCCGCACCACGGTGCCCAGAAATCCACCAGAACCGGCTGGTGGCGCGATTCCTCGAGAACATCCTTGGAGAAGGCCGCCGTTGTGGTGTCCTTGATGTGACCGGAAGACGCGCCGTTCAGCTCCCCGCTATATTGCGCGTTGCCGGACATCTGCCCGCCGTAGGAACTGCCGTAAGGATTGTTCGTGCCGCTCATGCCGGTCTCCCGTAATCTCTGTCGTATTGTCTTGGTTGAAGCAAAGATCGTATCTCACTCGCTGACTTTCAAGACAAGCGGCGTGTGGCCGGTCGCCTCCAGGAAGCGAATGAGGTCTTTGTTTCCTATCGTCGTCGTCTGGTCGTTGGAAAGCGGGTGACCGTTGATAAGCTCGTTTTCCAGAAGATCGCTGTCGAGTACGAAGGTGACCTGCCCACCCGTGTCGTTGATGGCGCCGAAAACCGTGACAGATCCCGGCACGACACCCAGATATTCAAGCATTTTTTCCGGCCTGCCGAAGGATACGCGGCTTGCCGCGCCAATCGTCTTGTGAACGCTTTTCAGATCGACGACCGCGTTCTCCTCAACGGTCAGAACGAAATATTGATCCTTCTTGTCCTTCACAAAAAGGTTCTTCGTGTGGCCGCCCGGGATTAGATCACGCAACGACTGGGATTCAGCAACGGTGTAGACCGGCTCATGCTGTTTTGTCTTATGCTCGATGCCGAGCCCGTCCAGAAACGCGAACAAGTCCGCTGCCGTCTTCGGAGAATTTTCCGCCATATCCTGCCGCCTGCCTTTGCCGATTCCGATATCCTCTCCGTCATGATTAAGGGGGCAACCGCGGCTTGGCAACGCGTGAAAAAGCGACGGCGCGAAAATTCCCAATCATTTCCGCCGCTTGTCGCATTTCTCAAAGAAATTTTCGCGTTTTTGTCATTTCCCTGTTGCATTCCAAAATCGATTGAGCGATATAGCGCCCGTCGCCGCATTGCGGTGGCCCACGGTTCAGCGTACTACCCCGGACCGATGGATTTGAGCGGGTGTAGCTCAGGGGTAGAGCACAACCTTGCCAAGGTTGGGGTCGAGGGTTCAAATCCCTTCGCCCGCTCCAAATTTCCCAGAACACAGTTATTTGCGTTATTTCGATTGCTTATGAAGACGCCGCTCCCGGTCTGTCGGCTTGGCGTGCATGATTTTTATCGGGCGACGTGTAATCAGGCGGAACTTTTGGCAAGGATATCCATTCTTGACGCGAGGCTCCTAACCTCAGTTCCCCTCTGAATTGCCCGCCGCGAGCGGGCATTTTTTGTCACCCCGTGAAAATACCATTTGGCACAGGGAACAGCTCCCGGGCGCATCGCGTTTTCCTGCGTTGGTCAACACGAGGGGATAGCTCATGTCCATAAATCTCAGACGAACTTGTGTGGTTGCCGTATTTGCCGTCCTGTCCATCCCGGCTGCCTCTTTCGCTGCCGACATGATCAATTACGGAAGGGAAACGGCCCCGAAATACAAAGTGCACCATCATCCACGTGCCGTTGCAAATGTCTATGCTGCCGGCGCGCCCTTACGCTGCAACGATAATATCGTGTCTTACCGCTCCCCTTACGAGCGGCATACGGAAGTGGTTACTCTCTGCCATCCGCCGCTAAACTGGCAAACAGAGTCTTCTACCGCAACAATATGGTCGCCTTGATCTTGTCATAATTCATTTGATGTGCTTTTGTTCGCTCGCCCTTGTGGGAGGGGGTAAAGGTTGAGACCCGCTGGCTGTTTCGATACGGCAAGCGGGTTTCCCTTTTTTTGGCGTCCGGCCAGCCACAGGCAGTGCGAGGAATGCCGCAAATTCTCAACGTACGTCCAGAAGACGACGCAAACTTTGCTTTTCTCATTGAAGATGAATGGTAGCGGGAGAGGGACTTGAACCCCCGACACGCGGATTATGATTCCGCTGCTCTAACCACCTGAGCTACCCCGCCACAGGGAAAACGTGACAGCCATGTGACCGTCCGCTCCATCAGGATGAGCGGCTTATAAGGTGCCGCTCCCCAAAGTGTCAAGCGCATGACGCGCAAAAAATTCGCTTTCCACACGGCGGTGAAAACCGATTTGTTTCAGGCAGCAACCGGCTTTTCCAAAAGCGCCTTCAGCGAAGCCTCGGCGTCCACCGAGCGTTCCGAACGTTCGATGAAACCACCACCGTAAACGCGGGCATCCGCGCCCGGTGCAGAATAGAGCACGCAGGCCTGACCGGGAGCGACACCCGCCTCGCCGGTCATCAAATCCACGTAGATGCCGTTTTCATCGGCATGCAACATCGCTTCGGTTGGCGGGCGGGTGGAGCGCACCTTGGCGAAGCAGGCAAAGCCCTGCCCGGCCTCGTCCGCAAGCGCGCCATCGCCAAGCCAGTTCATGTCTCGCAGATAGACACGGCGGGTCTCCAGCGCCTCCCGCGGACCGACGATGACCCTGCGGCCACGCGCATCGAGATGCACGACATACAGCGGCTCCCCAGTCGCGACACCAATACCCCGGCGCTGACCGATGGTATAATGCACGATACCGTCATGGCGGCCGAGTACGCGCCCGTCCAGATGGACGATATCGCCCGCCAACGCCGCATTCGGCTTCAGCTTGTTGATGATATCGGTATATTTGCCCTGAGGTACGAAACAGATGTCCTGACTGTCGGCCTTCTTGGCGACGACGAGACCCATATCTTCCGCCAGCGCGCGTGTTTCGGCCTTTGAGAGGCCGCCGAGCGGAAACCGCAGATAGTCGATCTGCTCCTGCGTCGTTGCAAACAGGAACCAGCTCTGGTCACGATCGCTATCGATCGGGCGATACAGCGCGCGGCGTCCCGGTTGGCCGGCAACGGGATTGGGACGCGAGCGGATGTAGTGGCCGGTCGCCAGCGCATCTGCGCCGAGTTCCTGAGCAGTGGCGAGCAGATCGGCGAATTTTACCGTCTGGTTGCAGGCAACGCAGGGGATCGGCGTTTCACCCATCGCATAGGCTTCGGCAAAGGGATTGATGACGGTTTCGCGGAACCGCGCTTCATAATCCAGCACATAGTGGGGAATGCCGAGCGTTTCGCAGACCCTGCGCGCATCGTCAATATCCTGTCCCGCACAGCAGGAGCCGGCGCGGTGCACAGCCGCACCGTGGTCGTAAAGCTGGAGAGTTATGCCGAGGACGTCATAGCCCTCGCGCTTGAGGATACCGGCCACAACCGAAGAATCGACGCCACCGGACATGGCGACAACGATCCGGGTGTCTTCCGGCCTCTTGTCAAAATCGAGCGTATTCACGTTTTTTCCCATCGTCAGTCATAACGGGGGTAAAGGCCCCGCCGCCTGTCGGTCATCCGCTGCGGCAAGCCTTAGTCGAAAAAGACTGTCCTGCCTCGCCACCATGCGGATTTAAGGGCTGCATATAGAAAGGAATGGCCGCGCACGCAAGTACGGGGCGGAAAACCGCCCCGTAAAGCCATTAGAGTGAGGTGGTGACCGGTTGTTAAGCGCCCGCCGTCTTCTGGCCGCTGCTGCCAATCCACTTGTCGCGCTCCCTCCACAGGGCCGGCAAAGCCAGCAAGCCTATTGCGGTAAGGGCAATTAGCGTCTTGCTGACCTGCGAAAGTTCGGCCGTACGGCCATCCAGATAATAGACGCCATAGACGATAGCCACGTGCCAGACATAGACCTGAAGCGAATGGCGGCCGAGCAGCTGCAGGAATTTCAGCGAGAGCACCCAGATCACGCCCTCCGCAATCGAGCGGACGATCGGGCGGTGATGCTTCGGACCAGCGATCACCAGCCAAGTGAGACCCACACCAACAGCAAGGAAATTGATGAGGTAGACCGGGCCGAAATCGGCACGGATCTCCATCGTGGAGAACTTGCCCATCACGAATTCCGGCATCAGGCCCCAGGCGGTTGCGATACGAAGCGGCATGAAAAACAGGCAGATGAGAAGTGCCGCCTTCGGAAGCCATGTTTGTTGCGGTGAGAAGATCGCCTTCCACGGAATGCGGTTCTGCGCCGTCATCGCGCCCAGCACCAGCGCCGAGTAGAACACCAGCTGCCAGCCGAGAAGATTGAAGCTGACGCGGATACCCTGCTCGTCGGCACCCTTGACGAGTTCATTGAGCGGCGTCGTCACGATCTGCTGAAGACCGAGCTGGCCGGCCATCCAGACCAGCAGCGAGCCTGCCATGACATAAGCCCATTTGCCGTCGAGGCAGAGTTTAACGAGGACGGGTGCGAACAGCATGTAAACAATGTACTGCGGCAGAATATCCATGAATGTAGGCTGGAAAAGGAATGTCGCAATCGCCGCCAGACGCAGCGGATCGTCGAACGACGTCATGCCCAGCCAGTTGTACCAGATATAGGGCGCATGCGGGATGACCATGCGGAAGAACAGCACGGCGATGACGAGACCCATCGCATAGCGATAGAGCTCCATCGCCCGGTTCCAGATCATCTGTTTGCCGGCATCATAGCCATATTTCATCATCTTGCGGGCATAGACCATGCCGATCAGCAGACCGGACAGAAAGACGAAGCCCTGCGCGTCTTCCACGAAGGCAAACTGGCGGTGATTGATTTCCACCAGCCAGAAACCGCCTGCAAACACCAGATGGTTGATCAGCATGAAGACGAGGAAGTAACCACGCATCCCGTCGATCAGGTCAAAGCGTTTCATCTCGATAGCTCTCCGTTCTCGCGGGCCGTGCATTGCCCGGCCACCCAGCCCGGCTTGCGGGAGGCGGGCCGGGAATTGGATTGTCAACGCTGTTTTGCGCCTGTGGTTCCCTTCCCAAAGCGGTTTAGAACCGGCGCGAAAAGTAACATTGACGTGTACGCATGCTGGTTAGGATGCGCGGACTGAACACCGGATGAATGAAAAACGGCAATTCCGTGGAGCAAAAGAGCTATGCGTCAGCGCCACGCCTCGACGAAGAGGGCGCAAACCCCTGCATGGCAGGGAAAACGCGGACAGCCACTCGCGGGACGATACAGATATCACCCGTTAGATTTATCAGTCATTTTTTTGGAGAGTTGCGATCTGCCACCGCGATCACTGAATTATCGACGAAAGACAATGTCGCGGCATCACGCATCGCGGTACGCAAAAGCCCGGAGGTTGGTAAAACCTCCGGGCTGTTTCATTCAGACAAGACTACGCGTCGTCTCAGGCAGCGGCCTGAATGGCGGCGACCTGCCAGTTGTCGTTACCGCCACGGCGCACGAAGGTCCACATTTCCACCGCTTCGGACGGATGCTGCTCGTCCCCTTCGATCACCTTGCCGGAGGTGCGGTCGCGCATAATGTCGATGGCGGAGTAGCGCATGGCTACCGTTGCATAGTCCTGGCCCTCTTCGTGCCAGGCTTCGGCAACATCGCCCTGCAGCAGCGTTACGTCGCGCACGTCGTTTTTCACGCCGCTCGTCGCGTTGTCGCTCAGTTCCTCAGCAAGATAGGACATGGCTTCCGGCGTCGTCAGCTTGCGCAACGTGCCGTAATCTTCAGCCCCATAGGCAGCCTGAACATCCTGCAGCATTTTCTGGAAGACTTCGAGATCGCTCTGGGTAATGCCAATTTCGTCACCTTCGGACATAGCATTGGCATGTGCCACCGGCTTTGCGGTTGCGGCAGTGGCCGCGGCTGCGCCGCCCGCAGCACCGGCAAGCGCGCCGATCTTCGGAATCTTGAACGAGGATGCGGAAGGACCTGCCTGCGGGCCGCCATTAAAGGAGGAGCCGGAATGATCCGTGCGCTGCGATCCGCCTGCGCCACCGAAAGCCGGCTGGCCCTGACGGCGCGATGCGAAGAAACGCATGGCGAACATGACCAGAAGGCCAATCAGCGCCACCTGCAGCAACATACCGAAGAAACCGGCCATACCGCCGAAACCGCCGCCCATGAGCATGCCGAACAGGCCACCCATCAGCAGTCCGCCCATCAAGCCACCCATCATGCCGCCAAACAGGCCACGGCTCTGCTGCGGTGCCTGCGCACCGGGACGCGCCGGCTGTGCAGCGCCGGGCGTCGCCTGGTTTTGCTGGGTGTTAGGAGTCATGCTGCGGTTGATCGGCGCGGTCTGGCCGGGGGCGGTGCTGGTCGACGGCGGCGCGGAAAACGTCCTTGTGCCGCGGCTACCGAAACCGCCGCTCGCACGGCGTGCTTCCGCCATATCGACGGCTACGAAAGATACCGCGATACCAAGCGCGGCGACTGCGAACAAACCTTTGAAGCGCCGAAAGGCAGCAAACATCACTATCTCCTGTTGGCCACCCTCCCATGAGCGGCATATCAGCACGCGATATAGCAACTCATGATCATCATTTTTAGTATGCCCGCCTTAAATTTTTCGTGATATGCAACCAGAGAGAGAAACACGCACACATTTCGGTGAAACCGGCGGTTCAGAAACAAAAAAACCGGCACAGGGTTTCCCCTGCACCGGCCCTTATTGTCCCCTTGGGAGGAACGATAGGTATCAGTCGATGTTGAATGTCAGCGGCCTGACCTGGCGGATTGCCGGGTTGGCGCGCAGCTTGTCCAGCACGTCTTCGGAAACCGGACCATCGACATAAAGAAGCGCGATGGCGTCGCCGCCTTCCTTTTCACGACCGAGCTGGAAGTTGGCAATGTTGACGCCAGCCTCACCAAGCGTGGTGCCCATGAAGCCGATCATGCCGGGAACGTCGGTGTTGGTGATGTAGATCATGTGCGATCCAACATCCGCATCCATGTTGATGTTCTTGATCTGGATGAAGCGCGGCTTGCCATCCGAGAACACCGTACCAGCAACCGAGCGAACCTGGTTTTCAGTCTTGACCGTCAACTTGATGTAACCGTCGTAAACGCCGGTCTTGTCACGCTTGACCTCGGACAGGATAACACCCTTTTCCTTGATCATAACAGGCGCGGAAACCATGTTCACATCCGCAACCTGGCTGCGGATAAGGCCCGCCAGCAACGCGCTGGTCAGCGCCTTGGTGTTCATGTTGGCGGTTGCACCATCATAAAGGATTTCGATT
Source organism: Agrobacterium sp. 16-2014-1-2a (assembly GCF_053522705.1). Classification (NCBI taxonomy): domain Bacteria; kingdom Pseudomonadati; phylum Pseudomonadota; class Alphaproteobacteria; order Hyphomicrobiales; family Rhizobiaceae; genus Agrobacterium; species Agrobacterium sp. 16-2014-1-2a. Next base: position 324,412 of record NZ_JBNWBX010000003.1, read on the forward strand.
TCCTTGGTGGCGCTTTCCTGCACCTGACCGACGAAGGAGCCGAGGACATCCGCCAGACGGATGAAGGGCTTCAGGCGCGGTGCTTCTTCCGCCGTGATCGATGGCATGTTGATGGCGTTGGAGACGGCACCCTTGACCAGATAATCCGACATCTGCTCGGCAACCTGAAGCGCAACGTTTTCCTGTGCTTCCGTGGTCGAAGCGCCGAGATGCGGCGTGCAGACGACATTGGGAAGACCAAAAAGCGGGCTTTCGGTGGCGGGCTCGACTTCGAAAACGTCAAAGCCTGCACCGGCGACATGGCCGGACTTGATGGCGTCGGCAAGAGCCGCCTCATCCACCAGACCGCCACGGGCGCAATTGACGATACGTACGCCCTTCTTGGTCTTGGCAAGGTTTTCGGCATTGAGGATGCCGCGTGTCTTGTCGGTCATCGGCACATGCAGGGTGATGAAATCGGCCTGCGCCAACAGCTCGTCCAGCTCAACCTTCGTCACGCCCATTTCCTGCGCGCGCTCCGGCGACAGGAAGGGATCGTAGGCCAGAACGTGCATCTTCAGGCCAAGTGCGCGCGAGCAGACGATGGAGCCGATGTTGCCGGCACCGATGACGCCGAGCGTCTTGCCGGTGATTTCGACACCCATGAATTTCGACTTTTCCCACTTACCCGCCTGCGTGGAGCTATCGGCAGCCGGAAGCTGACGAGCGACGGCGAACATCAGCGCAATCGCATGTTCGGCAGTGGTGATAGAGTTGCCGAACGGCGTGTTCATGACGATGATACCGCGGCGCGAAGCGGCCGGGATATCGACGTTATCGACGCCGATACCGGCGCGGCCGATGACCTTGAGATTGGTCGCCGCTTCGATCAGCTTTTCGGTCGCCTTAGTGGCGGAACGAATGGCAAGACCATCGTAATTGCCGATGATTTCAGCCAGCTTGTCCTTGTCCTTGCCGAGTTTCGGCTGGAAATCGACTTCGACGCCACGATCACGGAAAATCTGGACGGCGGTTTCCGACAGTTCGTCGGATACGAGTACGCGAGGTGCCATGGTTCAGGGGCTCCTTGAAAAACGGTGCAGTTTTAAAAGCGGGAAATCGGCGGCCCTGCATCAACGCAGGGCCGGTATCAAAATCAGGCGGCAGCCTTGGAAAGTGTTGCCTTCTGCGTCTGGTAGGCCCAGGCGAGCCAGGGCATGACGGCTTCCATATCGGCCGTCTCGATGGTTGCGCCGGCCCAGATGCGCAGACCGGACGGTGCGTCACGGTAAGCGCCGATATCGAGGGCGACATTTTCCTTTTCAAGCAGGGCAACGATGCCCTTGGCGAAATCCGCCTGCGCAGCAGCATCCAGCGCCTGTACGTCGGGATCGACGATCTTCAGGCAGACGGAGGTGTTGGAGCGGGTTTCCGGCTTGACGGCCAGGTTGGCGATCCAGTCGTTCTTCTCGATAAAGTCGTAGATGACCTTGGCATTGGCATCAGCACGGCCAATCAGCGCCTTCAGGCCACCAAGGTTCTTCGCCCACAGCAGCGCGTCGATATAATCCTCAACGCAGAGCATGGACGGGGTGTTGATGGTTTCGCCAGTGAAGATGCCTTCGATGAGCTTGCCGCCGGAGACCATGCGGAAGATTTTCGGCAGCGGCCATGCCGGCGCGTAGCTCAGCAGACGCTCGACAGCGCGCGGCGAAAGGATGATGACGCCGTGGCCACCCTCGCCGCCCAGAACCTTCTGCCAGGAGAAGGTCACGACGTCGAGCTTTGCAAAGTCCATATCCTGCGCGAAGGCCGCCGAGGTGGCATCGCAGATAGTCAGACCCTTGCGGTCAGCAGGAATGAAATCGGCATTGGGAACGCGGACACCGGAGGTGGTGCCGTTCCAGGTGAAAACCACATCGCGGTCGAAATCGACTTCTGCCAGGTTCGGCAGCAGGCCGTAATCGGCCTCCAACTTGCGTACGTCCTTCAGCTTCAGCTGCTTGACGACATCGGTAACCCAGCCGGCACCAAAGCTTTCCCAGGCAAGCATATCGACGCCGCGTTCACCGAGCAGCGACCAAAGGGCCATTTCAACGGCGCCGGTGTCGGACGCGGGAACAATGCCGATGCGATAATCGGCGGGAACATTGAGAATTTCACGGGTGAGATCGATGGCCTGCTTCAGCTTGGCTTTGCCAACCTTGGCGCGATGCGAGCGACCGAGCGGTGCATCGGATAGAGCATCTAGCAACCAACCGGGACGCTTCGAGCAGGGACCAGAAGAAAAATGCGTATTGCCCGGACGGAGGTCCGGCTTCACTATATCTGTCATTTGACTACCCTTTCAGATAGGCGCCTCTCGTTAGGGAGAGGTGTCCTGACGCCGTTGCTATTCCTCTCACCGGCCTCCGTCAAGCGGAATATGTCGCTACGCATGAGAATTTTAGTCCATATGCGTCATGCGACGAATTGGATACCGCTGAAAACAAAAACCGCCCGCACCGGAGGAGGATGCGAACGGCTTGAAGCTAACAGTCGGGCGTGACGTTTATTTATAAACGGCAGGCTGCAGCGGAATATCGGCAGGCGGCATGTATTGCGCGGTATCGCAGCCGTTAAAGACATAACGGCCACCGACGCGAACCTCATGCGAATACAGACCCTTGTCGCGGCCAGGACCGCCACCATTCGCAAAATCGAACATGTCGCCCTTGTTGATCTGGCGGAAGCGGTAACCGACATCTGCCTTCAGATTACAGGTAACATCGATCGATGCACCGGCCATCAGGGCATAGGCGAAGCGCCACTTGCCTCTGCCGCCATGTTCGGTGGTCGGGTCGCAGCCAAGGCCGTTGGTGCTGCACGAAGTATTGCGCAGCTTATCCCATTTGACGTAGGAGCCGCCGATACCGCCACCAACATAGGGCGTGATGCGGCCATAGGTACCAAGATCGACATAGGCGTTTGCCATCAGCGTGTATGCTCTAAGCGAGCTGAGATCCGCTGAAACGCAGGGACCGGGCACGGAACCACAGCCGCCGATGGTAGAACCGCGGAAATCCGATTTACCCATGTAATCGAAGGTTACGTCACTGCGGAAATAGTTGTTGAACTGATAACCGACACCGGCGCCGACGATGTAGCTATCCTTGACATTAGCCGTATCAAAATCGGCGAGATAACCACCCGGTCCACCCTGATAATAGTTGGCGCCGCGAAGCTTGTTGAAGGAATAACCGACGTCGCCGCGCAGATACCAACCACTTGCCTGCGTGATCTGCACTTCGGGTGCCTCGACATAGGCAGGCGCAGGTTCAGCTTGATAAAGATCGGCAGCGAAGGCGCTCGTGCCGGTCATCAGAACGGCCAGAATGCCGGCCAAAGCGTTTTTCATGACTTCCACTCCAGAAGAGGCACCTGCCGTTGCGGCAGCAAATGCCAGTGAACTGTTCAGTCACGGAGATTGGCGTAAAATGGTTAAGTCCCGATTAACCACGATCATTCACTATATTTATTAGGCAATACTCAAAGAAAAAGCCGACTCGAAAGCCGGCTTTTTCTTTTCACATTTGGTGGCGCAATTTATGCAGCCGAGCGGGCATTGGTGATAACGCCGACGAGATCGTTGACGATCTGCTCCACCTTCGCACTATCGTCGCCCTCCGCCATGACGCGGATCAAAGGCTCCGTACCGGAGGGGCGGATAACGAGGCGGCCATTATTGGCCAATGCGCTTTCCGCATCGGCGATCGCCTGCTGCACGATCGGATTTTCCAATGGCTTGCCGCCGGAAATACGGACGTTCTTCAAAAGCTGCGGCACCGGCTCGAACTTGCGGCAAACCTCGCTGACGGTGAGGCCCGAACGTTTGACCTTGGCGAGAACCTGCAAAGCTGCCACCAGCCCATCGCCAGTCGTGCCATAATCCGACAAGACGATGTGGCCGGACTGCTCACCGCCGACGTTGAAATTGTGGTTGCGCATATGTTCGACAACATAACGGTCGCCCACCTTGGTGCGGGCAAGGGTGAGACCCTTGTCGCCAAGGAAACGCTCAAGACCGAGATTGGACATCACGGTTGCGACAATGCCGCCACCACGCAGGGTATTGTCGGAAGCCCAGCTGTCGGCAATCACCGCCATGAGCTGGTCGCCGTCGACGATCTCGCCGCGTTCGTCGACGATGATGACACGGTCCGCATCGCCATCGAGCGCGATGCCGATATCGGCCCGCACCTCATGCACCTTTTTCTGCAGGGCTTCCGGGTGGGTGGAGCCGCATTCGAGATTGATATTGATGCCGTTCGGCTCGTTGCCGATGGTAACGACTTCGGCGCCCAGTTCCCAGAGTGCTGCGGGAGCCACCTTGTAGGCAGCGCCATTGGCACAGTCGATGGCGATCCTGAGCCCGCTCAGCGTCACATCACGCGGCAGGGTACGTTTGACGAATTCGATATAGCGGTAGATATCGCCATCCACGCGCTTGGCGCGTCCGATCTCGCTCGGCTTGGCGAGCTGGGCATAGAGATCCTTGTCGAGAAGATCTTCGATTTCCAGCTCAAGCTCGTCGGAAAGCTTGTATCCGTCGGGTCCGAAAAGCTTGATTCCATTATCGGAAAATGGGTTGTGCGACGCCGAGATCATTACGCCGATATCGGCCCGCAGCGAGCGGGTCAGCATGGCAACAGCGGGGGTTGGAATGGGCCCGAGCAGGAAGACATCAAGGCCGGCCGCGGTGAAACCTGCGACCAGCGCGTTTTCCAGCATGTAGCCCGAAAGCCGTGTATCCTTGCCGATCACGACACGATGGCGATGATGGCCCCGGCGGAAGATCGTTCCGACCGCAATGCCCACACGCATCGCCAGATCCGGCGTCATGGGAAAGACGTTCGATTGTCCGCGGATACCATCGGTTCCGAAATAACGGCGTGCCATTTGAACTCCAAATCTTTCGGGCATTCCGGCATAGCATAAAACTACCGGAAGCGTTTTTGGCTAAATGCCACAAACCACGATAAACAGCACGTAAATTACCGCAAAAATGGCTTATATCTTGTTACCAAACTGAAAAGGCCACCCGGAAAACCGGATGGCCTTTTTCAATAGTCGTCTTGGCCAAGCAATCAGTGCGGCTGCGGCTCCATGCCGCCTTCAGCCTCGCCGTCGCCCTTGGCTTCGCCGTCACCCTTGACTTCGCTTGGGCCGTCCTTCTTGGTGCCTGCTTTCGGAACAGCCGAGCCACGGCTGCCAGGAGAATCGTCACCCAGATCGCGGGCCGGCTTCTCGCCCCTCAGCAAAGCCTTGATCTCGTCGCCCGTGAGGGTTTCGTATTCAAGAAGACCCTCGGCAATAGCAACGAACCCGTCGTGATTGTCCGTCAGGATACGACGTGCCTCTGTATAGGCCTCGTCGATCAGGCGGCGGACTTCGGTGTCGATCGTCTGAGCCGTTGCCTCGGAGACATTCTTGGACTGCGAGACGGAATGGCCAAGGAAGACTTCCTGCTGGTTTTCACCATAGGCGACCTGGCCGAGAGCGTCGGAGAAGCCCCATTGCGTTACCATGGCGCGGGCAAGCTTGGTGGCCTGCTCGATATCCGAAGATGCGCCGGAGGTGATGTTTTCCTTGCCGAAGGTCAACTCCTCGGCAACGCGGCCACCCATCATGATCACCAGACGCGACACCATCCATTTGTAACTCATGGAGTAGCGGTCACCTTCAGGCAACTGCATGACCATGCCGAGTGCACGGCCGCGCGGAATAATTGTCGCCTTGTGCAGCGGATCAGCCAAAGCAACCTTGAGCGCGGTAATCGCATGCCCCGCCTCGTGGTAAGCGGTCAGTTTCTTTTCCGCTTCGGTCATGGCGGAGGAGCGGCGTTCCGCACCCATCATGATCTTGTCCTTGGCGTCCTCGAACTCCTGCATGGTAACCACGCGCTTGTTACGGCGGGCGGCCATCAGGGCGGCTTCGTTGACGAGGTTCATCAAGTCAGCGCCCGAGAAACCGGGGGTGCCACGGGCCAGAACCTTGAGATCGACATTCGGAGCCAGCGGCACGTTGCGAACGTGAACCTTGAGAATGCGCTCACGGCCGACGATATCCGGGTTCGGCACGACGACCTGACGGTCGAAACGGCCGGGACGCAGAAGCGCGGGATCGAGAACGTCCGGACGGTTGGTGGCGGCGATGAGGATGATGCCTTCATTCGCCTCGAAGCCGTCCATCTCGACCAGCAGCTGGTTGAGCGTCTGTTCGCGTTCGTCATTGCCACCGCCGAGACCGGCGCCGCGGTGACGACCGACAGCGTCGATTTCGTCGATGAAGATGATGCACGGCGCATTCTTCTTGGCCTGCTCGAACATGTCACGCACGCGGCTTGCGCCGACGCCGACGAACATTTCCACGAAGTCAGAACCGGAAATGGTGAAGAACGGCACATTAGCTTCACCCGCGACGGAGCGCGCCAGTAGCGTCTTACCAGTACCTGGAGGGCCGACCAGCAGCACGCCGCGCGGGATCTTGCCGCCGAGTCGCTGGAACTTCTGCGGATCGCGCAGGAATTCCACGATTTCCTCAAGGTCCTGCTTGGCTTCGTCCACACCTGCGACGTCGTCAAACGTCACGCGGCCGTGCGCTTCCGTCAAAAGCTTGGCCTTTGACTTGCCAAAGCCCATCGCGCCGCGCGAGCCGCCCTGCATCTGCCGCATGAAGAACAGCCAGACGCCGAGGATGAGGAACATCGGCAAAAGCGTGCCGAGATAGCTCAAAAAACCGGAAGAACCGTCGCTCTCGGGACGCGCGACGATGGTGACGTTCTTGCTCTGCAAGCGCTCCATCAAGCTGTCGTCGATTACTGGGGAATAGGTCTGAAAGGCCGTGCCGTTCTCGGTATAGGTTCCGAGAACCCGGTTACCGGTGACGGTCACGTCGCGAACTCGCCCGGAATCCACATCGCGGAGAAACTGGGAATACGGAATTTCCCGCGAACCCGTTTGCGTCGGCGAAGTCTGGAACATGCTGAACAAAGCGATCAGCAAGAGGGCAATCACGGCCCACAAGGCGAAATTTCTGAAATTTGGGTTCATCGAACTCCCCGAACTCACACGGACATGTTTGCTGCCCGCTATTACTCGACCCTAACATAAGGACGACATCTGCCGTTGCCAAGGCAAAGGGCGTTATCTGATGCGTTTTGGTGTAAAAACTATTCCAAGGCAATTCACGAAAAAGAGGCCGGATTTAAACCGGCGGCTGTGGATAGGCCGCACGGCCGAATAAAACCGCGATGGCATTCGCCAACTCAAGGTCGAAGCGCGGCAGAAAAAGATCGAAGGGGGCAAGCCTCGGCACGATACTGATGGCACCTTCCGGAGAGGCTCGACCGGGAACCAACGCGGCAATTTGCGGCAGGATCGCCATCGCCTGTTTTGCAATCCCTGGCGGCACCGCTGGAAAAAGCGCTGCCGCATCCGCAATGCCACCCGTCCTGCCCGCCGCAATATTGACCGGAAAAGCCGATGTGTTTTTCACAAAGAAACGATCGTCCCAGAGGCCCTGCCCGCCAGCCTCGACTTGCAGTTCCGGCATATTCCGATGCTCGCGGAAAAGATAAAGCCCGTCCTTTCGGCGATCGAAAAGAACGCGGCCAACCGTTATCCGTCCGTTCTCGCTGGTTTTGAGAAACTGCAACACCCGATCCATGCTGCTGGCCGCCGGGAAATAGGCCCTTCCACCGAGATTAGCGATGAGCACCGCTAGCCCGTGCCGAAATTCGGGAAGATCGGGCATCAGGCCTTCAATCGACAATCTGGCGAGCGTGGCGTGAAAGACTTCTACGTTTTGTTGGAGAAAAAAGGCGGTTTTCTCGGAATATGCCTGTCGTTTGACGGCGGCCTGCGCATCAAACGGCGGCGGAGAGTCGGAAAGCGACTGCCGCACACGAACCCGCTCGTAGCGCGCGTTGTCATTACTAGGGTCGTCAGACCAGCCACGCGAGCGAGATAATACGAAATCGCGGATCTCCTGTCTTTCACAGGTCAGAAACGGCCGCATGATCCAGTGGCGTCCACCGTATAATACAGCATCCGCCATGCCGGCGAGGCCGAGATTTTCGCTGCTGCCGCTTCTGGCGGCACGCATCGCCACGGTTTCCCGCTGGTCGCCAAGAGTATGCCCCGTCACGATGAGATCGGCGCCAATGTCGCTCGCAACGTCGGCGATCAGACTATATCGGGCAAGACGAGAGGCTTCGGAAATGCCGGAAGCGGGTTTGGGATCATCCCATCGGCGCACGGTATGCGGGATACCGAGTTCCGCGCAGAGCAGGGAGACCTTGTGAGCCTCATCAGCGGATTCCGCCCTTAGGGCATGGTCAACCGTGACGGCGGAAAGCCGCACCCGGTCGGGGTCTGCCTCCGCCCTCGCCTCATGCATTGCCAGCAACAGACCGGTGGAATCGCTACCGCCGGAGATTGCGATGAGAATATGGACGGGTTTGCGAAGATTTTCGACGAAGGACCTAGCCGCAGCGAGCGGCGCAACCGTCTTTTCGTTCAAAATGCGGACATCAACCGGCATGGAAAGACCGCCGCCATGGCAGGAGCAAGATCAGCAGCTCAGCCGCTTCTGTTCGCTGGCAACCTTGTTCAGCACAGTCTTTGAAGCACTGGGATAACGCTTCGGCACTTCGCGCAGCGTGGCGCAGGCGGTCTCGGTGTTGTCCAGAGCTGCAAGCGACATGCCGAGCTTCATCAGCATTTCCGGTGCTTTCGGAGACTTGCCATAGGTCTGATGGCCGTTCAGGAAAGTTTTTGCGGCCTCGTTGAACTTGCCCTGCGAATATTGTGCCTCGCCCAGCCAGAAGCTGGCATCGGCGGCCTTGGTGCCTTTCGGGTAACCCTGGAGATATTGCTGAAACCCCTGCTCCGCAAGCTTGTAATCGCCGGAAAGAACATGACCGTAAGCAGCCTGATAGATATCGCCCTCGCTGGTGAGTGCTGCGGTGTTGACCGGATCGGTCTTGCGCGACCCGTTGCCGGTGGTAACGCCCGGAAGACTACCGGAAGAATTGTTGGCACCCTGGTTCAATGAGCCACCGATCGGCATGCCCTTGGAATCAAGCTCGATGGAGCCAAGCGTCGTCTCTCCCGGTGCACTCGTCGGCGCGTTCGCGGAAGAGGACGGCGAAACGGAAGCGCCACCCTGAGGTGGCGTTTCGATGATCGTTGCAACGTCGTCACTCGGCGGAGCGGCCGGAGTGGCCTCCGCCTTCTTTTTCGGCGCGGTGGTACTCGCGCCTTTGCCGCCTTCCAGTTCCTGGAAGCGGAATTCATTGTCTTCCTGCGCCTTGCGGATCGTTTCCTGCATCTGCAAAAGCTGGAAGCTCATTTCTTCGATACGGCCGTTGAGCTGCCGGATCTGTTCTTCAAGCTGCTGAACCTTATAGGCTTCATTGGCCTGAACCCGCACAATTGGGACCTGCTGAGAGTTGATCGTGCCGAAGCTACCCCCCGCACCGAACAGCGGACCCGAAACGGCTGTGCCGCTCAAGCCGGTGCAGGCTGCAAGCCCCAGCATTCCCGCCACGACAAGTTTCTTCATCTCATTTGCCCTGCCTTAACTGATTTGCACCGGAATGGCGCAAGCCGGATTTTTTCCATATCAACCGAAAAAGCAACTTAACTTCGGCCAAACTATGAAAAAAACGAAAGGCGGCCCATAGACCGCCTTCCATTCGAGATCACAAAAGCGTTAGGCGATTACATGCCTGCGCCACCGAGAACCGTCACAGCGCGGCGGTTCTGCGACCAGCAGGAAATGTCATCGCAGACGGCGACCGGCTTTTCCTTGCCGTAGGAGATCGTCTTCATGCGGCTTGCCGGAACGCCCTGGGACGCCAGGAAGTCACGGGTTGCAGCGGCACGACGGGCGCCGAGCGCCAGGTTGTATTCACGCGTACCGCGCTCGTCGGCATGGCCTTCGACGGTGATGGCGTATTTCGGGTAACGGGCAAGCCACTGTGCCTGGCGCTGCAGCGTCTGCTGCGCGTCTGCACGGATGGACGTCGAGTCCGTATCAAAGAAGATGCGGTCGCCAACATTAACCGTGAAGTCCTGCTGGGAGCCGGGCGTCGCAGAACCCGCACCGCCGAGACCGAGCTCACCGGCGCTGTTCGGCATGTTCTTCTTGTTCGCGCAGCCTGCGAGAGCAAGAGCGAGCGTCATGGCGATAACAGCCGGATTACGGGCCAGTTTCTGCATCGGGCTGAGTGCCGAAGTGTGTGTACGGCTCATCGCCGGTCTCTCCTTGGGATTGCAATAACGTTGCCAGACACTAACGGATCGAGGTTAATAGCCGACAAACGCTTATGGTTAACAGAAAGGAAACGTCCCACTTTTTTGCTCCCTCACAACACTTTGCGGCAAGAAAGAGGCAGTTTCCCGTACGGCATATGTAAAAACATGACGGCGCCGGTTGGGCCGGCGCCGTCATGGCAGTCAATATCAGTCCAGAAGCGGCGACCAGGCCGGGTCTGAAGCGAAGGTGGGAGTCTTGATCAGCTGTTCGTTGTAGCCGGTCAAGTCGATCGAATAGAGCTGCGGACCGCCAGCACCAGCGTTCTGGCGGAAGAACATCAGCACACGGCCGTTCGGCGCCCATGTTGGGCCTTCATTATGAAAGCCGCTGGTCAGAATGCGCTCACCCGAACCGTCGGTTTTCATCACGCCAATCGAGAACTTGCCGCCCGATTGTTTGGTGAAGGCGATCAGATCGCCGCGTGGCGACCAGACCGGCGTGGAATACGACCCGTCGCCGAACGAAATACGCTGCTGTCCTGAACCATCGGCATTCATCACGTAAATTTGCTGACGGCCGCCACGGTCGCTTTCAAAGGCAACACGTTGCCCATCCGGGGAGAATGACGGTGCAGTATCGATCGCGGACGTGTTCGTCAGGCGCGTCGTGGTTCGTGAGCGCAGGTCCATGGTGTAGATATTGGCGTTACCATCCTGCTGAAGGCTCATAATGACCTTCTGGCCATCCGGCGAGAAGCGCGGCGAGAATGTCATGCCGGGGAAATTACCGACCACTTCGCGCTGTCCGGTTTCCAGCTGCAGCAGGTAAACGCGCGGCTGCTGGCCTTCAAACGACATGTAGGTGACTTCCTGACGGTTCGGCGAAAAACGCGGCGTCAGAACGATGTCGTTCGAATTGGTGAGGTTACGGACGTTGAAGCCGTCTTGGTCCATGATCGACAGCTGACGCTTGCGGGCTGTCTTCGGGCCGCTTTCGGAGACGAAAACGACGCGGGTATCGAAGTAACCCTTTTCACCGGTGACGCGCTCATAAATGGCGTCCGCAATGATGTGGGCGACACGGCGCCAGTTTTCCGGCTGCGTGAAGAACTGCTGCCCGGTCATCTGCTGGCCTGCGAAAGTATCCCAAAGGCGGAACTCCGCACGCAGACGGCCATCGCTTTCACGCGTCACGCGGCCCGTTACGAGTGCCTGCGCGTTGATAACCTTCCAGTCCTCAAAACGCGGCTGCTGATCCGGGTTGGCGATTTTTTCGATGAAGGCACTCTTGTTGACTGGCGCAAACAGGCCGGAACGCTGCAGATCGGCAGCAATTACGGCCGATACCTGCGCGCCGATGCCGTCACCCGAGATGAAGTCGGTGATGGCGATGGGCAAGGGTTCGACGTTGCCCTTGTTGATGTTGATTTCCACCCGCGCAAAAGCCGGTGCGGAGAAAACCGACATAAGGGCCGCGACAGCGAGCACCAGCCGGATCGGCGAAAATATCTTCATGTTGCCAGGCCTTTCAGCATTCATAGCAATTCACTGGGATCGAAATTCACTACGACTTCGTTCCATGCATCATATTTGTCGGCAGGAAGGTTCGTGAACGGAGCAGAACGCATGATGGCGCGATAGGCACCACCGGAAAGGGCGCGACGCGTTCCCTCGGAACCACCCGTTGCTTCGATCTCGGGTCGGCCGATGATGGATCCATCACGGTCAAGCTTCATGGTGACCCGAACGCGAACGTCCGAGGCATCCGCCATGCCGGGAATGATCTGCCAGTTTTTCTGGATTGCGCCACGCAGCGCATCCATTTCCGTCTGGCTGAGCGTCGAACCGCCCGTGGTCTTTTTGCCGCCAAGCGATGCCTGCTGGGTGGAGCGCTTTGCACCACCACCGGAGGGCGCCTGCTTGTTCAAAAGCGCGGCAACATCGTCAGCGTTAAAATCGCTTTCCTTAGACGAAGCGGATTTCGCCGTTTCCTGCTTTTTCTCACCCGGCTTCTTGTCGGAAGGCTTGTCCGTTGACTTTGCCTGATCGGGCTTGGTCTCTGCAGGCTTCTCAGCGGGCTTCTGCTCGGCAGGTTTGGTCTCAGCCTGTTTCGGCACTTCCGGCTTCGGCGGCTCCGGGCGGGAATTCGGGCGCGGCACATTCGGCGGCACGGGAATTTCGGCCGGTTCCTGTTGCACCGGGGGTGGCTCTTCCGCTTTCGTTTCCTTCGGCGGCGGCTCCGTCTTGGGTTGCGGCGCGATCTCGGGCTTGGTCTGCGGCAAGGCGGCCATTTCCTGCGGCTTCGGAGCCGAGGTCTCTTCCTTGACGATTTCCTTCACCTCATTCGCCTTGGTGTCGACAACCGGCTGCGGCTTTTCCTGCTTTGGCGGAGCGGCCGCACTGATATTGTCGTTCGGCTTTGTAGTAGGCGTCGGCGGCGCTTCTATATCGGCCACGTTGTTGCCGACATTCTGAGCGTTCGGAACGATATCCGGACGTGTAGTCGGAACCGGGGCCGACTTTTCCGCCTTCGGCGCGTTCTTGTCGCCTTGCTGGATCTGGCTCAATTCCTCGATTGGCACCAGCTCCACAGGCAGTGCCTCAGCCTGCGACACGTCAAGAGGCTCCGGCGAGCCCAGGGAAACGAGGGCGAAAGCCAGAAGCGATGCGTGCACGATCGCGGATGTGGTAAGGCTGCCCTTCATTGCTGACGTCAATTATCCTGTTTCTGCTGGGTCACAAGGCCGATATTCTTGAAGCCCGCTGCCTGGATACGCGCCATCACGTCGGCGACGACGCCATAGGCGGCAACGGAATCCGCGCGCACGAAGATGCGTTCGTTATAACCTGTCGTGGCGATTGCCTGCAGCTTGTCGGCCACCTCGGCAGCCTGGATTTCCGTTTCCTGCAAATGGATCTGGCCATTGGCATTGACGGAAATCGTGATCGGCTGCGTATCCGAATTCAGCGCGTTGGCAGATGTCTGCGGCAGGTCGATCGGAACGCCGACCGTCATCATCGGTGCGGCCACCATGAAAATGATGAGCAGCACGAGCATGACGTCAACCAGTGGCGTCACGTTGATTTCGCTGATCGCGCCGCCCCTGCGACGTCCGCCGCGCCCACGGCGTCCACCGGAACCGCCGCTGCTGCCACCTGCTGACATACCCATAACATCTACTCCATTTTGCCTTGCGGCAAATTACTGCGCGGCGCGCTTATTGGGCTGCCTGCCGCGTCTGAAGTTTTTCATCGATCTGGCGCGACAAGATCGCGGAGAACTCGTCGGCGAAACCTTCCATGCGAGCGGAAAGCTTGTGCGCGTCAGCCGTGAACTTGTTGTAGGCGATAACCGCCGGAATAGCCGCGACAAGACCGATGGCCGTTGCCAGAAGCGCTTCGGCGATACCCGGCGCCACGACCGCAAGGTTGGTGGACTTCGAACCGGCAATCGCCTGGAACGAGGTCATGATACCAACGACCGTACCGAAGAGGCCGATGAACGGACCGGCAGAACCGATCGTCGCCAACGAACCGAGGCGGGCCTCGTATTGTTCGCCTTCACGAGCAATCGTCACGTCCATTGCCCGGTCGATACGCATTTGCAGACCGATGGGTGAACGGGCGCCGCGTTCAAATGATTTCTTCCACTCCCGCATGGCGGAAACGAAAATTGCCGCGAGACCAACATTCTGGCGTTCTGCCAGAGTGCGGTAAAGCTCCTCGAGCGACTGGCCAGACCAGAAGACCTGTTCGAACTGGTCGAACTGGCGCTTTGCCTTGCCGAAGCTTACGTATTTGTCGAAGACGATCGCCCACGTCCAGACCGAGGCGGCGATAAGTCCAATCATCACGAACTTCACGATGAGGCCCGCCTGCATAAACAGCGCCCAGAGACTTACATCGTGCGTCGCCGCTGCCAAACCTGCCTGTTCCATAAATATCCAATCCCCGAATCCAAACGCCCGGTACGGGACCGGGCGATTCAAACGCGTGTTAACGCTCGAAGCTATGCAGCAACAGCCGCAAACCCCTTTGCCATACCCCGATACTTGCCAGTAAGCCTTACTTGCCAATAAATTTGGTGAAAGGAAGGCGTGCGCCGCACAAATGCCAGTTGCTAAAGTAAGACACCATTATGGTTAAAGGAGTGTTACAACCGCGCCACGTCTGATGGATTTACTGGACCAGCCCCGAACTTACTTCAGGAATTTTTCGGCCACCGTCTCCGGAAGGCGCCTTGGCCGGCCATTGGCATTGATGACGGCGATGATGACCTTGGCGGCAACAAGGAGCGTTTCGCCGCGCCGGATTTCCTGATTGAGCACCATTTTTGCGCCCCCGGCCTTTTCGGTAAGGGTGGTGATCGTCAACACATCATCCATCCGGGCCGGGCTCTTGAAATCGATCTCCATACGATGGACGACGAAAACGAGACCCTCCTCGTCGGCGGTCAGGAGTGCGCTTTGCTCGCAGCCGAGGCAACGCAGGTAGTCGGTTCGACCGCGCTCGAGAAAATGCAGATAGCGCGCGTGATAAACGAGGCCGGAAAAATCCGTGTCCTCATAATAGACCCGCTGGGTCAGGCGGTGCCCATGTTCGATGAGTTCGCCGGAAAGCGAAACCACAAGCTCGCTCATGATATCTCCTTGGAAAGTTCGGCCGCACCTGAACGACCTTCGCGGACGATAAGATGCTCGTGGCGCTGAGGCAGCATCTCGATGCGCTCAGCAATGAAACGGGGTCTGAGATCGTGTTCCAGCAGCGCGGAAGGCTGCGCGGGCAGCCAGCGGAACTCCACCTCGACGCCATCCAGCACGCGATGCACTATATCGATTTCATGGAACGGCAAAGGCTGGCGCAGCGAAACCAGATAATAAAATGCCAGTTCATGCGCGGCATAATCATCATAGGCGAAAAAATTCTCCGCCGACCAGAGAAGACGCTCGACAACGCAATCCCGGTCAAGCTCCTCGCCGATCTCGCGGATGATGGTCTGCTCGGAGCTTTCACCGATTTCCGCCCGCCCGCCCGGCAGGGCCCAATAGCTATCCTTGGCGCCACGCTGGACGAGAAGATAGTTGTCGTGGAAAATCAACGCCGCCACACGCATGCTGAACAGCTGCGGCTTGCGGTCCAGCCGGATCATATGGCGCTCAGGGGCAGAAGTCATTTGGCGTCCAGGTCGCCGTCATACCAGACAAGGTGTCTTGTGGTCTCAGGCAGGTGTTCTATTTCATCCGCGATGAAATAGGGCGGAATATCGAGTTCGGTCAATGCATCACGGGTCGCAGCGACCCAGCGAAACTCCAGCTCGTTATCGCCATCCTGAACGCGGTGAATGATATCCGTGGGGTGAAAGGCAAGGGTCTCTGGCAAATCCATCAGGTAATAGAAACCGAGTTCGTGCCACTCCTTACCCTCATAATGGAAAAAATTCTCGACCGCCCATAGAAGCCGCCCGACCTTCGCTTCGACGCCAAGTTCCTCGACCATTTCGCGCGCCAGCGTTTCTTCGGAACGCTCGCCCATTTCGGCGCGGCCACCCGGAAAGGTCCAGAATTTCTCATGGGACGCGCGGTGCACCAACACGTGGCCATCCCGAAACGCCAGCCCCGCAACGCGCATCTGGAAAATGCGTTTCGGCTTGAATTTCATGCGGATACGGGTGTCCTGCACCGTGGTGTCTTGTGTCATTAACTGAACCTGCTGGCTGGAAACATCAAATCGGTTTCCGTCCACCCTAACGCATCCATCTCGGCTTTTCTCGCCTTTGCGTCGTCTCCCACAATGAATTCATCCAGTTGTGGCGGCTTGATCATGGTGCCGGACAACATGGCATGCACCTGCCCGCGATGATGCGTCTGATGCTGGAAGAGATGGGACAACACATCATCGCAGCGATCCTGCTGGATGCGTGTTCCACGATGAATATTGACGATGGCAGCGAGGCCGTCTTCATCCAGCATGTCGACAAAATCGATGAGTTCTTCGTCCAGTTTCGCTTGGGCAACATGCAGCTCCGCCATGGTGGCGAAAGGCTCTTCCTCTTCAAAAGCGGCAAGGCCGAGCGTCCCGCCTTTAATCGCGTCGATATAAAACAGGTCAACGGTGTAGATGTGGTTCAGGGTCGCCCGAAGGGTTGGAAAGAAGCTGACGCGAGCGGCCACGAATTCCTCCTGCAACAGCTGAAGACAAGCCTGATGCAGCCTTAAATTAGCCAGCCGGTTGTTGCGCGCGAGTTTGCGGAAAACCCGCGTCGGATCGTAGGCCATCGACGTCCCTTCTCATGGCGCCTGATAACGCCGCTTTTCAATCGACGTGTTCGAGCTCGGACTTGCTCTTCAGAACCTTCGCCCCATCTTCCTGCTCGATAAGATAAGCGGGTTCGTCCTTGCTGGCCTTGCGCTTTATCGTGGAACCGGAAATCGTTTTTTCGACATCATCAGTAAACGTCTCGACGATTTTTCCTTCGCCGGTTCCGTTGCCCCATTTCCAGCGAACCTTCGTACCCTTGCGATATCCAGACATCATCATTTCCTGACCAAAGAAAATCAAATGCGAAAGCGCCGGGCTTGTTCCCTCAATCCTCTTCCAGCGTCAGCCGGAATTGCGCCGCCTCGAGATCTTTAGGCGGCTGCATGCCCAGATGTTTCCAGGCAGTACCGGTCAGAACGCGGCCGCGCGGCGTGCGCTGGATGAAACCCTGCTGGATCATGTAGGGTTCTATGATGTCTTCGATCGCATCACGCGGCTCCGACAAGCCAGCGGCGATGGTCTCGATACCAACAGGGCCGCCGCCGAAATTGACCGCGATCATGGTCAGATAGCGCATGTCCAGCTGATCGAGACCCATTTTGTCGACAAGCAACCGCGTCAGTGCTTCGTCGGCAATCTCACGGGTGACGGCTTCCGCCCGTGCCACCTCAGCGAAATCGCGAACCCGGCGCAAGAGCCGTCCGGCGATGCGCGGCGTGCCGCGTGCACGCCTTGCTATCTCGCGTGCGCCATCGTCGGTCATGTTCAGACCCATCAGCCGCGCGCCGCGCCGAACGATCAGTTCCAGCTCGTCGACAGTGTAGAAGGCCAGACGGACAGGAATGCCGAAGCGGTCGCGCAGCGGCGTTGTCAGCAAACCAAGACGCGTGGTCGCGGCAACGAGGGTGAACTTGGAAAGATCGATCTTCACCGAGCGGGCCGCAGGCCCCTCACCGATGATGAGGTCGAGCTGGAAATCCTCCATTGCCGGATAGAGAATTTCCTCGACTGCCGGGTTGAGACGATGGATTTCATCGATGAAGAGCACATCGCGCTCCTCGAGATTGGTCAAAAGTGCGGCAAGGTCGCCAGCCTTGGCGATCACTGGTCCAGAGGTGGACTTGAAGTTGACGCCAAGCTCCTTGGCCATGATCTGCGCCAGCGTGGTTTTGCCGAGACCGGGAGGCCCGACGAACAACACATGGTCCAGCGCCTCGCCACGGTTCTTTGCCGCCTCGATAAACACCTTGAGATTGGCGCGAGCCTCGGCCTGGCCGGTAAAATCGTCCAGCGACTGCGGGCGCATTGTGGTGTCGATATCTTCACCGCGCTTGTCCGCCGAAATCAGTCTGTCCGCATCGCTCATAGAGGGCATTCCATTGTTCTAAACCAATTCAAGAGATGGTCTTCGCCGCTATATCACGACTGTCGCACGAAGGCGCTTCACGAAATTCAGCATCGCACCCGGCTTCGTTCGCTTGCTGCGCGCAGCTTAGCGTGAAAGTTCGCGCAGGCCGAGCCGGATGAGTTTGGCGCTGTCGCCGCCCTCCCCGCCGTTCTTCAGCGCTGCCGCAACGGCATTTGCGGCCTGATCGCGTGAATAGCCGAGATTGGTGAGCGCCGACACGGCATCCGCCACCGGCGCGGAGGCGACACCCTCGCCAAGTTCCTGCTTGAGCCCGATGGAAGCCGAAGCTTCTCCTGCAAAGGCAGGCGCCTTGTTGCGAAGCTCGGTAACGAGGCGCACCGCCACCTTCGGCCCTACGCCCGGCGCACGCGAAATCATCACCTTGTCCTGCAGCGCTATCGCATTGGCGAGTTCAGAAGGCGACAGGGTAGACAAGACGGCCAGCGCCACTTTCGAACCGACCCCCTGCACGCTCTGCAGGAGATTGAACCATTCCCGCTCAAGTGCGGACAAAAAGCCGAACAGCCTCAACTGGTCTTCGCGCACATAGGTTTCGATGAAGAGGACGACCGCTTCACCAGCGGAACCTATTTTTGAGAGTGTGCGCGCCGAGCAATAGGCGACGTAACAAACGCCGTGCACATCCACCAGCACGTAATCCGTACCGATTTCCTCGATGGTGCCTTTAAGTTTTCCGATCATGATGCCGCCCGCTGCAATGAGACTTCAATATTCAACCGGCCGCCAATAGCCGCGCCATCCTGTCGCCGCCGCGATTATGGGCGTGGCAGATTGCGATCGCCAAGGCGTCCGCCGCATCGTTACCCTTGAATTCTGCTTTCGGCATCAGGATTTTCAGCATCATGTGGATTTGCTGCTTTTCGCCGTGCCCAACACCTATGACGGCTTTTTTGACCGCGTTCGGCGCATACTCGAAAACAGGCAACCCTGCCCGCGCCGGAACCAGCATGGCAATGCCGCGCGCCTGACCGAGCTTCAGCGTGGCGACAGCATCCTTGTTCACGAACGTCTGCTCCACCGCCGCCTCATCGGGCTGATAGCTGTGAACGGTATCCGCCAGCCCATCATGCAGCTGGCACAGGCGGGAGGCGAGATCCATATCACCATCCGATGTCACAGTGCCGGAAGCGACAAACCGAAGGCTGTTGCCGAAGGTTTCGATGACACCCCATCCGGTGCGCCGCAACCCGGGGTCGATACCGATGATTCGAATCGTCTTTTGCATAAGCCACCCTATCTTTTCGGCTGCGACCCTGCCAGCGATAAGTGAACAAAACGACAACATTGATCAAATTTGCAGTGCAGCATTTACCTCTGCTTAAACCGCGTACCGCATTGTTCCCGCACAAAATCAAAAAAGGGGAGCTGCGGACATGATGATCCGCAGCGCAATATTTTCGCCATATCAGCCATCCGGTGGCGCCATCAATGCATGGTGCGGGAAGTGATACGGCATTGAGGGCTGCATCGGCCATGCTGAACCGTTTTCATTCCATATCCACCAAAGTGCTCGTGATTTTCCTTGCGCTGATGACGATCTCGACCGGGGCTCTCACGCTTCTCGGCTATCAAAGCAGCAGCGGCGTTCTCGAGGAACAGGCGTCGAAATCCATGGAGAGCATTCTCGTCTTCAGGGGCGACATGCTGCAGGAACGCCTTGAGCAGCTTGAAACGCAGGCGGATTCCATCGCCAAGATCGAATCCCTGCAGATGGCGGTAGTTTCCATGCGCAGCGGCTGGGGCACCGTGCAGAAGAGTTCCGGCGACGCAAAGGCGGAACTGCAACGCGTCTTCGTCAAGGAAAACCCCCACGGAGAGAAAGAAAAGCTCATCAAGCCCGAAAATCCGAGCGGCTTTTATTATTCCACCCATGAAAAAACCCAGACGGATATCGGCGGCTACCTCAAGGGAACCCCATTCAGCGATGTTCTCTTCATCGATCCGGCCGGCACGGTTTATTACTCCTATCTGAAAGGACCGGCTTTCGGGGAAACCGTCACGGGTGGCGCCTGGGCGGATAGCGGCCTTGGGGCTGCTTTTGCGCGCGGAGCCACCAACGCAGGAAAAGCCGTGAACGACGTGGCGCAGACGAGTTTCTCCGGCCTGCGCATCGACGCCGCGACTAAAGAGGCCAGCATCTATTTCGGCATTCCGGTAGTCAAATTCGGTGCGTTCAAGGGCATCGTTCTCTTCCGCGTCAAACAAGAGGTCTTCAGCCAGATCCTCGCGAAAGGCATCTCCGCCGGCAGCTCCGAACAATCCGCGATCGTTTCCGCCGATGGCAAGGTTCTGGGCGTGGACGGCAACGGTCTCGTCAGCCTTAATCCGGCAATCTATGGCTTCCATGCACAAGCACTCAATACGTCCGGCATGACGATCGCCAAGATCAACCGTCCGGACGGCGAAGCCAATGCCTATGCCCGCGCCTTCTCGTTTGCCGGTGAAAAATACCTCGCGGTGGAAAGCATGTTGCGCAGTGAGTTGAACGCCGGTTCCATTTCGATTGCCGGCACGCTAGCCGTCATCGGCCTTTGCGTTCTGGCAGCGATGTGCGCGGCAACCGCCTTTTTTGCACGGCGCCTGTTCGCACCGCTGGAGAAGCTGGCCGGGCTGACCGGCGAAGTGGCGGCAGGCCGTCTCGATGCCGAGATCGGCAATCAGGACCGCAAGGACGAGATCGGCCGCATGGCGCGCGCGCTTGGCAGTTTCCGCGAAAAACTCATTTTGCAGCGGGAAATGGAAGCGACCACGTCCCGCACGCGCGAGGAAGCCGAAACGGCACGCCGCGCACATCTTGCGGAACGAGAGGCCGAGGCCGGCACGCTGCAAATGGTCGTGCGTTCTCTTGACGAAGGGCTGGATCGACTGGCAAGCGGCAATCTCGCCTATCGCATTGAGACTGTCTTCCCAGACGATCTTGAAAGTCTGCGCCACAACTTCAATACGGCGCTTGCAAGGCTCAGCGAGACCATGCAGGCCATCGGCGGCAATTCCGCCGCCGTTCGCGGCGGCTCGGAGGAAATGCGGGTAGGTGCAGACCAGCTCGCTGAGCGCACTGAACGGCAGGCCGCCTCCATTACCGAGACGGCAAGCGCCATCAAGGCAATCACCGAAGCCGTCCGCGACCAGATCGAACGTGCCGAACAGGCAACACGGATCGCCCGCGACGCCAGTACGCAGGCCACTGCGTCCAGCCACGTCATGGAGCAGACCATCGCCGCCATGGAAGCGATCCAGACCTCGTCGCGCCAGATCAACCAGATCATCGGCGTTATCGATGAAATCGCCTTCCAGACCAACCTTCTCGCCCTGAACGCAGGTGTGGAAGCCGCGCGTGCGGGCGAGGCCGGCAAGGGTTTTGCCGTTGTGGCGCAGGAGGTGCGCGAGCTGGCACAACGCTCGGCCGCCGCCGCAAAAGAAATCACCAGCCTGCTGAAGCGCTCCACCGACGAGGTTTCCACCGGCGTGGCACTGGTCGAAAAGGCGGGGGCCTCGCTAACCGGCATCGGCAAGCACGTGCAGACCATCAGTTCCCGCATCGAAGAGATCATGGAATCCACCCGCGAGGAGGCGCATACGCTTGCTGAAATCAACAGCACCGTCACCAGTCTCGACACCATGACCCAGCAAAACGCCGCCATGGTGGAGGAGACGACGGCGGCCATTCACAATCTCGCTTCCGAGGCGGGAGAGATGGACGGCAGGCTCGGACAATTCGTGCTCGCTTCCGACCGGCAACCTCCAGACCATCGCGAAACCCGGCAATTCCGTCGAGCGGGCTAAAAAAATGAAAAGGGGCCTCTTTCGAGGCCCCAATTTTTTTGAACCATCCTTCAATTCTGCGCGACTTCTATGGTAAATCGGGACACGCGCCTTACATCCGCATCAAAGACAGAATTTGTGTAGGAGCGTTGGATGATCCCCTTTTCCATTCTCGACCTTTCGCCAATCGGCGAAGGCGAGAGCGTCAGCCAGGCGCTTGAAAATTCTCGCCGCATGGCGATCAAGGCTGAAGACCACGGTTACAACCGCATCTGGCTTGCGGAGCACCATGGCATGCCTGGTATTGCGAGCGCAGCCACATCGCTCGTGATCGCCCATGTTGGTGCCGCCACGAAACATATTCGCGTCGGTTCAGGCGGCATCATGCTGCCTAACCACTCCCCGCTCGTCATTGCCGAACAATTCGGCACGCTGGCGGCACTGTTGCCTGGCCGGGTCGATCTCGGACTTGGCCGCGCGCCGGGAACCGATATGCGGACGGCAAGGGCGCTGCGCCGCAATCTTGATGCCGGTGCGGAGAACTTCCCGCACGACATCATCGAGCTCCAGCAGTACCTTGGCCAGCCCCAGCAGGATCAGGCGATCCTTGCCGTGCCCGGCATGAATTCGCACGTGCCGCTCTGGTTGCTTGGCTCAAGCACCTATAGCGCGCATCTGGCAGCGGCACTCGGCCTGCCCTATTCCTTTGCGTCGCATTTTGCGCCTGACATGCTGATGGAGGCGATCCATATCTATCGCGAGCGCTTCCAGCCCTCTGCGACGCTGGACAAGCCCTATGTGATGGTTGGAGTGATGGGAGTCGGCGCCGATACCGACGAGGAGGCGCAATATCTCTTCACCTCGTCACAGCAGCAATTCGTCAACCTGCGCCGCAATGTACGCGTCCCGTTCCCCAAGCCGGTTCAGAGCATGGACGACCACTGGAACGAGATGGAGCGTTTTTCGGTGGAACATACCTTGCGTTTCGCCGCCGTCGGCTCGCCTGAAACAATCGGACGCCACCTCGACGGCTTCCTCGCCGAAACGCAGGCCGACGAACTGATCGTCTCGATGCCGATCCACAATATTGAAAAACGGCTGCGATCCGTGGAGATCTTCGCCGATGTGCGGACCTCCATCAGGAAGGCCGCCTAAACAAAAAGCCCCGGAGCGAGGACGCTGCCGGGGCTTTTTTTTAAATCTGAACCGTCAGGCGGAAAGCTTGGCGAGAATTTCTTCCGAAACTTCGAAGTTGGAATAGACGCTCTGCACGTCGTCATCGTCTTCGAGATTGTCGATGAGCTTCATCAGCGACTGCGCCTTTTCCTCATCCACCGGCACCGTGTTCTGCGGCTTCCAGATGGCCTTGACGCTTTCAGCTTCGCCGAGCACGCCTTCCAGCGCCTTGGAAACCTCGTTCATCGCCTCGAAACCGCAGATGATGGTGTGACCGTCCTCAGAAGATTCGACATCGTCGGCACCAGCTTCGATAGCCGCTTCCATGACCTTGTCGGCATCGCCGACTTCGGCCTTGTAAGTGATCTCACCGACGCGGTCGAAGGAGAAGGAAACTGATCCGGTTTCGCCGAGTGCGCCACCAGCCTTGGTGAAGATGGAGCGGACGTTGGAGGCGGTGCGGTTGCGGTTGTCGGTCAAGGCCTCGACGACGACGGCGACACCACCCGGGCCGTAACCCTCGTAACGGACCTCATCGTAGTTTTCGCTGTCTGCACCGGAAGCTTTCTTGATCGCGCGCTCGATATTGTCCTTCGGCATGGACTGGGCCTTGGCGTTCTGAATTGCCAGGCGCAGGCGCGCGTTCATGTTCGGGTCGGGCATGCCCGCCTTTGCCGCAACGGTGATTTCACGCGCAAGCTTGGAAAACATTTTGGACCGAACGGAGTCCTGCTTGCCCTTGCGGTGCATGATGTTCTTGAACTGTGAATGACCAGCCATGGAAAACCTGATTGTCTTAATTTGGAGATTGCGGGCCTTATAAGTGCGATATGCCCGCCGTTCAAGCCCGCAAGCGCTTTCTCTTGGCCGCAAGAATATAAGGAACTGATTTATCCGCTTTTCGTTTTGACAATGAAAGCGGAAGAGCGGGACATTTTTCACCCTCCCGATCGCCGAAGCAAACCCAACGGAGGAAACACATGGTCAGCCTGACTGAAGCAAGAGAAAACCCTGCCCGCCAGCTCTGGGATGAGGTCAATTCGGTCCATGCCGGCATGCTTGGCCTCGAGGGCCTGCACAATCATATGCAGCCGATGGCACCGCACGCCGACCCCAAGACCAACACGATCTGGTTTTTCTCCAAGAAAGACACCGATCTCGTCAAAACGCTGAAGCCGGGTTCGCGGGCTCATTTTTGTGTCGTCGGCAAGGACCATGATTATCACGCCTGCCTCTCGGGTGTGCTCGAGGCGCGCGACGACAGGACAAAGATCGAAGAATACTGGAACTCTGTCACCGCAGCATGGTACGAGCACGGTAAGAGCGATCCGCAACTGACGATGCTGGCGCTGCATGTTGACGATGCGGAAATCTGGGCCTCGACTGACAGCACGCTAAAATTCGGCTGGGAAATCGCCAAGGCCAATATGTCCGACGATAAAATGCCTGATGTCGGCGTTCGCCAGCACCTCGCCTTCGCCTGAGATACCGACTCCCCCGACTTTCCTCGCCGGTCGCTTTACTACATGCCTTTAGGCACCAGTATCTGCGGCTGGCGGGGAAGGTTTCTCATTGAGACCCGGATGATCGCATCTTTTGCGTAGGCAATCTGGAAGCTTTCCCCAAACATCGTCAGAAACTGCTCCAACGGAGGCCCAGTGCGGTGCATGGGCAAGATCAGTGCGGAGCGCAGGCGCTTGACCACGCGGCTCATGCTGTCGGCCCCCATCGTCAAACCACCATCCACTGGAACCATCAGCACATCCAGACGACCGATTTCGGCATAATGCTTGTCCGTCAGTTCGTGATGCAGATGGCCGAGATGGCCGATACACAGCCCCGCAACCTCGAAGATGAAAATGGAATTGCCGTTTTCCTGAAAGGATTCGTAATCGCCCCAGCGGTTGCGAATGTCAGTCGCGACGTTGCGGATATAGACATCACCGACAAGAAGCTTGTGCTCGGCCTTGTCTCCGGGCGTATCGCTCCAACCGTGCAGCACATGCTGAATGGCCGGATCCGGACTGAGAGTGAAATGCGTCATATGCGCCCGGTTCATCGTCACCACTGTCGGCGTGACCGGTGGGCGATAGACACCATTATAATCTGTGGCGATCGTCACGCCGCCAGGACTTTCGATGAGATAGGTGGAATGGCCGATGAAGCTGATCTTCACCTCTTCCTTAGCCGTGGCCTGCGCCAGCTGGGCACCTGCCGGTTTGAAGCTGGCGAACATGACGCCGGGAATGTTGCGGGCGATTGCCTGGCACTGGCTAACGGGAGGGCGGCTTCCAGCCTGGGAAAAGGCCGCTCCCGCGCACGCAACCAGTCCGGCCATTGCAAGCATTAGCACGCGCAGCATCATGCCACTCCCTCGAACTTGCGAAGAAAGGAAGATGAGGCAGGTTTTGCAGGGCGTCCAGCGCCAACAGCGGCGGAACGCTCACGATCTCGTCATTGTGAACGGGTGATGAGCGCTAGAAGCCGAAAGCTCACGCCCAGAAGGACGGGAGGGTTTCGGAGAGCCTCGGGCCAATTCGCAGCGGTGCGATCTTTTCCGCAAGGCCGGTCCGGTCGGAAACCTCGACGCCGACGCCGCAGATCGTCGCAGGTCCACTGGCGGCTTCGAAACGGCCCTTCGGCATTTTGGAAATGAAGCGGTTGATCGGCTCTTCCTTTTCCATGCCAAGCGAGCTGTCGTAGTCACCGCACATGCCGGCGTCCGACATATAGGCCGTGCCACCGTTCAAGATCTGGGCGTCAGCAGTCGGAACATGGGTGTGGGTGCCGACGACGAAGCTTGCACGTCCATCAACGAAATGACCGAAACACTGTTTTTCGCTCGTCGCTTCCGCGTGGAAATCGAAGATGATGGCGTCGGCCTGCTCCTTCAGCGGGCAAGCAGCGAGAATGTTCTCCGCCGATTTGAAGGGATCGTCCAGTTCCGGATGCATGAAGACCCGGCCCATGATGTTGGCGACAAGCACACGCGCGCCGTTGCGGGCGTAAAAAATGCCCGAGCCCTTGCCCGGCGTACCATCGGGATAATTGGCTGGCCGCAGGAACTGGTCATGGCGCTCGCAGAAGGAAACGGCCTCCTTCTGGTCCCAGACATGGTTGCCGGTCGTCACCACATCCGCACCGGCATTGATGGTTTCGAGATAGATATCCTCGGTGATGCCGAAACCACCGGCGGCGTTTTCGCCATTAACGATGACGAAATCGAGCTTCAGATCGGAAACAAGCCCGGGCAACCTGTCCCAGACAGCCGTGCGTCCGGTCTTGCCAACCATATCTCCGAGAAAAAGAAGCCTCATTCACCCGCCCCGATCTTGCGCATGTTCCTAAATTCCGTCCCCTCTAACGGGTAATCCATCTTTTAAAAAGTGCTAAAGCGCCTTTTTCCCATCGGTCATCAACGGCTAAGCCGAAAACCAGCGCAGGCCACTCTCCGTCAGAACCGCCTGAAGCGGCACGTCATGCGGCTCCGCCGGCACGGATGGCACTTCCTGACAATCAAATGCGACGCCGATGAGAACGGGCGCTCGGCCTTTGCCGTGCAATCTCGCAATAGCGCGATCATAATGACCCGCGCCATAACCGATACGCTGACCCTGCCCGTCAAAGACGGAAAGCGGGACGAGCAGAATATCCGGATCGAGAACTTCTGCGTCCTCTGCCGGACCGGTCGTGCCGAAGCCCGTCTTCACCAGCGGTGCATCCGCATCAAAGGCGCGGAAAACGATGGTCTCCCGGTTCAGCACAACGGGAAGGGCGAGGCGCCCGCCTCTTGTCCGCAGTGCCTCCATCAGCGGCCGAATATCGGCCTCTGAACGGATGGGCATGAAACCGGAAATAACGGCACCTGGCGAGAACGGAATGGCAGATGCACCATATGCCGTCATCGCCTCGCTTTTTTGCTGACGCTCGGCTTGTGGCAACGCATCACGCGCGGCAAGCCTTTCGCCGCGCAGCCTTGCTTTTTCGGCGATGTCGCCAGACATCAGGCAGCCCGGCTCACGAGCACCTTGTCGATACGGTGTCCATCAAGGTCTATGACCTCAAAACGCCAGCCGTTGCGGGTGATGTGTTCGCCCAGTTCCGGCAGGCGACGGAACTCGTCAAGCACCAGACCGGCAACGGTCTCGAACTCGGCGTCTTCGTCGATCTGGAAGCCCATGCGGTAAGCGAACTCATCGGCGGGCATCCAGCCGGCAACGAGGAACGAACCGTCCTCGCGCTCGACGATCGCCGGCTCCTCGTCATTGTCTTCCTGGAAGGCACCTGTGATTGCTTCCAGAACGTCGCCAGAACTGACGATACCTTCGAAATGGCCGTATTCGTCATAGACCAGCACCATATGCACGGTGGAGCGGCGCAATGACTGGATGACATCGACAGCACTCGTCAGATCCGAGACGACGGGAACTTCGCGCAGAAGCTCGCGCACGTTCAGCTCCTTGCCGGATGCCAGCGCATCGAAAGCGTCCTTGGCGAAAAGCACGCCCAGAATTTCATCGGAGGCGCCGTTGCGCACGGGCAGGCGGGAACGCTGCGTTTCCCGAAGCTGAACACGGATTTCTTCCGCACTGTCTTCAATATCGACGACTTCCACGTCGCGGCGCGGCGTCATCAGGCCACGGGCATTACGGTCGGCAAGGCGCATGACGCTGGTGATCATCGCCGATTCCTCGGTTTCGATGACGCCAGCGCTATGAGCTTCCGCCAGAACCGTGCGGATTTCGTCATCCGTGACCGATGCATTGGACGTGCCGCTATGGCCGAGAAGCGCAAGGATGGCTTTACCGGATTTGTCGAGAAACCAGACCAGTGGCGCGCCGACCTTGGAGAGCATCACCATAGTGGGTGCAACACGGGCAGCGATCTTTTCCGGATCGCGCAGCGCAATCTGCTTCGGCACCAGTTCGCCTACGATCAGCGACAGATAGGTGATGGCGACGACCACGGAGCCCACGCCCAACGCATCGGCAACCCGATCGGGGACGCCCTGCACCGACAGCCATGCCGTGAACCGTGCGCCGAGGGTGGCACCGGAAAACGCACCGGAGAGAACGCCGACCAGAGTGATGCCGATCTGCACCGTGGAAAGAAAGCGTCCGGGATTTTCGGAAAGACCGAGCGCCATCGTGGCGCCCTTGCTGCCGTGCGCGGCAAGCACTTTGAGCCTCGCCGGTCTGGAGGAGACAACGGCAAGCTCGGACATGGCAAGCACACCGTTCAATACGGTGAGCAGGACCACGATCATAATTTCAGTAAACAAGTTTAGCTCTTTGGGCTGTTGAACGGCACGTCGCGGTTTTGGCCGCAGCGCCCTCTTTCAAAAAAAAGGGCATGACAGACATACCAATTGAGATAATAGGGAATTGTTCCGCCATTGCAATGACAGCAGCATAAAAAAGCCGTCTCCGGCAGCAATGAAAAATAACTGTCGACACTATGAGAGTCAGAAGAAGAATCGGGGAGTGACCCGAAACTTCAAGTGCGATCCACGGCGACCGATGGAGATTTACGATCCTGGGTGCCTACAAATGTAGGTGGGCGCCATGTGTCCAGCCCCACGGGACTGGCCAGGGACAGCTCCCTTTGGATCGAGTATGGCCCCAGGGATTGTGGTTCCTGTCGGGAAGCGCAGAACGCCTCTTAGATATAGGACGTATCCAACCAAACCACCAGAGGGCCAAGAACGAATTTTGTTGCTGGAAAGCTTTGCCGGCGATCAATGCGCCGCAGGCTTTGGCCGCGCCAGGAGTTTTTCGGTAATACCGTTCAGACGGTCGGCCAGATCGCTGATGGCAACGGCAACCATCTCGTCCGATCTTGCCTTGTGTTCGGCCATACCGTCGCGGTTGCGAGAAAGGGACGCTATTTCCCCCTCAAGCTTTTCGATCTTGCGGTTGAGCTCGGAAAGTTCGTCCATCACCATGATACCCGACATGACGGTCAAGCGCAGATCACCGATTTCGCCGAACTGGCTCTTTAGATGCCCCACATAACGGTCAAAACGGGTAGCGAGATCGGTCAGGTGCTCTTCCTGCCCTGCCTCGCAAGCCATGCGGTAGGCCTTGCCGTCGATCATAACAGTAACTTGCGCCATGAAACCGCTCCCTATCGATCCAGCACCGCGCGAATCGTCTCCATCGCCGTCACCAGACGGCGGGAAACCTCGCGGTTGACTTCTTCGAGACGATTGGCGCGAAACTCGGCCTGGTCCAGCTCGTGCGCGAGCCTTGCGCGATCGACATGGACCCGCTTGACCTCGTTATCGATTTCGCCCGTCTCCCTTTGCCGTTCGATACGCATATCGATGGCATTTTCGAGATTTGTGATGGCAGCGCTCAGCTCCGTCACCGCAGATTGTACGGTCTTCTCAGCCGACATCGTTTTTTCCAACTCGCAAGTAACCGGCCGAATCGTCCGGTTTCAGGCCTTTTCAACATCCAAGAGGTTATTACCCGATTTATCATCACGTCAATCAAACCAGTGCATTGAGGCGTTTTGCTCTGTGGATGAACGAGGAAACGGCGACACATATCGCACGATTTTTCTCGAGACACCCGTTTTGCTAAACGATTTTTATCCTTGAGAGAACCGCAATTGCCCGTGGATTTATTGACTTGCCTGCCTCACCTGCTATGGATCAACCCGCTTTTTGGATAGTTGCGTAAAACTATCTCCCTTCACCCGGAAACAGACGGAAAAGCCATGATTTCTCGCGACAAACACGACCGGATGGCCAATGCAATCCGCTTTCTTGCCATGGATGCAGTAGAGAAGGCCAACTCCGGCCATCCCGGCCTGCCGATGGGCGCAGCTGATGTCGCCACTGTTCTTTTTACCCGCTTTTTGAAGTTCGATCCCAAGAGCTCGCTGTGGCCGGATCGTGACCGCTTCGTGCTGTCTGCGGGCCATGGTTCGATGTTGCTTTACTCGCTGCTCTATTTGACGGGCTACGAGGACATGACGATCGACGAGATCAAGCGTTTCCGTCAGTTCGGCTCCAAGACTGCCGGCCATCCCGAATATGGCCACGCGACCGGCATCGAAACGACGACCGGCCCGCTCGGCCAAGGCATCGCCAACGCCGTTGGCATGGCAATCGCCGAACGCAAGCTGGAAGAAGAATTCGGCTCCGATCTGCAGAACCACTTCACATATGTGCTGTGTGGCGACGGCTGCCTCATGGAAGGCATCAGCCATGAAGCCATCGCGCTCGCCGGCCACCTGAAGCTTAACAAGCTCGTTCTCTTCTGGGATGACAACAACATCACCATCGACGGTGAAGTTGGCCTTTCCGACAGCACCGACCAGATCGCCCGCTTCCAGGCTGTTCACTGGAACACCATACGCGTCGACGGCCATGATCCGGATGCGATTGCCGCCGCGATCGAAGCTGCACATAAATCCGACCGCCCGACCTTCATCGCCTGCAAGACCGTGATCGGTTTCGGCGCACCAAACAAGCAGGGCACCCACAAGGTTCACGGCAACCCGCTGGGCGCCGAAGAAATCGCCGCCGCCCGCAAGAGCCTCAACTGGGAAGCCGAAGCTTTCGTCATTCCGGAAGACGTGCTGGATGCATGGCGTCTCGCCGGCCTGCGCTCCACCAAGACCCGTCAGGACTGGGAAGCCCGTCTCGAAGCCACCGAAGCCGGCAAGAAGGCCGAATTCAAGCGCCGCTTCGCCGGCGATCTGCCCGGCAACTTCGACAGCGCGATCGATGCCTTCAAGAAGAAGATCATCGAGAATAACCCGACCGTCGCCACCCGCAAGGCGTCCGAAGATGCGCTCGAAGTCATCAACGGCATCCTGCCGGAAATGATCGGCGGCTCGGCCGACCTGACGCCGTCCAACAACACCAAGACCAGCCAGATGAAGTCCATCACGCCGACGGACTTCTCCGGCCGGTACCTGCATTACGGCATCCGCGAACACGGCATGGCAGCAGCGATGAACGGTATCGCACTGCATGGCGGTCTCATTCCCTATGCCGGCGGCTTCCTGATCTTCTCGGACTATTGCCGTCCGTCGATCCGTCTGGCTGCCCTGATGGGCATCCGCGTCGTCCACGTTCTGACGCATGATTCCATCGGCGTCGGCGAAGACGGCCCGACTCACCAGCCGGTGGAGCAGATCGCCGCGCTGCGCGCCATCCCGAACCTGCTCGTCTTCCGCCCGGCGGATGAAACCGAGACGGCGGAATGCTGGCAGCTGGCGCTTGAGCAGAAGCATCGTCCTTCGGCGCTAGCGCTCACCCGCCAGAACCTTGCGCCTTCGCGCAAGGAATACGAAGAAAAGAACCTTTCCGCTTACGGCGCCTACGAACTCGTATCCGCAAGCGATGCCAAGGTTTCGATCTTTGCATCCGGCTCGGAAGTGGAAGTAGCGCTCAAGGCCGCAGCGACGCTGAAGGACAAGGGCGTTTCCGCCCGCGTCGTTTCCGTTCCCTGCTTCGAGCTCTTCAAGGAGCAGCCGGAAACCTACCGCAACGCCATCATCGGCAAGGCTCCGGTCAAAATTGCGGTGGAAGCCGCCATTCGCCAGGGCTGGGATTACTTCATCGGCTCCGACGGCGCTTTCGTCGGCATGCATTCCTTTGGTGCGTCCGCGCCGGCGAAGGATCTCTTCAAGCACTTCGGCATCACGGCGGAAGCTGTCGTCGCCGCAGTCGAGGCAAAACTTGCATGAGGGCTTCCCAAGCCCTCACATTCCGCAAAGACCAAGCACATATCTTGTTCGGGAGACTATAAATGACTGTAAAAGTTGCCATTAACGGCTTTGGCCGCATCGGCCGCAATGTTCTGCGTGCCATCGTCGAATCCGGCCGCACCGATATCGAAGTCGTTGCCATCAACGACCTCGGCCCGGTTGAAACCAACGCCCACCTGCTGCGCTACGATTCGATCCACGGCAAGTTCCCGGCAGATGTGAAGGTCGAAGGCGACACGATCATCGTTGGCGGCGGCAAGCCGATCAAGGTTACGGCCGTTCGCGATCCGGCAACGCTGCCGCACAAGGAACTGGGTGTCGACATCGCGCTCGAGTGCACCGGCATCTTCACCGCCCGCGACAAGGCCGCTGCCCACCTGACGGCTGGCGCGAAGCGCGTCATCGTTTCCGCTCCTGCTGACGGCGCTGACCTCACGGTCGTCTTCGGCGTCAACGACGATCAGCTGACGAAAGACCATCTAGTCATTTCCAACGCGTCCTGCACCACTAACTGCCTCGTGCCAGTTGTGAAGGTTCTCGATGACGTCGTTGGCATCGATCACGGCTTCATGACGACGATCCACTCCTACACGGGCGACCAGCCGACGCTGGACACCATGCACAAGGATCTGTACCGCGCCCGCGCCGCAGCCCTTTCCATGATCCCGACCTCGACGGGTGCAGCCAAGGCCGTTGGCCTCGTTCTGCCGCACCTCAAGGGCAAGCTGGACGGCACGTCGATCCGCGTTCCGACCCCGAACGTTTCGGTCGTCGATTTCAAGTTCATCGCCAAGCGCGACACGACGGTTGAGGAAGTCAACGAAGCAATCAAGTCCGCTTCCAACGGCAAGCTGAAGGGCATTCTCGGCTACACCGAAGAGCCTTTGGTCTCCCGCGACTTCAACCACGACAGCCACTCCTCGATCTTCGCGATCGATCAGACCAAGGTCATGGAAGGCAAGTTCGTGCGCGTTCTTTCCTGGTACGACAACGAGTGGGGCTTCTCCAACCGCATGTCGGATACGGCCGTCGCATTTGCGAAGACCATCTGAACAGGCACCACGGTTCGCGAATTAAGAAAAACCGGCAGGCGCAATCCTGCCGGTTTTTCTTTGCCAAAAAATTGCCGGCGGGACGAGGGACCCTCCGGCATCGATCCTGAAGCAAGGCGGGGCGCTTCGGATCGAAAACCATCGCCCGGCAAGAGGCGCATGAGACCAGGCCGACCAAGTCTGATGAACTGCACAACCCGTTATTTCTTGTTGTTGATGATAATCTGATCCGAACTGCTACCGCTCCAGATCGTATCGAAAGTCTGTTGCCTCAAATCGCTTTGCTGCATGGAAAGCTTCATCATGCAGTCAGCGAAATCACGCGAACCTTCAGGGTAACCAAACACCCGGCAACGCTCGCGTTGGGCGGCCATGTTTTCAGCCGTCTGTTCCGTGCTGGAACAGCCCGAAACAATTGGGCCGACCGCCAGCAAGGCAATAAATATAGTAATGGATTTCCGTTTCATCCGATCGCTCCGGTCATGGTGAAAGCAACTCGGACGCGACAACTAACGTAGCTGCATTGTCTCTATGTTACGTCGAATCGCCGGCACGCGAATTGTTTGCGCGAAACATCCACAGCGCTACACGCCATGAACGTTTCGCCCGGGCGCCGAAAAAAATCCCATTTCCTGCCTTCGTCTGGTCCACTTTGAAACGGACAAGAAGAACAGGGACAACGGTCGTGCGCAATGCACTTCGGCCCTGCCGTATCATTCGATACACCCCGCCTTGCGTCGCCTTTCATCGCCACCCACAACAGCGCTGACAGACCGCAACCCGTGGCGCATTGACTGCAAACGTGCAGGGCATTGATTGCGACGGCCAGCGCGGTTTGAAAGAGGCGGTGGACGTGGAATCATTTTATCTTCTGTTGCTGGTGGCAACTGTTCTGGTTCTCGTCGCAGCGTTCTCAAGCCTCATCGCCTTCCGGTTCGGCGCACCGCTCCTGCTGCTCTTCCTGATGATTGGCCTTGCGGCAGGCGTGGATGGCCTCGGTATCCAGTTCACCAACAATCCGCTCGCCTATATGCTCGGCTCGCTCGTTCTCGCCGTAATCCTTTTCGATTCCGGTTTCGGTACGTCGATACAATCCTTCCGGCTTTCGGCAGCCCCCGCCGTCGCCCTCGCCACCGTCGGCGTCATCCTCACATCCGTGTTTTTCGCAGGCGCTGCCGCCCTGTTGCTCGGACTGTCGTGGCTGGAAGGCCTGCTGCTCGGCGCCATCGTCGCCTCTACGGATGCGGCAGCCGTATTCTTTCTCTTGCGCATCGGCGGCATTCATATCCGCGATCAGGTCCGCTCAACGCTTGAGGTCGAATCCGGCACCAATGATCCCATGGCGATTTTCCTCACCGTCGCGCTGGTCGAGATCATCGCCAAGGGACAGGGACTGGCCGGCATCGACACCGGCTTCCTGCTGCTGTTCGTCGAGGAAATGGGTCTCGGTGTTATTTTCGGCCTGCTCGGCGGCGTCATGATCGCAACAGTCGTCAACCGTTTCGCTGCCGACCGCGGGCTGGCGCCGATCTTCGTGCTGGCTCTTGCCCTGCTGGTCTTCTCCTTCACCGGCGCTGTTGGCGGCAGTGGATTTCTTGCGGTCTATGTGGCGGGCATCGTTGCCGGCAACCGCCGGATTTTTGCCAAGGAGACCATCCGCCGTTTCCATGAAGGGCTGACCTGGCTTGCCCAGATCATCATGTTCCTGATGCTCGGCCTTCTGGCAACGCCATCGCAATTTCCAGCGATTGCTATTCCGGCCGTGCTGCTTGCGCTTTTCCTGATCTTTGTCGCCCGCCCGCTTGCGGTGTGGCTCAGCCTCATGCCCTTCAACTATACCCAGCAGGAAACCTCCTTCGTGGCATGGGTGGGCCTTCGTGGAGCGGTTTCCATCCTGCTTGCCATCATGCCCATTCTTGGCGGCCTGGACGATGCGCAAATCTATTTCAATGCCGCCTTCATCATCGTGCTCGTGTCGCTTCTGCTGCAAGGCTGGACCATCAAGCCGGTGGCAACACGGCTCGGACTGATCGTGCCGCCGCGCATGGGTGATGTCGACAAACTGGAAGTGGACCTTCCCGGCACTGCCAATCACGAACTGATTTCATACCGCGTGGCCAAAGGCAGCGCCATCATGCAGGGCGAGCGTATTCCCCGCTGGGCAATGCCCTCGCTCGTCGTGCGCGACGGCAAATCCATTCGCTACCAATATGCCGGGCGCCTGCGCGAAAATGATCTCGTCTATCTTTTCATCGCGCCCGGTTATACGCGGCTGATCGACCGGCTGTTTGCAAGCGCCCTGCCGGTTGCGGATGACGACGCCGATTTCTTCGGGATCTTTGCAATCTCTCCCGCGCGTCCGGCCACGGAGCTTGACGCCGCCTACGGCCCCGGCCTTATTTCGGCAAACGAGCATGCCATGAGCATCGCGGAACTGATCGAGGCGCGCCTTTCCGGCAAGGCAGATTATGCCGACCGGGTGCGCCTCGGTTCTATTGTTCTCATCGTTCGGGCGCTGGACGAACATGAGGCGATTACCGGGATCGGAATTTCGCTTGAGCCGGTCGAACCGGCTATCGGCCTGCCGATCTTTATCAGTTTTTCGGAAATTCTCCGCCGCGTGCGCGCTTATCTGGCGCAGCGGCGCCAGTCGGGCTCCACCGCTGCCGGCAAGGGCATTTCCGCGCCTTCAGACGAGGCAAGAGAAAATGAGGCCTGACCGGCTTGCGTCGGCAATCAGGCATAGTATGGTCCGTCCCGAACTCGCAACGAAATCAGGATCGACCTATGCCCGCCTTCAAGACCATCGATGACCTTAACGATATTGCCGGAAAGCGCGTCCTTGTCCGTGTTGATCTCAACGTGCCGGTTGCGGATGGCAAAGTGACGGACAGCACCCGTATCGAGCGGGTTGCACCGACCATTCTGGAGCTTTCCGGAAAAGGCGCAAAAGTCATTCTGCTCGCCCATTTCGGTCGCCCCAAGGGTGAACCGGTCGCCGACATGTCGCTCTCCCAGATCGTGCCTGCGGTCGAGGAAGTGCTGGATCACGCCGTTTTCTTTGCATCCGATTGCATCGGTGCGCCGGCAGCCGACGCAGTCGCGAAAATGAATGATGGCGATATCCTGCTTCTGGAAAACACCCGCTTTCACAAGGGCGAAGAGAAGAATGACACCGCCTTCGTCGAGGCTCTGGCAGCCAATGGCGATATCTATGTGAACGACGCCTTCTCTGCCGCGCACCGTGCGCACGCCTCCACCGAGGGCTTGGCGCGTCATCTGCCCGCCTATGCCGGTCGCACCATGCAGGCCGAGCTGGAGGCGCTGGAAAAAGGCCTTGGCCAGCCTGTTCGCCCGGTCGTCGCCATTGTCGGCGGCGCCAAGGTTTCCAGCAAGATCGATCTCCTGATGAATCTCGTCAAGAAGGTCGATGCCCTCGTCATCGGCGGCGGCATGGCCAATACCTTCCTTGCCGCGCGTGGCGCACAAGTCGGTAAGTCCCTCTGCGAGCACGACCTTGCCGAAACCGCAAAACAGATCATGATCGAGGCGGCGACATCCGGCTGTGCGATCGTACTGCCGGAAGACGGCGTGGTTGCCCGCGAATTCAAGGCCGGTGCGGCAAATGAAATCGTCGATATCAACGCCATTCCCGCTGACGCCATGGTTCTCGATGTCGGCCCAAAATCGGTCGAAAGCATCAAAGCCTGGATTTCGCGCGCGGAAACGCTGGTCTGGAACGGCCCACTTGGCGCCTTCGAAATCGAGCCTTTCGATGCGGCAACCGTTGCTGCCGCAAAACATGCCGCCGAATGCACGAAGGCCGGCAAGCTCGTCTCCGTCGCCGGTGGCGGCGATACGGTCGCGGCACTCAACCATGCCGGAGTCTCGGACGATTTCACCTATATCTCGACGGCAGGCGGCGCCTTCCTAGAATGGATGGAAGGCAAGGAATTGCCGGGCGTTGCCATCCTGACCGCCGCCAAGTAGACTTCCCACACTTGCCTGACACGAGGCCGGACAAGCGTTGCTTGGCCGGCCTTGTTTTTTGGTAAGTGCGCATGGGAGGAAAGTTTCAAACGATTGAAATGATTTCAATCGTTTCAATGAGTTAGCATGCCATTTCCCTGCCCTGGAACTTCTGTTATCGGGAATTTATTGTGCCTTGGGAGAATAGCAAATGACCGAACGTCTCGAAGACATCGCAATCAAAATGGTTGCAGACGGCAAGGGCCTGCTCGCCGCCGACGAATCCACAGGAACGATCAAGAAGCGTTTCGACAGCATCAACCTGGAATCAACCGAGACCGCCCGCCGCGATTATCGCGAAATGCTGTTCCGCTCCGACGACGCCATGAAGAAGTGCATCTCCGGCGTCATCCTTTACGAAGAAACCTTGTTCCAGAAGGCCGCCGACGGTACGCCATTCGTGGACATCATCAAGGCCGCCGGCAGCCTGCCGGGCATCAAGGTGGATATCGGCGCCAAGCCGATGGCTTTCCACCCGGGTGAATTCATCACCGAAGGCCTTGACGGCCTGTATGAGCGCCTGCGCAAGTACCATGAAGCCGGCGCGCGTTTCGCCAAGTGGCGCGGCGTCATCACCATCGGTGATCAGCGTCCGAGCTGGGGTTCGATCAAGGCAAACTCCCAATCGCTCGCCCGTTACGCTGCCCTCTGCCAGCAGGCAGACATCGTGCCAATCGTGGAACCGGAAGTGCTGATGGACGGCGAACCCGGTACGCACGATATCGATCGCTGTGCGGAAGTCACGCAATGGGTTCTCCAGACCGTGTTCGCGGATCTGTTCGACGCCCGCGTCAACCTTGAAGGCATGATCCTCAAGCCGAACATGATCATCGACGGCAAGAATGCCCGCAAGGCTTCCGTTGATGAAGTGGCGGAAAAGACCGTGAAGGTTCTGAAGGCGACCGTGCCTTCTGCCGTTCCCGGCATCGCTTTCCTTTCCGGCGGCCAGTCCTCCGAAGAGGCGACGGCGCATCTCTCCGCCATGAATGCCGGTTACGACCTGCCCTGGTCGCTGACCTATTCGTACGGCCGCGCCCTTCAGGACACCGCACTCAAGGCTTGGGGCGGCAAGCAGGAAAATGTCGCCGCCGGCCAGCGTGCTTTCACACACCGCGCGATGATGAACACCCTGGCTGCCAAGGGCAACTGGAAGCAGGAACTCGAAAAGGCTGCCTGAGGCATAGCCCCAGGCATTTATAAAAAATTGAAGCCGCCCCTTGGGCGGCTTTTTCTTTATGGGCGCAAAAGCAGCGTCGCCGACCAGATGACGAAGGCGGCAACCGCTACCTTCCAGCAATCGCCTCTTTTCTTGAGGCCGGGCAGGCCCAAGGGGCGGATGATCTGCACAATCATCGCCAGCAGTAAAAAAAGGCCGATCGCCTTTGTCATTTATTGAGCCTTTTCTTTATTTCTGCATCGTCACAGGCTGGACATTTTTACCGTTCACCAGAAGAGTGCAACTCATTCGGGTAACCCCCGTCTTATGGCCTGCCGACCATACGTTCGAACGCATGAGAGTGTCTTCATGAGCAGAAATCTTCTACCCGTATTCGCTCTTTTATCCAGCACTCTGTTTCTTTTTCTCGGTAACGGCCTTCAGGGTCTCGTGCTACCCATGCGCGGTTCGGCGGAAGGCTATTCCAATGAAATTCTGGGCTTTCTCGGCACCTCCTGGGCGGCAGGCTTCGTCATTGGGTGTTTTGTGGCGCCCGCCATCGTGCGCCGTGCGGGGCATGTGCGGGCATTTGCTTCCTTCGTGGCGCTTGTCTGCCTGACCGTGCTGATGACCGGCCTCGTTATCGATGATGTCTGGTGGATTACGCTCCGCGCGCTTACAGGCTTCTGCACCGCCGGCACTTCCATGATCATCGAGAGCTGGCTGAACGAGCGCGCGACGAATGAGAGCCGCGGCATGATCTTTTCGCTCTATATCGCCATAACGCTGCTTGGCGTCGTGGCTGGGCAGATGATCGTGCCGATGGGCGATATCAGTAATAGCTCGCTGTTCATGATCTGCGGCATCATCTATTGCATCGCCATTCTGCCGGCCACGCTTTCTAAGGCTGCCAGTCCCCAGCCCTTGCAAAAGGTGAAGCTGGACTTACCCGCCCTCTATCGGAATTCGCCGGTCTCCTTCGTCGGTATCCTGATGATCGGCATCGCCAATGGTGCTTACGGTACGCTTGGCGCCGTTTTCGGCGCGCGGGCGGGCCTTGATCCGACCATGATCGCCATCATGGTTTCCGTCACGATTTTCGTCGGCGCACTCGCCCAGTTTCCTGCAGGCCGCCTTTCGGACCGGATTGACCGCCGTTATGTGCTTGCAGGACTGGCGGGGCTTGGCGCGGTTGCGGGCCTGGCCGTGGCGGCCGTGCAGCCGCATGATGTCTATGTGCTCATTCCGATGATCGCCATTTACGGCGCCGCCGCGAACGCGCTTTATCCCATCGCCGTAGCGCATGCCAACGACTTTGCGGCATCGGAAGACTTCGTCAAGGTTTCCGGTGGACTGCTACTG
Source organism: Agrobacterium sp. 16-2014-1-2a (assembly GCF_053522705.1). Classification (NCBI taxonomy): domain Bacteria; kingdom Pseudomonadati; phylum Pseudomonadota; class Alphaproteobacteria; order Hyphomicrobiales; family Rhizobiaceae; genus Agrobacterium; species Agrobacterium sp. 16-2014-1-2a. The sequence continues at coordinate 363,643 of NZ_JBNWBX010000003.1, forward strand.
CTTTATGGCATCGGCACCATCATCGGCCCGACGCTCGGCGGCGCGGTCATGACCTATTCCGGCCCCTATGCGCTGTTCCTGGTGACAGCCGTCGCCCATGTGCTGATCACGGCCTATGCCATCATCAGAAGCCGTCAGCGCGCCACGCTTTCGAACGCCGAAAAGGACAATTTCTCGACGATGATGCCGACAACGCCCTCACCGCTCGTGACACCGGAAAGCATTGCGCTTGACCCGCGCGCGCCGCAATATCCCGAGGACGATGGCGACCATGTTGAAAAAGGAGCAGGCATATGAGCCTCTTGGACGATGACCGTCCGCAAAAACCGGTAGCGCATGAGATCGGCAGCGATCTCAGCCTTCTTTCGGTGGACGAGCTGAGCAACCGCATCGACATTCTTCAAACCGAAATCACCCGACTTGAAGAGGAGAGGAAAAGGAAGTCTGCCGGCCGGCTTGCGGCGGAGAACCTCTTCCGGTCCTGACAGGCGGCCTTCAGCAAAACCTCCGGCCAAGTCTTAACTCGATAAGCTGCTGCCACAAAGGCAAACGAGATTAACGATTCTGATGCAGTCTTTCGTTTACCATTAACCAAAAATTAAGCTTTCTGAGAGATTACTATACATGTCCAGTTCTTCTGGGCCTCAGGCATCTTCTCCATACGGCGAATTGGTCTGATTTTTCTCCCTGTTTTACCTTGAGAGCCGCTTTCGCGGCTCTTTTTTTACCGATCACCGGATTTCGTAAAACTGTGGGTATTAACCCTTCTTTAATAATTGCCTTGCGCATTTCAGGTAAAGATACCATCCTGAAAACACTAAAGGCCGGAACAAAATATTACCGGTCGTCGTTGCCTGACAGTGTGGTGCGTGAGCAGGGATTTAAAGAAAATGTCGGAACAGGTTTTAAATACCATTAGCTTTGCGGGTCGCGCGGCTGCTTCCAACCAGTTCAAGACCCTCTATACCGAAGGCATGACCTTGGTTGAGGAAACGGCGAGCTATCTTGATGGAGCCGGTCGTACCGCTTCAAAGGTTCTGCCGCGCATGGCGTCTGTCCTTTACGCGGCAGAATCGATGCGCCTCACCACCCGCCTGATGCAGATGGCGTCCTGGCTGCTTCTGCAGCGCGCCGTCAACAATGGCGAGATGACACGCGATCAGGTTCTCAGCGAAAAAAGCAAGGTGCGGCTCGACAGCTTCAACGTCGATCGCAACGCTCCAGGCTGGAACGACCTGCCTGAGTCGTTCCGTGACCTCATCGAGCGGTCGCTCCGCCTCCAGAACCGCGTTGCCCTTCTCGACCGCGAAATCTACCGCCCGTCCGAAGCCACCAAGGTACCTGACAACGAAAACAGCGTGCAGGCGCAGCTTAACCTTCTGCGCACGGCTTTCTCGATCAACTGAGAAAAGACGACCTTATCCAGACAATTTGAAAAGCAGGCTCATAGGCCTGCTTTTTTGTTTTGGCCTACAATGGGCTCGTTTCACCGGATCGACAGACAATAAAAAAGCCCGGTAAAACCGGGCTTTTTTAAATGATCCGTCCACAAGTGGATTAGAGGCCGAGGCCGCCGAAACGCTTGTTGAACTTGGAAACGCGACCGCCGCGGTCCATAAGCTGCTGGTTGCCGCCCGTCCATGCCGGATGGGACTTGGGGTCGATTTCAAGGTTCATGACTGCGCCTTCCGAACCCCAGGTCGAGCGGGTTTCGTATTCGGTGCCATCGGTCATGACGACCTTGATCGTGTGATAAGCGGGATGGATATCAGCCTTCATGACAATCTTCCTGGTTAAGTGACGTGCGGTCCATTTGCCGCAATTGCGTCAACTGAGCCATTTCAATAAATGAAGCCATAGTCCTGATGGGCTATGGCTTCCCAATTCGATGCGGAGCCTATACATGAAGGTCGCCCAGATAACAAGAGCCTGCTATCCCCTTGTGAAAGGAGATGGCCGCAGGGACTAGAATTTTACCGCGTGCCGGAAATTCACCCGCAAAAGGCCGAAAAACGGCACGGAACGAGGAGTGTAGCGGACGTGGCAGACATTGAAGAGCAGAAAGCGGCTAAACAGAGAAACCTGAAGCCGCTGCTTGGCCTGTTTCCGTATCTCAGGCGTTATCGCGGCCTGATGGCGGCGGCCCTGTTTGCGCTTGTGCTTTCTTCCGCCACGACACTTGCCTTGCCGCTTGCCGTTCGCCGTATCATCGATCACGGTTTCCAGACGCCGGACGGTGGCATGATCAACAGCTACTTCGCCGTGCTTCTGGCCATTGCTGTCCTCCTCGCTCTCGCCAGCGCCATGCGCTATTATTATGTCATGACCATCGGCGAAAGGGTCGTTGCCGATCTGCGCCGGGATGTCTTTGCTCATCTCACCACGCTGTCCCAACAGTTTTTCGATGCCAACCGCTCGGGAGAGCTGACCTCGCGGTTGACCGCGGATACCGTACAGATTCGCTCGGCGTTCGGTTCCTCAGCTTCCGTTGCGCTGCGTAACATCATCATGTGCTGCGGCGCGGTGGCGATGATGATCTATACCAGCCCCGGCCTTTCCGGCCTCGCGCTCCTGGCCATCCCGTTCATCGTTTTTCCTTTGATTGCTTTCGGGCGCTCGGTTCGTGCCCGCTCCCGCAATACGCAGGACACATTGGCCAATTCCGCCGCCTATGCCTCGGAAACGATCGGGGCGAGCCGCACCGTGCAGTCCTTTAACGCCGAGGCGCTTGCAAATGCCCGCTACGGCGCCTCCGTAGAAGCAGTCTATCAGGGTGCGCGCGCAGCGATAGGCGCCCGCTCCATCCTCACCGCCGTCGCCATCGCGCTCGTTTTCGGCAGCGTCGTCGGCATTCTCTGGTATGGCGCGCAAAGCGTTTTGTCCGGCGGCATGACGGCGGGTACGCTTGGCCAGTTCGTGCTTTATTCGGTCATCGCGGCAAGCGGCCTAGGCCAGCTCTCAGAAGTCTGGGGTGAACTGGCGCAGGCGGGCGGCGCGGCTGAACGGCTTTCCGAACTGCTGAACGAGCGCTCGCCCGTTGCCGAGCCGTCAGCACCCGTTTCGATGGTTCAGCCGCCGCGCGGCGAAGCGGCATTCGAGAATGTCGGTTTCATTTATCCACTCGCAACCGGTGGCCCGATCATCTCCGGGCTCTCCTTCAAGGTCAATGCCGGCGAAACCGTCGCCATCGTTGGCCCTTCCGGGGCGGGAAAAAGCACGGTCTTTTCGCTGCTGATGCGGTTCTACGATCCGCAGGAGGGCCGCATCACCATCGATGGCGTCGATATCCGCGATGTCCGCCTTGCCGATCTGCGCGCGCGACTGTCCATTGTTCCACAGGATGTGGCGATCTTTGCCTCCTCCATCCACGATAACATTGCATTCGGTCGGCCGGCTGCGACACGCGAAGAAGTGCGCACGGCCGCTATCGCCGCGCAGGCAGACAGCTTCATCGCCCGGCTGAACGATGGTTATGACACGCAGGTGGGCGAGCGCGGCGTAACGCTTTCCGGCGGTCAACGCCAGCGCATCGCCATTGCCCGCGCCATCCTGCGCAACGCCCCTATCCTGCTTCTTGACGAAGCGACCTCCGCACTGGATGCCGAAAGCGAAACGCTGGTGCAAAAGGCGCTCGATGAGCTGATGAAAACCCGCACCACCATCGTCATTGCCCATCGCCTCGCCACCGTGTTGAAGGCCGACCGCATTCTCGTGATGGATGAGGGCCGTATAATCGAGGAAGGCACGCACCAGAGCCTTATCCGCCAGAACGGCCTTTATGCGAGACTTGCCCGGCTGCAATTCCAGACCGGGCCGGACGAACTGCGCGCTCAAGCGTGAGCCGTGTGGGCTTAAGCCAGCACGCTACGCCCCGCGACACGGCCCGAAAACAGGCAACCGCCGAGGAATGTGCCCTCCAGCGCATTATATCCGTGCATGCCGCCGCCGCCGAAGCCTGCCACCTCTCCGGCAGCATAAAGGCCCGGAACAGGGTTGCCGGCCGCGTCCAGCACCCTCGCCTCTAGGTCCGTATGCAAACCGCCAAGCGTCTTGCGCGTCAACACATGCAGGCGCACCGCAATCAGCGGCCCTTTTGTCGGGTCTAGCAACCGATGTGGTTTTGCAGTGCGCATTAACCGATCACCAAGATAACGCCGCGCTCCGTGGATCGCCGTAACCTGCGCATCCTTGCTGAAACCGTTTTCGATCTCCCGGTCTCGGGCCTCTATTTGATAGCGGATGTGGTCAATATTCAGCCGATTGTCCCCGTTTATGGTATTCATCGCCGCCACGAGTTCTTCCAGCGTATCACGGACGGCGAAATCCTCGCCGCGTTCCATAAAGGCCTGCACCGGCCCCGGTGGCTCCTTGCCCAACCGTTTGAGCAGTAGCCGCACATCCTTGCCCGTCAGATCCGGATTTTGCTCCGAACCAGAAAGCGCAAATTCCTTCTTGATGATTGCCTTGGTCAGAATGAACCAGCTGTGACCGCTGCCGCGTTCGCCCAGCATCTTAAGCGTGCCGAGCGTATCGAAGCCCGGCATCGCGGGAGCTGCGAGCCGGTTTCCATCCGCATCGCACCAGAAAGACGAGGGGCCGGGCAAAATACGAATGCCATGGTCCGGCCAGATCGGATCGTGATTTTTCACGCCCTCGGTATAATGCCACATACGGTCGCGATTGATGACCGTTCCGCCCGCAGCTTCCGTAATGGCGATCATACGGCCATCCACATGCGCAGGCACGCCACAGACCATGGTCGCGGGGGGCTTGCCCAGCCGCTCCAGCGGCCAGTTGCGCCGCACCAGTTCCTGATTGCCGCCGATGCCACCGGAACTGACGATGACCGCCGAGGCCGAAAGGACAAAATCACCCTGCTCTTCCCGGCTGCTTGGTTGCCCGCGCAACACCGGATCCCTGGCAAGAACAACACCGGAAATGCCCGTCACCCTGCCGTCAGTGATATCCAGATGATCGACGCGGTGGCGGAACCGAAAGGTGAGCCGACCGCTTGCCGTCATGGTCTTTGCCTTTTCAACGAAAGGCGCCACCACACCGGGGCCAGTGCCCCAGGTGACATGGAAACGTGGAACGGAATTGCCGTGGCCATGAGCAAGGGCACCGCCACGCTCGGCCCAGCCGACCACGGGAAACCAGCGCATGCCCAGCCGATGCAGCCATTGACGTTTCTCGCCTGCGGCGAAATTGAGATAAGCCTCCGCCCAGCGGCGCGGCCAATGATCTTCCAGGCGATCAAAACCGGCGGAGCCGAACCAGTCCTGCCTTGCAAGATCGAGATTGTCGCGCACCCGCATTCGGCGCTGTTCGGGACTATCAACAAAAAACAGACCACCCAGCGACCAGAAGGCCTGCCCGCCAAGGTTCTGCTCCCCCTCCTGATCCACAAGGCAAACACTGAAACCGCGCTCAACAGCCTCTGTCGCTGCGACCAGACCGGCAAGCCCCGCGCCGACAACGATCACATCATATCGCTCCATCAGCTCCTCCCAGATGCGACAGAATTACGTTTACGCGAACGTAAATTCACTTTCAGCTCAAGGCAACCGCTATGATACGGCTTAAGGTGTCAGCGCTCGGTGAGCTTCAGTTCGATACGGCGGTTCTGCTGGCGTGCTTCCGGCGTGTCGCCTTCGGCAATCGGCTGATATTCACCGAAACCGGCAGCGACCAGCCGGTTGGCCGGAACACCCTTGGAGATCAGGAACTTCACCACGGAGGTTGCGCGTGCCGAGGAAAGTTCCCAATTGTCACGGAAGCGACCGGACCCGGAAAGCTGGACATTGTCCGTGTGGCCATCCACGCGCAGAACCCAGTTGATCTCGGTGGGGATTTCCTTGGCAAGATCGATCAGCGCGGCCGCCAGCTTCTCCATCTCCGCCTGCCCTTGCGGATTGAGGTCGTTACCACCGGATGGAAAGAGCACTTCGGACTGGAAGACAAAGCGGTCGCCGACGATGCGAATGTTTTCGCGATCCGAGAGGATTTCACGCAGACGCCCAAAAAAATCAGAACGATAGCGGTTGAGTTCCTGAACCCGCTGCGCCAGCGCAACATTGAGACGGCGGCCGAGATCGGCGATCTTGACTTGTGATGAGGTATCCTTGGCTTCCGACGCCTGCAGGGCGGCTTCCACCGATGCGATCTGCGCCCTGAGCGCCGCAATCTGCTGGTTGAGCAATTCAATCTGTGCGGAGGCGCGGGAATTGGCCTGTCTTTGGTCATCCAGCTCGCCGGTCAGGCTGCCAATCCGGGCATTGGCGCTTGCATTGTTGCCCGATCCCGCATCGAGAAGCGACTGCAGACGTGAGCGCTCGCTTTCAGATGCGGCAAGGGTTGATTGCAGGCTCGCCAGCGCGTCCTCGATATCCTGCTTGCTGCCCTTTTCCATGGCCAGAAGTTCGGTCAATTCGGCAATCTGGCTGTTGAGGCGGGTCAACACCTCGTCCTTGCCACTAATTTCCCGCGACAGAACAAATTGCGCCAGCACGAAGACCGTCAGCAGGAACATGATGGCCATGAGCAGCGTCGACAGCGCATCGACGAAACCCGGCCAATAATCCACACCCCTGTCGCGGCGGCGGTTGCGCGCAAGCGCCATGGCTACTCGCTCCCGTTATCGTGCCGGGTGCGTCCGGAAGATTTTGTCTCGCTGTCGATACGAGTCGACAACCGGTCGAGCGTGCGGCGAAGCGATTTCGATTCCTCCTGCTGCGCCTCGATCCAGTCACGCAACATCTGCTGCTCGCTGCGCATGTTCTTGACCAGACCTTGAATGCCTTCAGCAAGACTCGTCATGGCGGCGAGCGAGCGCTCAGTGCTGACCATTGCGCCGGGTTCAGCGTTGAATTCCCTTGGCCCATCCGCCGACGTATCCGTCACCGACGACAGCCAGTTTTCGAGCTGGGTGTAAAAACGGTTCTGGGCACGGCCGGCCTGAAGATCGAGGAAACCGAGGATCAGCGAGCCTGAAAGGCCGAGGAGCGATGAGGAAAACGCCGTTCCCATGCCAGAAAGCGGCGCGGTGAGACCGGTCTTGAGCGAGCTTAGAATATCGTTGCTGGTGCCGGCGCTGGGATCGAGCGACTGAATGACATTGCTGATGGCGCCGATGGTGCCGATCAGACCCCAGAAGGTGCCGAGCAGGCCGAGAAACACCAGAAGGCCGACAAGATAACGTGAAGTATCGCGCGATTCATCAAGGCGTGTCGCGATGGAATCGAGAATTGTCCGCTGCGTAACTGCAGAAAGCCGGACTTCGCCACGCTTGCCGATCAACGTGCTCATGGGGGCCAGCAGTTTTGGAGCGCGGCCGACTTTCTCGGCGCTGCCGGCGGCCCGGAATGCGTTAAACCAGCGGACTTCCGAACGCAGGCTCATGGTCTGCGTGAATACCAGAATGATGCCGATGACGAGAACGCCGAGAATGAAGCCGTTCAAGCCCGGATTCGTCATGAAGGCCGTGTGCGCCTGCCGGTAAAGAATGGCCGCCAGAAAGCCGACGAGGATCAGAAACAGAACCATCGTCCACAGAAACGGTGTGGGGCTGGACAGCTTGTGGCTGTATTGCCGTGTGGTCACCGGCTTCTCCACGCCGAGATCGAGCAACTCCGAATCCGCCATAACGTTCGCATTCCCTTCGGTCACGTATCAACCGGACGCTATTTGAAAATTGCGACGATTTGAAGCGAAAAGCCTGTCTTTCGTCACAGGCATTTCACGAAAGCCGGCTTGACCGAAGACCGAAAAAACAAAAACGCCCGGCGATAGTTCGCCGGGCGCCTAAAACCTGGATTAAACGGCAGGTTTTCTGCCGAAATCGATCAACGACCCGGAATCGGACGGTTGGCAACTTCCACAAGTGCCTTGTGGATATATTCGTTTCCGGCAGCAACACTGCCGCTGCCGAAGATATCCGCACCGCCCTTGGCGTCGGAGGTGAACCCGCCAGCTTCGCGAATCAGCACCAGACCGGCCGCCATATCCCACGGCGAAAGCTCTGCTTCCCAGAAACCGTCGAGGCGACCTGCTGCAACATAGGCAAGGTCGAGTGCTGCAGCACCCATGCGGCGGATGCCGGCTGCTTCACCCATGACATGGCGAAGTTCGACAAGGAATTTGCCGTGATTGCCGCGACCGAGATGGGGCACACCGCAGCCGATGACGCAATCCGTCAACGCCTTGCGCGCGGCAACGCGGATACGACGATCGTTAAGGAACGCGCCGCCGCCACGCTCGGCGGTGTAGAGTTCGTCGGTCGCGGGATTGAAAATCACGCCGGCTACGACTTCTCCGTTACGCTCGAGCGCGATGGAAACGGCGAAATGCGGAATGCCGTGCAGGAAGTTGGTCGTGCCATCCAGCGGGTCGACAATCCAGCGATGCGCACCATCACTGCCCTTTTCCTCGCCGCCTTCCTCACCCAGAAAATCGTAGGTGGGGCGGGCTTTCATCAGCTCGTCGCGCACGATCTTTTCAGCCTTTAGGTCCGCCTGCGATACGAAATCGCTCGGTCCCTTGACCGAAACCTGAAGGTTCTGCACTTCACCGAAGTCACGCGACAAAGACTTACCCGCCTTGAGGGCGGCCTGAACCATCACATTGAGAAGGGCTGAACGTGCCATCGAATTTGTTTCCTGGAAAGCTTGCGAACCACCCGCAAGCTAGCCGGGCAGGAACGTCATTATTTTCTTGAATTGAAAGTTTGCGGTTCAAGACCACAAAACGCGCGGAAATTCAAGGCAAAAAGCCTGCACATGCACGCTGGCGCCGAACAACCGGCCTTGCATCACATCGGACGGAAACGATTTGCCGCCTCGATAGCCTTTTTCTGCTGCTCGTCGGTGATCCCGAGATAAAAATCCTCGAGAGACGGATCCTTCAGCCCGGCGCGGCGGGAAAGCACGTACCATTTGGCCGCCTCCACCGGATCGGGCCGTGTGCCGAGCGCCTGAATGTAAAGATGCGCCACCTTGTTCTGCGCCACGACATTGCCGCGCTGCGCAGCACCGTAAAGCCAGCGGAAGCCTTCATCCAGATTTCGCTCGCCGCCAAAACCGTTGACCAGCCAGATGCCGAGATCGACCTGCGCGGTATCGTAGCCGGCCTTTGCGGCCCGCGTCAGCCAATCGCGCGCCTTGGCCTTCTTTTCGGCCGGCACATCCTTGACCGAGTGGTAGATCTGCGACACCGCATATTGCGCGTCGGCAATGCCCTGCTCGGCGGACTTTTCATAATACGGCATGGCCATCAGTAATCCCTTTACGCCGGGATTTTCCGAAACCAGTATCTGCCCCCAGTTGAACTGAGCCGAAGCATTGCCGGCTTCCGCCGCACGGTGCATGTAATCGTCGGCCTTCGCCTTGTCGCGGGTAACGAACTTGCCCTCCATCAAAATGAGGGCGAATTTGAACATCGCGACGGGATCGCCACCCTGTGCCGCCTGCTGGTACCAGAAGGCCGCGGTCTTTTCGTCGCGGGCGATGCCGAGACCACGCGACATCATTTCCGCCACCAGCGTCTGGGCGGCCGCATCGCCGTTCTGCGCACGGTTGAGCGCCTTGTCGAGCGCCTGGACATATTCGCCGCGCTGGAAATGCCCATAGGCCTCATCCACCCGGCCCTTGAACTCCTTTTCAGGCGGCAAGGCCGGCAGGTCCGCGCCCATGCGCTGATAGACGTTGACGCCCTGCGACGGTTGCAAGTCCTTCTGCTCTTCGGACTGCACCCTGCCCTGACGGGAAGGCTGCGCCTCATCCTCCAACTGGCGGGAAAGCGCGTTGCTTTCGCTTTGCGGTCCGGATTGGGCAAAAGCGACGCCCGCCGGCGCGCCGAAAGACAGCGCCAGCAGCGAAATAGAAAGGCAGACGTGAACCGAGCGCATCAACATCGCCTGTATCAACCGTCAAACCGTGGCGCTTTTTCGTCAAGCAACGCGTTGATTTCAGAAACGGCCTGCGCAGCACCCGAGGCATTGTCAAAAACGCCGCTGCGCATCGCCACGAATTCCACGCCGGCTTCGGCCACGGCAACCACCGAAGAGATATCGGTGCCGCCCATGACGATGGATGGAATCTCGATCATCGATGCCCACCATTCGCCGAGTGCCAGATTTTTGGGATGCGCTTCCGGCTTGATGTCGCCTTCGAGCTTTCCAAAAAACACGTAGTCCGGATTGGACTCACCCATCTCCAGAGCCTTATGCCGATCATCGGCATTGCCGCCGCCAACGATCAGCTTCGGCGCGAAATTTTCCACGGCCTCCGCAAGCGCCTCGGCATTGCCCGCCACATGCAGGCCATCCGCCTTCACCCGGCTCGCAACGCGGCTGTCGCCCGCGATAAGGGCAGCGGCACCAGCCTCCTGCACCATCGGCACGATCAATTCGGCGCGTTTCTGGAAAGTGGCGTCATCCAGATCATATTGCGGAATGATGACCGAAGCCACATCGCCGCCTCGCAGTGCTTCTTGCAATTCTGTCGCCTGCTTTTGCGCGTCGTCCAATTGCGGGACGATCAGAACAAGGCGGCAACGGTTATCAACTTTGGTCATCGGTTCGTCCATTTCAGGCAGAAGACACTTTCGGCGTTATCTGCACTCGTTTTGATATGATAAATCCGATAGACCGGACCGGCGAAAGGATCAACCTTCATCCATGCTGACCGATTTTCATTTTTTCCTCGTCGCCATCCCCGCAGTCGTGCTTGTCGGCCTTTCCAAGGGCGGGTTGGGCGGTGCGCTGGCACTGATGGGCGTGCCGCTGATGGCGCTTGCCATCCCGCCCGTGCAGGCGGCGGCAATCTTCCTGCCGATCCTGATCGTGATGGATCTTGTGGCGCTATGGGCCTGGCGGCACCACAACCACCGGCAAACGCTCCTCATCATGCTTCCGGGCGCGATCGCCGGCATTACTCTCGGCTGGGCGACCTCAAGCCTCATCTCGGCAGACGCCATGCGCCTCGTCGTCGCCTCGGTGACGATCCTGTTCGTACTGCGTTATTTCCAGGAGAGCTTCAAAAGCCGCAAAGGGCAGGAGATTCCGGCCAGACCGCAGCGTCCGGTGGCTGCAACACTCTGGTCCAGCCTGTCCGGTTATGCGAGTTTCGTGGCCCATGCGGGTGGCCCACCCTTCCAGATCTATGTTCTGCCGCTGAAGCTCGATCCCAAGACCTATACCGGCATGAGCGTGCGTTTCTTTGCGATCATGAATGCAATCAAGCTCATTCCCTATTTCGCGCTGGGAGCGCTTGATGCAACCAACCTCAAGACATCGGCGAGCCTGTTGCCGGTGGCAATGCTGGCGACGCTTGCTGGCGCAAGGGTGGTGAAATATCTGAAACCATCAGTGTTCTACCCGCTGATGTATACCATGGCGCTGATCGCGGCGCTGAAACTGCTGTGGGACGGGCTGCCTTTCTAGACCCAAGGCGGCCACTAAAAAGCCCTGGCAGCACGCACGTACCGCCAGGGCCGAAAAAGAATCCGTCAGTCCTTCATCGAAGGCTGGGGAATGGCATCAATCAATGCCTTGTGGAGGCGCGAAGCCTCTGTAGTTCATCCTTCAGGCGCAGTTTACGGCGTTTGAGATCGGCGATCTCTCTATCGTCAGAGGACGGGGAAGCAAGAATACTTTCGAGCTCCTCCTCCAGAGCACCGTGTTTCTTTTCGAGCGATGCAATATGAGCCTGAATGGTCATGCGGCACGTCCTTCCATTTTTAAGCCTACCTCCAGCTCTCCATCGCTGGAGTTTCAGGTTTGCGACGACAATGTGACATGGATCGTTGGTCTTGTCGAAGGCGAAATGAAGGCAATAAGTGGGCAATTTGGTCGCAAGGGATAACTTCCCGTTACCGCGATTTGATGATAGAGGCTCGAGGACCGATGACATACGCGCCGGAGGCTCTCCGGCTGGCATAAAATGGGGATGACAAGATGCCCGATCAGGACCAGGCGGACATCAGGCTTACGCTGGCGCGGCTGCGCCAGGAGCATGAGGATTATGACGCTGCGATCAACGCGATGATCCAGACCAACTGCGATGCGCTGAGAATACAACGCATGAAAAAGAAAAAGCTGGCCGTCAAGGACAAGATGACCCAGATCGAAGATCAGGTCATTCCCGATATCATTGCCTAGAGTGGCTTCCGTGCTTCCTGCCGGATGCACGCGAGACGCTCTAATCTATTGAATTTACGCATCGTGCCTTGCAGAAATCAAAATCGATTTTTGCGCCTATGCTGTAAGCCGGAGAAGCGAAGTGACAGCAGAGACACCCCCCGTCGCCATCATCATGGGCAGCCAGTCCGACTGGGAGACCATGAAGAATGCCGCCGATACGCTGGATGCGCTGGACGTGGAATACGAAGCCCGCATCATTTCCGCCCACCGCACGCCTGATCGCCTTTATGATTTTGCCAATGGCGCGAAAGACGAAGGCTTCAAGGTCATCATCGCGGGTGCCGGCGGCGCCGCCCATCTGCCGGGCATGACCGCCGCCATGACCCCGCTGCCGGTTTTCGGCGTCCCGGTACAATCCAAGACGATGTCCGGGCAGGACAGCCTCTATTCCATCGTCCAGATGCCCGCTGGCATTCCCGTCGGAACGCTTGCCATCGGCAAGGCCGGCGCTATCAATGCCGCACTTCTGGCAGCTGCGGTTCTGGCGCTGGGTGACGAGGACCTGGCAGACCGGCTCGATGCATGGCGCGCGCGCCAGTCAGCGGCCGTTGCCGAATATCCCATGGACAGCGCCCAGTGACAGCCTCTGACACGACGATGAATACGAACAATCTCACCATCGGCATCATCGGCGGCGGGCAGCTTGGCCGCATGCTGGCAATGGCCGCCGCGCGCCTCAACCACCGCACCATCGTTCTCGAACCGCAAGCCGATTGTCCAGCGGCGCAGGTCTGCAACAGCCAGATTGTCGCGGAATACGGTGACGAGACGGCGCTTGCGGAACTCGCTCGCCTTTGCGATGTCGTGACCTACGAATTCGAGAACGTACCCGTCACCGCAGCCGAGACGCTGAGCGCTTCAGTTCCCGTTTATCCCCCGCCGCAGGCTCTCAGCGCCTCGCAGGATAGGCTGACGGAGAAACGCTTCCTCAACGGTTGCGGCATTCCGACCGCCGATTTCCGCGCCGTGGATAATCAGGAAGAACTGGAGGCGGCATTGGCCGCTTTTGGTGGCAAGGGTGTACTGAAAACCCGCCGCATGGGCTATGACGGCAAGGGCCAGAGGCTTTTCAAGGGTGGTGAGGACATCGCAGGCGCCTTCGCAGCACTCGGTGGTGTGCCGCTCATCCTCGAAAGCTTCGTCGCTTTCGAGCGGGAAATATCGATCATTGCCGCCCGTTTCAGGGATGGCACCGTTACCTGCTACGATCCGGCCGAAAACATTCATCTGAACGGCATTCTGCATACATCCACCGTGCCGGCAGCGCTCTCCGATGCGGCGAAGGCGGTTGCCGTGCAATCGGCGGAAAAGCTTCTGGCCGCGCTCGACTATGTCGGCGTGATCGGCATCGAGTTTTTCGTGCTGCCAGATGGTTCGCTCGTTGCCAATGAAATGGCGCCGCGCGTGCACAATACCGGCCACTGGACGGAAGCGGCCTGCGTGGTCTCGCAATTCGAACAGCATATACGAGCCGTCTCCGGTCTTGCCCCCGGCAGCACGGCCCGCCATTCGGATTGCGTCATGACGAACCTCATCGGCGATGACATCAATGATGTGCCAGCATGGCTTTCGAAAAAAGACTGTCTCGTGCATCTTTACGGCAAGACACAAGCACGGCCCGGCCGCAAGATGGGCCATGTGACCGAGCTTTTGCACACAGGAAAAGCCTCAGTCTTTTAAGGCAAAGACGTCTGGAAGTGTTGACAGGCAGGGGTCAAACGGGTATTTGCCTGCCAACCGAAAAGAGCGCGCCCCGTTGCGCGCTTTTGATTGTTTGAATAAGCACGGTAAAAGCCGTGCAAAACTGCGGACCAGTAAAATGAAAATCAAGAATTCGCTTAAAGCGCTTAAGGCCCGTCATCGCGATAACCGCCTGGTTCGCCGCAAGGGCCGCGTCTACATCATCAACAAGCAGAACCCGCGCTTCAAGGCTCGTCAGGGCTGATTGAGTGCCACTGCGGTTCGCGATCACATCGCGGATCACTTTGTTGACAGTGCAGAACTTTGCATTTGATATTGGGCGCAGTCGGGTTAAGCTTTAACCCATGCGCCCAAATCGTTTTTGCACGGCTATCATCGTCGCTCAGGGTTTCCTGCTTTCGGGCCTCCTGCTTTCAGGAATGGCGTCCCTTGGTCATGCGGCAGATGGTCAGCCTCCCGCAGCCATGGAGGCTGCGCCTTCACCTGCAAAGACAGTTGACAGTCTTTTCGCATCGCTAAAAAAAGAGCGGAATGCGGTCAAGGCGCGCAGCATTGCCAACCAGATCGCTTCCGAATGGAACGATTCCGGCAGCGCGACAATCAATCTCCTGATGCAATGGGCAGGTGAAGCCGCAGACGAGAAGCGCAACGCCGCCGCTTACGATTTTCTCGACCAGGCTATTTTACTCGATCCGGACTACGTGCAGGCGCCCTATCGCCGCGCCATGGTGCATTTTGCGGATGGCGACACCCGAAAGGCGATGGCGGATATCAATCTGACGCTGGAGAAGGAGCCGCGCTATTTTCCGGCACTGGCAAGCCTTGCAAACATCCTCGAAGCCTCAGGCCGTGACGATCTGGCGCTGAAAGCCTGGGAACGCTATCTCGCGCTCTATCCCGCGGACAAGGACGCTCGCAAAGAGGCCGCTGACCTTTCTGAAAAGCTGGCTGGCACTCGCAGCTGAATATCGCAGACGATCCAAACAAAAATCGCCGCAAAAGCGGCGATTTTTCATTGTGGGACCGTCAACCGATCATTCCATGCCGAGCGCAGCCATATAGGTCTGAAGAATGGTTTCTTCCTCGATACGCTCGTTGGCGTCCTTCTTGCGCAGGCGGATGATGGTGCGGATCGCCTTGGTATCGTAGCCACGACCCTTCGCCTCGCCCATGACATCCTTGATGTCTCCCTGAATGGCGGCCTTTTCCTCTTCGAGACGCTCGACGCGCTCGATGAATTGACGCAGTTCGGCGGCGGCGACGGTTTCGGTGGTGCTCGTTTCGTCCATCATATCATCCTTCATTGGTAGCAGCTCGGGTGAGCCTTGTTCATTAAATCCAGGCGAAGCCTTCGCCGGTCGCCGCCAGCCGGGCAGCAAAAATTCCGGCCTGTGACCTGCCCACTGACGGGCCTCACGTCAAGTCGTTTCCGTCGCTCGGGGGTTATTCCGTTGGCTTGTTCTGCTCAAAGGCGGCTTTCTGGGCGTCGCTCGCCTCCGCCTGATATTTTTCCTTCCACTCCTCATAGGGCATTCCGTAGACGATTTCCCGGGATTGCTCCTTGGTGAGTGCAACGCCGGCCTCGTTCGCGGCTTCCCCATACCAGTTGGAAAGGCAATTGCGGCAAAAGCCCGCGAGATTCATCAGGTCGATGTTCTGCACATCGTGACGCTCGCGAAGATGCTCGACGAGACGGCGAAATGCGGCGGCCTCGAATTCAATCTGCTGTTTGTCATTCGGTGTCGTCATGGGGCAGCTCCAGGCTCAGTAGGGGCCGGTGCGAGAGGTGAACAGCTCATATTCATGCAAAATGGGATCGTCGTTCATTGCGGCGAAAATGGGAGCGAGCCGGTCCGACCATTCGGCAATCCCTTCCTCATCCGCGATCAAATCCTGCCGAACTTCAAGAAGCGCATGCGGTATGCCCTTCATCATGCAATGGCGATACATGGTATCGCCCTTCAGCGCCCCGTCATAGGGTTCGTTGTCACCAACGAGAATGTCGCCGGTCGCGCGCAGATGCGCCAGAAGCGGATCGACCGCACGATTATCCGTGTCCCACAGAACCGCCGCATGCCAGGGCCGCGGTGTTTCTTTCCAGAACGGCGTGTACGAATGCAGCGACAGAACAAGCGGCGCTTCCCCCGACGACTGCGCTACACCGGTGAGCACGCGATCGACGGCATTGTGATAGGGACGATGAAAAAACTCGATCCGTCTTTGCCATTCCTCATCCGAAATCGGGTGGTTGCCGGGGATGATCGCCCCGTCGGAGATCTTCATGATAAGGGTCGGATCGTCCTCGCCGCGATTGGGGTCGATCAGGAGGCGCGAAAATCGTCCAAGCACGGCCGGCACGCCGAGGCGGGCCGCAAGAGAGCGCGTCAGCCCTTCAATGCCAATATCAAATGCGATGTGACGATGAAAAGCGGTTTGCGGAAGGCCAAGTTTGCCGTAGTGTGCCGGCAGGAGGTTCATGGCATGGTCCGCCAGAAGAACCATGCCTTTGTCATAATCGCCTTCTATGATTTCATAGGGTATGAAGTCGTTCATCGATAATTTTCTGGGGCAGGATTGAGGAGAAAAGCTTGATGGCATGGCTTGAGGCCGGGCGCAAGTTTCGGCGACAGAACAGCCATCTACCTTATCGCACTCACGATCCCACGAACAATATAATCGATTAAACTCGCGTTGACTTTCTTTGGCGGCCACGCCAAGAAGTGTGTTCATTATAACCATGGAATCCGGATGGAAGCCGTGACTCAGTCATCTCTCGCTCTTCCTCGCCACTTTCGGCATCTTGCCCGTCTTTTCTCCGCAGCGGCATTGTTTCTGACCCCGTTTGTCTTCGTGGAGGCCGCGCATGCGGATTTCCGCGTCTGCAACAGCACGCAAAACCTCGTGGGGGTCGCAATCGGCTACCGGGCGCAGGACGGCTGGGTCAGTGAAGGTTGGTGGCAGGTCCCCTCCTCCACCTGCGCAACGCTGATAGAGGGTGAGTTGCAGTCGCGTTATTATTATCTTTATGCCGAGGACGCCGCTCACGGCGGCCGTTGGACCGGTGACGTCAACATGTGCGTGGCGGAAAACGAGTTCAAAATCGCCGGCGTAGACGATTGTTATGCCCGCAGCTTCCAGAGAATGGGTTTCAAGGAATATGACACGGGCAGACAGGGCAGCTGGATGGTCCAGCTTTCCGATACGCCAGGCACACAGGGAAATCAAAACTGATGAAGCGTAACCGCAAAGTCAAAATTCTTGCAACTCTCGGCCCCGCCTCTTCCGACGAGGCAATGATCGAAAAGCTGCATCTGGCCGGCGCCGATCTCTTCCGCATCAACATGAGCCATGCGAGCCACGACGTGATGCGGACGCTGATTGAGCGTATTCGCTCCGTCGAAAGCCGTAACGGCCGTCCCATCGGCATTCTGGCCGACTTGCAGGGTCCCAAGCTGCGCGTCGGTAAATTTGCCGAAACCAAGGTTGATCTCGTTCCCGGCCAGACGTTTACGCTGGACAATAACGATACGCCCGGCGACAACACCCGCGTTTTCCTGCCGCATCCTGAAATTCTCGAAGCGGTCAAGCCTGGCCACCGCCTGCTGATCGATGACGGCAAGCTGCATCTGCGCGCTGAGAAGAGCGACGGCAAGAGCATCGTCACCACTGTTGTTTCGGGCACCCGGATTTCCGACCGCAAGGGCATTAGCCTGCCCGACACCCTGCTCGGCGTCGGCGTTCTGACCGACAAGGACCGCGTCGACCTCGACGCCGTTCTCGCAACCAACGAAGTGGACTGGGTTGCCCTTTCCTTCGTTCAGCGCCCGGAAGACCTGGCCGAAGTGCGCAAGATTTCGCGCGGTCGCGTTGGCCTGATGTCCAAGATCGAGAAGCCGCAGGCTATTGAGCGCATCGAAGAAATCATCGAGCTTTCCGACGCATTGATGGTCGCACGCGGCGATCTCGGCGTGGAAATGCCGCTGGAAGCAGTTCCGGGCATCCAGAAACAGTTGACCCGCGCCTGCCGTCGTGCCGGCAAGCCGGTTGTCGTTGCCACACAGATGCTGGAATCGATGATCACAGCTCCGGTTCCGACCCGTGCGGAAGTTTCGGACGTTGCAACTGCCGTATTCGAAGGCGCCGACGCCATCATGCTCTCGGCCGAGTCCGCTTCCGGCGATTATCCGATCGAAGCCGTATCGACCATGGCATCCATCGCCAGCACGGTGGAACAGGACCCCTATTATTCCAACATCATCTACGCGCAGCGCCCACAGCCGGAAGCGACGGGTGCAGACGCCATTTCGCTTGCTGCCCGCCAGATTGCCGAAACGCTGAAGCTCGCGGCGATCGTCACCTACACCTCGTCCGGCACAACGGGTCTGCGCGCCGCGCGCGAGCGGCCACAGGTTCCGATCATTGCGCTTTCGCCGATCATCCAGACCGCACGCCGTCTGTCGGTCGTCTGGGGCCTGCATTGCGTGGTTACCGGTGACGCCAGCGATCTGGACGATATGGTGAACCGCGCTTGTCGCATCGTCGTGTCCGAAGGTTTCGGCAAGCCGGGCGACCGCATCATCATCTCCGCCGGCGTGCCGCTCGGCACCCCGGGCGCGACCAACATGGTGCGCATCGCCTATATCGGTTCGGACGGCCAGAGCGGCGTCTGATATCGCGATATCAAGCATAATAAAAAACCCGCCGTCACCGGCGGGTTTTTTGTTGGCCTTTCGGCCGCATTGCAGAAAGCGGGGCTCAGTGCATCTTCACCGGCGTGCTGAAACGGCTGGACTCGATCGCCGCTGCACCGGGCTTGAAGCTTGCCGATGTGGCCGAAGCCGACATGTCGTGGCTGAGCATACGGTTGGCGACGACGCGCGGCGCCTTCACCGAACGGCCGGTCGAGCCCTTGTTCTGGTTGAGCGCCCAGTCAGAGATCAGATCCTGCGTCAGACGACCACCGCCGACCATGGCCTGATGGGAAACGGCGGCATCCTGCCTGCTCGGGCGTGAGCCCTTGGTCGGCAAGCCGGCCGTCAGCCCACCATTGATGGAGGGTTTCAGATCAAAGGCGTCACCGAAACCTGCCTCTGGCTCAGCCTTCGCCGTTTCGGCGGGCGCGACTGTAACCTTGTGGTTGACGGCAGCCGGGAACGGCGCGGCTGTCGGCACGGTAGCGGAATTGATCTGCGAACGGGCAGCCTGACCGCTCTGTTCCAGAGCAGCAACCACAGTCGGCGAAAGCGTATCTTTCCGCTCTTCGGCGAGATCTTCGTCGCCTTCCGGATCAGCATTGGCCTGTGCCAGCAGGGCTTCCGCCACAGCCGGACGATTGGCCGGCACCGGAATAGACGCAAGTTCGCCCGTCGCTGCGGGTGTCGCACCATCTGCGGATGCGGTCAGGATCGATCCTTCAGCGTCGCCACGCATGCCACGCGGCCCAAGAAGCGTCGGCACAGGCACGGATACCTCAGCCAGATCGGCAAACTGCTGACGCTCGGCCGGAGCAGAGGTCGGCGTCGGTGTTGTAGCAGCCTGGAGGGCATCCTGCGCCGCATTACGGGCCGGAGAATAAAGCGCGGTGGCAAGGCCCGTATTGGCCGGAGGCTGGTTGCCGAAAGCTGGACGTGCAATGGGCAGCGGCGCAGTGCTCACACCGGGAAGCGGTTGGGCGGAAGCAACGGCGATCGTCGGTTCTGGCTCAGGTGCAGCAGGCGGTGGCGTTGCAGGGCGAGCGACAGCCGGACGTTCTGCGGGCTGCGGCGTTGCGATGCTATCGGGATCTTCATCCTCGTCGCCTCCGCCAAAGAGCGCCTGCAACAGTGTCTTGCGCTTGCCGCCACCACCGGAGGACGCAGGGCCGGCACCGGCGCTGGAAGCAACCTGAATGGAAGAGGAATTGACGCGCTTCTTGTAGTCAGCCAAGGCCTGTTCATAACCGGGAAGCGGATTGCCATCGGAAGGAACGTGCAGCGTATTGCCCTTGGGGAAGATACGCACGAGTTCCTGACGGCTCATGCGCGGCCAGGCACGAACGCCGCCGACATCCATGTGCACGAAGGGAGAACCCGAGGTCGGGTAGAAACCTACGCCGCCAATCTGCATCTGCATGCCGATTTCGCGCAGTGTGGAAAGCTTCACGCCCGGAATGTAAAAATCCATGGCCTTGCCGAGCATATGCTGGCTTTTTTCCGCCACGCCCTTGGTGCGCGTGCGCAGGAGGCCGTTAGTCTCAGGCGAACGGAAGGCCGAAACAACGTTGATGTAATCGGTCGCGCCACTGCGGCGGTAGACTTCCCACACAAGATCGAAAAGACGCGGATCCATCCGCGTCGGTTGGTTACGACGCCAGTCACGCAAAAAGCGGTTCAGCTCCTGCAGACCCTTCTGGTCGTATTTTCCGTTGCGCTTGAAAGTTATGACCGCCTTCTCGCGTGTATGGATATAATACAGTTTGAGACTGCGCGTTTCGGCGAAAGCTTCCGTCGCCGAGACACCTGCGAATGGCATTGCGGCGAGCATCAAGCAGGCAAAGGTGACAGCGCGTGCCGACAGCTTCGTGCATATATCCTTGATCAAGCCGCGCGCGATCTTGGTCGACAGCGCGATATTTCGATGCAGATATGGCAATTCGATCCCCGCCTGGAAGACAATTTCTGTCACATTGCCTCAAATGAACGTCAAATACGGTGACACGATGGCAAAATTGCCACACAGATGCAACCTTCCTCTATATAGTGAATCAGCCACTAACAAGAGGTTTATAGACGGTAAGCGGATATCCTTGCTCAGAAGTTAACGAATCTTGCTATCTGCCGTCGAACAGGCGGTTTGTACAATCAGGCCGCATCCCGCAACGGATCGTCCGGATCAATGCCATAATCCTTCAGCTTGCGATAAAGCGTCGAGCGGCCGATACCAAGTTTCCTTGCGACCTGACTCATCTGCCCGCGATAAAAACGAAGGGCAAAACGGATAAGCTCCTCTTCGATCTCGGCCAGCTTCCTGATATTGCCTGAGTCGTCCATGCTGGAGATCAAGTTTCCTCCCCGGTAGATCGTGGTGGAAATATCTGACGCCTCATCCAGAATGGCGTGACTTTCGGCGACCGGCGGCGGCGGAGAATATGCGGCGAGTTTCAGCGACGATCCAGACGGCGACCGGATCGACTCACCCGCATCGTCCCCACCTGCGAATTCTGGCAATTGCAGCGCGATTTGCGGAAAATCGGAATCCGCCAGTTCCTCGCCCTGCGACAGCACGACGGCGCGGAAGACGGCATTTTCAAGCTGGCGGATATTGCCCGGCCAGTCATAGGCCGTTAGCAATGCCAGCGCGCTGGCATCGAGGCCGACGGGATTTGGCAATTTCTGTTCCACCGAAAAACGCTCCGCGAACACCCGTGCCAGATGGGGAATATCCTCCTTGCGCCGGCGCAACGCCGGAATGGTGATAGGAAAGACGTTGAGGCGATAATACAGGTCCTCGCGGAAGCGGCCTTCCTTCACCTCTTCGATGAGATTCTTGTTGGTGGCGGAAATCAGGCGGACATTCACCTTCTGCACACGCGCGGAACCGACAGTTTCGATTTCGCCCTGCTGAACTGCCCGCAGTAGCTTTACCTGCACGTCGAGCGGCAGATCACCGATTTCATCGAGGAACAGCGTTCCGCCATCCGCTTCCATGAACTTGCCAACGTGTTTTTCCGTGGCACCGGTAAAAGCGCCCTTCTCGTGACCGAAAAGAATACTCTCCACCAGATTGTGCGGGATAGCGCCGCAATTGACGGTGATGAATGGTTTGTTCGCCCTGTCGCCAGCCGACTGGATTGCACGGGCGACCATTTCCTTGCCGACGCCGGATTCGCCTTCCAGCACCACGGGAATGCTGGACTGGGCGGCGCGCTGCGCCAGTTCTATCACCCTCAGCATGGCCGGGCTTGCGGAAACGATATCAGTAAAATTCACGGCATTGCTCCGTCCGCGCCTGCCCGTGCGGGCCTTTGCCTCTCTCCTGTCGAGCTTGAGGGCATTGGAGATGGCGGCGCCGATCCGTTCCGGCGAGACCGGCTTGACGACGAAATCGAAGGCGCCGGCGCGCATGGCCTGCACGACGGTATCGATGCCGCCCTGCCCCGTCTGGACGATGACCGGGACGTCGGTGCCGAGTTCGCCAACGGCTTTCAGGAAGGCGAGGCCATCCATTTCCGGCATCATCAGGTCGAGGACGACAACATTGATCTCGCCGCTATATTGCTTGAGCAGCTCCAGCCCCGCCCTGCCGTTTTCTGCAAGCAAGGCCAGATGCCCATAACGTTCCACCGCATTTTTGAGCAGGCGGCGCTGGACGGGATCATCGTCTATCACGAGAACATGCGCGGTCATTTTTGGCTCCGGTTTCCGGTTTATGGACCTGCGTCATGCGGTCCCTTGTGGCGCACTCTGGCACGGGAGATTTGAACATCCAGTTTTGAGATTTGCTTGCATTTTATCCATTGCTGCGGGAAACAAAGGCCCCATATGCTGCGCAGGCATAACGACAAGGACGCGTTCGATGACCCTCAATCGCCCAACACCGCACCCCGTATTTTCGCTTGCCGAAACCTCCGGCCCTGCCCTTGGCGACCTGCCCGGCTGGAAACTCTCGGATCTCTATCCCTCGGGCGATTCGCCGGAATACAAGGGCGACATTGAGAAGGCGGCGACGCTGGCGGCGGCTTTCGAGGATAAATGGAAGGGCAAGCTTGAAGCCGCTGCAAAGGCGACGGGCGCCAACGGCATCGGCGCTGCTCTAAAGGAATATGAAGCGCTGGACGATCTTATCGGCCGCATCGGTTCCTTTG
This sequence comes from Agrobacterium sp. 16-2014-1-2a, assembly GCF_053522705.1. Classification (NCBI taxonomy): domain Bacteria; kingdom Pseudomonadati; phylum Pseudomonadota; class Alphaproteobacteria; order Hyphomicrobiales; family Rhizobiaceae; genus Agrobacterium; species Agrobacterium sp. 16-2014-1-2a. Next base: position 386,382 of record NZ_JBNWBX010000003.1, read on the forward strand.
CGGGGCTGACGTATTTTTCAGATACGTCCAACCCGGCAAACGGCAAGCTTTACGGCGACGCTCAGGCGAAACTGACGGATATTTCCGCCCATCTGCTGTTCTTTACGCTTGAACTGAACCGCATCGACGACGCCGTAATGGATGCCTGCATGGCAAACGATGCCTTAGCTGGGCACTACAGGCCGTGGCTGGTGGATTTGCGCAAGGACAAGCCGCACCAGCTCGATGACCAGCTCGAACAGCTATTCCTCGAAAAATCGATCACGAGTGCCAGCGCGTTCAACCGCCTGTTCGACGAGACGATGGCCGACCTGCGCTTCGATATAGACGGCGCAAGCCTTTCGCTGGAAGTAACGCTCAATATGCTTCAGGAGCCGGAGCCGGAAACTCGCAAGAAGGCAGCGCAGGCGCTCAGCACCACCTTCACCAATAATCTGAGGGTCTTCACCCTCATCACCAACACACTGGCCAAGGACAAGGATATTTCCGACCGCTGGCGCAAGTTCGAAGACATCGCCGACAGCCGCCATCTGGCAAACCGTGTCGAGCGCGAGGTCGTAGACGCTCTGGCTGCCGCCGTGAAAAACGCCTATCCACGCCTTTCGCATCGTTATTACGCCATGAAGGCGAAATGGCTCGGCATGGAACAGATGAACTACTGGGACCGCAACGCGCCGCTTCCCGATACATCGAATACGATCATTCCCTGGGATGAGGCGAAGGACACCGTGCTGTCCGCCTATGGCGATTTTGCGCCGGAGATGGCCGATATCGCCCGCCGTTTCTTCGATGAGCAATGGATCGACGCCCCCGCCCGGCCCGGCAAGGCGCCGGGCGCCTTCGCGCATCCGACCGTGCCTTCGGCCCATCCTTATGTCCTCGTCAACTATCTCGGCAAACCGCGCGACGTGATGACGCTTGCCCATGAGCTTGGCCACGGCGTGCACCAGGTGCTGGCCGGCGACCAAGGCGCGCTGATGTGCGCGACGCCGCTGACGCTTGCCGAAACTGCCTCCGTTTTCGGAGAAATGCTGACCTTCCGCAAATTGCTTGACGACACGAAGGACGTCAGGGAACGCAAGGCCATGCTCGCCCGCAAGGTCGAGGACATGATCAACACGGTCGTGCGACAGATCGCGTTTTATGAATTCGAACGCAAGCTGCACACCGCCCGCAAGCAGGGTGAGTTGACCTCCGAACAGATCGGTGAATTGTGGCTTTCCATTCAGGCCGAGAGCCTCGGCCCGGCGATCAAGATTTCCGAAGGGTATGAGACCTGGTGGACCTACATCCCCCATTTCATCCACTCTCCCTTCTATGTTTATGCCTATGCCTTCGGTGATTGCCTGGTGAACTCGCTCTATGCCGTTTACCAGAAGGCCGAGACCGGCTTTCAGGAGAAATATTTCGAGCTTTTGAAAGCAGGCGGCACCAAGCACCATTCGGAACTTCTGAAACCATTCGGCCTCGATGCGACAGATCCTTCCTTCTGGGACAAGGGTCTTGCCATGATCGAAGGGCTGATCGACGAACTGGAAGCGCTTGACAGCAAACAGGCCTGATCGCCTCCAAAAAAATACCGATGACAGGCGACGAGCAAAGGCAATGAAACGCAAACCCGCCGATCTGACCTTGAGAGAAACGCTGCGCTGGGAGCCGCAATCAGGTTTTCAGCGCATTGACCAGCATATGCGCCGGTTATTGCGCTCAGCCGATGCGCTCGGTTTCCGAGCACCGGTCAACGCGGTTCAGGTACTGGAGAAGAAGGTGGGCGGCGAAAGTCCGCTCTGCGTGAAGCTGGTCATGAACTACAAGGGTGAGCTCGATATCGAAACGGCCGACTTTCGGCCGTTGCAGGAGGGAACCGTCTGGCGGATCCGCATCGCGACGCAAACCAGGCTTGATTCCACCGACACCTTCTATCGCCACAAATCATCGCGCCGGGAACCCTATGATGCCGCCCGCGCCGAATTTTCAACCGGGGATGCAGACGAGGTTCTGCTGCTCAACGAGCGCGGCGAGTTGTGCGAGGGATCATCGACCAGCATCTTCGTCGAAATGCCGGACGGGCAATTGCTGACGCCGCCGCTCGACAGCGGTATTCTGCCGGGCGTCCTGCGTGCCGATCTCATCCGCCAGCGCAAGGCACGCGGGCAGGCATTGAAGCCGGAGGATATTGCCGGTCGACGGCTGTTCGTGGGAAATTCGCTGCATGGGCTGATTGCGGCGGAGCTGGTCTAAACCGTCACCGCCAAAAGCCGGTCGCGGCCCTTTTCCTTGGCAGCGTAAAGCGCCTGATCGGCGCGCATGAAAACATCGTCGGCACTTTCTGCCATCCGATAGGTCGTCATTCCAGCGGAACAGCTATAGGAAAAATCCGGAAACTCGGCCAGAGGTCTGGAAAGACGCACCTTTTGCAGTAGCCGCTCGACGATCTCCCGGCTCTCAACAACCGAACTGCGCGGCAGGATGAGCATGAATTCCTCTCCGCCGATCCTGCCAAAACAATCCACCCGCCGGACGACGGAATGGGCGATCCCGACAAAATCGCGCAGCACCGCATCGCCGCATTTGTGGCCGAAACGATCGTTGATGTGCTTGAAAAAGTCGATGTCGAGCGTGCAAAGGCAAAAGGGCGCTTCAAGCCCCTTGCCGACCCGCTCCACCTGTAGCGCGAGTTTGGCGAAAACAAAACGCCGGTTCGCCGTTCCCGTCAATTCGTCGGTCTGCGAGGCGCGCACCGCCAGATCCCGGTCCTGCCGCAGGGTTCTGTAGCCCTGGCGCAATTCGGTGACATCGCTTGCGACACACAGCATCCAGCCATCCTGCTGCACCGTCTCCGTCATCCAGAACCAGCGGCCGTCATACATATCCATCTCGAAGGCACGATACGGCAGCTTGCCGCGCCGGGACTGCGCCGACAAAAGCCAGCCCTCGAAATCGCTGTTTCTGACGACCACGCCGGTTCGCAGACGGTGGTTCAAGCGCATGATTTCCGCCCAGGTCGAAAAATCATCGTCGGCAAGCTGAAAGCTCTGCCGAAACGACGGGTTGGCATGCCGCAACCGGTCTTCGGAATCGTAAAGTGCAATAAGAACGGGGGTGGCGCTCTGAAGCGCTGCGACACGCTCAATAAGACTATTCAACAGGCAACACTCCTGTGATGACGAAAAGCCCCCTTTTCGTCATCTTGCAAAAGCCCCCAAGCCCTAGGACATATACACGAAAAGAAGAACTTGATTATAAACGTAGTCTCTAAAATGCGAAGGGGAAGAATGCGGTCGGAAGGTCTCGACTTCAATCTCGCCGGATCGCAACCGCGCAGAACGGGATCACCACACACCAACCCGTCACAACTTTCGCATCCCGGGCTTGCGCCACCGTCATATGTCCGTCATGCACCTGCCCTTTATTGTGGCACGCTTTTATGATCTAGCTTACTTATTGGCTTAAAAAGGAAAAATGACGAATGACGGACGCAAACCATCCGATTTACGGCGATATTGACGGCCCCATCATCATGATCGGCTTCGGCTCCATCGGGCGCGGCACTCTTCCGTTGATCGAACGTCATTTCAACTTCGACAAGACCAGGCTCGTCGTCATCGACCCGCGCGAGGATATCGCAGCGTATCTGGCCGAGAGAAACATTCGCCATATCCGTACGCATCTGACCAAAGAAAACTACAAGGAGGTGCTCAAGCCACTCCTTAAAGGGGTTCAGGGTCAGGGCTTCTGCGTCAATCTTTCGGTCGATGCCGCATCCGTCGATCTGATGAGGCTCTGCCGCAAACATGGCATGCTCTACATCGACACCGTAGTGGAGCCGTGGCCCGGCTTTTACTTCGATGCAGACGCCGACAATGCCTCCCGTACCAATTATTCGCTGCGCGAGACCATGCTGAAAGAAAAGGCTCGGAAACCGGGCGGCACAACGGCCGTTTCCACCTGCGGTGCAAATCCCGGCATGGTGTCCTGGTTCGTAAAACAGGCGCTGGTCAATCTCGCCAAGGATAGCGGTCTCGACATCGAAGAGCCCCAACCGCATGACCAGCAGGCATGGGCAAAGCTCATGCAGCAGCTCGGCGTCAAGGGCGTGCATGTGGCAGAGCGCGATACGCAGCGGGCAAAAAATCCCAAGCCCTTCGGCGCATTCTGGAACACCTGGTCTGTCGAGGGTTTTATCGCCGAAGGTTTTCAGCCCGCCGAACTCGGCTGGGGAACGCATGAAAACTGGATGCCGAAAAACGCGAAAAAACAAAAAAAGGGCAGCAAGGCAGCGATCTATCTCGATCAGCCCGGCGCCAATACGCGGGTACGGACATGGTGTCCCGGACAAGGGCCGCAATATGGATTTCTGGTCACCCACAACGAGGCGATCTCGATTTCCGACTATTTCACCGTCCGCAATGACGAAGGCGATCTGATCCACCGGCCCACCTGTCACTATGCCTACCACCCCTGCAACGACGCCGTCCTTTCCCTGCACGAACTTTTCGGTAATGGCGGCACGCCGCAGCCGATCCAGCATGTGCTTGGCGAAGACGAGCTTGTCGATGGTGCCGACGAGCTGGGTGTTCTTCTCTACGGCCATGACAAAAATGCCTATTGGTATGGCTCGCGGCTAACCTTGCAGGAGGCACGGGCGCTCGCCCCCAGCCAGAACGCGACCGGATTGCAGGTCAGCTCCGCGGTACTGGCCGGAATGGTCTGGGCGCTTGAAAATCCGCAGGCCGGCATCGTCGAGGCGGATGAAATGGATTATCGCCGTTGCCTTGAGGTGCAGCGTCCCTATCTTGGACCGGTCGAAGGACATTACACGGACTGGACGCCGCTCGACGGTCGCCCGGGACTGTTTCCAGACAATATCGACACCTCGGATCCCTGGCAGTTCCGCAACATCCTCGTGCGCTGAGGACATGGCGTCTCATATTTGTCACGCAGGTGTTTTCATGACGGATGTCAGGAACCCGGGAGAGCAAACAACGTTGCCTTGAAATAAATAACGCTTCACGGCATGGTCGAAACATCAGGGTTTCATCGAATCGCAGGAGAACAGGCTCATGAACTTCAAGACAAGCGCTGCTTTGCTTTGTGCCGCAATCGCGGTGTCTTCATGCGTTGCGCCGGGTCCCTCCCAGCAGACGTCGATGGCACCCTCGCTTGCCCGCGGCCCGGCCGTGGATGGCCGCTGGATCGACCGCAACGGCATCGTATCGACATTCCAGAACGGTGCTTTCTCCACCCGTTCGACCGATACCAACACGCTTCTGGCATCAGGCACCTATGTCACGATTTCGCCGACGCTCTATGAAATCAACATGACGTCGCTGGTGCGCAACACGCAATCGCGCGTCAACTGCGCGCTCGTCTCCCCGTCACAACTGAATTGCACGACAGACAGCAACAGCCAGTTCTCGCTAACGCGTCAGGGCTGATAACACAGTCTTTTCAATGGTATGATCTTTTAAAACGCACGCCTCAAGCGTGCGTTTTGCTTTATTGCGCCACTGTCACAATTTCCGCTTGCGGCAGCTGCCGCTAAATGGAAACATCGCGCTTTGAAAGACTGACATACTTTCAGACTAGAGAATGAGCACGGCCTGATGATGATCGACCGGCCAGGGCTTCCGCTTTGAACAGGAGAGAGGGACCATGAAGAAAATTTTGAGACTGAGTATGCTGAGCGTTTCCGCGATAACGCTTTCAGCCGGAGCGGCTCTGGCCGATTACGAACTCAACATTCTTCACATTAACGATTTTCACTCCCGTATCGAATCGATCAATAAATTCGACTCGACCTGCTCAGCGGAAGAGGAAGGCAAAAACGAGTGCTTTGGCGGCGCCGCGCGCCTCTTGACCGCAATCAACCAGACAAGGGACGCGCTCAAGGCTCAAGGCAAGAACGTTCTCCTGCTCAATGCCGGCGACAATTTTCAAGGCTCGCTGTTCTACACCACCTACAAGGGTACCGTTGAAGCCGAAGTGCTGAACGCCATGAAGTTCGACGCCATGACCGTCGGCAACCATGAATTCGACGATAGCGAAGACGGGCTTGCGGGCTTCCTCGACAAGGTTCAGTTTCCGGTCGTGACCGCCAATGTGGTTGCCAGCGCCGCCTCGAAAATCGGCGATCGCGTCAAGCCGTCCATCGTCCTTGAAGTCGGCGGCCAGAAAATCGGTATTGTCGGCGCTGTCGCCAACGACACGGCGGAACTTGCGACCCCCGGCCCCAACATCACCATTGCGGAAGATGTCGCGAAAATCAGCGAACAGGTGCAGAAGCTGAAAGGCGAGGGTGTCAACAAGATCATTGCCCTGACCCATGTCGGATATCCGCGCGACCTCGAATTCATCGCGAAAATCCCGGATGTGGACGTCGTTGTCGGCGGCCACTCGCATACGTTGCTCTCCAACACCGACCAGAAGGCCGAAGGACCTTACCCGACAGTCGTCGACAATCCCGGCGGCTACAAGGTTCCGGTCGTTCAGGCAGGGCAATACAGCAAATATCTGGGTGACCTGCGCGTCGTCTTCGATGACAGCGGCGTGGTCAAGGAAAGCAAGGGCGATCCGATCCTGATCGATTCATCCTTCAAACCCGACGAAGCAACGCTCAAGCGTATCGATGAACTGAAAGCACCAATCGAGGCGCTCAAATCGAAGGTCGTCGGCACTTCGGAAGGCCCGATCGAAGGTGACCGCAAGGTTTGCCGCGTCAAAGAATGCTCCATGGGTAATCTGGTAGCGGATGCGACCCTTGCCCGCGTCAAGGATCAGGGCGTCACCATCGCTTTCGCAAATAGCGGTGGCCTGCGCTCCTCCATCGATAGCGGCGATGTCTCGATGGGCGAAGTCCTGACGGTTCTGCCGTTCCAGAACACGGTCGCGACTTTCCAGCTGAAGGGCGAGGATATTCGCGCTGCCCTCGAAAACGGCGTCAGCCAGATCGACGATGGCGCGGGTCGTTTCATGCAGGTTTCAGGCATGAAATATTCCTTCGACCGCTCCAAGCCAGCCGGCAGCCGCGTTACTGCGGTCGAGGTCAAGGAGGGCGACGCTTTCGTGCCTCTCGACCCGGCTAAGACCTACACTGTCGCGGCGAATAATTACGTTCGCACCGGCGGCGATGGCTTCAAGGTATTCGCGACCAAGGCGATCAACGCCTATGACTTCGGCCCCAACCTCGAAGAGGCTGTAGCTGCATATATTACGGCCAACAGCCCCTATAAGCCCTTCACGGACGGCCGCATCACCGAAGTGACGCCTGCCGGTTATGTAGCTCCGACAAAGCCCGCTGCACCAGCGCCTGCCGCAACAGCACCGGCGGCAACTGCAACCGCTCCGGCCGCCACACCAGCCCCGGCTCCCGCAGCACCTGCTGCGACTGCACCTGCCACCACCACGCCGGCAGCGGCCGCGGCTGCCGCCAGCAAATATGTCGTCGCAAAGGGCGATTCGCTCTGGAAGATCGCGGCGGAGAAGTATGGCGACGGTGCCCTTTGGACCAGGATTGCCAAGGCAAACACGCTGAAGCATCCGAACCATATCGAGATCGGCGAGGAACTGGAGGTTCCGGCTCAATAAGCCGCGAACACACAGACAGGGCAATTTGCCGCAGACGGGAAGCCGGCCTCGCACCATGAGGCCGGCTTCTTATTTTCCCTTTAAAAACAGATCATTACAGGCTGCGTTTTATCAAAAGACAATGCGTCCGTTACCGCACCTCGGAAATCACCTCCGCAGGTGGTTCAATCCTTACAAATTTCGTCTAGAACACGTGAACAAATTGACGGCACGAGCATATAGCTTGAGCATTTCCGGCAAAACCGCGTCACGGTTTACGTCCGGCCATGTATAAAAACAAAAAATGGAGCGTTTCCGCCCTTTATCCCAAACGGAAACGTTCTCACGCAACCAGTACGAGTTCAGGGTGTCATTCATGACGACAGAATTATCCGCACTTCCCGTAGACCATCCCCGCGTAAGATTTGGCAAGGTCGGCGTTCTGCTTGTCAATCTTGGCACGCCGGATGGTACGGACTATTGGCCGATGCGCCGTTATCTGGCGGAATTTCTGAGCGACAAACGCGTCATCGAATGGTCGCGCCTATACTGGTATCCGATCCTGTACGGCATCGTCCTCAACAAGCGCCCGCAGAAGGTCGGCAAGGCCTATGAGGCAATCTGGAACCGCGATCGCAACGAAAGCTATCTGCGCACCTATACCCGAAGCCAAGGCGAACTGATGGCACAGGCGCTGAGGGATTTGCCGAATGTCGTCGTTGACTGGGCCATGCGCTACGGCCAGCCTTCCATCGCCTCGAAAATCGACGCGCTGAAGGAGCAGGGATGCGAGAAAATCCTGCTATTCCCGCTCTATCCGCAATATGCCGCATCGACCACGGCAACGGTGAACGACAAGGCTTTCGAACATCTGATGAAGCTGCGCTGGCAGCCCGCCATCCGCACCGTTCCGCCCTATCATGACGATCCTGCCTATATCGAAGGGCTTGCCGCCTCCGTCAAAAACCATCTGGCAACGCTGGACTGGGAACCGGAGATGCTGATCACCTCCTTCCACGGCATTCCGCAATCCTACTTCAGGAAGGGCGATCCCTATTATTGCCACTGCCAGAAGACCGCCCGTCTGCTGAAGGAAGCGCTGGGACGGACCGAGAAGAACTTCATGATCACCTTCCAGTCGCGTTTTGGGCCAGAAGAATGGCTGCAGCCCTATACCGACAAGACCATGGAAAAGCTGGCATCCGAGGGCATCAAACGCATCGCCGTCATGAACCCCGGTTTCGTATCGGATTGTCTTGAAACGCTGGAGGAAATTGCCGGTGAGGCCGGAGAAATCTTCCTGCATAATGGCGGCGAGAAATTCACCCACATCCCGTGTCTCAACGACAGCGTCGAGGGTATGACAGTTCTCGAAAAGGTTGTACGACAAGAGTTGCAAGGTTGGGTGTAATCTTGCCATAACGATGCGGGTGTAAGATCCCAAAAGGTTGTGGTGCTGGAGGAGGAAGTGATGATTGCATTGGGCGGTTTCGATATCGTCGTCATAGCGGCGGTTGTTTTGGTCATTCTGGTGCTCTTTGCCGGCATCAAGACCGTACCGCAGGGACATCGCTACACGGTTGAACGGTTCGGGCGCTACACCCGCACACTCGAGCCGGGCCTCAACCTCATCGTACCGTTCTTCGAAAGCATCGGTTCGAAGATGAATGTGATGGAGCAGGTTCTGCATATACCGACACAGGAAGTTATCACCCGCGATAATGCCAGTGTCTCAGCTGATGCCGTCACTTTCTATCAGGTCCTCAATGCCGCACAGGCCGCTTACCAGATCACCAATCTGGAAATGGCGATTGAAAACCTCACCATGACCAACATCCGCTCGGTAATGGGCTCGATGGATCTCGATGAGTTATTGTCAAACCGTGATGCCATCAACGATCGCCTGCTGCGCGTGGTTGACGAGGCGGTGGGACCATGGGGTATCAAGGTCACGCGCATCGAGATCAAAGATATCGCACCGCCGAAAGATCTCGTCGATTCCATGGCAAGGCAGATGAAGGCGGAGCGTGAAAAACGCGCGCAGGTGCTGGAGGCCGAGGGCGCCCGCAATGCTCAGATTCTGCGCGCAGAGGGCGCAAAACAATCTGCCATTCTCGAGGCGGAAGGCCAGCGCGAAGCGGCGTTTCGCGATGCCGAGGCCCGCGAGCGTCTGGCCGAGGCCGAAGCCAACGCCACCCGCATGGTGTCGGAAGCCATCGCTGCCGGCAATGTCCACGCGATCAATTACTTCGTTGCCCAGAAATATACCGAAGCGCTCTCCAATATCGGCACCGCCAAAAACTCGAAAATCGTGTTGATGCCGATGGAGGCTTCTGCGTTGATCGGCTCACTCGGCGGCATAGGGGCAATCGCCCGTGACGTTTTCGGCGACAAGGGCGATGCACCGACGGCGCCCGCCGTCCCCGCATCTTCCCGCTCGGTGCCGCCGTCGCGGCCTTCGGCCCAGGCCATCAACGTGACAATTCCCGGTAATCCCTTTGGCTCTTCATCGGAGAAGTGACGATGCTGCAACGGCTTGCCACGGAACTGGGACCATGGAGCTGGTGGATTGCCGGCTTCATTCTGCTGGCTGCCGAGTTGGTCGCTCCGGGCGTGTTTCTGATCTGGATTGGCATTGCCGCGCTGGTGATCGGCGCGCTCTCCCTGCTGTTCTGGGATGCCGCATTCTGGGCGTGGCAATTGCAACTGGTGCTGTTTGCCGCCCTCTCCATCGCCTTCGCCCTGCTTGGCCGGAAATATTTCGGCAAAAACCGTGAGGCAAGCGACGAACCCTTCCTCAATCAACGGGAAGCAAGCCTTGTTGGACGCACAGCGACCCTGCAGGAGCCGGTTGTCGAAGGACGCGGCCGCATAAGGCTGGACGATACCTGGTGGTCCGTTAACGGTGAGGACATGCCAGCCGGAACACGTGTCAGGATCGCAGCTGCGCGTGGCCGCACCCTGACAATAGAGCCGCTCGACCGCCCATAGCGATCAGGCCACACCGATTCTCAACAGATCGTGGAAATGCACCAGCCCTATTGGTCGGTTATCGTCATCAACGACGATCAGCGCACCGATATGGAATTTTTCCAGCGTCGCCAGAGCGCTGGTCGCCAGCACCGATTTTTTGACCGTTTTCGGAGTACGGGTCATGATGTCGTCCACCGTCAATTCCGCGAGGTTGCGCGACAGGTTGCGCGCCATATCGCCCTCGGTGACGATGCCACACAGACGGCCATCCTCGTCCAGAATACCGACGCAGCCGAAATGCTTGCGGGAAAGAACACTGACTGCTTCCGGCATGGAAGTTCCCTTGCCGACTAGCGGCACCCGGTCGCCGGTATGCATGATATCGCTGACCAACGTAAGGCCCGCGCCCAGTTTGCCGCCGGGGTGAAACACCTTGAAATCACCGGCAGTGAAATTGCGTGCTTCCAGAAGCGCAACGGCAAGGGCATCGCCAAGTGCCAGCTGCATCAATGTGGAGGTGGTAGGCGCAAGTCCGAGCGGGCAGGCTTCCTGTTCATTGGGAACCAGAAGCACGATATCGGCTGCCTTCGCCAGCGATGCACTCTCCGAACAGGTAAGTGCAATCAGCGGGATGGAGAAACGGCGCGAATAGTTGATGATGCTACGCAGCTCTGAACTTTCACCGCCTTTGGAGATCGCCAGTACAACATCATCACCGCCGATCATGCCCAGATCGCCGTGGTTGGCCTCTGCCGCATGCACGAAAAACGCAGGCGTTCCGGTGGAGGCGAAGGTGGCCGCGAGCTTGGCGCCTATGTGGCCGCTTTTACCGACACCGGTGATGATGAGGCGGCCACTAGACTGGCCGATCGTCTCGATCGCCTTGCAGAAAGGTTCGGAAAGCCCGTTTCTGAGGGCCTCTTCAAGAGCGGCAAGGCCAGCCCTCTCCATCGAAATCGTCCGCACGGCGGATTCAATCGCATTGTCTTCAACCAGTTTCACGGCTCTCGTAATCATGGCCGACTGTTACTATTTCAACTGGAATAAGTCCACTCTACAGCCGAAAATCGCCGCTCTTTAGTGGCGCAGGTTCGGCGGAGAAATCTCCTCCATCGTTCCCATCCGCTTGAAAGGGATGTTCTCTTCATCGACCAGATATCGCCCGACTGTCCTTATCCACGAGATAGAGCCGTCATCACGGCGCACGGCATATTCCTGATGGTAAAAGCTGGCGGCCTTAAGCGTCGTGAGCGCAGTTTCGATCACATGATTGCGATGGCCGATATCCACTTTTTCGAGCATCTGGAAAATGCTGATGCCCTGCATCGCCTGCCGCAAAGGAATGCCCAAGAGTTCAGCGCAGACTTCGTCTAGATAGAATCGGTCATTGGTAATATCCCAGCAATAAAAACCGACCTGCTTGACGTTCAAAACGGGATTCATGAAACGACGCTGTGACACAAAATAAAAATCAATTGGATTGCTAAAATAAAACGGATGAGTTCCACCCAATCATAGGGCGATTCCGTATCAAAATGAAACGTTTAAATCTGATCATATTCGAAATATTGGGCATCTCGGCAAATTTTCTTCAGTCGCGGTGCCGAAGCGGCCAGATCGAACGAGGAAGCCCTCCAGCTTTGCCGCAGCCACAGATGTGGTGAAATCCGGGAGGTCTTTATCAACTGTTAACCATAAAAATCCTATTGTTAAAGCGATATTAAAACTTGCGTCGCGTGTCTGGTCTCTTGGTCGCCCACTTCATCTGTCTGCCGCTCATTCGGCTTCAGGAAATGCTGAGACGAACTTTCGATCCGACATCGGCCAAATGCGCCGGGTGAAGAGGAATGATTGTGAAGGGCACCGCCACACGTCTGCCGACGTCGCGGAAAGCAGCAACCCTGCTGCTGCTTGCCTGTACGCTTCTCTACACCCCGGGAACTGTTTTCGCGCAAACAGCGGCCACGCGGCTGCCGGTCGCAGTTCCATCCGGCGATACAACGCCGGCAGAGAACCCGACAACGACAGCTGAAAACGAGGCAAGCACGGTGCGAGCAGCACCGCCACAGCAACTATGGCGCCCCTCGAATAATCCGGGCGACCCGATTTCCGAACAGCAGGAAGAAGCCGGCCAACCTTATGCCGACGCGGAAAACCCATATGAGCCAACGGTAGACGGCGGTGAAAACCCGCAAAGAGCCACCGAACCCGGACAAACCCCCGGCATCCGGCTCGGTACATTCCTGCTGCGGCCTTCGATCAGCCAGACGATCAATACGGAAAAGCAGACGAACACCGGCGGCCCTTCCAGACGTAACTACCTGACGACGGGTATTCGCGGCACGCTAACCAGCGACTGGTCCCGCCATGCGCTGACTGTAACAGGCGATGGCGCCTGGGAGAAAAATTTCGGCAGCAAGAATGGTGAAGAGCCGAGGGCGCGGATAGAAGCCGATCTGCGCCTCGATCTCGGCGAAGAAACGACGGCTAATCTCAAGGCAGGTTACGAATTCAGTCGTGAAGGCACTACGGACCCCAACGCTTTGACAGGCGCTGCCGTGCAGGGCGGAGAACACCGTTTCACGACCGGCGCATCGATCCAACGGGATTTCGGCAAGCTGCGCGGGCTGGCGGCGCTCGATCTGTCGCGTACGGTCTACACGGATGCAAAGGGCATAAACGGCCAGCCGATCAGTCTTAGCGATCGCGACCAGAACGGCGCGAACCTGCGCGGCCGCATCGGTTACGAATTGTCACCGGCCCTGATCCCGTTCCTCGAATTGAACGCGGGAACGACCAAATATGACAGGCGCCTGGACAATAGCGGTTACGCACGGTCCTCGAATTCCTACGGCGCCAAAATTGGAGCCGAGGTCGATCTTGGCGAGAAGACCCGCGGCGAGGCCGCCATCGGCTATCTACGCAAACAATATGACGACGACCGCATCGCTTCCATCGGCGCGCTGACACTGGACGGCGAACTGAACTGGTCGCCGCAGCGCGGCACCAACGTCAATCTTGGCCTGCGCACGACGATAGAGGATTTCGCCGGCGGACCACAGGGCGGCTGGATTTCCTATCGGCTGGATGCCGGGCTGACCCATGAATTGCGCAGCAATCTGGTCGCGCGGCTGACCGGGCAGATCGTGCACCGAACATTTCCCTCCTCCGATATCGAGGATGCCGTGGAATACACCGCAGGCGCTGGCTTGACCTGGGGGCTGAACCGCTATCTCGATCTGACGGCGGACGTTAGTTATCAGTGGACGCCAATTTATGACAGCAACGAACTGCGCGTCGGCGCGGGGCTTGTCCTGAAACGATAACGTTGCCCCAAAACAGAAATCCCGGCGCGAAGGCCGGGATTCCGTTGTCCAGTTGGTGAATTACTTCAGTCCGTCGATAAGAGCCTTGATCGGCTCCTCGATTGCGGGGCGAATGTCAGCGCGTTCGAGCGCGAAAGCGACGTTGGCAAGAATGAAACCATCCTTGGCGCCGCAATCGAACGTCTGCCCGCGGAAATGATAGCCAGCGAATTCCTGCGACTTGGCAAGCGTCAACATGCCGTCCGTCAGCTGGATTTCGTTGCCGGCGCCCCGTTCCTGATTTTCCAGAATGTCGAAAATCTCAGGCTGAAGGATGTAGCGACCGTTGATGTAGAAATTCGAAGGTGCCGTACCCTTGGCAGGCTTCTCGACCATTTCAGTGATCTTGAAACCCTCGCCCACGGCATTACCCACGCCGACGATGCCGTATTTATGCGTCTGATCGGGAGCACATTCCTGCACCGCGATGACGTTGCCGGCGGTCTGGTCATAAAGTTCGACCATGCCCTTGAGGCAGCTTTTCTGTGAATGCATGATCATATCAGGCAGCAACACGGCGAAGGGCTCGTCGCCGACGATATCACGCGCACACCAGACCGCATGGCCAAGACCAAGCGGCACCTGCTGACGCGTGAAGCTTGCCGTGCCCGCCTTGGGCAGAAGGCCGGCCAGCAATGTAAGCTCGGCATTCTTGTTGCGCTCGCGCAGCATTTGTTCGAGTTCAAATTGAATATCAAAATAATCTTCAATCACCGCCTTGCCGCGGCCGGTGACAAATACAAAATGCTCGATGCCTGCTTCCGCCGCCTCGTCGACGACGTATTGAATGACCGGCTTGTCAACGACAGTGAGCATTTCTTTCGGAACCGCCTTGGTTGCGGGCAGGAAACGCGTACCCAGACCTGCGACCGGAAATACGGCCTTCCGAATTTTCTTATGTTCTACCACATATCCCTCCTGAGAGATAAAACTTGATCACAATCCCCGCACAGTGTTGTTATTTCAAAAATAACAACGTTTTGTAAAGGGTGACGCTACCATCTATTAATGGTAAAGAATTTGTTGACATTCTTTTGTTATGCATGACGACGCCCGATGCGTTTTCGCAATCGAAATGATATTCGAGAGAACGAAAGACTGACGATGACAAAGATGATCCTTTCAAATGTCCGCAAATTCGGCTGCATGATGGTTGCAGGTCTGGCGATCTCGCTGGCCCCCGTCTCGGCCCGGGCCGATGCTGGGTTCAAGCAGTGGATCAACCAGTTCTACGCAACAGCCGCGAAAGAAGGCATTAGCAAGGCGACGTACCAGAAAGCCTTTGCTGGTGTCAGCGAGCCGGATCCGGATGCGCTGCGAAAGGCGACCTTCCAGCCGGAATTCACCACCCAGATCTGGGATTATCTCGATTCCCGCGTCAACCCCTATACGGTGCGCATCGGCCGCGAGATGAAGATGAAGCACGCGACGACGCTCAACTGGATCGAGCGTAACTTCAACGTCGACAAACATATTATTCTCGCCATCTGGTCGATGGAATCGAATTACGGCGCGGTTCTCGAAAAGCCGGAGCGCCTGCACAATATTCCGCAGGCACTGGCCACGCTCGCCTATTCCGACCCCAAACGCGCCAAGTTCGCGCGCACGCAATTGATCGCCGCACTCAAAATCCTGCAGGCAGGCGATGTCACGCCCAAGCAGCTTACGGGTTCCTGGGCGGGTGCGATGGGCCATACCCAGTTCATTCCGACCAGCTACCTGCTCTATGCTGTCGATGCGGACGGCAACGGTAAGCGCGACATCTGGCACTCGGTTCCGGACGCGCTGGCGACGGCCGCCAATCTACTCGCCAAGAACGGCTGGGAACCCGGCCGGACCTGGGGTTACGAAACAGCCGTGCCGCGTGGCGGCGCCCGTTATGAGGGGCAGACGAAGTCCATTGCGGAATGGACCAAGCTTGGCTTTGCCCGCCCGAACGGCAAGAATTTCACCCGCGGCTCCGATCGCGCCATGCTGAAACTGCAGGGTGGGGCAAATGGTCCAGGTTTCCTGATGATGAAAAACTTCTTCACCATCAAGAAATACAACGCATCCGACAGCTATGCGCTGGCCGTTGGCCTGCTTGCTGACGAGATCGCCGGTTATGGCGGCATGCAGCAGAAATGGCCGCGTCCGGACGGCACACTGGATATTCGTGAAAAATTCGAACTCCAGACCCGCATGAAAGAACTTGGCTATTACGATGGCGAAGTCGATGGCAATTTCGGCTCCGGCTCGAAGGCGGCGATTAGCGCCATCCAGTCGCGCATGGGTCTGGAAACCGACGGTCAGCCGTCGCAGCGATTGCTGAGAGCACTGCGGAATTGATAATATGCCGGTGAATTCGGCGGCGGTCTTCAACGCCGCCGAAGCATCCGGAAGGATCGATGTCATGAGTAGGAAACCTGCGGCGAAAAGCACAAGTACGGGCTGGCGCATCTGCGCCATCATTCTTTGTGCTGTCTTGTGCACGCCGCTTGTCCCTTCGCAAACCTTCGCCCAGGAACAGCGACGCACCCTTTTCGAAATGCTGTTTGGCCGGCCCGTGGGCCGGGAGGACACGCCCGGCCGCGAATACCAGCCCCGCAGTCGCCGGGATTTCCCGGCTGCGCCGCGTGAAAAATCAGTCACCCGCCCGCAACCCGCAAGAAAAGCGCCTTCGGTGGTTCAGATGCGAACCATAAAACCGGAGCCGACGGCCAAGCTTGAAAATGCCAGGCGTGTTCTGGTCGTCGGTGATTTTCTGGCCGGTGGCATGGGGGAAGAACTGGTCAATGCCTTCGCCAGCTCTCCGGGAATTTCGGTCGATGTGCGCGCGAATGGTTCTTCGGGCCTCGTACGCACGGATTATTACGACTGGTTCGCCAATCTGCCGCAGTTCATAACCGAAACAAATCCCGCCACCATCGTCATCATGATGGGGTCGAACGATCGCCAGCAGATGCAGATCGGCGATACCAGGGAAAAATTTGGCACCGATGTCTGGTTCAAGGAATATGAGCGGCGGATCGATGAACTTCTGACCCTTGCCGGCCGGCCGAAGGTACCGCTGCTGTGGGTTGGCCTGCCGGCCTTCCAGTCAACCTCACTCTCGGCCGATCTCGTCGGCTTCAACCGGCTTTATCGCAGCCATATCGAAAAATACGGCGGCGAATTCGTCGATGTCTGGGACGGCTTTGTCGACGAGGCCGGTAAATTTGTCATCACCGGCTACGACATGAACGGCCAGCAGGCCCGTCTGCGTGAGGCAGATGGCGTCGGCATGACGCAGGCAGGCAAACGCAAGCTTGCTTTTTACGTCGAGAAATTCGTGCGCAGGCACCTCGACAGCGCCGGACCGGACCTCGTGAAACTGGACGGCAGCAATTTGCCTGCACTCACCTCCCTACCCGCGCTTGGCATCGACGCGGGACAGGTGCGCACCCAGCCGATCAGCCTGACCGATCCGAACCTCGATGGCGGTGACAAGCTGCTTGGCGATGTCCCTTCGACGGCCGTATCGACACGTGTCTCGGTCGTGGAATCGCCACGCGAACGGCTGACCAAGCGGGGCGAGATGGCCGATGCACCGGCGGGTCGTATCGATGACTACCGGATTGTCCCGGATACTGCTCAGGCCAGACAGTAGCCACTTCTCCGCCGTCGCTACGGCTCGAACCGGCGTAATGTTGAGGCAACCCGGCAATGGCAGGATAAATTCAGCTTTGCAGCAAATGCGGGGTCGGCCAATTGCCCTCCCCTGCCCGCGTCTTACTGCACGGTGATATTTATCCGATGCCCCCGCGCCCCTTCCTCTCCGGGAAGGCGTACGCCAGACACTGCCGAGAACAATTCATGCGCCTGCTGCTTGTTGAAGACGAACGCGAAATGGCAGCAGCCCTTTCCGCCGCCCTGCACCGGTTCGATATCATCGTGGACAATGTCGGCACGCTCGATCTTGCCCGGCATGCGATCATGGACGGTGTTCACGATCTTGTCGTGCTCGACCGGCAATTGCCCGATGGCGATGGCATCCAGCTTGTAGAAGATCTGCGTCTGCTGCCCGTCACACCGCCCGTCATCGTGCTGACAGCGCAAGGCACGCTTGCGGATCGGGTGAACGGCCTGAACCTTGGTGCGGACGATTATCTGGCCAAGCCCTTCGCTGTCGAGGAACTCCTTGCTCGCATCCGCGCCCTGATGCGCCGGCCGGCCGGCAGCGTGACGATGACGGCGAAACTGGGCAAGCTGGAATTTTGCTTCGAAACCCGTGAAGTCCGCATCAAGGGAGAGTTTATTGCCCTGACCAGACGCGAATTGCTGATCCTTGAGGCCCTGTTGCGTCGGCAGGGCAGAACGGTGCTGCGATCGGTACTGGAAGAGGCGGTTTATAATTTCGACGATGAAATCCAGTCGAATGCGCTTGATTCCCATATCTCCCGTCTGCGCCGCAAATTGCAGGCAGCGGATGCGGGTCTGGAGGTTCACGGTATTCGCGGCGTCGGTTATCTGCTGAGGGCGGCCTCATGAAATCGGCCGGAAGGAAATCGCTCAAGCGACGCCTGACCATTCAATTGCTGCTTTTCCAGATCGGCAGCCTTTTCATCGTCACTGCCGCCTTCGTCGCTTACCTGTCCAGCGGCGCCTCGGGCAGCGCCCTTCTCAGCCCGGCAGCGGCCCAGATTACAGCCAATGCCATCATGCGTGACAAGGCTGGCCGGCTGATGCTTGACGAAACAAATGAATTTGTCGAGCTGCGCGACAGCATGCCCGGTTTCTGGTTCGTTGCGGTCAGCGAGAAAGGTGAGATCGTGCAGGGTGGGCCGGTGCCTGAGGCCTTTAGCAACATGGATCAACAGCTTAGCGACGTCAAAGTGTCGGACGTACGCGATGCGGCATTGTCCTACTCCTATCTTGCTGTCTTGCGAATCGCCGTCGTGCGTCGTGCATCGGGACCGGCGGGCGAATTCGTTATGGTCGGCAAGGGCGGAGCCTTCAGTATGGCATTCCCCGTCCTACTGTTCTCCAACATACTGATCATGCCGATCCTCCTTATCATGTCCATTGTGACAATCGTGACCATTCCATGGATCATCCGTCGGGAATTTTTCGCACTTTCCGCTATTGCGCGAACGGCGGAAAGCATCGACATCGACAAGCGCGGATATCGATTGCCGGATGGCGATATTCCATGGGAGGTGCAGCCGCTCGTGCATGCCGTCAACGGCGCGCTGAAACGGCTGGACGATGGGTACGAGCGGCACAAGCGCTTCATTCTCGACGCCGCCCATGAATTGCGGACCCCTGTCGCCATTCTCCAGACCCGTGTCGAAACGTTGCTGGACGGACCGGACCGGAGCCGGATATTAGCCGATGCCAGCCGCATCGCCGTGCTTGCCGAACAGTTGCTCGATCTGCAACGACTCGGCGGGCAAAAGGCGCCGCTTATTCCACTAGATCTTGTTGGCCTCTGCCGGTCTGTCGTCGCTGATATGGCGCCGCTTGCAATCTCTCAAGGCTACGAACTTTCGTTCGAGCCGGACGAAGAGCCGATCCTCGCCCTTGCCGATGACGCCTCGCTGCAACGCGCCCTGATGAACGTCGTGCAAAACGCCATCGAACATGGCGGTAATCGCGGAACGATCACCATAAAAGTGGGGGCCAACCGCGTGATCGACATATCCGACCAAGGCAACGGAATTCCCGAAGAGGACCGGGAAGCCGTGTTTGACGCATTTCACCGGTTGATACCGAAGGATCGCGGTACCGGGCTCGGTCTCAATCTCGTGCAGGAAATCGTCCGCTACCATGGAGGGGAGATCACCATCAGTGATTCCCCATCCGGCGGCGCCTCCTTCCGCATCAGCCTTCCCTATTGCTGAAACGAATCCTGTCTTCGGACACCACGTAATGTCATTGCAATTCTCAGGCGCGATATGTTGCCGTCCCCCTGAATGCGACACCTCCATCGCGTTTCGGTTCTCCAGTCAAACGAAAGGCCTGTTGTGAAACACAACAGGCCTTTTTGTTTTCGTTACGACGGCTTGCGCCGCGTCAACTCGCTCAGCGCGGAAGGACGGTTGCGCCCATCAGCTCTTCGTCGATAGCACGTGCCGCCTGACGGCCTTCGCGGATTGCCCAGACCACCAGCGACTGGCCACGGCGAACGTCGCCTGCCGCCCACAGCTTGTCGACCGAGGTCTTGTAGTCCGTTTCGTTGGCGATCACGTTGGTGGAGCCGCGACGATCGGTGTTGAGCGACAGCTTGCCATCCATTTCCTTCAGCACGCTATCGGTGAAAGGACCGGAAAAACCGATGGCGATGAAGGCAAGATCAGCCTTGATGATGAATTCCGTACCGGCAATGGGCTTGCGCCGGTCGTCCACCTGACAGCACTTCACACCCGTCAAAACGCCGTCTTCACCGACGAATTCAAGCGTGGCCACCTGGAACTCGCGAACGGCGCCTTCTGCCTGCGAAGAAGAGGTGCGCATTTTCGTTGCCCAGAAGGGCCATACGGCAAGCTTGTCTTCCTTTTCCGGCGGCATCGGGCGGATATCGAGCTGGGTGACTTTAACCGCACCCTGACGGAAGGCCGTGCCGACGCAGTCAGACGCCGTATCGCCACCGCCGACGACGACGACATGCTTGCCGCCGGCGAGGATCGGATCGGCCGGCCAGCCGATGCTGTCGATGTTTTCGCGGCCAACGCGGCGGTTCTGCTGCACGAGATAGGGCATGGCGTCATAAACGCCATTGAAATCGGCGCCACCGATGCCGGCCGGGCGCGGGGTTTCCGAACCGCCGCAATAAAGAACCGCATCGTGATCAGCCAGAAGCGCTTCGACCGTTACATCCACGCCGACGTTGACGCCGCAATGGAAGGTAACACCTTCACCCTTGATCTGCTCGACACGGCGGTCGATGAAGTTCTTCTCCATCTTGAAATCCGGAATACCGTAACGCAGCAAACCGCCGGGCTTCGATTCACGCTCGTAAACGTGGACCTCATGACCGGCGCGGCCAAGCTGCTGCGCTGCCGCCATGCCGGAAGGACCGGAACCGATGATGGCGACCTTCTTGCCGGTGTGGATCGTCGCCGGCTTCGGCACGATAAAGCCCAGCTCGTAGGCCTTGTCGGCAATCGCCTGCTCGACGGTCTTGATGGCGACCGGCGCATCCTCGAGGTTCAGCGTGCAGGCTTCCTCGCAGGGTGCCGGACAGACGCGGCCGGTGAATTCCGGGAAGTTGTTGGTGGAATGGAGGTTGCGGATCGCCTCTTCCCAATTGTTGTTATAAACCAGATCGTTCCAGTCGGGGATCTGGTTGTGCACGGGACAGCCCGTCGGGCCGTGACAGTAGGGAATGCCGCAATCCATGCAGCGCGCCGCCTGCTTCTGCACCTCGGCATCCGACATCGGAATGGTGAATTCGCGGAAATGGCGGATACGGTCCGATGCGGGCTGATACTTGCCCACCTGCCGGTCGATCTCAAGAAAACCTGTAACCTTGCCCACGTTTATGTCCTCACATCAAAGCGGAGCGCCTGTCGGGCCCCAGTACCAGTAAGCGAAACCGAAAGCCGCCCCCAATACGATGAATTCAAATCCGGTCTCGCCGCTTGTCCAATAGATCACCATGGGAACGGCGACCGCGATCATCAGCGAGACCAGTTGGTGTAGTATCCTCACGCGGCGGATTATTCCGCCGCGACGCCCATGCGCATGCGCTCCATTTCCTCAAGCGCACGACGGTATTCGACCGGCATGACCTTGCGGAATTTCGGACGGAACTCGCTCCAGCGGTCGAGTATATCCTTGGCGCGTGCAGAGTTGGTGTAGTGGAAGTGATTGGAAATCAGCTGGTAGAGCCGCTCCTCGTCGTGCCGCGTCATGTCCTCGGAGACGTCAACGCGTCCCTTGTGCATGAGGTCGCCACCGTGATGGTGCAGCTTCTCGAGCATGTCGTCCTCTTCCGGAACCGGCTCCAGCTCGACCATGGCCATGTTGCAGCGGGTGGCGAAATCGCCCTTCTCGTCGAGAACGTAAGCCACGCCACCGGACATGCCGGCCGCGAAGTTGCGGCCCGTCTCGCCGAGCACCACGACAATACCGCCCGTCATATATTCGCAACCGTGGTCGCCGACACCTTCGACAACCGCGACCGCGCCGGAGTTGCGCACTGCAAAGCGCTCACCCGCAACACCGCGGAAATAGCACTCGCCGGTGATGGCGCCGTAAAGAACGGTGTTGCCGACAATGATCGAGTTTTCCGCGACGATACGGGTGTTTTCCGGCGGGCGCACGATAATGCGGCCACCCGAAAGACCCTTGCCGACATAGTCATTGCCGTCACCCACCAGATCGAAGGTGATGCCGCGAGCGAGAAACGCGCCGAAGGACTGACCGGCCGTGCCGCGCAGCGTCACGTGGATCGTATCGTCCTTCAGACCCTTATGGCCCCAGCGCTTGGCAAGCGCGCCTGACAGCATGGCACCGGCGGAACGGTCGACGTTCTTGATCGGCACTTCGAAAACGACAGGCTCGCGGTTTTCCAGCGACGGTAGCGACTTCTCGATCAGCTTGCGATCGAGAATATCGTCGATCGGGTGCTTCTGACGCTCGGTCCAGAAGGTTGCCTCCTTGGGAGCCTCTACCTTGTGGAAGATGCGGCTGAAATCCAGACCCTTGGCCTTCCAGTGCGCCAGCATCTCATCCTTTTCGAGGAGTTCGGAAGCGCCGATGATCTCGTCCAGCTTGGTAACGCCAAGCGAGGCGAGGATTTCGCGCACTTCTTCAGCCACGAAGAAGAAGTAGTTGATGACGTGTTCCGGCGTGCCCTTGAAGCGCTTGCGCAGAACCGGGTCCTGCGTTGCGACGCCGACGGGGCAGGTGTTCAGATGGCACTTGCGCATCATGATGCAGCCCGCAGCAATCAGCGGCGCGGTGGCAAAGCCGAATTCATCCGCACCAAGCAGCGCGCCAATGATGACGTCGCGGCCGGTCTTCAGACCACCATCCACCTGCAGCGCGATGCGTGAACGAAGGCCGTTCAGCACCAGCGTCTGCTGGGTTTCGGCAAGGCCGATTTCCCAAGGCGAACCGGCATGCTTCAGCGACGTCAGCGGCGAAGCACCGGTGCCGCCATCGAAACCGGCGATGGTGATATGGTCGGCGCGCGCCTTAGCGACACCCGCCGCAACTGTGCCAACGCCCACTTCCGACACCAGCTTCACAGAAACATCTGCTTCCGGGTTGACGTTCTTCAGGTCGTAGATCAGCTGCGCCAGATCTTCGATGGAGTAGATATCGTGGTGTGGCGGCGGCGAAATGAGGCCGACGCCCGGCGTGGAGTGACGGGTCTTTGCAACCGTGGCATCCACCTTGTGGCCGGGCAGCTGGCCGCCTTCGCCGGGCTTGGCACCCTGCGCGACCTTGATCTGCAACATGTCGGCATTGACGAGATATTCCGTCGTCACACCAAAGCGGCCGGATGCGATCTGCTTGATGGCGGAACGCTCGGGGTTCGGCTTGCCGTTCAGAAGCGGCATGTAACGGTCGGATTCTTCGCCGCCTTCGCCGGTGTTGGACTTGCCGCCGATGCGGTTCATCGCAATCGCAAGCGTCGTATGCGCCTCGCGGCTGATCGAGCCGAAGGACATGGCGCCCGTCGAGAAGCGCTTGACGATATCGACCGCCGGTTCGACGTCATCGATGGAAACCGGCTTGCGGCCGAGCGCTTCCGCCGATTTGACCTTGAACAGGCCGCGAATGGTGTTCATGCGCAGCGCCGTCTCATTCACCATGTCGGCAAATTCACGGTAGCGCTCCTGGCTGTTGCCGCGCACGGCGTGTTGCAGCGAGGCGACGGCATCCGGCGTCCAGGCGTGGCTTTCGCCGCGCATGCGATAGGCATATTCGCCGCCGATATCGAGCGTGTTGGCAAGGATCGGATCCTTGCCGAAAGCCGCCGTGTGACGCGTTACGGTTTCTTCGGCGATCTCGGTCAGACCCACGCCCTCGATGGAGGTGGCGGTGCCGAAGAAATACTTCTCGACGAATTCCGACGACAGGCCGATGGCGTCGAAAATCTGCGCGCCGCAATAGGACTGGTAGGTGGAAATGCCCATCTTGGACATGACCTTGAGGATGCCCTTACCCACCGCCTTGATGTAGCGATAGACGACTTCGTCGTCCGACACTTCCTTCGGGAAGGCGCCGTGCTTGTGCATGTCGAGCAGCGTGTCGAAGGCGAGGTAGGGGTTGATGGCCTCCGCGCCATAGCCAGCGAGCAGACAGAAATGATGGATTTCGCGCGGTTCGCCGGTTTCAACGACGAGGCCGACCGAGGTGCGCAGACCCTTGCGGATCAGGTGGTGATGCACGGCAGCCGTCGCCAGCAGCGCGGGGATCGCAATCCGGTCCGGGCCGAGCTGACGGTCGGACAGAACGATGATGTTGTAACCACCACGAACAGCGGATTCAGCCCGCTCGCACAGGCGGTCGAGCATGTCAGGCATGCCTTCGGCGCCGCGCTCCACATCATAGGTGAAGTCGAGCGTCTTGGTATCGAAACGGTCTTCGGTGTGGCCGATGGAGCGGATCTTTTCCAGATCGCCATTGGTGAGGATCGGCTGGCGCACTTCCAGACGCTTGGCACGGGCCGCACCCTCGTGATCGAGAAGGTTCGGGCGTGGGCCAATGAACGAAACGAGGCTCATCACCAGTTCTTCGCGGATCGGATCGATCGGCGGGTTGGTGACCTGCGCGAAGTTCTGCTTGAAATAGGTGTAAAGCAGCTTGGACTTGTCCGACATGGCCGAAATCGGCGTATCGGTGCCCATCGAGCCGATGGCTTCCTGGCCCGTTGTTGCCATCGGCGACATCAGGAGCTTGGTATCTTCGCTGGTGTAACCGAAGGCCTGCTGGCGATCGAGCAACGACACGTCACGCCGCAGCGCCCGGGGCTCCACCGGCTTCAGATCCTCAAGAATGAGCTGGGTGCGGTCTAGCCAGGTGCGGTAGGGGTGCTTGGCAGCAAGCTCGTGCTTCACATCCTCGTCGGAAATGATCGAGCCCTTTTCCATGTCGATCAGCAGCATCTTGCCCGGCTGCAAGCGCCACTTCTTGATGATGCGTTCCTCCGGCACCGGCAGCGTGCCGGCTTCCGACGCCATGATGACGCGGTCGTCGTCGGTGACGAGATAGCGCGCCGGACGCAGACCGTTACGGTCGAGGGTTGCGCCGATCTGCTTGCCGTCGGTGAAGGCAACGGCGGCCGGGCCATCCCAGGGCTCCATAAGCGCGGCATGATATTCGTAGAAAGCCTTGCGTTCAGCCGACATGGACAGGTTGCCCGACCAGGCTTCCGGGATCAGCATCATCACGGCATGGGCCATGGAGTAACCGCCGCGCACGAGGAATTCGAGCGCGTTGTCGAAGCAGGCGGTGTCCGACTGGCCTTCATAGGAAATCGGCCAGAGCTTGGAGATATCGTCACCGAACAGCGCCGACGAAACAGACGCCTGACGCGCCGCCATCCAGTTGACGTTGCCGCGCAGCGTGTTGATCTCGCCGTTATGGGCGACCATGCGATAGGGATGCGCGAGCTTCCAGGACGGGAAGGTGTTGGTGGAGAAACGCTGGTGCACCAGCGCAACCGCGGATTCGAAACGCGGGTCCGCCAGATCCTTGTAATAGGCCCCAACCTGATAGGCGAGGAACATGCCCTTGTAGACGATGGTGGAGGAGGACAGCGAGACGGGATAGAAATCCTGCGTTTCCTTACCGCCGCCCTCGTCGTAGATGCGGTTGGAGAGAACCTTGCGGATCAGGAACAGCTTGCGCTCGAAGTCATGATTGGTCGCGGCATCGCGGCCGGCGCCGATGAAAACCTGAACATGGTGCGGTTCGGTGCCGGCGATATCAGGTGCCTTGGAAAGGGAAGAATTGTCGACTGGCACGTCGCGGAAGCCGAGGAACTGCTGTCCCTCCTCGCCGATCACGTCGACAATGACCTTCTTGTAGTGATCAATACGGGACGGATCGCGCGGCATGAAGATGTGGCCAACGGCATATTCGCCAGCTTTCGGCAGCGTCACACCCTGGCTCGCCATTTCCTCGCGGAAAAAGCGGTCGGGGATCTGCACGAGAATGCCCGCACCATCGCCCATCAGCGGATCGGCGCCGACAGCACCGCGATGCGTCAGGTTTTCAAGAATGAACAGGCCGTCCTTGACGATCTGGTGGGATTTCTGACCCTTCATATGGGCAACAAAGCCGACGCCGCAGGCATCGTGCTCATTGCGCGGATCGTAAAGACCCTGCTTTTCCGGCAGGCCGCCCGCGAAACGCCCCTTCGCAGAAACGGGTGCGGCCGCAGCCGCGGTGGGACAGTCTGTGGTCAGGGTTGCGGCGACGTTGTCTGCCTGCAGCTTGTTTGTCATTTTCGTCCCTCCTGCAAAATTACTTGCATGGTTTCATGCGAAGATCCGGCTCGACACGAATTTCGCTTTCCGAAAAATCCGCATTCAATCCGGCTCGACCAAATTTAGGACAGCAAAGCTGTCTCAATTCGAGAGAATTTTGGCAGAAACCCGCGGGTTTAGCAAGGGTGCGAATCCAATTAGTCGCAGTCCCGATTGGCAGCGAAGTTTCGATACTGACCCATTGCGCGAAACTTTCTTGTCACAAAACGCTTCGGGCCGTTGCTTTCATTGCCGGATTTGCCAACCGCGAGGTTAGGTCTTAGAACTTTGCGGGTCATCGTCAACGCATTCCCAACACCAGCACAACAGCCATCGGAAAGCTTTCAGAGATGTTTTTTGCCTCAGACAATTGGGCCGGCGCCCACCCTGCCATCAACGAGCGCCTTTCGCGGGAATCCACCCGATTTGCGGCTGCCTATGGCACCAGCGCCCTCGACCTTTCCATAGAAAAGCGCTTCAATGAAATATTCGAACGCGAAGTGGCGGTGTTTTTCGTCGCTACAGGTACGGCGGCCAATTCTCTTTCGCTGGCAAGCATTGCCCGCCCCGGCGGCCTGACTTTCTGTCATTCCGAAGCCCATGTGATCGAGGATGAATGTGGAGCGCCGGATTTCTTCTCCGGCATGCGCATGGTTGCCGTCGAGGGACCGAACGGCAAGATGCTGCCGGAAAATCTGATCGAGCGTATTTCGCGCTATCCGCAGGACGCCGTTCATCACGGACGCGCCGCAGCGGTTACGATGACACAGGCAACCGAGGCCGGTACTGTCTATACGCTCGATGAAATCGACGCGATTGCCAAAATTGCCAAGGAGAACGGCCTGCCGCTGCATATGGACGGCGCGCGCTTTGCCAATGCGCTTGCCGCACTCGGCACCACGCCCGCCGAAATGACCTGGAAACGCGGCGTTGATGTGCTCTCTTTCGGTGGCACGAAAAACGGCTGCTGGTGCGCGGAAGCGATCGTGTTTTTCGACCCCGCGCTCGCCAAAGACTTCGCCTTCCTGCGCAAGCGCACCGCCCAGCTTTTTTCGAAGTCGCGCTTCATCGCCGCACAATTCGAAGCCTATCTGCAGGACGATCTCTGGTTGGGTCTCGCAAGCCACGCCAATGCCATGGCCAATCGGCTGCGCGCCGGCTTCGCCTCGCTTAACAGTGCCCGTCTGGCATGGCCGACCACTGCAAACGAGGTTTTCGCCATTCTGCCGAAGGCCGCCGCTGAAGCGGCAACGGAGAAAGGCGCGAAGTTCTACGACTGGCTGGTGCCCCGCGATATGCCGGAAAAGGTTGGAAAGGACGAGGTGCTGATCCGCATGGTCACCAGCTTCGCAACGACCGAGACTGATGTCGACGACTTCCTGTCGATCTGCGCCGCCGTCTGACAAAACATTCGAGGGCGCCGTTTCTTAACGGCGCCCTCAAACCTCCTGCAGCCGGTAGCCGACACCGGTTTCCGTGAGGATGTAGCGCGGCTGATCCGGAATTTTTTCGATCTTCTGGCGAAGCTGGCGTACATAAACGCGCAAATATTGCACGTCGGTCAACTCGTCCCACACATGCTCCAGCAGGAAACGGTGCGTCAGCACCTTGCCCGCATGCTGGACCAGAACCCGCAGAATATCATATTCCTTGGGCGAGAGTTTCACCTCCCGGTCCTCCACCTTGACGATGCGTCTGACGAGATCGACCGAAAGATCGCCGGTATGAAACACCGGTCTCTCACCCTGGCTCTGAAGGCGATGGCGCAGGGCGACACGAATGCGGGCAACAAGCTCGTTCATGCCGAAAGGCTTGGTGATGTAATCGTCGGCACCCAGCTCCAGTGCCTTGACGATACCCGCCTCATCAGTGCGGCTGGAAAGAATGATGACGGGTAGGGAAAGCCCCTCACCCCGCCATTTCTCCAGAAGCTCGTGTCCCGACATATCCGGAAGACCGAGATCAAGGACCACGAGATCGGGCTTGTCCTCGTTCATCAACTCCATCGCGACGCGGGCATTCATCGCCTCGCTGACCGCATAGTCCTGCGTCGAGAGACCGACCCGCAAAAGTTTGCGGATCGGCGGTTCATCGTCGACGATCAGAATGCGAACGGCGGAATTGGTCATTGCCGATCTCCTTCAGCCCTAGTCATGGTTCAGCACCGGCACTTCGGCGGGAACGGGCAGGCTTATGGTAAATTGCGCGCCCGTGCGACCTGATCTGTTTTCAGCGCGGATAGATCCACCCATGGCCTCGATAAACCCCTTGCAGATGGATAACCCGAGGCCGGTCCCGGCCTGCACATGGTCCGCCTTGCGCACACGGTAGAAACTGTCGAACACCCGCTCGAAATCATCAGGGGGAATACCCGGCCCCTCGTCGGCAACGCACAGGAAGACATGCCTGCCCTGCCGCCACCCGCGAATCTGGATTACGGTTTGTTCGGGCGCGTATTTGGCGGCATTGTCGATCAGATTGAACAGAACCTGCTCAAAAAGCACCGGATCGACCTTCAGCATCGGCAGATCGGAGGGAATGTCCAGAACGATCTCGTGCCTGACAACGATTTTCGCCGCGCGTGAAAGCGCTGTTCCGACCATATCGCCAACAAAATGCAATCCGTAATTCGGCTCCATCGCGCCCGAACCGATCCTCGTCATATCGAGCAGGTTGGAAATGAAGCGGTTCAGCCTTTCGGATTCCTCGACGATGGTTAGAAGCAGTTCGGTGCGCGCCTCGAGCGGAATGTCGTCGGCGAAATCCTTCAGCGTTCCGGCGGAACCCAGAATGGCGGCGAGCGGCGTTTTCAGGTCGTGGGAGATGGAGGTCAAAAGCGCGGTGCGCAGCCGGTCGGTTTCCGCCGCAAGCCTTGCCCGATCGACATCCGAAACTAGCTGGATGCGCTCGATGGCAAGTGCCGCCTGATCCGCCAGCGCATCGAAAAGCCGCTGCTGCTCAGGTGTGAAAAGAGGGCCACGCCGGTCGTCGTCCAGCCCCACCACCCCGACGGCGCCGCTGCCGGTGCGCAGCGGCAGATAAAGGCGTTTGGCACCCGGGAGCGTATCGGCGCCCCGGCCTGCAGCCTTGTTGTGTTCCCAGGCCCAGTGTGCGGCCGCAATGTCCGCATCCACGAGCGTGTCATCGGGCGGATAGCCCGCCTTTACGGTGATCGAATTGTTTTCGGGCAGAAGCAGGACGACCCTGACTTTCAGCATCGATGCCATCTGGAACGCGGTTGCCCACAATACGTCATCCAGCGTGCCGGTAACCGCGAGTTTTTTGGAAAAAAGGTACAAATCTTCCGTGGTTCGCGCACGCATCCGTGCAGCTGCGGCCTGCCGCTGCACCGCCGCAGTCAGATTTGAGGCGACAAGCGCCACACCCAGATAGAACAGCAGCGCCACGACGCTTTCGGGATCGCGGACAGTCAGGGTATAACGCGGTTCAAGAAAGAAAAAATTGAACGCAAAGGCACCAAGCAGGGAAGCATAAAGGCCAGGCCCCAGCCCTCCGCGCACGGCTGCTGCGAAAACCGCCATCAGGAACACCAGCGCCAGATTTTGAACATCAAGGGCTTGGTCAAGCACGATGCCGGCCACGATCGCCAGTCCGACAAACAGGGTGCTGTTGAGATAGGGCAGTATCGAAAACCGCGATTGAGCCGTTGCCGGCTTCACGGTCTGGACCGGCTTCTCCACGTTTTTGTCGCCGGAAATGACATGCACGCTGATATCGCCGGCATGGTCTATCAGATCATGCGTCAGCGAACGCTGCAGAATTCTCTGCCACCACGACCTTCTGGGACGGCCGATGATGATGTGGGTAAAGTTATTGGCGTTGGCATAGGATATGATTTCGTGCGTCAGGTCGAGCGCCGGCAGGGTTACTGTCTCGCCGCCCAACTGCTGCGCGAGCCGCATGGTGCCGGCCAGCCGATCCTTCTCCGCCTCCGACAATTGCTGAGAGCGAGGCGTGTCCAGATGCAGTGCCGTCCACGGCGCGCGCAGGCGATCGGCCTGCCTTCGGGCATAACGCACCAGACCGGGGCCGTTGCCGCCGTGGTCCAGACAGACCAGAACACGGTCTCCCGCAGCCCACGGCCCGGAGATGGCGTGCGACTGCATGTGGTTGAGCAATTGCTCGTCCACCCGCTGCGCTGTGCGCCGTAGCGCAAGCTCGCGCAGGGCCGTCAGATTGCCGCGCGAAAAATAGTTCTCGATGGCGCGCCGCGCGGTGCGGGGCATATAGACCTTGCCGTCCTGCAGGCGCTTGATCAGATCGTCGGGGGTGATATCGATGATCTCAACATCGTCAGCCCGGTCAATGATGCTGTCCGGCACCGTTTCGCGCACGCGGATACGGGTGATCTGCGCCACCACATCGTTCAGGCTTTCCACATGCTGAATGTTCAGTGTCGTATAGACATCGATGCCCTGCGCGAGAATTTCCTGAACATCCATATAGCGCTTGGGGTGCCGGCTGCCGGCCGCATTGGTGTGGGCCAGCTCATCGACCAGAACCAGCGCCGGTCGACGGGCAAGAATGGCGTCGAGATCCATCTCGTTCAGCGCCTGGCCGCGATAATCAATGTTCCGGCGCGCAATGATCTCGAAACCCTGCACAAGTGTCTCGGTTTCCTTGCGGCCATGCGTTTCCACGACACCGATAATGGTATCGACACCATCTGCGAGTTTTGCCCGGCCGGACATCAGCATTTCATAGGTCTTGCCGACACCGGGAGCTGCGCCCAGAAAAATCTTCAGCCGCCCTCGCGCCTCGCGCCGGGCGTTTTCAAGCAGCGCATCCGGCGATGGTCTGCTCGGCATATCACGATTATCGTCAGGCATTTAACCCACCAGTGGACAAGCTATGGCTTCCAAAGAAGCCATAGCCATTTCAGTTCATGAGCCGGCTGCGTCAAGAGCCATGTTGAGAGCCAGCACATTTACAACGGGCTCGCCCATGAAGCCCAATTCAGGCGCCTCCACATGGGCGTCGACGACGGCGCGCAGTGACGCTTCGTTCATGCCCCTTGCCTTGGCGACACGCGAGACCTGAAAATAGGCGGCCTCAGGCGACACATGCGGGTCAAGACCGCTGCCCGATGCCGTCACCAGATCAATGGGAACCTCGGCTGCCGAATTTTCGGCTTTAGCAGCCTCGTAGTCCTGCTTCACCCGGTCGATAAGCTTTGCGCTCGTCGGTCCCAGGTTGGAGCCGGAAGACGACGCGGCATTGTAGCGGTCGCCGGCAGCCGACGGCCTGCCGTGGAAATATTTCTCGCCGGTGAAGGCCTGCCCTATCAATTGCGACCCGACAAAAGTCCCATTCTTCTCGATCAGACTGCCATTTGCCTGGAAGGGGAAGATAGCCTGTGCGAGGCCCGTCATTCCAAGAGGATAGGCAAGGCCGGTGATTGCGGTGGTGGCAAGGATCAGCACCAGTGCGGGACGTAGCTGTTTCAACATTTCCATACTCCTCAGGCGAGACCAAGCGCCGTAATGGCGAGGTCGATGGCCTTGATGCCGATGAAGGGCACGATGATGCCGCCCAGACCATAGATGACGAGATTGCGCGACAGCAGCGCCCCGGCCCCGATCGGGCGGTATTTGACGCCCTTCAGCGAGAGCGGGATGAGCGCGATGATGATGAGCGCGTTGAAGATGATGGCAGACAGGATCGCACTTTGCGGTGTCGAAAGACCCATGACATTCAGCAGGCCAAGCTGCGGATAGAAGGCCAGGAACATTGCCGGGATGATGGCGAAATATTTGGCGATGTCGTTGGCGATGGAGAATGTGGTTAGCGCGCCGCGCGTCATCAGCAATTGCTTGCCGATTTCGACGATTTCGATGAGCTTGGTCGGATCGCTGTCGAGATCGACCATGTTGCCAGCCTCGCGCGCTGCGACCGTGCCGGTGTTCATGGCGACACCCACATCGGCCTGCGCAAGTGCGGGCGCATCGTTCGTGCCGTCACCGCACATGGCGACGAGCTTGCCCTTGGCCTGTTCCTCGCGGATAAGCTCCAGCTTGTTTTCCGGGGTCGCCTGGGCGAGGAAATCGTCCACCCCTGCTTCCGCCGCGATGGCAGCGGCCGTCATGGGATTGTCGCCGGTGATCATCACCGTGCGGATGCCCATGCGGCGAAGTTCGGCGAAACGCTCGCGAATGCCGCCCTTGACGATATCCTTCAGCTGCACGACGCCGAGCAGCTTTCCGTCGCGCACGACGGCAAGCGGTGTGCCGCCTGTCTTGGCTATCTCTTCCGCGATCGTGCGGATGTCGCGCGTTACATCCGTTTCGGTTTTAACGGCAAGCGCCGTATTGCCTTGCTGCGTAACACCGCCATCGACATAGGAAAGAACGGCATCGACAGCCCCCTTGCGAATGGAAGAGCCTTCGAAATCCACACCGCTCATGCGGGTCTGGGCGGTGAAGGGCACGAAAGTGGCGTGCAGTTTCTGCATGTCGCGGGCACGGATGCCGTATTTTTCCTTGGCGAGAACGACGATGGAACGGCCTTCCGGCGTTTCGTCGGCAAGCGATGCAAGCTGCGCCGCATCGGCCAGTTCCTGTTCGGAAACGCCGGTGACGGGGCGGAATTCGGTTGCCTGGCGGTTGCCGAGCGTTATCGTGCCGGTCTTGTCGAGCAGCAGCGTGTCGACGTCGCCGGCGGCTTCCACCGCGCGGCCGGACATGGCAAGCACGTTGAAACGCACCAGCCTGTCCATGCCGGCAATGCCGATCGCCGACAAGAGAGCGCCGATGGTCGTCGGGATGAGCGTCACGAACAGCGCCACCAGCACGATGATCGGGATGGAGCCACCGGCATAGGCCGCAAAGCTCGGAATGGTCGCGGTGGCCAGAACGAAGATGAGCGTCATGCCCGCAAGCAGAATGTTGAGCGCGATTTCGTTCGGCGTCTTCTGGCGCTCGGCGCCTTCAACGAGCGAAATCATCCGGTCGAGGAAGGTGGAGCCGGCAGCAGCGGTGATGCGAACCCTTATCCAGTCCGACAGCACCTGCGTACCACCGGTGACGGCCGAGCGATCGCCGCCGGATTCGCGGATAACAGGGGCGGATTCGCCCGTTATTGCCGCTTCATTGACTGAGGCAACACCTTCGATGACTTCACCGTCGGACGGAATGATGTCGCCAGCCTCGACGAGAACGACATCGTTCACCTTGAGGCCAGCGCCAGCTACCATCGTGTATTGGCTACGATCATCACCTGTCAGAAGTTTCGCCTGGGTTTCCGTGCGGGTTTTCCGCAGCGAATCCGCCTGCGCCTTGCCGCGCCCTTCGGCTACGGCCTCGGCAAAATTGGCGAAGAGAACGGTGAACCAAAGCCACAGATTGATCTGGAAGGAAAAGCCGAGATTTGCATTGCCGATGATGAGATCGCGAACGAACAGCACGGTTGTCAGCACCGATACCGTTGCCACGACGAACATGACCGGATTGCGCGCAAGCGTGCGCGGATTGAGCTTTTTGAATGCGTCGGCAATTGCCGGAACGAGAATGCGAGAATCAAGGATGCTCGCTTGTTTGGACTGGCTCATGAAGAGACTCCAGCGTTTGAAACAGGGCGACCGATGAGGGTCGATCAGCCCGTGAGAACTTCGAGAGCGCAGACGGCGGCGAACAGAGCCGCCATCATTGCAAGAATGAGATTGGATGCGCACCAGCCGCCCGGGCCGGCGCTCCCGCGAACAGGAGCGCCAGTGCGGACAGGAAGGGTGCGGTTACGTCGGGGAGTATCCTTCGTCATGGCACCACCTCAAAATACCTGGCCGGCGGCCATGACCAGATGTTCCACGACCGGACCAAGCGCCAGGGCCGGCAGGAAGGTGAGGCCACCGACGACCACGATCGTGCCGACGAGCAGACCGACGAAGAGCGGGCCGTCCGTGGGGAAGGTGCCGGCTGATGCCGGAACGGTCTTTTTGGTAACCAGCGAGCCGGCAATCGCCAACGCCGGGATGATCACCAGAAAACGTCCCATCAACATGCCAAAACCAAGCGTGATGTTGTACCAGGTCGTGTTGCCCGTAAGGCCGCCGAAGGCAGAGCCGTTATTGGCAGCAGCCGAGGTATAGGCATAAAGAATCTCGGAGAACCCGTGCGGTCCGGCTGTGCCGACCGACGCGACCGCCGAGGGCAGGATGGTGGCGGTGGCTGTGAAAACCAGCATGGCGAGCGGCAGGCAGAGAATGGCCAGAACCGCCATCTTCATCTCTTTGGCCTCTATCTTCTTGCCGAGATACTCCGGCGTGCGCCCGACCATCAGCCCCGCCACGAAAATGGCGATGATGATGAAGAGAAGAATGCCATAGAAACCCGCGCCAACGCCGCCGACGATTACCTCACCCAGTTGCATGTTGATGAGCGGAATGAGACCACCGAGCGCCGTGAAGCTGCCATGCATGGCGTTGACCGCACCGCAGGAGGCAGCGGTGGTGATGACCGCAAAGAGCGACGAGAGTGCCACGCCGAAGCGAGCTTCCTTGCCTTCCATGTTGCTTCCGGCAAGGCCGAAGCTGTGCATCAGCGGATTTCCGGCTGCTTCCGCCCAATAGGTCACTGCAACACCGGCGATGAACAGAACACCCATGGCAGCAAGGATTGCCCAGCCCTGACGGGTGTTGCCGACCATACGGCCGAAGACGTTGGTGAAGGCAGCACCGATCGCGAAGATCGACACCATCTGGATCATGTTGGAGATGGCATCAGGGTTTTCGAACGGATGCGCGGAATTGGCATTGAAGAAACCGCCGCCATTGGTGCCGAGCATCTTGATCGCCAGCTGCGACGCTACCGGGCCGACTGCGATCGTCTGCCGCGCGCCTTCAAGCGTCTGGGCGCCGACATAAGCGCCAAGCGTCTGCGGCACGCCGAGCCATACGTAAACCAGGGTAAGCACGATACAGGCAGGCAGCAGGATGTAGAGCGTCGAGCGCACCATATCCACCCAGAAATTGCCGATGGCCTTGCCGGAAGCGCGCGCGAAGGCGCGGATTAGCCCGATTGCAATCGCCATGCCCGTCGCGGCAGAAACAAAGTTCTGCACGGTGAAACCAGCCATCTGGGTCAGATAGGACATGGTGCTTTCGCCACCATAGTTCTGCCAGTTGGTGTTGGTGACGAAGCTAACTGCCGTGTTGAAAGAGAGTTCCGGCCCGACTGCTGCCATTCCTTCCGGATTGTATGGCAACATACCCTGAAAACGCATCAGGGCGTAAAGCAGGGCAAAACCGAAGAGGTTGAAGAGGAGCATGGAAAACGCGTAGGTCGTCCAGTGCTGTTCTTCGCGCTCGCTTGTCCCGGCAAGGGCATAAAGGCCGCGCTCGACGGGTGCGAGAACCGGCGAAAGCAGGGTGCGTTCGCCATTGAAGACTCGCGCCATATAGAAGCCGAGAGGCTTCACCAGCGCGACAACGATCCCGCAGAAAAGCAGGATCTGAAACCATCCATTGAGGGTCATGGTATTGAACTTTCAATAGCCGCCGCTTCCCGATCAGAAGCGTTCGGGGCGAATGAGAGCATAGGTGAGGTAGGCGGCGATAAAGACGGTGACGGCACCGCTCAAAACATAGTCGAATAACATCTCGACCTCCGCCTAAAGCCGGTCGCAGGCGCGCGTATAGGCAAAGCAGAGCGCGAAAAACACCGTGGCTGCGCCGATCAGAATAACGTCCATCATCGATGGGACTCCTTTTTTAACCGAGGAGCCGGACAGGAAGAAAAGCGCCGTCATGTGGGACGTCGCTTTTCATTCTTTCTGGCTGGGAAGAAACACCATCCCTTCCCGCACAGAAGAATGCACCCGAACCGCATAAAGGTTCGAGACGGCGGCAGATGGAATAAAATAGGAATCTCATAGGAATTTCGATGCCCGCCAATGCGGGCATTGCAGCCGATGCTTAAGAGAGCGAGCCGTCTTTGAACGCGGAAACGATCTTTTCCGCCGGGCTGTTGGCGGCAATCAGCGCCGCAAGCAGTATACGCGCCTGTCCGGGGCGCAGCGTTGACGAATGGATGGCACCGGCCGCGACCAGATCGTGACCACCGCCGCCACCGCCGTAACTCGCCACCAGCAGTCCTTCCGGGACCCTGCTGGAGACGACGACGGGAACGCCTCGCTCGGCACAGCGCTTCACCGCCACAGCGATGCCCGGATTGGCGTTGCCGGAGCCAAGTGCGGCAAGCACGATCCCATCCGCACCGGCCTGCAGGCTTGCCTCGATATGGGCGGCATCACAACCGGGATAAATGGCAACGATATCAACCCGCAGATCGGCGAGGGGCGCAGCAAGCTCCAGCGCTGCGGCATGGGCCGCCGGCCGCGCAGAGCGGAACGCATCCGCCGCATCCGCGCTCAGCTTGTACAGCCCCCATGCCGGCAGACATCTGCCGCCGAAGGATAAAAGCACGCCGCGTTCGGCATTCGTCTGATCAAGCGCCGTTTCTATGGCCGCGGCCAGATTGGACGGCCCGTCCGCATTCGGATGGTCGGCCGTAAACTGTGCGCCGGTGAAGACAACCGGCTTGGTGGTGGCATGCTGCAAATGCACGAGCAGCGAGGATTCTTCCATCGCATCGGTTCCATGCAGAACGACGACACCGGTGACAGCGGGATCATTGAGCTCCACGCCTACCGCATCGCTGATGCGCTGCATGTCGGCCAATGTCAGGCTGGAGGAATCCTTCGCCATCAGATCGACCGGCTTCAGCCTCGCGTTGATTTGCGGAACCAGTGCAAGCAGGTCTTCACCCGAAAGGCTTGGTGTGCTGGCGCCATCGGCGCCGCGCCTGCTGGCGATGGTACCACCGGTGGCGATGACCGCCACCAATGGAGCTTCACCATGCCCGCTCAATGCGACGCTCCCGCGCCTGCACGTTCGCCGGCCAGACGGTGGATACGGTCGCGCAGCATATACCAGCCGATGACCAGCGCCGGGATGATGACCAGCAGCGAAGCGATGGTCCACGAGCCGACAGGGTAATCAAAAGCCATCAGCACCAGCACGCCGAACAGGAAGACGAGTGTGAGAATGCCAGTGTAAGGCGCACCGAACATGCGGAAATCCGGGCGAGCCAGTTCGCCGCGCCTGGAAAGCTGCCACAGTTTGAGCTGGCAGAGCACGATGACGGCCCATGCGCAGATGATGCCGAGCGCCGACAGGTTGAGTGCAATTTCGAAGGCCGCAGCTGGCACGACGGCGTTCAGCGCCACACCGAGAACGGTGACGGCGGCGGTCACCGCAATACCGCCATAGGGCACGCCGGCCTTGTTCATCTTTGCCAGCGCTGCCGGCGCCGATCCAGAGACCGCCATCGAATGAAGAATACGGCCGGTAGAATAAAGCCCGGCATTGAGCGAAGACAGCACGGCGGTTAGCACCACAAGGTTCATGATCACATCCGCACCCTGAACACCGATGGAACCGAAGAAGGTGACGAAGGGGCTCTCGCCAGCCTTATAGGCGGTATAAGGCAGAAGCAGCGTGAACAGCAATACCGAGCCGACATAAAACACCACGAGGCGCAGCACCACGGCGCGGATGGCGCGGGGCATGACTTTGCGAGGGTCTTCGGTTTCCCCTGCCGCCGTGCCGATCAGTTCGATCGAGGCGTAAGCGAACACTACCCCCTGAATGATGACGAAGGCAGGAAGAATGCCGTTCGGGAAGAAGCCGCCATTGTCGGTGATAATGCTGAAGCCTGTCACATGCCCTTCAATGGGCGTGCCAAAGATGACGAAATAGACGCCAACGACGAGGAAGATCGCAAGCGCCAGCACCTTGATCAGGCTGAACCAGAACTCAAGCTCGCCAAAAACCTTCACCGACAGCATGTTCATCGCCAGCACAACCAGAAGTGCCGTCAACGCAAACACCCATTGGTCGATGCCCGCCAGCCAGGGGACGTAGTGCTTGAAGAAGTTCATATAGAGCGCAACGGCGGTCACATCGGCCACCGAGGTCATTGCCCAGTTCAACCAATACATCCAGCCGGCAAAGAAAGCCATCTTCTCGCCATAGAACTCGCGGGCATAGGACACGAACGAGCCGGAACTCGGGCGATGCATGATAAGTTCGCCAAGTGCACGCAGCACCAGAAACGCAAAGAAGCCGCAAAGCGCATAAACGAACACCAGCGCCGGACCGGCCTGCGCCAGCCGTCCACCGGCGCCCAGGAACAGCCCGGTGCCAATTGCGCCACCAATCGCGATCATCTGGATCTGACGCGGTTTGAGTGCCTTGTGGTATCCGAGGTCTTCTTCCGTGAAGACCTCGCGTTCGGCAGGTGCCGTTTTTACAGATTTCATTGATATTTCTCCTCCCAATGAATTTGCTTTGCAGTCGGCGATACGCCGGAAATCAAAATTGGAACTGGCATGCTCGGCGCTGGATACAGCGCCAGCAAGCTCATGCATCGCTGTAAAGCTGCATGACAGATTTTTGCCCTCATAATTGCAGAGAATGCTGTTCGTCAAGGGGATCGAAGCATTATTGACCTTCGTACGGCGAAGGATTAAGGTCGAAAAATCTGTAAGACAGCTTTACAGATTTAGGTAACGCTTTGAGCTATTGGAGGAAAAAGTGGGCGTGACGCGCATGGAGCATGATTTGCTCGGAACGAAGGAAATTCCGGCAGATGTTTATTGGGGCGTGCACACGGCGCGCGCGGTGGAGAACTTTCAGATCACCGGCGTAACGATCGGCCACAACCCCTATCTCGTCAGGGGACTGGCCTATGTGAAGGAGGCCGCCGCCCTCGCCAATCACGAGCTTGGCTTGCTTGACCAGGAGCGGATGGAAGCAATCGTCAGGGCCTGCCGCGAAATTCGTGAGGGTGCGCTTCACGAGCAGTTCGTCGTGGATGAAATTCAGGGCGGTGCTGGCACTTCCACCAACATGAACGCCAACGAGGTCATCGCCAACCGGGCACTTGAACTGCTCGGCCTCGCGAAAGGCGATTATGCCCACCTTCACCCCAACGACCACGTCAATCTCAGCCAGTCAACCAACGACGCTTATCCGACGGCGGTCAATGTAGGAATGATCGAAGCGATCGACGATCTCGCGGCTTCGATGGGTGTGCTGAAAGACGCGTTCGATCGCAAGGCACAGGAGTTTTCCGGCTTCATCAAGCTGGGACGGACGCAATTGCAGGATGCCGTGCCGATGACGCTCGGTCAGGAGTTCCGCACTTTCGTGGTGATGCTGGGCGAGGATCAGGCCCGCCTCATCGAATCCGCAGCCCTGCTGCACGAGATCAATCTCGGCGCCACCGCCATCGGCACCGGGCTCAATGCACCGCGCGGTTATGCGGCGCTTGCCTGCCAGCATCTGGCGCGCTTGACCGGACGCCCGCTGGTGACGGCCGCCGACCTGATCGAAGCGACGCAGGACCCCGGCGCATTTGTGCATCTGTCCGGCGTGTTGAAACGTGTCGCCGTCAAACTGTCAAAAACCTGCAACGACCTTCGCCTGCTCTCTTCCGGCCCACGCGCCGGCATCGGCGAAATCACCCTGCCCTCCGTTCAGGCAGGGTCGAGCATCATGCCGGGCAAGATCAATCCGGTCATTCCCGAAATGGTCAATCAGGTGGCTTATGCGGTAATCGGCAACGACATCACCATCACAATGGCCGCCGAAGCCGGGCAGCTTCAGCTGAACGCCTTCGAGCCGATCATGGTGCGTGCCCTTTCCCAGAGCATCAGCCAGCTAAGCGCCGCTTGCCGGACTTTGGCGGCACGTTGTGTCGATGGCATCGTCGCCAATCCCGCCATCATGGCACAGCGTGTGGAGGAATCGATCGGTCTCGCAACCGCGCTTAACCCGCTGATCGGATACTATGCAGCAACTGACGTCGCAAAGGAGGCGCTGGCCAGCGGCCGCACCGTCCCGCAGGTGGTGCTGGAGCGCGGCTATCTGACGGAGGCGCAACTTCAGCAGGCACTGAGCCCCCGCCACCTCGCCAACCTACCCGCGCTTACGGGTGTCGAGCCCGATCTTCTCCAATAATGGTCGTTACCACCTGCTTCACCTGACCCAGGTGAAGCTCCATCGCTTCGCGCGCATCGGGGGCTGAACCCCGCCGGATCGCCTCGACGATCCGGCGGTGCTCCAAATTCGATGCAACGCGCCGGCCAGCCATCAGGTTGACCATCTCGGACTGTTGGGAAAGAGCCTCGCGCGCATCGGCCACAACCTTGGCAAACAGTGCATTGGACGAGGCTTCCGCAATGGCGCAATGAAACTGCCCGTCCAGCAGCACCCACGGATGCGGCCTTTCCTCAGCCTCCATCCTGTCGCAGAGTTCGAGCAGAGTCTCTAGTTGGGCATCAGTGCGACGCAGCGCCGCCCAACCTGCCGCCGGCACCTCGATGAAGGGGCGTGCCTCGATCAGGTCACGGGCGGAATATGCTCCGTAACTCAATTCAGCAGGCGGTGTGGCGGTCATTACATAGGTGCCGCTGCCCGTGCGCGTCTGCGTCAACCCCAGAGTCTGGAGAGATCGCAACGCCTCGCGCACGATCGGTCGGCTGACACCATATCTTTCCGCCAGATGGGCTTCGGAGGGCAGCCGGGTTCCGACCACGAGCTGACCAGAGGTGATGGCCGAACGGATATCTTCGAACACCACTTCTGCGGCATTCTTGCGATTGATCGGCTTTGCGTCCGCAAGCCAATCCGACAACCCGCCCATCCTTGAACCCTCCGGCACCCTTGGTCTGTCAACGACGCAGAAGCAAACGCTTATCTATTGAAGGACAGCGCCGCTCCCGCAGCTAAGCCGATCTTCCTAACACTATCTGCGCCGAAGGAACAACGATGGCGGGCACATTTGCAGAATTTAAGCGGGATAGTGGCTTTGCCGGCGCCACACCCTCGCGATCACGAGGGTGTGGCTGTCTCACAGGAAATTACGTCTTGATTTCCTGTGCTTCCTGCTTGTCATCTTCGCGCGGAATGCGGAACCACGCGACATAGAGTGCCGGAAGGAACAGCAGCGTGAGCGCCGTGCCAACCACGATGCCGCCCATCATGGCATAGGCCATCGGACCCCAGAATATCTCCCGAGATATGGGGATGAGGGCAAGTGTTGCCGCCGCAGCCGTCAGCATGATCGGTCGCATGCGATGCTCGGTCGCCTCGATGACGGCGCGCCAGGCCGAGACCCCCTCGCTTCTGAGATGTTCGATCTGAACGACGAGAATGACCGAGTTTCGGATCAGAATACCGATCAGTGCCAATATGCCGAGAATGGCGACGAAACCCATCGGCGCGTTGGAGAGCAGCAGCGCTGCCACCACGCCGATCAGCGCCGTCGGGGCAACGGCAAAGACAAGAAACAGCCGGCTGAAGCTCTGCAACTGAACCATAAGGATCGTTGCCATCGCAAACAGCATCAGAGGCACCACGGCTACGATTGGCGCCTGCGAATCCGCGCTGGATTCCACCGAGCCACCTATTTCCACCTTGTACCCCACGGGGAGCGACTTTTCGAAAGCCTCGAGTTTCGGCTTCAACTGCTCCACGATCGTCGCCGGCTGCGTCGGGCCGATGATGGCAGCCTTGACCGTGACTGTCGGAATTCTGTCGCGACGCCAGATGGTCGGCTGTTCCAGCTCGTAGCGGAAATTGGCGATTGCCGACAGCGGCACGGCCTTGCCGTTCGTGGCTGGCAATTGCAGGTTCTGCAATGTTTCGATGGAGCCGCGCTCCGCCAGCTGCGCACGCGCCACCACATTGACGAGGTAGATATCATCCCTGACCTGCGTCACTGTGGAACCCTCGACAATGCTGTTCATGGCATTGGCGATGTCTTCCGAAGACACGCCCAGTTGGCGGGCCTTGTCCTGCAAAACGTCGACCTTGACCACCCGCGTCGGCTCATTCCAGTCCATGACCATGTTGGACAGCAGCCGATGTTCGCCGACGATGCCCGCCAGCTGCTGGCCGAGTTCGCGGACATGCTGGATATCCGGACCGCTCAAGCGATATTGCACCGGCTTTCCGACCGGAGGGCCGATGTCGAGCAATTTCACGAAGGCGTCGGTGCCGGTAAACGTCCGGTTCAGATAGTCCTGCAACTCAGCGCGCACCTTGTCGCGCACATCAAGCCCCTTGGTGACGATGATTGTCTGGCCGAAGGTGACATCAGGCGTCTGCACGTCAAAGGAGAGGATAAAACGTGGTGCGCCTTCACCGACATAGGTCGTCCAGTGGTCGATGTCGGGGTTTTTCGCCAGCGCTTCCTTCTCGAACTGTGCCATCTGCCGGTTGGTTTCGGCAATCGAGCTGTTTTGTGGCAGGTTCCAGTCTACGATCAGTTCCACACGGTCGGAGGCCGGGAAGAACTGCTGCTGCACGAGGCTCATGCCACCAACGGAAAGGGCAAACAACGCAACCGTGAGGATGATCGTTACCCAGCGAAAGCGCAGCGCCCGGGATAGAAGCCAGGAAAAGCCAGAGGCAAAACGGCCCTTCTTCTCATGGTGCGATTTCATCGCCTTGGGCAACATCGCCACGCCAAGCAGTGGCGTGAACACAACCGCGACAATCCACGACACGATCAGCGAAACGGCGATCACCACGAACAGGGTGAATGTGAACTCACCCGCCGCGCTGTTGTTGAGGCCGACGGGAATGAAACCGGCAACGGTGACCAGCGTACCGGTCAGCATCGGGAATGCGGTCGAAGTATAAACATAGGTCGCCGCTTTTCTGAGATCGTCGCCGACCTCGAGGCGTGCGACCATCATCTCGACAGCAATCATAGCGTCGTCGACGAGAAGCCCAAGCGCGATGATAAGCGCGCCGAGAGAGATGCGTTGCAGCGAAATGCCGGTATATTCCATGTAGACAAAGGTGATCGCCAGCACGAGCGGTATGGAGACCGCAACCACCATGCCCGCCCGCAATCCGAGGCTGATGAAGCTGATGACGAGAACGATTGCAATTGCCTCGAACAGCGCCGAAGTGAAGCCGGAGACCGCCTCATCGACCACGGCCGGCTGATCGGACACGCGATGCACATCGACGCCAACAGGCAGGTCCGCCACGATACGCTTCATCTGTGCATCCAGCTCCTCGCCGAAATGCACGAGGTTCGCACCGGTTTTCATGCCTATGGCAAGACCGATGGCCGGTTGCCCGTTAAAGCGGAACAGCGAAGACGGCGGATCGACATAACCGCGCCGGATCGTCGCCACTTCCGTCAGCGGGAAGAACCGGTTGTTGACGCGCAGATTGATGGCGCGAAGGCTGTCTTCCGAGGTGAACTGGCCGCTGACACGCAGCGCAACACGTTCCGGCCCGGCATTGACGAAGCCGGACTGGGTGACAGCATTCTGGGCTTGCAGCGTCTTGATAATCGATTGCTGATCGATGCCCAGCGCTGCGATCTGCCGCGTGGAAAACTCCAGATAGATCGCCTCGTCTTGCGCGCCGATGACATCAACCTTGCCGATATTGTCGACAGTCAGAACCTTGGCACGCGCGTCCTCCACCAGATCGCGCAATTGCCGCTGGCTGAGACCGTCGCTGGTGAAGGCGTAGATATTGCCATAAACATCGCCGAAACGGTCGTTGAAGAACGGGCCGACAACGCCCGAGGGGAAGTCGCCCTTGATGTCGCCGATCATGTTGCGCACGCGCACCCAGGTGGGTTCGACATTCTTGGCTTTGGTTTCCGGCACGAGTTCCACGAAAATCGTCGTCTTGCCAGCGACTGTCTGGCTGCGCAGATAGTCGAGATTGTCGAGTTCCTCGAGCTTCTTCTCGATCCTGTCGGTCACCTGCCTGGCCACTTCCTCCGCGGAAGCGCCGGGCCATTGCGCGCTAATCACCATTGTCTTGATGGTGAAATTCGGATCTTCCTCACGTCCGAGGTTGAGATAGGAGAAAACACCGGCAAGAACGAAGACCAGCATGAAGTACCAGACGAGCGAACGGTGCTCGAGCGCCCAGTCGGAAAGATTGAATTTCTTCACTGATGGACCTCCTGATCGATCCTGATGGCTTGACCATCCTTAAGCTTGTGAACGCCGGCACTGGCGACACGTTCGCCGGGCTTGACGCCGCCGGTGATGCGCACACTGCCGCCTTCAGCGGGCTCGCCCTCTATTTTGACCGGGCGCGAGGTGACCGTGGCCGTATCGGTATTGACGATCCAGACACTCCAACCGTCTTCGGTTTTCAGCAGGGCCGACGAGGGGAGCATGATCTGCGATTCGGAGGCGGCAATTGCTGAGGCCGTGACGACCGAGCCGAGCCGGAATGTCGGCGGCGCATCCTGAAGGCTGATTTTCGTGCGGCGCGTGCGTGTTGCGGTTTCGGCTTCTGGGGCAATCTCACGCACCACGCCGGTGGTGCGTATCTTTGGGTCCAGTTGCAGGGCGATATCGAAGGTCGATCCGATATCAAGTCGCTGCGCCGCAAATTGCGGAACATCGACCACAACATCCCGCACTTCCGGGCGGGCAATGGTCACGACCGTCTGTCCGGCAGAGACGACCTGGCCAATTTCACCGGATGTCGCAGTCACCACGCCGTCAAATTCCGCGTGTAGCTGCGT
This sequence comes from Agrobacterium sp. 16-2014-1-2a, assembly GCF_053522705.1. Lineage (NCBI taxonomy): Bacteria > Pseudomonadati > Pseudomonadota > Alphaproteobacteria > Hyphomicrobiales > Rhizobiaceae > Agrobacterium > Agrobacterium sp. 16-2014-1-2a. The sequence continues at coordinate 431,328 of NZ_JBNWBX010000003.1, forward strand.
ATAGCCCAGTTGCTCCTCGGCCTTATCAAGATTTGCACGGGCTTTGGCGACGGCGGCATTGGCCGTTCGCGTGGCCTGCTCGGCCTCTTCAAGTGCTGCTTCCGTGCCGCTGCGGGCCTCGGCCAGCACGCGCTGACGCTGCTCGGTCGTCACCGCATTGGCCAGTTGCGCTTCGGCGTTGGATAGATCGGATTGGGCGCTCTTTACCGAAAGTTCCAGCGCGAGCGGATCGATCGAGGCCACCACATCGCCTTTCTTGACCAGATCGGCCACATCGACATTGCGGGCAATGATCCGGCCGAGAACACGAAAGCCGAGATCGGTCTGAATTCTCGATTCCACCGTGCCGGTCAGCCGCAGCGCATCGGCGCGCGTCTCCCCTACGACAACGGAGAGCACCGGGCGCGGCGCCTCAGCGGGCGCTTCCTGCTTTTCCTGGCAGGACGAGACCGCAATCGCCGGAAGCAGCAAAAACAAGCTTCTGTTTATCCTGAACATTATTGTGCCTGCCCCTTTTCATAGGCGACCTTTTCACCGGTGCGGAGAAATTTGGTCCCGCTGGTCACGACGAGATCGCCGGGAAGAAGTCCTTCCGCCACGACGAATTGACCCGTCTCATAGTCGGAGACCTCAACCCGGCGCATGGCGATTTCCGAGGACTGCGCATCGACCACCCAGACGGCGGGAAGGCCGTTCTGCGATGCCATTGCCGACCAGGGAAGCTCAATCGCCTCCACCTGCTTGAAGCGGAAATGACCCGATACCGGTGCTCCGAGCGGCATGGTCATATCGCCGTTCAGGCCAACCTTGACCCGGATCGTCCCATTGTCGGGATCGATCGTCGGGGAAATCTCCCGCACTGGTCCCTCGACAGCGCGGGCGGGATCCGACAGGAGGCTGACATTGACGAGATTGTCGATATCGCGCTCGAGGAACAGGGATTCGTAGACATCAAATACCGCATCGCGCGGCCCGTCATGCGCCAGCGTGAAAACGAGCTGAGCGGCCTGCGCCACCTGGCCGACTTCGACATTGCGCGCGGTGATCACACCATCCGCATCGGCCCTGAGTTCGGTGTAGGAAAGCGCATCGCGCGCCGTATCCAGCTGGGCCTGCGCCGATCTGACGGCGCCTTGTGTGGTGAGCAGGGTTTCCTGCGCCTTGTCGACCGCGGAGCGCGAAGTCACCTGCGTCTTGAAAAGACTTTGCTGGCGATCGAATGCCAACTGCGCCTGCGTCATCTGCGCTTCGGCAGATTGCAGGTTGGCCACCGCAACGTCGATATCCGCCTTTTGCTCTTCCGGGTCGATGCGAGCAAGCAATTGCCCGGCCTTTACCGGGGTACCCACATCCACCAGCCGCTCGGTGATCTTGCCGCTCACCCGAAAGGAAAGGTCCGTCTGGACCCGTGCCCTTACTTCGCCGGTGATGACGCTGCCACGGCCGACGGGCTTTTTCGCTGCCGCAACCACATCGACGACACGCAACGGCTTTTCAGCAGGCGGCTCTTCGTTGCTGCAGGACGACAGGGCGAAAATGCCGCCGACCGCCATTGCTAAAAGAATGCTTTTCATGGTGACCTCTTGATCTTCGCCTCACCCTATAATATTTGACTGACTGAATAGTCAATGAAATTCTTGTGTCGCCGATCGGGAACCGTCCGGACGTCAAACCTGGCTCCCCGAATGATCATTCCGAATTGCCCGGCGCGTCCTCGCGGACGCATCGGGGGATGTGCTGACATATTGAACCACGCACCACGTCTTGTAAAAATCGATTCCGGTTTTTACGCCGGTGCTATAGGCAAACCACCTGTCATTTCCGCCGATTGCGACGGGTAAAAAGGCAAGTGCCGAAAGAATACGTAGGGATCCGGGGTTATGGCAAAAGCAAAACTGACACGCGCAGAACAGAAGATACAACGTCCGTTGGAAATTCTCGACGCCGCATTCGAGGAATTCACCAAGAGAGGATTTACGGCCACGCGGGTGGAGGACATTGCCGAGCGGGTGGGAGTGACGAAAGGCACGGTCTACGTCTATTTCGAAACCAAGGAGGCTCTTTTCGAGGCGATGATCAGGCATGCCTCGGCACCTTTTCAGGAGGCATTCAAGGCTTATGCACGCACGTCGGATGATCCCGTCGAGGAGCTTCGGATGCTTCTTGAATTCCTGTTCGACGCCCTCGTCGACAATAGAAAGATGCGGGAACTGTTTCGCTTCATCGTTGCGGAAGGAGCAAAATTCCCCGATCTCATCGACCAGCACCATGACGTGGTGATGGCGCCGGTATTCGAGCGGATCAATACGATCCTCGAAGATGGCGTGGCGAAAAAAAGGTTTAGAGCCAACCCCACGGAACTGGCCAAGGTCGTCATGTCACCCATAGTCGGAACATTGGTTTTCCGGTTGATTTTCGACGATCGGCGCAGTCTGGACAAGCAGGTCGTTCTGAAGATTCATCTCGAACTGATCATGCGCGGGCTGCTGGCATAAGCGGCATTCTCCTGCCAGACCCGGCTTTGACAAGGAGAATTAGCTTTCGATGACCCCTGATGCTGCGATCTGATACATCGCAAGAAACCTTACATGTCGGGCGCGATACAGCCACAATGCTGCGGTAAGGGTCTGTTGCCTCGAGCATATTGCTCGTATTTGAACGAGTAATTGCCATCCTGTTGCCGAGACCCGCTCACCACTCCAACTTTTCAGCGATTTTAGTTGCCGAGTCGAGCTGTGCTCCTGCGCGAGAATGCAAGTGCCGATTAAATTCTAGTACCCTTCAATCAATTTGAGGTCACCCTGCCCCTCTGTGCAAACAGCGCCGGTACAGTTAGACAGAACAGGTTCCAGCCGCTCAGAGTTGTGCGAGATCCTCGCCGAGCAGATCGACTTAATAAACCGTTTCAGATTTCAGGAGCGAGCCTACAGCTCGGACATTTATGAACAAAACAGTGAATGCCCGCGCCGAGCAGAGCACGGAACCGCCGCGGCAACGCGTGTTGGCTCGAGATCGGGCTATTCCAGAAAACGACCGCCAGCGCGGTGAACACTTTTTTCGAAATGCAGGTGACCAGAAGGATTGCTATCAACCATGACCGCGACGTTAACAGCCCAATTACCTGGCGGCGCGAGTGAAAAGGCCCTGCTTAAAATACTTTCGAATTATCGCAAACCCCGGACCGGCCGCAGCTTGTACGAACTTGCTGTGACGCTTGTTCCCTTCGTATTCCTTTGGGCAGCAGCGTCGGTATCGATTCATTTTGGTTACTGGCTTGGCCTGCTTCTGGTGATCCCCGCAGCCGGATTCCTGTTGAGGCTCTTCATACTGCAACACGATTGCGGACACGGCTCTTTTTTCGGGCGCCGTCGCTGGGATGACTGGACGGGTCGCGCAATCGGTATCCTGACGCTGACGCCCTACGACTATTGGCGCCGCGCGCATGCGGAACACCATGCGTCAGCCGGCAATCTCGATGAGCGAGGGGTTGGCGACATTACAACTCTGACCGTGACCGAATATCGTGCACTCTCCCCACGCGGAAAACTCGGTTATCGCTTGTACAGGCATCCGCTGGTGATGTTCGGCATCGGTCCTGCTTTCCTGTTTCTGTTCAAACAAAGGCTACCGTTTGGCATGATGCGGTCTGGAGCGTTGCCCTGGATTTCGACAATGGCAACAAATGCCGGTGTGGCCGTATTGGCCATTCTCCTTATCTGGGCGATAGGGCTCGTGCCTTTTCTGTTGGTTCATCTGCCAATAGTGCTGCTTGCCGGGTCAGCAGGTGTCTGGCTGTTTTATGTCCAGCACCAGTTTGAAGAAACCCACTGGTCCAAGCCTCCGGAATGGGCTTTTCCCCATGCGGCGATGCATGGCGCCTCGTATTACGATCTTCCGGGTCCGCTGCGTTGGATCACCGGCAATATCGGCATGCACCATGTCCACCATTTGTCGAGCAGGGTGCCTTTTTACAGGTTGCCAGAGATTCTGCACGACTACCCGGAGCTTGCGAAACTTGGTCGCATCAGCCTTCGCGACAGCCTGGGCTGCGTAAAGCTCATTCTGTGGGACGAATCCACAAAACGGCTGATTTCGCTACGTGAGGCAAAAAAGCAACCGCGATAGATGAGAGCTGGAACGACGCAATGCCCCTTGAGCCGGTGCGTGAGTTATCATTCCGCTAAATGCGGAACCGACCCCAATGAGACGTGGCCAATAGTGTAGGTTTGCATTGTTTCAGTAACGGCCGGCACTGTCGGCCAGAGATTGAATTGTAGCAGCAGCCATTTTGTTGGATCGAATGCGGCTATGGCCGCGAGCACGCCGGCCCTGATTGCTGAACGCGCGTCCGCGGTCGCCGTATCGCGCAGCTTGGCCAGATCAGAATGTGGCGCTATGGACCGGACCTCCCGTGTGGCATATCGCGAGGCTGTAAGATCAGGTACGTGGTCGGCGTGCCAGACCAGCCATGTCTGCACCGACGGCCAGCCGAAGTCCCGTGTCAGAACCGCAAAACCTGGACCGGACAGGAAGCTGTCTATCCCTTCTGGCTCGTCCCAAAGATAGAACGGCGCGTAGAGGTTTTCAGCACTGGTGAAGCCGGCATCCTGCTTTCTCGCCGAAAGATAGGCCTTGAAACGCAGGCGTGGAAAGCCATCGAGCAGCGGCCCCTTCTCCCTTATGCGCCGGTCTATGATCGCCATGTCGTAGCCGGCAGGCAGCGTGAAGCTGTATTGCATGGCGATCATGACGTGCTCTCCTCTTTTTTGACAGGTTCCATCCAGTGGACGGCAGTTCCACTCCTGACCGGCTGGACGCTGAGATAGCTGAAGGGACAGGACGGCGCGGCGCCATGCCAATGGGCTTCGCCGGGCGCAAACCACACCGCATCTCCGGCACGGACTTCACGCGGATCGTCACCGTTGCGTTGGACGAGACCGATGCCATCCAGCACGAAGAGAAGCTGGCCGCGCGGATGACTGTGCCAATGGGTCACGACCCCCGGCGGCACAAAAGCGCGCATTGCCGTCATCTCGCCATCGATCCGGCTCGATAACAGCATCTGGACGAGGAAGGATCCGCTGGAGATACCCTCAGGTGCCGCAACTATTCCGTCACCGGCTCGACGCACGCTCATGGTAGATGGACAGGCCGGTTGCATCTCGAAAAAATCGGTCATCGGCCACTCCCATCCGCTGGTGTGCCTGCTGAAACGCCTGATGCAAAGGACCAGTCATCAAACGTCGAGTTGACGATGGCGACCATCACATCCTCTGGCCTCACACCGGGCGACACCGCCAGGTTTTCGACGAGCCTCGCATAGAAGCGCGCTTTGGTTTCCGGCGATCGCGTCTTACCCGTGGTGATATGAAAGAAAATGAAATCATCCGACCGAGGGCCGCCGCGATATGTTCGGTCGAAGATCAGTTCGCCCGGTTGGTGCTGGTGGATTGCAGCGAAGCGGTCGTTTTCCGGAACGTCAAAGCAGTCGACAAGCGCGCGGTCGAGACTGTCGGAAACCGCCTTGAGATAGTCGGTGGATTTGCCCGCAAGCAGAGATATTCGGGTGAAAGGCATGAATGCGCTCCGTTCAAGAGGATTGACAGCCACACTATGAAACGACATCATCATCCTGAAAATCAAATTATTCAGGACATTACGTCCTGATTTTAGGGACATTTAACTTGCGCCTTACCCATCTGGATCTGGACGCGCTCCGCAGTTTCGTGATTGGCATCGAGACGGGGTCGTTCGCGCAGGCCGCAGACAGACTGGGGCGTTCGACCTCTGCGGTCAGCGCACAACTCAAGAAGCTGGAGGACCAGGCCGAAACCGCTCTGGTGCGCAAATCCGGTCGCGGGCTGGCGCTGACCGAGAGCGGCGAAGTGCTGCTGTCCTATGCCCGCCGCTTATTGAGCCTGAATGACGAGGCGATCAGCGCCGTTCGCGGGCCGGAACTCGAAGGCTGGATCCGCCTCGGGATTCAGGAGGATTTCGGAGAAACCGTGTTGCCGCAGGTGCTGGGCCGTTTCGCACGCGCCCATCCACGGGTTCGGATCGAAGGGCGCATCGCTCGCAATAGCGAATTGCGGGAGAAGGTCGAGTCCGGCCATCTTGACCTCGCCTTGGCCTGGAACGACGACACGGCTTCGCCAGCTGAAACGGTTGCATCCATGCCACTGTGCTGGCTGGGCGCCGAGGAAACAGAAACTGTCTGGCAGACCGGCGGGAAAGAGCCGCTGCCACTTGCAGTTTTGGAAGCGCCGTGCCTTTTACGTAGCATTGCCTGCAACCACCTTGATCAACAGCGTATCGCCTGGCGCATTGCATTCGTCAGCCCGAGCCTCGGCGGGTTGTGGGCTGCGACAGCCGCAGGCCTTGGCATCGCACTTCGCACACCGTTCGGCCGGCCGCCTGCAGTTGGGGTGCTCGATCCACTCACCAACGGTTTGCCGCAACTCCCGTCGCTGGGGCTCAGCCTTCTTCGCTCCGGAAAAGACGAAAATCCAATCAGCGCCCATCTTGCCACGATCATCCGCCAAGCCTTGCAGGAATCGCTGCCGGAAGCATGGATAGTGCGACCGTAATCGCTGAAACAGCATAAGCTTCCGCCAAGATTATAGGTACGGCGAAGCTGCGGGGGAATCTTGGCCCCGGCTCAAGGCCTGCGCTCGATTCACTAAAATTCCGCATAATATCTTTCATTATCATAATAAACATGATTATCTGCGGAAATGGATTCAACAGACCGCAAAATCATCAGTCTTCTTTCAGAAGACGCCCGCCGCTCTCTGGCCGATATCGGAAATGTCGTGGAGCTTTCCGCTTCGGCCGTGAACGAGCGCATCCGACGCCTGACGGCCAGCGGGGCGATCCGTCGCATCACCGTTGATGCCGATCCATCCGCATTCGATTTGCCCGTGATCGCCTTCGTGTGGATCGCGTTGGCGCCGGATGCGGACGAGGCCGCGTTTCGTGTCTATGCGGCGTCGCAGTCCGCTATCGCGGAATGTCACCATGTGACCGGGCAGTGGTCCTACCTCGTCAAAGTTCACGTCGGGTCGCTGGCGGAGATCGAAACCTTTCTGGCGACAATGAAACAGAACGGGTTCCTTGCCCGTACCGAAACGATCATCGCCCTGTCTTCTGTCGTGCCGGGACCATTTATGCCGAAGGAAAGCGTGGACTGATGGAACTGATGCTCGTTTTGAAAAGCATTGTGCTGGGCCTTGCGGTCGCAGCCCCGCTCGGCCCCATCGGCGCCCTCTGCATCAACCGGACCCTTGAGCGCGGGTTCTGGGCGGGAGTGGCAGGTGGCCTTGGGACTGCTCTGGCGGATGCCGTGTATGCCAGCCTCGCAGCGCTCGGCTTTTCCGCTTTCGCGGCGACCCTTGCGACAATCGATACGCCGCTCAAAATCGTCGGCGGCCTTTTCATGCTGTGGCTCGGCTGGAAAAGCCTGAGGCCCAAACCTCTGGCAGAAGCGGCCAAGGTTGGAGCGCGCGATCTGCTCGGCACCATCACCGCGACCTTTTTCCTGACGATCACCAACCCCATGACGATACTGTCCTTTGCAGCAATTTTCGCGGGTCTCGGCCTTGCTGACGCATCGGGAGCGACGAGCGCATTTTTTGTGGTCGCGGGCGTTTTTCTAGGCTCTTTATTGTGGTGGTTCATGTTGAGCGGCGGCGTTGCATTTGCCCGGCAGCGCCTTCCCACCACCTTTGCCCGCTGGGTTTCCCGCCTGTCCGGAGTGATCCTTGTCTTATTCGGGCTTTTTGCCCTAGGTTCACTTGCCTGGGGCATGATGGCTCATTGAAATGCAACGGTTTTGTCTGCGGCTCCAACTTCTGGGAAAATCGGCGCTCCCTCCACGGCCGCATCGAGATCGGCGTCGTCGACGATGAAGGGCGCATTGCCGCCAAGTTCCAGTCCCAGTTGGTCGGCGTGCATTGCCGGTAGAGATGTTCTCCCGTGCTCGCCGAAGAGCGTGGGATCATTAAGATGCATATTTCCGACCCTCAACAGAAAACCTGCGCCGACGCGGGATCGAAGGCCAGATGCACGAGATCACCACGGTTGAGGCCCGAAATTGCCTCATGGCCAAATGGCAGGCGCACGGCAAAGGGCTCTCCCGAACCTGTATGGGCGACGACATGGACGTTGTTGCCAAGGAAGGTGATATCGCTGACGGTGGCCTGAAAACCGGCGTAAGAGCCGGGCCTGTTGCGGCTGAGCTGTAAACGCTCCGGACGCAGCATCAGCGCCGCCTTTTTTCCCGGCGCAGCTTCGCCATGAACCGGAATTTGGTCAAAGACGATATTCTGCCCGAGCGAAACCGTCGCCTTGCCGCCCGAGGCGGCGAGGAGATCGCAGGCGATGAAGTCGCTGTCACCGATGAATTCGGCCACGAAGCGGGTGGTGGGATGAGCGTAAAGCTCCGGCCCCGTACCGATCTGGTCAATCACGCCTTTTGAAAACACCGCGATCCGGTCGGAGAGACGCAAGGCCTCCTCCTGATCATGGGTGACGTAAAGGATCGTTACTTCCGTCTGCTGGTGGATGCGACGGATTTCGAACTGGATCTCTTCCCTGAGCTTCTTGTCGAGCGCCGAGAGCGGCTCGTCCATCAGAAGAACCGGCGGATCATAAGCGAGCGCCCTTGCCAAGGCCACGCGCTGCTGCTGGCCGCCCGACATCTGCGCGGGCTTTCTGTCCTCGAAACCTTCGAGACGAACGAGCCTCAGCATCTCCTTCACCTTCGCATCGATTTCCGCCTTACTCTTTCGACGCACTTTCAGCGGAAAGGCGATATTCTCGCCAACAGACAGATGCGGAAACAGCGTGTAACGCTGGAAGACCATGCCGATATTGCGCTTGTGCGACGGCGTGGAGAGCAGGCTTTCGCCGTTCAGCAGGATGTCGCCCGCCGTCGGCTGTTCGAAACCGGCCAGAATGTAGAGCGTCGTGCTCTTGCCCGAACCGGATGGTCCGAGAAACGTCATGAACTCGCCCGGCTGCACCTCGAGATTGACGTCCTGAACGGCGACGACCGGTCCGTATTGCTTGGCGATGCCGCGAATTTGCAGGAGCGGTTTGGTCATGTTTTCAATCCTTTTCGCACAGCTGCGACAAGCAGCATGAGAATGATGGTCACCGCGATGAGAAGCGTCGATGCAGCGGCGATCACCGGCGTCAGATCCTGCCGCAGCGTCGCCCAGATTTTTACCGGCAGCGTCTGCAACGTTGGACTTGCCATGAAGATCGCCAGCACCACCTCATCCCAGGAAGTGAGGAAGGAAAAGATCGCGGCTGAGAACAGGCCGTGGCTGATGGCCGGCAAGGTGATGCGGATTTTGGCCTGCAGCGGGCTCGCGCCGCATAGCACTGCAGCGTCTTCGATCGATTTGTCGAAACCCTCGAGCGCGCTGGTCAACGCCAGAATGGAGAAAGGCAGCGCCACGACAAGATGGGCAATGACAAAGCCCGTGGTGGTGCCCGCAAGGCCGAGCTTCAGGAAAAAAGCATAAAGCGCCACCGCCAGCACCACGACAGGCAGGATCATCGGCGTCATGAACAAAGCCCGCAGACCCTCGCGCCCGATGAAACGCCCCCGCACCAGGCCGAAGGAGGCCACGAGGCCGATCAGCACCGACAGGACTGTGACCATCACGGCGATACGCAGGCTTGTCCAGGCAGCATCCAGCCACCTCGGATCGGCAAAGAAATCCGCATACCATTTCAGCGTCCAGCCGGGCGGCGGAAAGATCAGCCATTGCGACGAGCCGAAGGACAAAGCGGCGATGAAGACAATCGGCAGGATAAGGAATGCCGCTGTCAGCACGGTGATGAAAAGGAGCAGCCACTTCCATGCGCCAAGGCTGTTGTAGTTCAAAAGCATGTCAGCGCCCCCCTGCCCCGGCCGCGCCGAAGAATTTCAGCTGGATTGCGTAAAGCGTCAGCGTCACCACCAGAAGCACCAGCGCCGCTGCGCCGCCCATGCCCCAGTTGACGAGAGACTGCACGAATTGCGCGATAAGCTCGGCCAGCATCATGTTCGCCGTGCCGCCCAGCAGCGCCGGGGTGACGAAATAGCCAAGCGACATGACGAACACCATCAGCGCGCCGGAGATCATACCCGGAGCGGCAAGTGGAATGAGAACGCGGGTCAGCGCCTGAAAGCGGGTTGCCCCGCACAGCGCCGCCGCCTGGAGAATGGCCGGATCAATCTTGCGGATGACGCCATAGAGCGGAATGATGATGAATGGCAGCATGATATAGGTCATGCCGATCGTGACGCCGGTCAGGTTGTTGACCAGTGCAAGCGGCTTGTCGATGATGCCAAGGCCCATCAGCGTCTTGTTGACGACACCCGTCCGCTGCAACAGCACCATCCAGGCATAGGTGCGTGCCAGAAGGTTGGTCCACATGGACAGAAGCAAAATTGCGAAAACGACGGAGGCAAGCCGCGACGGCATGATGGCAAGCGCCCACGCGACAGGAAAACCGATGACCAGCGTTACGAGCGTGACCAGCGCCGAGACCGCGAATGTATTGAAGAAAATCTTCAGGTAGGTGGAGCTGCCCAGCAATGCGGCGTAATTGCCAAAGCCCAGGACAGGCTCGGTAACGCTGCGCGACAGCAGGATGATAACCGGCACGACGAAGAACAGGGCAAGCAGAACGAATGCCGGCAGGGTGGCGGCAAAATTGCCGGGCCGGAAGGGCATCCGCACCTTCGTCTTCGGGCTTTCTGTTTCATCGGTAAGCGAGACCATGCCCAAACCTCCCCGGAGGTGAAAATTTGCGCGGGCGCTTTTGGCTGCCCGCGCCGTTGCCTTACTTGGCCTGCCAGGCGTACCAGCGCTCACCGATCTCGTCACGATGTTGCGCCCAGTAGTTCATGTCGGCATTGACCTGGCTCGCTGTCTGCTGGTCGGGCAGGGACTTTGCCGTTTCCGGATCCATCAGCTTTGCGGATTCGACATTGACCGGGGCATAACCCGTGGCAGACGCCATATCCGCCTGCGCCTGCGCGGAGGTCGCAAGAGCGATGAACTTCATCGCCGCGTCCTTGTTCTTCGTTCCCTTGGGAACCACGAGGGAATCCGCTGCCGTGATGTTCTGCTCCCAGGAGGTCTCCACCTTCACACCGCTTTTCTCAAGCGCTGTCATGCGGCCGTTCCAGACGCTGCCGAAGGGCGCCTCCGCAGAAGCGATCAACTGCTGCGATTGCGCACCGCCAGACCACCAGATGATATCGGATTTGATCGTGTCCAGCTTCTTGAAGGCGCGATCGAGATCGAGCGGGTATAGCTTGTCGGCGGCAACACCATCGGCCAGCAGGGCTGCTTCGATCACACCCGGTGCGGACCATTTGTAAAAGGTGCGCTTGCCGGGGAACTTTGCCGTATCGAAAAGGTCGGCCCAGCTCTTGGGGCAGGCGGCTACAGCATCAACATTGCAGCCGATGACGAAGGAATAATAGAAGCTTCCGACGGAGTAGTCAGTGACGAAACGAGGGTCGAGCTTCGTTTTGTCGATGACGGCGAAATCAAGCTTCTCCAGCAGGCCCTTCGGCCCGGCCTGCGCGGCGTAGTCGCCCTCCACGTCGACCACATCCCATGTTACGCCGTTCGCCTCGACCATGGCTTTCAGCTTGCCATAGTCCGTCGGGCCATCCTGAAGCACGTTGATGCCGGTCGCCACCATGAATTTTTCGGCCCAGGCCGCCTTCTGCGCGTCCTGCGTGGTTCCTCCCCAGCTGGAAAAAACCAGATCATTCGCCTGTGCGGATGCGCCCAGGGCGAAAATTGCTGCGCATGTCATCAATACCAGTTTCGATCTCATGTTCCCTTACTCCGTTTTAGAGCTTGTTGTTGGCATGCACTTCGCGGCCGGCAGATTCACTTCAGCGGTGAAAAAGGCGCCGGCTTCATGATCTTGTTTTCGGCGACTTCAATGAGGTCGCGGATTTTCGGCAGGAAGGATAACCAGCGCGGATCGGCCATCAGCTTTGCGCGCCGCTCCTCGCGGTCATCCAGGCTGGAAAAGGCCCAGATGTGGACAATTTCATTGATCGGCCCGATCTCGGAAAAGAAGTAACCCACCAGCTCGCCCAGATGGCTTTTCTGGATTTCGATGCCTTCCTCCTCGACAACCCCAAGGTAGGCCGGAATGGCGCCGTTCTTCAGCCGGTAGGTGCGGATTTCGTAAAACATCGCGTCACCGCATCACGAATGGATCGGGGATCGGGTCATCGGAGGTTCTAAGCCATATGGTCTTCGTGCGCGTGTAATCGAGCGCTGCCGCAAGCCCGCCTTCGCGACCATCACCGGAAAGACCGAAACCGCCGAAAGGCGCAATCGGTGAGACGGCGCGATAGGTGTTCACCCAAACCACACCGGCGCGGATCGCCTTCATCAGCCGATGGGCGCGCGTCAGGTTCTGCGTGAAGACGCCCGAGGCGAGGCCATAGACCGTGTCATTGGCCAAAGCGATCGCTTCCGCCTCGGTTTCGAAGGAAACAACCGAAAGAACCGGGCCGAAGAACTCCCTTTCCATGGACGGCGAACGAATGCCGTCACAATCGAGAATGGTCGGCGGGTAGAAATAACCAGCGCCATCCACCGCCACACCGCCCGTCACCACCTTCGCACCGGCTTTTTCGGAAGCAGAGACCAGAGAGACAATATGCTTGCGCTGCCGCTCGGTCGCGAGCGGCCCCACTTCCGTTGCCATGTCCAGCGGCGAGCCGACGCGGATCGCCTCAGCCTTCGCCTTCAAAATCCCGAGGAAGCGATCCTTCACGCTTCTCTCGACGATCAGCCGTGATCCGGCAACACAGCTCTGACCGGTCGCCGCGAAAATTCCCGCGACCTGCGCATTGGCGGCGCTTTCGAGATCGGCGTCGGCAAAGACGAGGATTGGCGATTTGCCGCCGAGTTCGAGCGACGTGGAGGCAAGATTTTCGGCCGAGTTGCGAACGATGTGACGCGCCGTTTCCGGCCCGCCGGTAAAGGCGATATGGGCCACCTTCGGGTGCGTGGTGAGTGCCGTGCCGCAGGACGCACCGAAACCAGTGACTATATTGACGACGCCGGCAGGAAAACCAGCCTCCTGCACCAGCCGGGCGAACTCCAGAAGCGGCGCCGGTCCGTCTTCCGAGGCCTTGATGACGATTGTGCAGCCGGCAGCGAGCGCCGGGCCGATTTTAACGGCTGCCAGAAAAAGCTGGCTGTTCCACGGGACGATCGCGGCCACCACACCCACGGGTTCGCGCCGCAGCCAGACATCCATGTCCGGTTTGTCGATCGGCAGGTAAGCGCCCTCGATTTTGTCAGCCAAGCCCGCATAATAGCGATAATAGTCCGCGACATAGGCAATCTGCGCCGAGGTCTCGCGGATGATCTTACCGGTGTCACGGGTTTCGAGCTCGGCAAGCGTCTTTGCATTTTCGGCAACCAGATCGGCAAGCCGATAGAGCAGCTTGCCGCGTTGCGTCGCCGTCAGTTTCGACCAGGCGGCATCGTCATAAAGCGCCCGATGCGCGGCCTCTACGGCGCGGCTAATATCCGCTTCGCGGCTTTCCGGCATTTCTGCCCAAGGTTCACCGGTTGCCGGGTCGAGGCTCGAAAAGCTCGCCTCACCATCCTCGAAGCGCCCGTCGATGTAACATTGGAAACGGCGCATCATCTTACTCCTTGAAAGCCGGCATGACATCGGAAAGGAAGCGTTCCAGCGAGGCCTTCTTGCGCTCGAAGCTCATGCCGGTATCGATCCAGAAGGAATATTCGTCGTAGCCCATGGCCTCGTAGGCCTTAAGCCGGGTAATGACTTCATCGGCATCGCCGACAACGTTGTTCTTGCGCATGACATCACCGGAAAGCATGGCGTTTGCGACAATCTCCTCCGGCGCAATACGCTCGATCAGCCCTTGATGAACGGGCTTTTCGTTTTTGAACCATGCAAAGAAGTAGTTGTAATAGACGCTCATCTCATGGGCCGCCTGGGCAATGTCGGCTTCACCGGAACCGACATAGGTGTGGCGCAGCAGCATGATTTTCGGCCGCTGTTTATCCGGATTTTTCGCACAGGCATCGTTGAAGCGGCCCATCAGGGTTTCCACCTCGTCATCGCCTTGCCAGAGCGGCGTCACCTGAACATTGCAATCATTGCCGACAGCGAATTCATGCGAATTCGGATCACGCGCCGCCACCCAGATGGGCGGAAAAGGCTGCTGCAGCGGTTTGGGAGCCGATGTGGTGGCCGGGAACTTGAAGAATTCGCCGTCGTGGGTGTAGTCACCCGCCCACACCCCTTTGACAGCCGGAATAAGCTCGCGCATCCGCTGGCCGGCGCCCCAGGCATCGAGGCCTGGAAGCAGCCGCTCATATTCGAACGAATAGGCGCCACGCGCGATGCCGATATCAAGACGGCCATCACAGATCAGATCCGCCATCGCCGCTTCTCCGGCAAGCTTGATCGGGTGCCAGAAAGGCGCGATCACCGTTCCTGTACCCAGGCGTGCCGTCTTCGTACGCCGCGCCAGATCGGCGATCGTTACAAAGGGGTTGGGCGCTATGGTGAAATCCATGCCGTGATGTTCGCCGGTCCAGATGGCATGCATGCCACCACGATCGGCGATTTCGCAAAGCGTTACGAACTCCTCGTAGAGTGTCTTGTGGTCCTGGGAGGCGTCCAGCCGCTCCATGTGAACGAAGAGGGAGAATTTCATGGGTTTGGCCCCTTCATGGAGATGGGATGAACCTTGCCGGCAGTCTCGTTACCGACATAGACGCCGAAGTTGCCGATCGAGCTTTCCAGCACGAAACGATTGACGATATCCGCCGTAGCGCCGGAGTCGAATTTTGCCGAAGCCAGCGCGCCGGGCAACAGAAATCGGCCCTCGCGCGGCGCTTGATCGCCATCGGCAAGCGCGTGATAGACGACGTGTTGGCGCCCATCCGTCTTGTTCTCATAAACCGAGTAGAGAAATCCCGTTTTGACGGAGAGACCCGTCAGGTCTTCGAGACGTGATGTCAGCGCCGCGACCGGATCGCCGCTTGCCACGACACAGCCGGCAAGTGACAGCACGTCGTCGCCAACGAGGTAAATCTCGCCGCGCCGTTCCAGAACGGCGCCCACGACGATATCGCCCTCTGCCGCTGCCGATACCGCCTTTGCAGCCAGCATCGGCGTGAAATAGCCGCCGCGCGCATAACCGAGACCGTTCAGGCCGCTATTGTCGAAAGCCTCGATACGGCCGAGCAGAATGACATGATCGCCGGCCTCGATAACCTCCTGCATCGAACATTCGAACCAGGCCGCGACGTCTGCAAAGACCGGGGAGCCCTTCGGCGCATCCAACCAGCTGGCGGTGGCGAAACGGTCTTCGACCGGCCGGGCGAAGGTGTTGGAGAGGTCCTTCTGGCTTTCCGACAGAATATTGACCGCGAAGTTTTTGGTGCCCGTCATCGTCGCGAAATTGCGCGAGCTACGGGCAAGGCAGATCAGCAGCAACGGCGGATCGAGCGAAACCGAGGTGAAGGAGTTGGCGGTAAAACCGATGGGCTTTCCTGCATCGTCCCGGGCGGTCACGATTGTTACTCCCGTAACGAAAGCGCCGAATGCATCGCGCAAAGCGCGCGGATCAAGGGTTGCAACAGTCATTGCGGCTCCTCCTCTAAAGCCAGCCATTCGGCCATCATTGCATTGACAGTTTCAGGTGCGGTCAGGTTGACCATATGCCGGTGCGCCTCAACGACGCGGGCGTAACCGCGCGGTGTGATCGCCGCCATCTGCTCGGCCATCAACGGCGTCGAATTGGGGTCGTCCGAACCCGTCAGGAAAAGAGCCGGGCAGATGACCGAGGGCCACCGATCCGCATAGGTCTCGTCGCCGCCCGCAAATGCGGTATAGGCAACCGCGTAACCTTCGGGATCGACCATTTCCAGCCAGCCCCGCGTCAACTCCCGCGCCTGCTGGCTCTTTGGATCGTCGCCGAACCAGCGTAACAAAGGGCCTTCCTTGTCCACGCCGGTGGTCCGGATGGCAGCCGCGCGTGCAAGAACCGCAGCCTTCGCGGCCGGATCACGGCGGTAGACGCCGTTCAGATAACCAACGCGCGCAATTCGATCTCCAAAGGTTGCAGCGGCACCGCCGGAAATCAGCGCACCCATGGAGTGCCCGGCCACATTGGCACGCGCGATCCGCATATCGTCAAGAAAGCGGCCGAACCAGCCGACAAAATCCTTGAGCGAGCTGCCCGCTGGCAGGCGTTCACTGCCGCCATGCCCCGGCATATCTACCGCGATGACACGGTGCGTCTTTGAAAAGATTTCGATCTGCGGCTTCCAGGCTTCCAGCCGCATTCCCACACCGTGAATGAGGATCAGGTCTTCACCCGCGCCTGCCTCGAAATAGGCCGCCCCGCCCTCGGTCACCTTGCGAGGGAGCGCGGCAGCACCTGCCTTTGCAGCATTGACCCGTGACGTGGTGGCGGCCTCCTGCATTTGCATCACCCTCAAACACCCGCCGGGTTGGCAACATCCTGACCGAGATCCTTCAGATCCTGATAGCGGTCGCCGATGCGGTGATGAGGCCTACCGCCGACTGAAGCACCGAGCGCCACGACGATCTCATCGGCAGCCGGAGCATCGGGAACGGAGGTCTGGATAGTCAGGTAGTGCGAACGGCGACCTTCATCGTTCTTATCCATTAACGGGATCATGATCGGCGCATTGCCGGGACCACGCGTATTGCAGAAGGCCAGATAGGACTTGGCACCCACAGCCTGACGATAGTGATTGCCGAAACGCAGCGTGTGAATGAGCGCGGAGGCATGTTCGATCTCACCATCCAGCCCGACGACGGCCGCCTTGCCATAGGCCTCCACCGCTTCGCCGGAACCCACGGCATCGAGGATCATCTTCGTCAGCAGTTCGCCCAGCACCGGCGCCCCGGCGTGGATTTCCGGTTTGAGATCATCCACGAAGCCTTTTCCAGCCCAGGGGTTTTTCACGACCGCGATGGCGGTGAACAGCTTCAAAGGTGTCGCTGCGGCCTTGCCTCCTTCAATCAACGTTGTTTCGACCTGCAACAGGGTCTTACGGATCTGGATGGGCATTGGCGTTCTCTCCGATAAATATGATGTCTTATGGTATGCCATAATACGAAAGTGTCAAGTGGCGGAAATCTGTGGCTTGAAGTTGCGAAAAATGACAATTCTTACAGGAGGTTATGGCTCAAGGGCCTTCCATGCGGCCGTCAAAGGCCAGTTCGTAAAGGCGCGTCATTTCCGCTGCCGTCGGAACCCGTGGGTTATTTGCCGGTGTGCCGGAGGCGAGGCCTTGCCGCACCATTTCCGGCAAAAGATCGAGATAGCGGGTTTTGTCGATACCGAATTCCTGCGGGGTCGGCACCTTCAACCGCCTGTTCAGGCCGATGAAAGCCTCCACCATCTTTGCGCCTGCAATCTGGTCGCTGTCCGTCGAACTGGCGCAACCAAGTGCGCGGGCGGCGGCGGCATATTGCGGTAGAGCGGAATTCAACGAAAATTGTGTGACCAACGGCAGCACCATCGCATTCGACATGCCGTGCGGAACGTGGAAAAAGGCACCGACCGGCCGGCTGAGGCCGTGGATCAACGCTGTGGATGTGTTGGAAACGGCAAGACCCGCATGCGTCGCCCCGAGCATCATCGCTTCGCGTGCTTCCCGGTTTTGCGGGTCGTTCGCGACTTTTTCGAGATTTGCCCCGATCAGTTTCAGCGCGGACAGCGCCAACGCCTCGGAATGGGCATTACCGTTGCGGTTAACCAGCGCTTCCAGCGCATGGGTCAGCGCATCTATGCCGGTATCGACCGTGACGCGGTAAGGGCAGGTCAGCGTCAGCTCGTAATCGATGATGGCCGCAACGGGCAAAGCGGCAGTGCCGAGGATGAGCATTTTTTCGCTGGCAGCCGTGTCCGTCACGACGGCGGCGCGTGTTACTTCCGATCCGGTTCCTGCGGTTGTGGGTATGGCAATTACCGGCATGACGGCAAAATCCACGATCCTTGGAACTTTCAGCGCCCGCAGCTCTTCGCCACTGGTTGCAACGATGGCACCTGCTTTCGCCGTATCCATGGCGCTACCGCCGCCGAGTGCGACGAGACCATCATGACCGCCCCCGGAAACGCGTTTCACCAGTGTGGCGATGGATATATCCGTTGGATCTTCTACGACATCCGCAAAAATGGCGGCATCGATACCCTCGCCGCCAAGCGCCTGCAAAAGCGCATCCGCATGGCCGAGTTTCTGCATGACGGGATCGCAGACGAGCAGAGGGCGCTTCACCCCCAGAGATTTCAACAGTGACGGCAATCGGAAACGGCTGCCACCGCCGATGAGCATTTCGCGAGGCATCAGGACACGGTTTATCATTGCGGTTCTCCGCCACTATCATTCTGCGTTGTTCGGAACGGCCTAAGGCACACGATCTGAAGCGGGACTTCGTCATCCCGCTCCGGTCGCCGTGGCCTCAATGCGCCAGGATTTTCGACAGGAACGAGCGTGCGCGATCCGTCTTCGGATTGGTGAAGAAGCTGTCACCCTCGCCGATCTCGACGATCTCGCCGCCATCCATGAAGACGATGCGGTCAGCCACCTTGCGGGCAAACCCCATTTCATGCGTCACCACCATCATCGTCATGCCTTCCTGCGCAAGCGAGACCATGACGTCGAGCACCTCGTTGATCATTTCCGGATCAAGCGCCGATGTAGGCTCGTCAAAAAGCATGGCGACCGGATCCATCGCCAGCGCGCGGGCGATTGCGACGCGCTGCTGCTGACCGCCGGAAAGTTGACCGGGATATTTCTTCGCATGCGCGGTAAGCCCCACACGCTCCAGAAGGGCGTTGGCTTTGACCAGCGCCTCCGCAGGGGAGCGGCCGAGAACCTTCTCCTGCCCGATGCACAGATTTTCGAGGATCGTCATATGCGGGAAGAGTTCGAAATGCTGGAACACCATGCCCACTTTGGAGCGCAGCTTCGGCATATCGGTCTTTGGGTTGGTCACCTCAACCCCGTTTACGGTGATGATGCCGTTGCCGATCGTCTCCAGCGCATTGACGCATTTGATGAGCGTCGACTTGCCCGAACCGGACGGACCGCAGATCACGACGACTTCGCCCTTGGCTACATTCAGGCTGCAATTGGTCAGAACCTGAAAGGTCGGACCGTACCATTTGTTGACGGATTGAAGTTCGATCATGCTGGTTGCTTGAGACATCGGACTTCTCCCTAGTGTACGTCAGCCGACATTGGGCCGTAGGCCTTGCCGAATCGTTTCTCGATACGGCGCTGGATGAGTTCCCAGGCGGTCGTCATGGCGAGGTAATAAAGGGCCGCAACCATGAAGAGCTCCAGAACGAGGAACTTTTCCTGGATAAGAACCTGCGTGCGGCGCAGCAGCTCCTCCATGGAAATGATGGAGGCGATCGACGTTGTCTTCAGCACGCCATTGACGGAATTGCCAAGCGGCGGAATGATGATGCGGAAGGCCTGCGGCGCAACTATGTAGCGCATCACCTGCGCCTCGGTCATGCCGATGGCGCGCGCCGCATTGATCTGGCCTTTGGGAACCGCGGCAATACCTGCCCGGACGATTTCCGACAGATAAGC
Source organism: Agrobacterium sp. 16-2014-1-2a (assembly GCF_053522705.1). NCBI lineage: Bacteria > Pseudomonadati > Pseudomonadota > Alphaproteobacteria > Hyphomicrobiales > Rhizobiaceae > Agrobacterium > Agrobacterium sp. 16-2014-1-2a. The sequence goes on from NZ_JBNWBX010000003.1 coordinate 450,992, forward strand.
GGCCTCGCAGAGCGATAGGCCGATCAGGGTGGACTGCAGAACCGTCAGCTTGATGCCGAGCTGCGGCAGGCCGGTATAGATGATGATGAGCTGCACCAGCAGCGGCGTGCCACGAAATATCCAGGTGTAGAAATAGGCCGGTCCGGAGAGGAACCGGTATTTCGACATGCGCATCACCGCAATGACGAAGCCCAGCGCAAGACCCGCCGTCATGGCAAAAACCGTGAGGCCGAGCGTCACCATCGCCCCCTCGAAAAGATAATAATTCGTCAGATATTCGAAGAAACCTTCCCAGTTCCAACCCTTCACGTCTTTCTCCAATTCATGCGGGAATGGTCGCGGCGAGAACTCTCCCGCCGCGCTGACAGTTCAGATGGAGGAGATTTCAGCCTTCTGGACCAAGAACGGCGAGATCGCCGGGCGCGATGCTCACGCCATAACCACCCATCAGCTTTTCAAGCGAACCATCGGCCTTCATTTCCTTGAGAGCAGCAGAGACGGCACTGGCGACGTCCTTGCTTCCAAAGGAAAGCGAACCGGGCGTAGGGTACATGCCGGAAAGTGCATGCGTGAACTCGCCGCGATCCTGGTATTGCTTGGCGACAGGATCGATGGAGACCGCGGCCTGAACCTGACCTGCCCGCAGCGCCTGATAGACGGTCGCGTAATTGTCGAACAGGTTTATGGTCATCGGCGCAAGACCGCGTTTCTTGAAGTCCTCGTTCAATTCCTTGATCTTGCGCTCGGCATAGCCACCGATATCGGTGCTGACAGCCTTGCCGGCCAGATCGTCCACCTTGGTGATGGGCTCGGATGCACCGACGGCCGTTGAAATGCTGATGGCGAGACTCTCATAGGGGATCATGAACAGGATCTTGCGCCGCTCCGCCGTCACGAACAGGCCAGCATTGATCATGTCCCAGCGGCCGCCCTGCAGGCCCGGCACCATGGTGGCATATTCCGTGCTGATATATTCGGGCTTCAAGCAGAGGCGCTTGGCGATTTCATAACCCAACTCGATACGAAGGCCTTTGAGCACGCCCTGTTGGTCGGCATAGGCCATGGGCGGCAATGTCGGGCTGGTCGCCATCACGAGATGGCCGGGCTTGATGAGGTGATCGTTGGATATTTTCGGCGTGCAGTCCTGTGCAACGGCCGCACCGGCAAGAAGACTGATGACAAAGCCCGCCAGAGAGGTTTTGGCGCGCACGGCTATGCATTTCCGGGAAATCGGATTCCAGTTCATATTAAGCTCCGCTCTTTATATTATTTATTATGGCATACCATCACACCAAACGGATTGCCCTGTCAATAAGCGGTCATTTGTTTTTCTAAATTATTGTAAAACAACCATAAAATCAAAAAACCAAGAGCTTGCGGCCGCCAGCTGGGCAACCGCAAGACAAGCAGAACGGAGCGCCAAAAACCGTCAGTCAGCCGTTTTTTGCGCGGTGAGAACGGCTTCGGCGATAGCGCATGCGCTGGTGACATGATCGAGAGCGGCTTTGTAAGCGGCGTCCCCGTCACCTTTCCGGATCGCATCGACGATCTTTTTCATCTGCGCCGGACCTTCGGTATCGCGGCTTTTCGTCTTGATCGTCATGGAGCGAAGATGGTTGATTCGCACCGTCAGCAAATTGACGACGCCCCAGGCGACATGCCGGTCGATCTTGCTGAACAGCGTATGATAAAAAGACGAGGTATGCGCGAGAACACCGGGCATATCCTTGGCAACGTAACTTTCGCGAATATGCTCGAGCGAAGCCTCAAGCGCCTCGACAATGGCGGGATCGCGACGCTCCGCACAAAGGCGCGCCGCCATTCCCTCCAGCGCACCGCGAATTTCGTAAATCTGCTTGGCCTCGGCAAGATCGAGCAGCGCAACCATCGGCCCCTTGTTCGGCAAATTCGCCACCAGCCCCTCGGACTCCAGATGCCGCAGGACTTCGCGCACGATGGTGCGGGAAACGCCCAGCTGGGCGCAGAGATCGCGCTCCACAAGGCGGTCTCCCGGACGGAAGTAACCGTTCACGATGGCGTCGCGCACCTTGTCGAGCGCAAGCTCCCTCAGCGTCTTGGTCGGACGCTCAACGCGAATGGCAGTTCCCTGCAAAGCACCGGTCATGGTATCACCTCGTTTGGCACATCCCGCTTCCGCCCGCCGGGCGTGAAAACAGGTTCTGGCTCTTTATATTATGGCGTACCAACTTATTTAGCCGCGCACCATGTTTATGGCAACAGCGCGCGACCAGCTTGTCGCAATGCCGCGTCACCCCATCCGTTCCGATGCATAGCTGCCCGGGCTTGGCGGGAAGACCACGGTCCGGTTACCGTTGATGAAAGTACGGTGGTGGATATGGGCATGGATGGCGCGTGCCAGAACCTGCGCCTCGACATCCCGGCCGAGCGAAACATAATCCTCCGCGCTCTGGGCATGGGTAATACGCACAATATCCTGCTCGATAATCGGACCTTCGTCGAGATCGGCGGTGACATAGTGGGCCGTCGCGCCGATCAGCTTCACGCCGCGCTGATAGGCCTGCTTGTAAGGGTTGGCGCCCTTGAAGGACGGCAGGAAAGAATGGTGGATGTTGATGATCTTCCCCGACATCGTCTCGCACATCCGGTCGGAAAGCACCTGCATATAACGCGCAAGCACGATCAGTTCGGTTCCGGTGCTTTCGGCAATATCCATGATCCGGGCTTCAGCCTGTGGCTTGTTTTCCTTCGTCACCGGAATGTGGTGGAAGGGAATATCATGATTGACCACCACTTTCTGGTAATCGAAATGGTTGGAGACGACACCGACAATATCGATCGGCAAGGCCCCGATGCGCCAACGGTAAAGCAGATCGTTCAGGCAATGGCCGAAGCGCGACACCATCAGCAGGACCTTCATCCGCTCGGACTGGTCATGAAGCGCCACTTCCATGCCGAATTTCTGCGAGATCGGCATCAGTCCAGCCATCAAGTCGTCACGCTTTGCTCCCTCTTCGGAAATGAAGCCCACGCGCATGAAGAAACGGCCCGTACCGAGATCATCAAACTGCGAACTATCGACGATGTTGCAGCCTTTTTCAGCGAGAAAGCCTGAAAGGGCAGCGACGATGCCTCGGGTGGACTTGCAGGTTACGGTCAGGACGAAGTTCGTCATCCGGCACTCTCTCTGTCATCGATATTGGAAAAACCCCGCGCTGTCTGACGAGCGCGGGGAAAAGCCGCGAGGGCGGCGGGGAAACCCGAACTCAAACGTCGAGCGTTGTCTGGTGCTCCCAGGCAGTGAATTGCGCGCAATAAGCGTTCCACTCTCCCTGCTTGAGCTTCAGATAGGCCTTTGAGAACTCCATGCCCAATGCCTGCTGCAGTTCCTCGTCCTTCTCGTATTCGCGCAGCGCATCGAGAAGATTGAGCGGCAGTTTCGGCGCATTCGTCACGGTATGACCTTCGCGATACATGTCTATATCGTGATGCGGACCGGGATCGGCCTGTGAGCGGACACCCGAGAGACCGGCCGCAATGATAATGGCCTGCAGCAGATAGGGGTTCACGGCGCCATCCGGCAGACGCAGTTCGAAACGCCCCGGCCCTGGCACGCGAACCATGTGGGTGCGGTTGTTCCCGGTCCAGGTCACCGTGTTCGGCGCCCAGGTCGCGCCCGAGATGGTCCGCGGCGCGTTGATGCGCTTGTAGGAATTAACCGTCGGATTGGTGACGGCAGCAAGAGCGGAGGCATGTTTCATGATGCCGCCCAGAAACGTCTTGCCCTTTGCGGAGAGCCCGAAAGGCATTGCCTTGTCGGCAAAAGCGTTGACCTTGCCGTCCAGGTCCCAGACCGAAATATGGGCGTGGCAGCCGTTGCCGGTCAGCCCCTTGAAAGGCTTCGGCATGAATGTCGCGCGCAGCCCGTGCTTTTCGGCAACCGACTTGACCATGAACTTGAAGAAGGAATGTTTATCCGCCGTCTGGAGCGCATCGTCATATTCCCAGTTCATCTCGAACTGGCCGTTCGCGTCCTCATGGTCGTTTTGGTAGGGTTTCCAGCCCAACTCCAACATGTAGTCGCATATTTCCGCGATCACATCGTAACGACGCATCACTGCCTGCTGGTCGTAGCAGGGCTTTTCCGCCGTGTCGTACTCATCGGAGATTTTCGCGCCGTCCGGCGAAATCAGGAAAAATTCCGGTTCCACGCCGGTTTTGACCCGCAGCCCTTGCCCGGCCGCTTCCGCGATGAGCTTTTTCAAAACGACGCGCGGCGCCTGTTCCACAGGCTGGTCTTCCATGACGCAATCGGCAGCAACCCAGGCCACATCCTTTTTCCAGGGAAGCTGGATGACCGAGGAGGCGTCCGGCACTGCGAAGAGATCGGGATGGGCGGGCGTCAGATCGAACCATGTGGCGAAACCGGCAAATCCGGCGCCGCCCTTCTGCATATCGGCAATCGCTTCTGCAGGAACCAGCTTGGCGCGCTGGCCACCGAAGAGATCGGTATAACTGATCATGAAATATTTGATGCCTTTTTCGGCAGCAAACTTGGAGAGGTCCAGTGTCACGTCATTCCCCTTTTTTTGAATATCAGACACTTCATCGAAAAAGACGGCCACATCCTCCCAAATGCGCCCGTCCATTGTGTTTTTTAAAAGCTGCCTTTACCCGGGAACCAGTTTGTTCCCGCCAGCGGAACCTGCGCCATTGCCGCAGCCTCCATGGTCAGAGCCACCAGATCTTCCGGCTCCAGATTGTGGAGATGGTTTTTGCCGCAGGCGCGTGCGATGGTCTGGGCTTCGAGCGTCATGACCTTCAGATAGTTGGCGAGGCGGCGACCGGCGGCGATTGGGTCAAGACGTGCGGCAAGTTCCGGGTCCTGCGTGGTGATGCCTGCGGGGTCTTTGCCCTCGTGCCAGTCATCATAAGCGCCGGCCGTGGTGCCTAGCTTCTGGTATTCGTCTTCCCATTTCGGGTCGTTATCGCCCAGCGCCACCAGCGCCGCCGTTCCGATGGCAACCGCATCGGCACCAAGCGCCAGAGCCTTGGCGACATCCGCACCCGAGCGAATGCCACCGGACACGACCAATTGCACCTTGCGATGCATGCCGAGATCCTGAAGCGCCTGTACTGCGGGGCGAATACAGGCAAGCGTGGGCATGCCGACATTTTCGATGAAGACGTCCTGCGTGGCCGCCGTGCCGCCCTGCATGCCATCAAGCACCACCACATCGGCACCGGCCTTTACGGCAAGTGCGGTGTCGTAATAGGGGCGCGCACCACCAACCTTGATGTAGATCGGTTTTTCCCAATCGGTGATTTCGCGCAGTTCAAAGATCTTGATTTCCAGATCGTCCGGGCCGGTCCAATCAGGATGACGGCAGGCGGAACGTTGGTCGATGCCCTTCGGCAAATTGCGCATATTGGCGACGCGATCGGAAATCTTCTGGCCAAGCAGCATGCCGCCGCCACCCGGTTTCGCACCCTGGCCAACAACTACCTCGATGGCGTCCGCACGGCGCAAATCCTTGGGGTTCATGCCATAACGCGACGGCAGATACTGATAAACCAGCGTCTGGCTGTGGCCGCGTTCCTCATCCGTCATGCCGCCATCGCCCGTCGTGGTGGACGTGCCGGCAATGGTCGCGCCACGGCCGAGCGCTTCCTTGGCGTTGCCGGAAAGCGCGCCGAAGCTCATGCCGGCAATGGTGATCGGCGTTTTCAGCGTGATCGGCTTCTTGGCAAAGCGCGTGCCGAGGGTGACGGTCGTATCGCACTTCTCGCGATAACCTTCGAGCGGATAACGCGAGATGGACGCGCCGAGAAACAGCAAGTCGTCGAAATGCGGCACCTTGCGCTTCGTGCCTGCGCCGCGAATATCATAGATGCCGGTCGCAGCCGCACGGCGGATTTCCGCCAGCGTGTGATCATCGAAAGTCGCGGACTTGCGTGGTGGGGTGAAGGGGTTGTGATAGCTCATCGGAAAATCCCTCGCCTCAATACGCGTCGGCGTTGTCGATGTTGAAATTGTAGAGCGTGCGGGCCGAACCGTAGCGTTTGAACTCGCTTGGGCTGACATCGGAGACGCCGGCTTTTTCAAGAAGTTCGGCAAGCTTCTCCAGATGTTCGGGCCGCATTTCCTTCTCGATGCAGTCGGCACCCAGGCTCTTGACCGAGCCGCGCACAAAAAGCTTCGCTTCATAAAGGGAGTCACCCAACGCATCGCCCGCATCGCCGCAGACAACGAGGTGGCCAGACTGACCCATGAAGGCGGACATGTGGCCGATATTGCCCTTCACGACGATATCGATGCCCTTCATGGAAATGCCGCAGCGGGAAGCGGCATTGCCCTTGATGACCAGCAGCCCGCCGCGACCGGTGGCACCTGCGTATTGCGAAGCGTCGCCCTCGATGACGACGGTGCCCGACATCATGTTTTCGGCAACGCCCGGCCCGGCCGAGCCGTAAACGGTGACGGTCCCGCCATCATTCATGCCGGCGCAATAATAACCGACCGAGCCGCGAACATCGACGATGACGGGGCTGTCGATGCCAACAGCGACGGCATGGTGGCCGCGCGGATTGACAACTTCGAATTCGGTGTCGTTTGCGCCCGAGGAAAGCCCATGGAGCGCGCTGTTGAGTTCACGCAAAGGCGTGTGGGAGAGATCGAAAACTGGCATGGATATGACTTTCGCAATATGCGCCGATGACGGTTTCACGCGGCCTTTTCATGGTCCCAGAAATAGACGGTCGCCGGCTCCGGCTCCCAGACGCGGGCATTTTCGATGCCAGGCAGATTGACAAGCGCGCGGTATTCGGAGCCGAAAGCGACATATTGATCGGTCTCGGCCATCACCGCCGGCTTGCAGGCGATGGGATCGCGCACCACGCCGAAACCGGATTTGGTGCCGACGACGAAGGTAAAGAACCCGTCGAGATCATCGAGCGCGCCGGTCAGCGCTTCGCCCAGATCCTTGCCCTTGGCCATTTCAGCCGTGAGATACGCGGCGGCCACTTCCGAGTCGTTCTGGGTTTCGAAGGTCATGCCCTCTCGTACCAGTTCCCGACGCAGATTATTGTGGTTGGAGAGCGAACCGTTATGCACCAGGCACTGGTCGGCACCGGTGGAGAAGGGGTGTGCGCCAAGCGTCGTCACAGCCGATTCCGTTGCCATGCGGGTGTGGCCGATGCCATGGCTGCCCGCCATGGAGCGCACGCCAAAACGGGCGACGACATCTTTCGGCAGGCCGGTTTCCTTGTAGATTTCCACGCTGTCGCCGGAGCCCATCACCCGCACATTCGGGCGGATGGCAGCCAGGACCGAGCGAATTTCCGTGAGCTTTGCCGATGAAATATCCAGGACCGCGTGGGTGCTTTTCACCGCAATCGAAGCTTCAACGCCATTTTCCTTCAGCGCTTCGGCAAGGCCCGAAAAATCGGCGACGGGATCGGCCGACTGGATGGTCACTTTTGCCCGGCCATCGGCAGCGCTTCCATAGATCGCGATGCCGGCGGAATCCGGTCCACGATCCGTCATGGTCACGAGCATGTCCGAAAGCAGCTCACCCAGCTGCGGTTCAAGGCTTTTGTCTTTCAGGAATAGTCCAACAATGCCGCACATCGACAGGCACCTCCATTCGTTTCTGAATGAAGAGCTAGCATATGGAATTCCATCTCGTCAACTATCAGGAATATTTTTTTCTTCTAAGGCAACTTTTCAATCATTTGTCAGCCGTCTTTGCGGATAGGAAATGATCGACAGATAGCGAGCGGGAAGCTTCACCAGCTCCTCCGGTCCGTGCGGCGCATCAGCATCAAAAAACAGGCTGTCACCCGCCTGCATGGTGAAAAGCTGCTCGCCGTGGCGATAAACCACCTCTCCCTCCAGCATGTAGAGGAACTCCATGCCCTCATGCTGGAAGGTCGGAAATACATCCGAGTCCGTCGTCAGCGTGATGAGATAGGGCTCGACGGTGACGCCGCTAGTATTGTTGTCGATATGGCCAAGCAGGCTGTACTGATGGCCGGCGCGGGTGCCTCTACGCTCGATGTTCACCCCTTGGCCCGCCTTGACGAAGGTGGCGCTGCGCGGCTCCTCGAAGCCACGGAAGAACGCCGTGATCGGCACGCCGAGCGCCTTTGACAGCGTCTGCAGCGTGGTGAGGGACGGCGAAATATTACCGTTTTCGATCTTTGAGAGCATTCCCACCGATACGCCGGTGGCCGATGCGAGATCGGTGACCGTGATGCCCAGCTTCTTGCGATAGGCACGCACCTCATGGCCGATCGCCATTTCGAGATTATTGACCCTCGGCTCGCGAACCGCATGCGGGTCCTGCGACAAAAGCGCAGGCTCGGTCTTTGTGCTGTCCTTTGCCATGTGATCCTCCGGCATAACGTGTTTTCCTTCTTTAAAGGAAAACTATTTTAATTCGGAGGAAATTTTTACATCGCAGCAGCGGTAAAGCCTGCGGAGGGTCAGCACGTCACCCTGCCATCGGAGAGATCAAAGACGGCACCAGTATAGAGGCATTTCAGTGGACTACGGACACGCGCTGCTCATCGTAGTCTTACGCAGATATTGAAGCTCACCTCTAACACGCCGCCAAACGGTGCCAAGAATTACTCGGCACCGCTGGTTTTCGAAAGGCCCTTCCACCAGTCAATGGCAAGAACCGTTCCTGCGGAGTTCAGGCTTCGACCAGCTCGCGAACATCATCAACGAGAAAATGCACGATCACATAGCGCGTCGTGTATTTCTGACCGCTATCGGACACGCTCTCGACGCTGCCGCCGTCGGAGGGATGCCATTTCTGATAGTGAGGATTGTTGGCGATCAGCGTAATCGCCTTGCCCGAAAACCTGCCGGTCAGCCGATAGCGAGCCTCTGCAAGATGCCAAATCTTTTCAAAATCCTGCTGGCTGATGCGGGCTTTCAAAGCCTTCTTGGATATCGTTTCTTCGGGCGAACTGTCGTCGTGTGCCCCCGATGGAATATGCAGGTCAACCTCTTCCGCGCCGTCCAGCAGAAAGGCAAATTCGTCTGGCCACATCCGTCTCACGTATCGCTCCTCCCAAAGCTTATCGTCCTACAACACAATTATGATAGCGCCTCTGCCGTAAGAGGCAATGGCGGATATGAGAGAGCACTTGCCGGCATCCCAATTTTTCGGGAGCGTGGCCGTGTGGGCCTCCAACAGGTGCTGAAGATCGCGGGTGGGACGCAACGAAATGGAAGCCAACCGCTATCTCAACCAGTCTGCCTCCGCTGGCGCAGAGCAGTACCGGCTTCGCTAGCAGACTGCAGCATCAAAGCGACCAACGAATGAAATCAGGCTATCTCGGAAAATCTTACTGCTTAGCGTAAATTATGGCGGAGAGGGTGGGATTCGAACCCACGATACCCTTGCAGGTATGCCGCATTTCGAGTGCGGTGCATTCGACCACTCTGCCACCTCTCCGCATGCGCGAACGCTTGCGTTGCGCGCTCCTCATAAACATCAATGGCGGGACTGACAAGGGAAATTTCGTGTTTGTGTCACAAATTATTCGTCCCGGACAAGGCTGTATAAATGCTTCGGCTTCTGGCCGTTTTGTGGATATTTTTCACGTGGCGCCACACCGCGTCACTCCTGCACGTCACATTCGGGCGGTGGCGTTACAGCTGTTGATAACGACGTAATATTTCCACGATCCGGTCATCCTGTTCCTGATCTGGCAGAAGGGCGGGTTGCCGGCTGGCGCCGACGGATGGGTCCTGAAGGTAAAGCGAGCGCTTGACCATGGCGGGCGCAAAACCGAGCGCATAGAGATCGGTGCGAAAATCCGTATAGATCGCCTGCTGGCGTTCGGCCTCGGCGATATCGCTGGCGTTGAAAGCATTGAGAATGCCGGCAAGTACATGCGGGAGCGCGTTGCCGAGGCCGGAGATGCAGCCGGCGGCACCGTTCTGCAACGACCAGAGAACGAGATGATCCGGGCCGGAATAGACTTCGAAACCGGGCATCTCCTTTGCTACCTGTAGATAGGCTTCCAGCGTCTGCTGCGCACCGCCCGAATCCTTGATGCCGGCAATGTTGCCATGGGCGGCAAGTTTGCGGGCGGTTTCCGGCTCTATGTGGTTCTGGGTTCGGGCGGGAATATCGTAAAGATAGACCGGTGTTTCGAGGGCGTCGGCCACAGTCGAGAAATGGCGGATCAGCCCATCCTGGGTGCAGGCGATGAAGAAGGGTGTGATGACGGCAATACCGTCTACGCCGATGCGGTCGAAGGCTTTGGCGAGTTGCAGCGTTTCGAAAGTGGCGGGCATGCCGGCATTGACGATGACCTTCGCACGGCCCGCAACTTCGTCCACCACCTCTTCCGTCAGCCGGATTTTTTCTTCATGCGTCAGTGCGGTGAAATCGCCGTTAGTTCCGGCGCACATGATGTTGTTGCCGGCCGCCACCTGACGGCGCACCTGCGCACGGGTCGCTTCGTAATTGATGGTTTCGTCCTCGTTGAAACAGGTCACGAGCGCGACGAAGGCTTGTTTGGTCATGAAAGAACTCCGCTTGGATTTCCAATAGTGTGATCGGCATCGATCCGACGCACAGACTGCATATCGGGGTCGGGATCGAGGCTGGCGGAAAGAAGTGCGCGCGTATAGCCCTCGCGCGGCGCTTCGAAAACCTGCCGGACAGTCCCGAATTCCACAACCTCTCCCCGCTGCATGACCATGACGTGATCGGCAAAATCGCGGACCACCGGCAGGTCATGCGCGATGAAGATGAAGGAGAGGCCCATTTCACGGCGCAGCTTGTCAAGAAGTGCAACAACCTGCGCCTGGACAGACACGTCGAGCGCCGAGACCGCTTCATCGCAGATGATGAGCTTCGGCTCCAGCGCCAGCGCGCGGGCAATCGCGATCCTCTGCCGCTGGCCACCGGAAAACTGATGCGGATAACGGCGCATATGTTCCGGCGAGAGGCCGACCTGATGCAGCAATTCCGCGACCCGTTCGCGCCATTTCGCTTTGGGTAGTATGTCCGGATGGATCACCCAGGCTTCGGAAACCAGCTGGAACACAGTCATGCGGGGGTTCAGCGACTGGGTTGGATCCTGAAACACCATCTGTAAATCACGCCTGAGGGCAAAGAGTTCGGCAGGCGAAAGCTTGAAGAGATCACGCCCCTTCCACTCGGCGCTGCCGGCATCCGGCTCGTCGAGCCGGAGCAGAATGCGCGCGAGTGTCGATTTGCCGGAACCGCTTTCGCCAACGACAGCTATGGTTTCCCCCGCCATAAGGTCAAAGGAAACGCCCTTCAGTGCCTCGAAAGCCCCATAACGTTTGCGCACATCGCGCACACGGAGGAGCGGTTCGCCGGTCGCATTCGGCTCGTGCATTTCGCCCCTGCCGGGGGCGGCGCTGATGAGCTTGCGGGTATAGGGATGCTTTGGGTTGCGATAGACCTCGCGAACCGTGCCTGCCTCCACCAGCACGCCCTTTTCCATCACGACCACCCGGTCGGCGATTTCGGCGACGACGCCAAGATCATGGGTGATGATGAGAACGGCCATACCGGTTTCCCGCTGCAATTCCTTGAGCAGGGCAAGAACTTCAGCCTGAACCGTCACATCGAGTGCCGTGGTCGGCTCGTCGGCGATCAGGAGATCGGGCCGGAGCGCAAGCGCCATGGCGATCATCACACGCTGGCGCTGGCCGCCAGAAAATTCATGCGGATATTTCTTCAAGGCTCCGTCCGGATCAGGAATTCCAACACGCGCGACAAGCCGCCTCGCCTCCGCTTCGGCTTTCACCCTGTCCATTCCATGGGTGGTCATCGCCTCGCGGATCTGCCAGCCGACGGTATAGACCGGATTGAGATGGCTGAGCGGGTCCTGAAAGATCATGGCGATGCGCCGGCCATTGATCTCGCGGCGGGCCTCAGCCGGCATTGTCAGAAGGTCTTTGCCATCAAGAAATATCTGGCCGCCGCTGATACGTCCGGGCGGCATGTCGATGAGGTTCATGATGGCCGAGGACGATACCGATTTGCCCGAGCCGCTTTCACCGAGGATCGCAAGCGTTTCACCACGGTCGATATGATAGGAAACATCCTTCACCGCATGCACGACACCGCCTGCGGTGTGAAACTCCACGGAAAGGTTGCGCACATCGAGAAGATGGTCAGGCATGTTTGCGGCCTTTCATTTCCAGCCGCCAGCGCTGCACGGGGTCGAGCGCAATGCGCAGCCAGTTGGACAGCAGGTTGAGCGACAGGGTGGTGAGTATGATGGCAAGGCCCGGCCAGAAGGACAGCCACCAGGCATTGGTGAGGTACTGCCGCCCCTGCGAGATCATCAGGCCCCAGGTGATTTCCGGCGGCTGAATGCCGATACCAAGGAAAGACAGCGCGCTTTCCGCCAGCATCACATAGGCAAAATCGAGCGTCGCAAGCGTTGTCAGCGTCGGCAGGACCACGGGTAGAATATGGCGGAACAGGATACGTTTGCCCGATGCGCCCATCACGCGCGCCGCCTGTACGAACATGCGTTCACGCACCTCCAGCACTTCGGCCCTTGTGGTGCGGATGTAAACGGGGATGCGGGTTATCGCCAGAACCAGCATCAGGTTGAGGATGGATGAGCCGAGCAGATAAAGCACGATGACCGCGATCAACAGTGACGGAAACGACATGATCACGTCCGCCAGCCTCATGATAATCTGGCCAACACGGTTGGAGGAAAAACCGGCGATCAGGCCAAGCACGGTGCCGGTGACGGCGGAAATGAAAACGGCACCGGCGGCGATCATCAGTGTATTTTGCGTGGCGGCGACGATGCGCGCCAGCAGCGGGCGACCGAGCGCATCCGCCCCCAGCCAGAAATACCATTCGCGTTGCCATTCGAACGGAGCAAGGTTGCGTCCACGCAGGTTCTGCTTCGTCGCCAGCTCGCCAAGCCACGCCGGGCCGACAAAGGCGAGAATGATGACGACGATGAGGAAGATCGCGGCGCAGAGGGCGAATTTATCCGCCCACAACATGCGCAGCATGCGCGTTGCAAAGGATGGCTCATCGATGATCTCTGTATCGGCGTTTGAAAGGCTCATGGCTGAACGTCTCCTCAGTGCCGGATACGCGGATCGAGTAGCGCATAGGCGATATCGATCAGAAGATTCATCAGGAAGATCGCAAGCGCGGTCACGAGAATTGCTGCCAGCACGACGTTGAAATCGCGCTGAAGAATGGAATCGATCATCAGCTTGCCAACCCCGGGGAAACCAAAGATGGTTTCGACGATGACTGCGCCGTTGAGAAGGCTTGCCGCCTGATCGCCGATGACGGTGATGACCGGCAGCATGGCGTTTCGCAAGGCGTGGATGAAGATAATCGGACCCGATTTCACACCCTTGGCGCGCGCCGTTTTGACATAGGCAGAGGACAACGCACCGATCATCGAGCCGCGCACCACCTGAACGATGATGCCGAAGGGGCGCACGAACAGAACCGAGATCGGCAGTATCCAGTGCAGCACCGAGCCGGTGCCGGAGGTGGGCAGCCAGGCGAGATTGACGGAAAACACCACGATCGCCACGATCGCGAGCCAGAAATCCGGCACGGAAGCGCCGATGAGCGAAATGGTGGAGGCCATGCGGTCGAAGAAGCCACCGGAGCGGAAAGCGGCAAGCGAACCGACGACGATTGCTGCTGTGGTGACGAGCGACATGGTGATGACCGCAAGCCACAGCGTCCAGACGAAAGCCTCCAGCACCACATCCAGCGCAGGGCGGGCTTTCCTGAGCGATTCACCCAGATCCCCCGTCATCACGTCGCCCGCGTAGCGCAGGAACTGCACCATCAGCGGATCGTTCAGCCCATGCAGCGCACGAAACTGCTGCTTCAATTCCTCCGAAGCCTCCACCGGCAAAAACAGTGCGGCCGGGTCGCCCGTCAGGCGGGAGAGGAAGAAAACCATTACGATGAGGCCGATCAGGGAGATCAGGCTTGCAACGGAACGTTTTCGGATGAAGCTCAGCATGGTTACCTCCGGTGTTCAGCACGACGGCGAAGCTAAAGCTCCGCCGCCGCTCTTTGGCAGATGAAATACCGGCTTACTTGATGCCGATTTCCGAAAGCTGCAGCATCGAATTGGTGGCGATGGTGGGCTTGAAGTCCAGCCGTTCGGAGACGCGTGAGAAGCCAACCATGTGGAACAGCAGCACATCCGCCACGACATCGTCATGCAGGTAGGCGATGAGCTCGGACCAGAGCTTGGCGCGTTCATCGCCGACGGCTGCGGATGCTCGTTCGATCAAGTCATCCACCTTGGGGTCCGAGAAACCGGATTGCGTGCCCTTGGTGGCATATTTGAAGAACATGGTGAAGGACGGATCACCCTTGGAATTGTCGTGCATGGCAGCGACGATCTGCGGTCCCCGGCCTTCCTTGAAGGGCTTGGAATAATAGCTTTCGTGCTCGGCCACTTCCACGAATTTGAGGTCGATCTTGAAGCCGACTTCCTGCAATTGCTGCTGGATCGCCTCCATGATCTCGGTGACATTAGGGAAGTTCGCAGTGCGCGCGATGATGGTGATCGGCGTATCCACCTTCACACCAGCAGCTTTTGCCTCCTCCAGCAACTTCTTCGCGCTATCAGGGTCGTAGGGGAAAACCTTGACATCAGGGTTCCAGCCGAGCGTGGTCGGCGGAACGAGTGCGGTGGCCAGCACAGCACCTTCGGGAACCAGCGTGCCGAGGAAAGCCTGCCGGTCGATGGCGAGGTTGAGTGCACGGCGCACCCGCACGTCATTCAGCGGCGCGATGTTGTGGTCGAGGCGCATGTAGACCGTCTCGCTGTCGAGATAGGAAAAGTCGGTCTTCGGGTTTGTCGCGTCGAGCTGCGAAATGGAGGGTGAAAGATCGGCTTCGCCGGTCTGCACCATGGCGGCGCGAACCGAGGGATCAGCGCGGAAAAGATAGGTCGCTTCCGTCACCTGCGGCTTGGCGCCCCAATAGTCGTCACGTGCAGTCAAAACAATCTGCTGGCCCGGTGTCCAGTTGGTCAGCTTGTAAGGACCGGTGCCAACAGGCTCGCGGATAAATTCCATCTTGGTTTCTTCGGGCACGATGGTGACGAGCGACATCAGGAGCGGCAGAATGGGCTGGGCCGGCTCTGTCTTGAAGTCGATCGTATGGTCATCGACAATCGTGGGGGTGACGGTCATACCGCCGAAGTAACGACGGGATTCGCATGCATTCTTGTCGCTCATGATGCGTTCGAAGCTATGCTTGACATCCTTGGCATCGAAACCCGTGCCGTCGGAAAACTTCACGCCTTCACGCAGGTGGAAACGCCAGCTGCCATCCGCGTTCTGCTCCCATTTTTCAGCGAGGCGCGGCTGCACGCCGTTCTTGCCGCGCACATCAAGCTCGGTCAGCGTCTCGCTGACATTTTCCATGATGATACGACCAATATTGGAGCGGGTCGCCATGCAAGGCTCCAGCAGGTCAGCCTCTTCCGCCAGCACGATCTTGATCGGCCCCGACGCCGCAAGCGCCGGCGAAACCGCGGCGCTAAGGCAACCCATAACAAGGGCGCCCGCAATCAATGACTTCTTCATTCCGTTCTCCTCCCAGATCAGAAATTCAGCAACATGGCGGCGTGCCGCAAGAGGCATTCAAAAGCCCCGTCTCCTGCATTGAGGAGCATGGCGTGCGGATGATCGTCTCCTCCACCCGTTATCAAAGCATCGACGCTATCACATTTTTTGTCAAATTATTTTTCAGAAGGATTTTTTATTGAGACCCAGTACAGAAGTTTTATCATTATAAAACATATATTTATGTTAAGTCATCAAAAATTTTAGGGCCTCCTTTTGTCTTAAATAAACTTGACAACTTTTTGAATATGTCATTTTCATCAGACCAAGAGGAGACCACGATGACCCCTGATGACATTGCTCACGCCATGACCGGAGCCATCCATGCCGTTTCGGAAAACCGGCACGAAGCGTTCCTGCCATCGCCGATGATCCAGAACCATGCGAGCTTCCTGCACCTTCTGCAGGACGGCACCCTGCTGTGCGCCTGGTTTGGCGGAACGCTGGAGGGAAAATCGGATATTTCGATCTTCGCGTCAGCGCTCACACCCGGCGCGAGCCGGTGGGGAGCACCGCAGCGCCTGAGCAACGATCCCGCCCATTCCGAACAGAACCCGGTTATTTTCACCGCACCTGATGGCACTCTCTGGCTGTTTCACACCGCCCAGCCCTCCGGCAATCAGGACGAATGCCGCATCCGCATGGCGCGGGTCGTCCACGACCCGGCAACGCCGGAAAAGCTGTCCGCCGAAGATGGCCGTTTTCTCGATCTTCCGAAAGGCTGCTTCATCCGTGCGCCACTTCGCATCCGCGATGACGGCGCATGGCTTCTGCCGATCTTCCGCTGCGTCCAACGCCCCGGCCAGAAATGGAACGGCAGCCACGATAACGCAGCACTCGGCATATCGAAAGATAACGGCCTCACTTGGCAATTGCAGGAGCTGGCGGGCTCGACCGGCTGCGTTCATATGAGCCCGGTTGCAGGCGCGAATGGGCGCTACTCCGCTTTTTTTCGCCGCCGTCAGGCCGATTTCGTTTACCGCACGGAAAGCACAGATGGCGGTCGCTCATGGACAGAACCGCTGCCGACCGACGTACCGAACAATAATTCCTCCATCGCCGCGATCAGGCTCGCAGACGGCAGGCTGGCGATGATCTGCAACCCCGTCAACGCCGCGCAATCCAGCGACCGCCGCGCCTCGCTTTATGACGAACTGGGCGAGGAAGACGACAGACCGGATGCCGATCCGAGCGGTGGATGTGTGCCCATATGGGGCGTGCCACGCGCGCCGGTTTCCATCTGCCTGTCCGATGACGACGGCCGCAGCTTTCCTACCCGGATTTTGATCGAGGAGGGGCAGGGCACCTGCCTGTCCAACGATTCGACCAACGGCCGCAATCTGGAAATGTCCTATCCATGGCTTCTGGAGGCAGCGGACGGTACCCTGCACGCAAGCTACACCTATCATCGCCGCGCAATCAAATATGTCCGGCTGGCGCCCGGCTGGGCAGACGCCAAGGACGGGAGAATCGGATGAGCAACATCATTGGTATCACCATGGGTGACCCCTGCGGCGTCGGCCCGGAAATCACCGTCCGCGCGCTTGCGGAAATGTACGCCCCGGATAGGGAAGCAACGCGGATTTATGGCAACCTTGCCACGCTGGAAGCGGCGCGGGGTGCGCTTGGCATCGACATCGATCTTACTCGGAATGTGGTCGATCTGCCGGTGGAGGGTGCGCCGCTGCCATGGGGCACGCTGTCGCCGGTTGCCGGAGACGCCGCTTTCCGTTTCATTGAAAAAGCGGTGCGGGATGCCGAAGCGGGCGCAATCGGCTGCATCGTCACTGCTCCGATTAACAAGGAAGCCCTCAATCTTGCGGGCCACCATTATGACGGCCACACCGGCATGCTGCGCAGCCTGACCGGTTCTTCAGCCGCCTATATGTTGCTTGCCTCCGAGCGGCTGAAGGTCATTCACGTCTCGACCCACGTGTCCCTGCAGGAAGCCATTCGCCGGGCAACGACGGAGCGGGTGCTGGCGACCATCCGCGCTGGCAATGCTCATTTAAAGCGCATCGGTTACGAGCGGCCGCGCATCGCGGTTGCCGGTATCAATCCGCATTGCGGCGAAAACGGTCTGTTCGGCACCGAGGATGATGACCAGATTGCGCCAGCGGTTGCCGCCGCGCGCGCTGAAGGCATCGAGGTACACGGGCCGATCTCCGCCGATACCGTGTTCCACCGCGCCTATTCGGGCACTTTCGATCTGGTCGTCGCGCAATATCACGATCAGGGCCATATCCCGATCAAGCTCGTCGCCTTCGATACCGCCGTCAATGTCTCGGTCGATCTGCCGATTGATCGCACTTCGGTCGATCATGGAACGGCCTTCGACATCGCCGGCAAAGGCATCGCTAATCACGGCAACATGAATGAGGCCATAGCCTATGCGCGCAAGCTCGTGGCGGGCAAGGGCGCAAGAGGATGAACACCATGTCCACAGCCTCCATTCTCATCCATCAGCCGCGCAGGCTTGCCGTTGGCGCCGGCACCATTTCTCAGGTCGGCGCCTGGGCCGTCAAAACCGCTTCGACCCTGGTGATCGCCACGCCGCTGACAGCGAAATTTGCCGACCGGCTGCAATTGCAGGGTCCGTTCACTGTCTTTGACGCCATTCCCGGCGAACCGGACACAGGGACGCTCGATGCAGCACTGGCCGCAGCGCGCGCCGCCAAACCCGATCTCGTCATCGGCCTCGGCGGTGGCTCAGTGATGGATGTGGCGAAACTCGTCGCCGCACTCTGGAATTCCAGCCAGATGCTTGAGGATGTGGCAGGACCGAACAGGGTCGCAGGGCGCGACACCAGGCTCGTCCAGATTGCCACCACCGCCGGAACCGGCTCGGAAGCCGGGATTCGCTCGCTCATCACCGATCCCGTCAAGGGCAGCAAGGTCGCGGTCGAAAGCCCTCATCTGATTGCCGATTTCGCGGTGCTCGATCCGGAACTCACCTATTCCGTGCCATCAGCCGTGACAGCGGCGACGGGGGTGGATGCCATGGCGCATTGCGTGGAGGCTTTCACCAATCGCAAGGCGCATCCGATGATCGACGGTTTTGCCCGCATGGGCTTTTCGCTGGTGGGCAAATATCTGGCGCGCGCCGTTCGCGACGGCGCGGATACCGAAGCCCGCGAAGGAATGATGCTCGCCTCCTACTATGGCGGCATCTGCCTTGGCCCGGTCAATACGGCGGCGGGTCACGCCATCGCCTATCCGCTCGGCACGCTTCTCAACCTGCCGCACGGGCTGGCAAACGCTATCGTCTTCCCGCATGTTCTGGCTTTCAACCAGCACGCGGTTTCGGCAAAGACGGCAGAGGTGGCCGGAGCGCTTGGGCTTCGCGAGCATCTTTCATCCGATGATCTTCGCAAGGCAGCGACAGATTTCTGCGCCGGCCTCGGCATTGAAATGTCCCTTGCGCGGCACGGGGCAAGCGAAACCGACCTTCCCCGTTATGCGCAAGACGCTCACGCAATCCGCCGGCTGATGGACAACAATCCCGTCGATATGAGCCTTGATGACGTGCTCGGCATTTACCGCCGCGCTTTCTAATCGAAAGTCCGGTGCGCTATCGCGCGCACCGGCTCGCCGTCACTTCCCTCAATCCGTATGCGAAGACTCGAAGAGGCGGTCACGTGATCCCGTCAGATGGTCGTGCATCAGCCGCCGCGCGGCCTCGGCATCTCCTTCGGCAATCGCCACCGCAATCGCCTCGTGCTCGGCAAACACGCGGGTAAGGCCGGATGCCTCGCGCTTCACCGACATGCCGTGAAACTTCATTCCCACCGCAATGTGGTCCTTGAGAGCCTCCATCGCAGTCGAGAAATAGCTATTCCGTGCCGCCCGCGCGATGGCAAGGTGGAACTGATAATCGGCATCCTCACGGTGGGACTGGCGATTGGTGGCGTCCCGCATCAGCTCGAGCGCCTTTTTGATTGCGACGAGCCTCTCGCCATCATGCCGCAAGGCCGCCGCCGCCGCAGCTGCCGGCTCCAGAGTCAGCCTGAATTCATAACAGTTCAGCAGGTCAGCGACATTTTCGAGCTGGCCGAAGCCCAGCGGCTCGCGCAGGCCGAATGCCCGCACATAGCTGCCGGAACCCCTTCGCGAATAGATGAACCCCTGTTCGCGCAGCCGCCGAAGCGCCTCGCGGACCACCGGTCGCGACACTTCGAATTCCATGGCGAGTTCATGTTCGGTCGGAAGCCGTTCATCCGGCTTGTAGGCGCCGGATTTGATCGCCCGGTGCATTCTCTCGAAAATAATGTCCGGAAGTGCCTTGCGCGCCGTTTCTTTCATCAGCCCCATCTGGTCAGCTTTCTCCAGCGTCATTTTCGCCGAGCATCATTTTCGCAATCCGTTTCAACGTGTCAGCTTGCCCAAAACCACCTGACTTCGCAATGATACATTGGTCGCCGGACCAGCCGACACCAAGACCGGGCAGGCACTCGCCGGCAAGGCGCAGACGCGATACCCCCATGGCAAGCAGCACCGCTTCGGCCGTGGCGCCGCCGGACAAAAGCAACGTGTCGGTCCCGGTGGTGAAAAGCGGCACGACGCCATACGCCAGCTGGTCTGAAACCTCGAGCGGGGAAAGATCTTCCGCCCCTTGCGTCGCGTAAACGAGCGTCAGGCTGGAACGAGCATGCGCGTGAAAGGGCACGACGCCATTGGGTGCATCGGTGACCGATACCAACCCCGTTCCTTTAAGGATTTCAATTTGTTCAACGGTGATCGGGTCGCGCGAACCTATGACGAAAAGCCCCTTACCCGCGGGAATAGATGCCGCTTCGGGCACTGCCTGCGCTGTCATCATTTCGGCCAGCGCCTCGGCCAGCCCTCGCGCGCCCACCAGAAGATCAACCCCGTTTGCGCGCCCGGCAAGCAAAGCCTCCCTGATGTCCGCATGCGATAGGGTGTCTGGGATTGCGCAGCGGCTGGCGTGACCGCCCAGTCTTTCATGAACCGAAATCGTGCCGTCAACGCCAAAGCCGGACACGGAACCGTCTACGACGATGCGTCCAAAATCCGGAATGGCTGGCGCTACAAGCGCATGCCGATAGGAAACAGCATCCATTTCCGCGGCGATATGTCCTTTCAGGCGGGAATCGATCTTCTTGAACAGAATTGTATCCGCCGGAACCAGTGCCATCAGTTCCTGCGTGCGGCGGCGGGCTTCATCCGCCTTGCCATCCCGACAACCCAGATTGACGCTGAGGACGGCCGGCGCATCGGCCACCGCTGCACGGACGCCGTCAAGACCAATCGCAACTTCAGTCGAAAGCCCACGCCCGGCGAAGGGGGCGGCCGCATCAAGCGCACCGGTCAGGTCATCGGAAAAAATCAACAGCACGGGCGAAACCTTAAGAAAAGTTGTAATGTTTTCCTTCGATAAATTTATTTATAATCAATAGATAAATGGATGTGAATAACAAAAATAACACGACAGCTCGATTAGCCGCACCGACACATGTCGTCGTCATCGGCGAAAGATGGCAGGGAGAGGTTGATCGCTAGACGAAGCGGAAAGGCAGGCCTGAGATGAGCGCTTTGACAAAGCGCTTTTTCTGAAAGCGGCCGTTCAGCGAAACGCGCGGCAACAGCATCGGCTTTTCAAGGCTATGGGCCCCAAGAACACCGGCCTGCGTGGTAACAGCTACGGGAAATCCCGCATCAAACACCGCTTTCGCTTCGCGTTCTCCCACGGCCTTTATCCAGCCATAGGGATAGGAAAAGGACCTCGGCCGACGGCCGACATAGGTCTCCACCCGTCTTGTCGATTCCTCGATTTCGTAGGCCAGACGCGCCGCATCGATCTTGCGCATGTTCACATGCATCATGGTATGCGCGCCGAGATGGACCAGGGGATCGCTCGACAGCGCCTTGAGTTCGGCCGCATCCATAACGAGTTTTTCCACGATCGCGATCGGATCGATACCATGTTGCCCCGCGACACGGTCGATCCTCTCCACCGCCTCGTCCTCCGCGAATATCTGGACGAAGTTTTCCAGACGCGCAAAGGCTTCCGCTTTTTGTGGAAGGCTGCCGGATTTAATCTCCTCCGGCCCTGTCCCGAAATCGAATTCAAAGGACGTGGCTTTCTGCGTCAGCGCGGCAGTGGTTTCCCACCACACGCTACGCGTCCGCTCCACAAAACCCGGCGTGATGAAAATCGTATAGGGAACAGCATATTTCTGGAAAATCGGTGCAGCATATTCGGCATTGTTGCGATAGCCGTCATCAAGCGTGAAAGCGCAGAACGACCGTTTCTCGGAATTATCGGCGAGTAGGCCCGGCAGATCGTGTAGATGAACGGGAACGAGACCACATTCGAGCGCCGCCTCTATCGCCTCTTCCAGAAATTGTGGCGTGATCGACAAGTGTGCATTCGGCGCAAAAGCTGAGGCTTCCTCGTCAGGACGAACATGGTGCAGCGTGAAGATCACGCCACGCCCGGCAAGAGCCGGAAAAGCCGCACGAACCGCCGGCAGGGAAGCTATCTCCAGCCCCGCCCTTATGACCCCATATTTCAGAGAGCGTTTTACCGACCGCAAGAACACCATTACCGATTACCGCAACTTCAAACCGGGCAGAACCCGTTTTTTGATGACTCTCCAGACCGTGAGCGGCAGGTCGATAAGGCCCGGCAAAGGATCGTTCGCCGCAAATGCCGCCCAGCTGCGGATTGTGCGCAGAGAGGCGACATAGTCCCCAATTCCCGCCTGTCCCCGTCGATTTAACGTCAATGCGGCAATGGCATCACGGACAAGATAGGACCATGACACACCTTGCCGCGCATCGAGCATCTGGCCGGTCGGCATGTCGTTGGCAACCTGCCACAGCAGCGCGCCGAGATCGATGCCGGCCGCTGAACACAGGCCAAACCACGACCATGGGCGCGGATTGACATCGAGAAGTTTCAGCGATCCATCCCTGCCATCCCGCTTGAACTCCACCTCGACCAACCCGCTGTGACCGGCCGATTTCAATATTTTCCTTGCCGCATCGATCGCTTGAGGGTTGTCGACAACCTCGACACAGGTGCTGGTGTAACCAAAATCGACGGGATACTGACGTAGGCGCCGGGCGGTGAATTCTGCAACAGGCTTGCCATCGCGCCAGAGCGCCGCATAGGAAAACTGGCTTTCTCCCCCGCCGGGAATGAGCTCCTGCACGACGACATTGCCCGCGCCGATCTCGCCGCTCGCAGCGGCAAAAGCGGCTTTCAGCGCTTGCCTGTCATCGGCGCGGATAACCTTCGCCCGGGAAATCGCGGTATCGCCCCCGCCCATATTCGGCTTCAGGATAACGGGAAACGTCACGTCCAGCGCATCGGCGTCATCGGACGAGGCTATGGCATAGGTCCGGGGGAAGCTGACACCGAGTTCCGCCGCGCGTTTGTAGAGCAGCGGTTTCTCGCACAACCATTGAAGGGAGGACCAATCAGGCAGGACGATTTTGTAAAGGGCGGAAAGCTCATCGCGATGTTGTGAAACGAGCTGAACCTCGCCATCCCCTGATGGCACCAGAAGACACCCTTTCAGATGATGCTTCTCTGCCATATCGCGTAAAAACGCCATCGCCCCTGCATCAAGAGGACAGGACCAGCGGATCGTATTCTTCACGAAACGCGACCAGCCCGGCAGCGGTGAATCATGGGTGATATAGTGCACAGGCACATCAAGGGCGCCAAGGCTGCGGGCAAGGGCAAGCGTGCCGTGAGCGCCACCAACAATAACAACACCTGGAATGGTCACAGCCTGATCCCCGCCCTATTCCATACCTTGATCGCAAAAATTGATAAATAAATTGGATATTTCTAAAGTATTGCGCGTTCGGAGATCGAATTGGCGGAGCCGAAGAGCCTCATGCTCTTTCGGCTGCCTGCGAACGGTCGGAAGTTTGCTTCGAAGGCAAGCGCCTTACGCCTCTTTGCGCACAGGGCGCGGCTCGCCGTTGTCATCCACCGCTACCATGATGAAGACGGCCTCCGTAACCTTTTCCCGGGAATCCTGATAGTGCCTGCGGGTCCAGGCCTCGATCTTGAGCGTGACGGAGGTGCGCCCAACCTTTTCGATCCTGGTATAGACACACAATGTATCGCCGATCTTGACCGGTTTCTTGAAGACGATTTCATGAACCGCCACTGTGACGGTACGCCCGCCTGCCACATCATTGGCGCGGACGAAGGCGGCAAGGTCCATCTGCGACATCACCCAACCGCCGAAAATGTCGCCGGCCGGATTGGCGTCAGCCGGCATGGCAAGCGTTCTGAGCGTGAGTTCCATATCGGCGGGCGGTTGCTGTTCCATATCAAATTCCTTTCAAGAACCTCCCGCCGCCGGATTTAAACAACCGCGCCCCCTCAGCCAATAGCCGATTTTTCGCGGCAGCCCTTCCAAAACAGCAAGGAATCACGAAGCCATCGTAAGCTTCGGTTAACCATGATGCGGCACGATTCCAAAAAACCGCGAGGGCGTGCGAATGGCCTATGACTGGAGTGGAAACAATAAGATACAGCAGCGCTACGACCGTATCATTCTCGCGGTTGCCAGCGTCATTGCCATCAGCCTGGCGACCGGCACCTTTGTTCTGCGCTCGCAGATGGAGCCGGACGGCACCATAAGCCTTGCCAAACAGCAACGGCTGGACCTCGAAAAATGGCATTTGCGGCTTTGATCCGCACGATAATGTCAACAGCAGCATAACCCGGCGGCTTATTTTGGAGCGATATCCGGCTTTACGGTATTTTCCTTCATGGGGGCATGGTCCAGATGGGCCAAAGCCGGGGTAAGAACCGACAAAAATGTCTCTGATCTGCCGATATAGATAATCGCTACGCCGTCGATCCCATTCAAAACCTCCGCCAGCGTATCCTGTGTCTGTTTTTCCAGCCCTTCCAGCAAATCGTCGATGACGATGAATTTCGGCTTCAACAACAGGGCATTGGCGATCCTGATGCTGGCCTGTTCATCCGAATCCAGCTTCTTGTCCCAGCGAATGTGTTCATCAAGCCGGGGCGCCATTTCACCGAGACCGCACGCGGTCAGCGCCGCGACATAGTCTGCCTCCGCAAACCGCTGGGGCGCGCGTGGATAGGCCAGAATTTCGCGCAGCGTACCTGTTGGCAAATAGCCGTGCTGGGCAATGAAAAGCGTGTCGGACTGTTCGGGCATTTCTATCCTGCCCTGCCCCCATGGCCACAGGCCGGCCATGGCGGCAAACAGCAGCCGCCGGTTCACGCCCTGTTCGCCATTGATCATCAGACGATCACCCCGCCCGATTTCAACCTCGGCCTCACGCAGCCGGAAACCACGCTCCAGATCCTGCCCGCCCGCATCACGGCAGATAGTCACCGACCGAAGGCGGATTTTTTCGTTGTCGGCACTCCGTTGAAGATCGATTGCGAGGCCGTGCTGTTCAACGCTGTCCATCTGGATCAGAGCGTTGCGGAACACAGAAACACGCTGCAACGTCGCCTTCCAGCTGGCAATCGGCCCGAAATTGTCGATATACCAGCGAAGTGCGGTATTGACCTGGTTGAAGGCGCCGACGGCCATCATCAGCCCGCCGAAGGTGAGGTTGCCGGAAAAATAGACCGGCGCTGCGATAAGAATGGGCGCCACAACCGCCAACCAGCCGTAGCCCGACGACACCCAGGTCAGATGCGTCATTGCTAAAGCGAGCCCGCGGATTACGCCGAGCACGGCATCGATATCGACGCCGATCCGCCGCCGCTCGTTTTTTTCACCACGCGCAAGCGCAATCGCCGCCAGATTTTCGCTGGCCCGCATCAGGGAAAAGCGTAGTTCGGCCTCTTTTGAATAACGTTCAGCATTCAGGCCGACCAGACGATAGCCGACAAGGTTGCTGAGCAGGGACGCCGAGCCCGCATAAAGGATCGCCGCCCAGACCATGTATCCGGGAATCGCGACCGGATCGCCGTTGATCGTGATGGAAAAGCCTGCCGACAATGTCCACAGAACGCCGATGAAGCTGATGAGCAGGATCGTCGCATTCACAAGACCGATGGAAAGCGCCGTGCTGCTTTCCGCAAGGTTGCGGACATCGTCGTGCAAACGCTGGTCCGGATTGATCGCAATCGTGCCGAAACCGGCAAGGCGGGCGGCGCGCCCCGGTTTCAGCCACTGGTCCACCATATCCTTGGCCAGACCCTCGCGCATGTTCAGCGCCGTCATCTGGTTAAGCCAGGTCTGAATGACATTGAGAAGCAACAACAGCCCGGCAATGATCGCGAAGACTTCGAGCTGGTGGAGGAAGGCGTCAAGATCGCGCCGCTCCAGCGCATTGTAAAACGGCGCGTTCCACTCATTGAGCCTGATCTGCCCGTAAGCGGTGAGCAATATCACCGTGAGCAGGGCAATCGACAGCAATATCAGCCGGTTGCGAACCGGCGACGTCCAGAAGGCATTGCCCATCATGCGCAGTTGCGAACGAAAATCGAGATCGAAGCCCGAAAGGTTCGCCGCACTCTTGCGCTGATCGTCGGTCACCGTTGTTGCCATTCATTCCATTCCGAAACGTCAGTCGGCAAAGAAAGCGGTTTGCGATCCTGCACCTTGCGATGCCCAGCAATAACACGCCGTTCGACCTTGTCCACAACCGCGGAGAAATCCTCAGGGAGACAATTAAAAAGCCGCGGCAATTCTTCGCGCCGGCAAACATCGGCGCCTCGGCCAACAATGCGGTTGCCTCCGGAAATGATCCTTGCTTTCTTTTCCTGCATTGCACAAAATCCAAATAATTTCAGAGGGGCGGACAAACCGCATAAACCGGAAAACCGGGCAAGGCAGATTAATGGCGATCAAAGCGAGCATCTATCATCTGACGCATTATAAATACGACAATCCGGTTCGCCTTGGACCGCAAATCATAAGATTGAAGCCCGCCTCGCACTCCAGAACCCATGTTATCAGCCATTCTCTCAAGGTTTCACCGTCCAATCATTTCGTGAACCTTCAACAGGACCCATACGGCAATTATCTCGCCCGTTTCGTTTTTCCCGAGCCGGCGACGGAATTCAAGATCGAGGTCGATCTTGTCGCCGATATGACGGTTTACAATCCGTTCGATTTCTTCGTTGAGGAAGAGGCGACCAAGTGGCCGTTCGATTATCCGCAGGAGCTGCGGGAAGATCTGTCCATCTACATGAAACCGGAACCG
This sequence comes from Agrobacterium sp. 16-2014-1-2a, assembly GCF_053522705.1. Lineage (NCBI taxonomy): Bacteria > Pseudomonadati > Pseudomonadota > Alphaproteobacteria > Hyphomicrobiales > Rhizobiaceae > Agrobacterium > Agrobacterium sp. 16-2014-1-2a. Next base: position 477,810 of record NZ_JBNWBX010000003.1, read on the forward strand.
ACCGGCCCCCTGCTTTCCGCCTTCATGGCCACCGTGGACCACACACCCGGACAACCGACGGTGGATATGGTCGTCGGCCTCAACGCCCGTCTGCAGCAGGAAATCGGTTACGTCATCCGCATGGAACCGGGTGTTCAGACGCCGGAAGAAACGCTGGCTTCCGGCAAGGGTTCATGCCGCGACACCAGCTGGCTGTTCGTCCAGATCTTGAGACATCTCGGCCTTGCCGCACGTTTCGTGTCCGGATACCTCATCCAGCTGACACCGGATCTCAAGGCATTGGATGGCCCGTCAGGGACAGAGGTCGATTTCACCGATCTGCATGCCTGGGCCGAGGTCTATATGCCGGGCGCCGGCTGGGTCGGTCTCGACCCCACTTCGGGGCTTTTGACCGGCGAGAGCCATATTCCGCTGGCGGCAACGCCGCATTTCCGCAATGCCGCGCCGATTTCCGGCGGTTATTTCGGCGAGGCCAATACGGAATTCGCTTTCGACATGCAGGTTCGGCGCGTTGCCGAGACCCCGCGCATCACCAAACCCTTCTCCGATGAGAGCTGGGAGAGCCTCAATGCACTCGGCGAAAAGGTCGATCAGGTTCTGAACGCCCATGACGTCAGGCTGACCATGGGCGGCGAGCCGACCTTCGTTTCCATCGACGATTTCGAATCCGAGGAATGGAACACCGGCGCGGTTGGACCGACGAAACGCGAAAAAGCGGACGTGTTGATCCGCCGCCTGCGCGAACGTTTCGCGCCCGGCGGCTTCCTGCACTACGGGCAGGGAAAATGGTATCCAGGCGAAAGCCTGCCGCGTTGGACATTTTCGCTCTACTGGCGAAAGGACGGTCTGCCGATCTGGCAGAACCCTGCGCTGATAGCCGAAGAAGGCGCAAATACCGGTGTTGCGGCCGACGACGCGCAAAAGCTACTGAGCGGTATCGCCACTCATCTCGGTGTGGAGCCGGATCTGGTGCTTCCGGCCTATGAGGATCCGGCCGAATGGATCATCAAGGAAGGTAGTCTTCCCGAAAATGTCGATCCGTCCAACTCGAAACTGAAAGACCCGGAAGAACGCAATCGCCTTGCCCGCGTGTTCGAACGCGGGCTTACGACACCGACGGGTTATATTCTTCCGGTGCAGGCGTGGAACGCCAAGCCCACCACAGACAAACGCTGGGTCAGCGAGAAATGGAAAACACGGCGCGGCAAGATTTTCCTCGTTCCGGGTGATAGCCCGGTAGGTTACCGCCTGCCGCTTGGCACCCTGCCCCATGTGCCGCCATCCGCCTATCCTTATATCCATGAAGCTGACCCCTCGATCCCGCGAGGGCCGCTTCCCGAGAAATTCCAGCCCTCCGGACGCACCATGCCGGAAGCGTCTTTCCATGCGGATGAGGCATCCGGCCAAGAACGCATCGAGCAGACGCTTGGTGAAATCGGCGGCGCGGTGCGCACAGCCATGTCGGTGGAACCGCGCGATGGACGGCTCTGCGTCTTCATGCCGCCTGTCGAACGCATCGAGGATTATCTGGAACTGGTCGCAGCGGCAGAAGCGGCAGCGGCCGAGCTCGGGCTGCCCGTCCATATCGAAGGTTATGCTCCGCCGCATGACGAGCGTATCAATGTCATCCGTGTAGCGCCCGATCCCGGCGTCATCGAGGTAAACATCCACCCGGCCGCAAGCTGGAAGGATTGTGTCGACATCACCACGGCGGTCTATGAAGAGGCGCGACAGACGCGTCTGGGCGCTGACAAGTTCATGATCGATGGCCGTCACACCGGCACCGGTGGTGGCAACCATGTGGTCGTGGGCGGGGCCAACCCGAATGACAGCCCTTTCCTGCGCCGTCCCGACCTTCTGAAAAGCCTTGTCTTGCACTGGCAGCGGCACCCATCGCTTTCCTACCTGTTCTCCGGCCTGTTCATCGGACCGACGAGTCAGGCGCCCCGCATCGACGAAGCCCGCCACGACAGTCTTTACGAACTGGAGATCGCGCTGGCGCAGGTGCCTGCCCCTGGCCAGGGTGCGCCGCCGCTACCATGGCTGGTCGACCGCCTGTTCCGCAACCTCCTGACGGATGTGACGGGCAACACCCACCGCGCCGAAATCTGCATCGACAAGCTGTTTTCTCCGGATGGGCCGACCGGCCGCCTTGGCCTTGTGGAGTTCCGCGGCTTCGAAATGCCGCCGAATGCGCGCATGTCGCTCGCCCAGCAATTGCTGGTGCGCGCCCTCATCGCCCGTTTCTGGAAAAACCCCGCCGCCGGCAAATTCGTGCGCTGGGGCACGGCACTTGCAGACCGATTCATGCTGCCGCACTACATCTGGGCGGACTTTATGGACGTGCTCGGAGACCTGAGGGAAAATGGCTTCGACCTGAAGCCGGAATGGTTCACAGCCCAGCAGGAATTCCGTTTCCCCTTCTTTGGTGAGGTGGAATACGAAGGCGCGAAGCTGGAATTGCGCCAGGCTCTGGAGCCCTGGCATGTTATGGGCGAACAGGGTGCCATCGGGGGAACCGTGCGTTTTGTCGACAGCTCCGTCGAGCGTATGCAGGTCCGCCTCGAAACCTCCAACCCTGCGCGCTATACCGTGGCGTGCAACGGTCGCGCCGTTCCGCTAACTCCGACGGAAAACCGAAGCGTTGCGGTGGCCGGTGTTCGTTTCAAGGCGTGGCAGCCCTCTTCCGGCCTGCATCCCGTTCTGCCGGTCAATTCGCCCTTGACCTTTGACATTTATGATACATGGTCGGGACGATCGATCGGCGGATGCATCTACCATGTTGCTCATCCGGGTGGTCGCAATTACGAGACCTTTCCCGTCAACGGCAACGAGGCCGAGGCACGCCGCCTTGCCCGTTTCGAACCATGGGGACATACGGCCGGGCAATATCCGTTGATGGCGGAAACCGTGTCGCCAGAATTTCCGCTGACGCTCGATCTGCGCCGGCCATACGGAGTATAAATTGTCCAAAGCCCCGGCCACGGAACGCAAGACGGAAACGAGCGCGCAATCGCGCGGGCTTGACTACTCCACCTTGCCCGGCGTGGCCGATGAGATGCTCGATACCAACGGCAAGGTCAGACCGGTCTGGAAAACCCTGCTCGGTGCCCTGTCGCGCATGTCGGAACGCGAACTGCATGAGCGCTTTGCCCGCACCGACCGCTATCTGCGCGATGCGGGCGTGTTTTACCGCGATTATAGCAAGGGCAGCAGCGAAAGAAACTGGCCGATCTCCCATATTCCGGTGCTGATCGACGACAAGGAATGGACGGTTCTTTCCGAAGGGCTTAAACAGCGCGCCAATCTTCTGGAAGCCATGGTCGCCGATTTTTACGGCGAAAACCGGCTGGTGAAGGAAGGTTACGTACCGCCGGCACTGATCGCCTCCAATCCGGAATATCTGCGGCCGATGGTCGGCGTAAAACCTGCAAGCGGCCATTATCTGCATTTCTGCTCGTTCGAGATTGGACGCGGACCTGATGGCAACTGGTGGGTACTGGCCGACAGGACACAGGCGCCTTCCGGCGCAGGGTTTGCGCTGGAAAACCGGGTAGCGACCACACGCGCGCTTTCCGACATCTATGCCGAAACCCATGTTCACCGTCTCGCTTCATTTTTCGGCGCTTTCCGCGACACCTTGCAGTCGCACAGAAAACATCCGGATGACCGCATCGCCGTGCTGACGCCCGGCCCCGCCAACGAAACCTATTTCGAACACGCCTATATCGCCCGCTATCTCGGCTTCATGCTGCTAGAGGGTGAGGATCTGACCGTGGTCAACGGCCGCGTGATGGTAAGAACCGTGGCCGGACTGAAACCGATCGGCGTGCTTTGGCGGCGCCTCGATGCCTCCTATTCCGATCCGCTGGAACTGAACCAGCAATCCCACATCGGCACGCCCGGCATGGTCCAGGCGCTGCGCAATGAAGCACTGACAATCGTCAACGCGCTCGGCACCGGCATTCTCGAAACACGGGCCCTGCTGTCCTTCATGCCGCGCGTCTGTCGCCACCTGCTTGGCGAAGACCTGAAACTGCCGTCCATCGCGACCTGGTGGTGCGGACAGGAATCCGAGCGTCGCCACGTTGCCGGCAATATCGAGGGCATGGTCATCGGCCCGGCCTATTCCCGGCTGCCCTTCTTCGAAGACAACGGTCAGTCCGTGCTCGGCTCGTCCTTACGCGAAACGGCGAAGGAATCGATCAGCGACTGGCTCGCTTCCGATGGCCACAGGCTTGTCGGCCAAGAGGTGGTGACGCTTTCCACCACGCCAGCCTATATCGACAACAAGCTCGTGCCGCGCCCGATGAGCCTTCGAGTTTTTGCCGCCCGCACCCAGGATGGCTGGCAGATCATGCCGGGCGGCTTTGCGCGGATCGGCAGCAGCAACGATGTATCCGCCATCGCCATGCAATCAGGCGGCAGTGCTGCGGATGTCTGGATCGTCAGCGACAAGCCGGTGGAACGCACTACGCTTTTACCGGCGGAAGAAAGCTTCACCCGCAACATGCCGGGTAGCCTGCCGAGCCGTGCGGCGGACAATCTCTTCTGGCTCGGCCGCTATATCGAACGTTCGGAAGGCGCATTGCGCATCTTGCGCGCCTGGCACGGACGTTATGCCGAATCCGCCGACCCACGTCAGCCCTTGCTTGCGCATGTGACGCGTTATCTCGAAGCGCTGGATGTGGAAATGAACGATGCCGTGCCGGAAAGCCTGCTGAACAACATCAACAGCGCGCTCTATTCCGCCAGCAACATCCGAGACCGTTTTTCGCCGGACGGATGGCTTGCGCTGAATGACCTTGCCAAGACTGCCCGTCGGTTCCACGCAAAGGTTTCGCCGGGCGACGACGCGACCCATGCCATGACGATCCTCCTTCGCAAGCTTGCAGGCTTCGCCGGTCTCGTGCACGAAAACATGTATCGTTTCACCGGCTGGCGGTTCCTGTCGATCGGCCGCTATCTCGAGCGTGGCCTGCATATGACAAGGCTTCTCGGCCACATGACCGGACCGGATGCTCCAGATGGATCCTATGACATGCTGCTCGAAATCGGTGACAGCGTCATGACCCATCGCCGCCGCTACAATGTCAGCACGGCGGGTCTGACCGTCACCGATCTTCTGGCGCTCGATCCGCTCAACCCACGGTCCATCCTGTTTCAGCTGAACGAGATTCGTACCGAGGTGGAGCAGCTGCCGAACGCCTTTACGAACGGCCAGATGTCGCCCTTTTACCGCGAGGCGATGCGGCTGCATTCCGGCCTTGCCGTCATGACGCCGGAAAACATGAACGGCGCGATCTACCGCCAGCTCGAAACGGACATGGAACATCTCTCCGATGTTCTGGCCCAGACATATCTCGGATAACCCGATGCTTTATGACCTTTCCCTGCATATGGGTTACACCTACGACACGCCGGCCCATGGCGCGCGTCACATCATCCGCGTGCTACCCCTTTCGATCCCGGGCCGTCAGCGCTTCATCGCCGGCACCATCGATGTTTCGCCGGTGCCGGAAGAACGGGCGGTCTTTGAAGATTTCTTTCATCAATCGGCCACCTCAGTGCATCTGCGCGCACCGCACGAAAAGCTGGATATCCGCATGCAGGCGCGTGTGATGGTGGAGGCACCTGCGCTGACGGCAGATTTTTCACCCGAGCTTTCACGCCTGCCGCAAGACCTTGCCGACGTCTGGTCGGTCGACTTCCAGTCGCCGCATCACTTCATCGGCGCCAGCCCGAGGCTAGGGACGGATACGGCGATATCGGCCTATGCGCGGGAATTGCTGAAGCCCGGAATGACCATTCGCGAAATCGCACTCTCGATGTGCAAACGCATACACAAGGACTTCACCTATGACGGTGAAGCGACGACTGTCGATACGACACCGTCGGAAGCCTTCAAGCTGAAACGCGGCGTATGCCAGGACTTTTCGCATATCATGATCATGGCGCTGCGCAGCCTCGGCATTCCCGCCGGTTACGTCAGCGGCTTCCTGCGCACCATCCCCCCGCCGGGCAAGGAACGTCTGGAAGGTGCCGATGCGATGCATGCCTGGGTTCGCGTATGGTGCGGTGAGGCCGCCGGTTATCTGGAGCTCGACCCCACAAACGATATCGTTGCCGGCAGCGACCATATCGTCGTTGGCTATGGCCGGGACTATTCCGATGTCGCGCCGGTGATCGGCGTATTGAAGAGCTACGGCAACCAGCAGATCAAACAGGCCGTCGACGTCATTCCCGTCCAGTAATGATACATTACGTGTTATTATGAGCATACTCGAATTAATACTTGAAAAACTGCACCAATTTGAGCGACGTATAAAATTTAACCGTCTACATTAGTGGATTCTACATCGTTTGCGGGTTTCCTGCGCTCAGTCTAATGTTCTAATTAGTGAGCCCGTTATGATCTCCTCCGCATATCAAAAAATGACGCGCCGTTTCCTTGCCGATACGGGCGGCAATTTTGGCATGATGACGGCAATATTGCTGCCGGTGCTGCTTGGTTTTGCCGGAGCCGGAATGGAGCTGGCGAATGTGATGCAGGTGAAAGCGGACCTGCAGAACACGGCGGATTCGGCGGCTCTCGCGGCGGCGACCGAGGCCCGCTTGAAAGAAGGCGCTCTGACGGACGAACAAATCAAGGAAATCGCCAAGGCCTTCATCGCCAGCCAGATGGAAAAGACCCTGACCGAGGAGGAGAAGAAGGCGCTCGAGAAAAACTCTCCAGTCAATATTGGCACAACGGACGATGCGCGCGGCAAGACCTACACCATCCAGACCACGATAAACTACCAGATGCAGCTTAATCCGCTCTTGGGGTTCTTCGGGGCGAAAACACTCGATCTTGCCGCGACAGGCACCGCGGTAAGCACTGTCAACAAGGGCGCGCCGATCTCCATGTATCTGGTGCTCGACCGCTCGGGTTCGATGTCCTTCAAGACCGATACGCTCAACACCAAGAAAACGTCGTGCCAGAACTACACGGTCGATAACTGGGGGAGTTATCCCAATCTCAAAAATACATCGCCTTGCTACGTCAACAAGGCTACTTCACTAAAAACCGCGGTCGGCTATCTCGTCGCGACGTTGAACAAGGCCGATCCCACTTATACCGCCAACGGCGGTTCCGAACTGGTTCGAACAGGAGCCTCGGTCTATACGCATGAGACCTACGCGGCCCAGCCTATCACCTGGGGTACTAGCAGCGTTGCCACCTATGTCGACAAACAGATCCCGGAGTTTCCGTCTGGCGGTACGGATGCCCGCAGCAGTCTGAATGCCGCATACAACGCCCTTAAAAAAGCGAATACCGTTGAAGCGAAAGAACACAAGGACAAGAAAAGCGAATCCTTCGAGCGATACATCGTTCTCATGACGGATGGCGAAATGACGGGGAACAGCTCCTCCTGGAGTTCCAGCATAGACCAGACCGTGCGCAATACCTGCGATACGGCCAAGAAAGACGGTATCAAGATTTTCAGCGTCGCGTTCATGGCGCCGGACAAGGGCAAGTCGCTGCTGCAACATTGTGCGTCCAGTCTCGACAATTATTACGCGCCTGAAAACATGGAGCAGATCGTTACCGCCTTCGGGGAAATTGCCCGCAAGGCTGCCGGCAGTTTGGCAACGCTGACCAATTAAGGGAAAATCAAGCCAGCATCCCCCGGAAACGACCCCGCTTCCGGGGAGCGATGTTCCCGGGGCGACCTTGCCGGGTTGCATGGCTGGCACGGCGTGCGCGGCAGGTGACAGCGCCGGCGACACATGCCATAGGAGAGCCGCTCCCATTCACAGGGCCCCTGTCATGATCCGCATCGAAAATATCAGCAAGTCGAACAGTCACCGCATTCTCTACATCGAGGCCTCCGCTGCGCTCAATCGCGGCGAGAAGATCGGCCTTGTTGGCCCCAACGGTTCTGGCAAGACCACGCTGTTCCGAATGATGACCGGCGAGGAACAGCCCGACGAGGGACAGGTCGTCGTCGAAAAGGGCATGACGGTCGGTTATTTCAACCAGGACGTCGGCGAAATGTCCGGCCGTTCCGCCGTGGCCGAAGTCATGGAAGGCGCCGGCCCGGTCAGCGAAGTCGCAGCCGAACTTCGGCAGCTGGAAGCCGCCATGTCCGATCCCGACCGGATGGACGAAATGGATGCCATCATCGAGCGTTACGGCGAAGTGCAGGCGCGGTATGAAGAACTGGACGGCTACGCGCTGGAGGGCCGCGCGCGCGAGGTTCTGGACGGGCTGAGCTTCAGTCAGGAAATGATGGATGGCGACGTCGCCAAACTTTCCGGCGGCTGGAAAATGCGCGTGGCGCTCGCCCGCATTCTTTTGATGCGCCCGGACGTGATGCTGCTCGACGAACCCTCGAACCATCTCGATCTCGAAAGCCTGATCTGGCTCGAGGATTTTCTGAAGAACTACGACGGCGCGCTTTTGATGACCTCGCACGACCGCGAATTCATGAACCGCATCGTTACCAAGATCATCGAAATTGACGCTGGCAACCTCACCACCTATTCCGGCGACTACGGCTTTTACGAACAGCAGCGTGCGCAGAACGAAAAGCAGCAGCAGGCGCAGTTCGAACGCCAGCAGGCGATGCTCGCCAAGGAAATCAAGTTCATCGAGCGCTTCAAGGCGCGTGCCTCGCATGCCTCACAGGTGCAGAGCCGCGTCAAGAAACTCGAAAAGATTGACCGCGTCGAGCCGCCCAAGCGGCGCCAGACGGTCGCTTTCGAATTTGCGCCGGCGCCGAGATCTGGCGAAGATGTCGTCGCGCTGAAGAAAGTCAACAAGGCCTATGGCAGCCGCACGATCTATGGCGAGTTGGACTTCATGGTGCGGCGCAAGGAACGCTGGTGCATCATGGGTGTCAATGGTGCGGGAAAATCGACCTTGCTGAAACTGGTAACCGGTACGACCACGCCGGATTCCGGCAACGTCACGCTCGGCGCCAGCGTCAAGCTCGGTTATTTCGCCCAGCATGCCATGGATGTTCTGGACGGCGACAGCACCATTCTGGAGTGGCTGGAGGAACGTTTCCCGAAAGCCGGGCAGGCACCGCTGCGCGCCCTTGCCGGCTGCTTCGGTTTTTCCGGTGACGATGTGGAGAAGCGCTGCCGCGTTTTGTCCGGCGGTGAGAAGGCCCGTCTGGTCATGGCTGCCATGCTGTTCGACCCGCCGAATTTCCTCGTGCTGGACGAGCCGACGAACCATCTCGACCTCGACACCAAGGAAATGCTGATCAAGGCCCTGTCGGAATATGAAGGCACGATGCTTTTCGTTTCGCATGACCGCCATTTCCTGGCCGCCCTTTCCAACCGGGTGCTGGAACTGACGCCTGACGGTATCCACCAATTTGGCGGCGGATATACGGAATATGTCGAAAGCACCGGACAGGAAGCGCCGGGCCTGCGCAGCTGAGGCAGCTTGACGGACGTATGAGACGCAGAATTCCGGGACAGGTTTCATCTTTTAACGTTTGCAGAGCGGATCGGTGGACTAACAAATGCAACTTAAAGACTGCTACAATTTCCACGATTTTCGCCGAATGGCAAAACAGCGTCTTCCCGGACCGATCTTCAACTACATCGACGGTGCTGCCGACGATGAGGTGACGTACCGGAGAAACACGGCCGCCTTCGACAATTGCGATCTCGTCCCCGACGTGTTGCGGGGCGTGGCCGATGTGGACATGTCTGTCACCGTCATGGGGCAGAAGCTGGCGATGCCGGTCTATTGTTCCCCGACGGCGCTTCAGCGTCTCTTCCACCATCAGGGGGAGCGGGCGGTTGCGGCCGCAGCCGGAAAATTCGGCACGATGTTCGGCGTTTCTTCACTCGGCACCACCAGCCTCGAGGAAGCGCGCCGGATCAGCGGCGGCCCACAGGTCTATCAGTTTTATTTCCACAAGGACCGTGGTCTCAACCGCGATATGATGGCGCGCGCCAAGACTGCGGGTGTGCAGACGATGATGCTGACGGTGGACAGCATCACGGGTGGGAACCGTGAGCGCGACAAGCGCACCGGTTTTGCCATTCCGTTCAAGCTCAATCTTTCCGGCATTGCGCAATTCGCCATCAAGCCGGCCTGGGGGATCAATTATCTGACGCATGAGCGCTTCAGCCTGCCACAGCTCGACGGCCACATCAAAATGGACGGCGGCGCGCTCTCCATCAGTCGCTATTTCACCGAAATGCTCGACCCATCCATGACATGGGACGACGTCGCACAGATGGTGCGTGAATGGGGCGGCCCTTTTTGTCTGAAGGGTGTCATGTCCGTGGAGGACGCCAGACGCGCCGTCGATATCGGTTGCAGCGGCATCGTGCTTTCCAATCACGGCGGTCGCCAGCTCGATGGTTCGCGTAGCGCCTTCGACCAACTGGCCGAGATTGTCGACGCAGTCGGTGACCGTATCGATGTCATGATGGATGGCGGCGTTCAGCGCGGAACGCACGTCCTCAAAGCCCTGTCTCTGGGGGCGAAGGCCGTCGGGCTTGGCCGCTATTACCTTTTCCCGCTTGCCGCCGCCGGACAGCCGGGTGTCGAGCGTGCGCTTGAGCTGATGCGCATCGAAATCGAGCGCGGCATGAAGCTGATGGGCTGCACCACCGTCGACCAACTGACACGCCGGAACCTGCGGTTTCGTGACTAGAGCGGTGTCAGCGCGAGGAAATCGAGGCCTGTCGAGCTTATCGACAATATAGTCGGATAATCACCCGTACCGAATGACCCCTTTGAAACCACCACAGCGGTTTCGAGAGGTTTTCACGCTTTCGGCGCTGCGCAGTGGTGACCTTGGCAAGACCGATCGAATATGATTATGGTTGCATGATGCAACCATAATGGATTTTGGCATGTCCGAAAGACCCTTTCCCATAAACGATATCCGCTCCACCTCGCGTCGGCTCGTGCGCGAACTCGGCTTCATGGGTGGAGACTTTGCCGGCACCGATCTGCCGCCCTCCGCCGTGCACGCCCTGATCGAGATCGAGGCATGCCCACGCATTTCCGCACGCGATCTGGGAAAGATGCTTCGGCTTGAAAAGTCGAGCATCAGCCGCATGCTTCGCAAACTGGTTCTTTCGGGCGATGTTCTGGAAGAAACGGACGAAGAGGATAGTCGTATCAAGCGGTTGCGCCTCGCCGGGCGAGGACAGAAGCGGGTCGAAGCCATCCACACCTTTGCCAACCGACAGGTATCAAACGCACTGTCGCGGCTCGCGCCTGCGGATGGCCAAAAAATCCTTGACGGGCTTCGCCTTTATGCCGACGCGCTGGGAGACCGGGCCGACGCCGCGGCTCCCCCGATCGAAATCGTCAGGGGCTACAGGCCCGGCCTTATTGCCCGTATCACGCAAATGCATGCGCTTTATTATGCCCGGACATCAGGCTTCGGCCAGCGCTTCGAATCCGTTGTTGCCGAAGGTCTCGCCTCCTTTTGCAACCGGCTCGAAAGCCCGCAAAATGCGATCTGGGTCGCAATGCGTGGAGACGATGTCATCGGCTCCGTTGCAATCGACGGTGAAGATCTGGGACCGGGAACCGCGCATCTGCGCTGGTTCATCGTCGATGATGGCGTGCGTGGCGGCGGCGTCGGGCGAAGGTTGTTGGCAACCGCCCTTGCTTTCACGGACGAAAAAGCGTTCGCCGAAACCCATCTGTGGACTTTCAACGGACTTTTGGCGGCACGGCATCTTTACGAGGCCCAGGGTTTTACCTGTGTAGAGGAACGTCCCGGCAGCCAGTGGGGAAGCGAGGTTCTGGAACAGCGCTTCGTCAGGCCGCTTCCTATGGTTGGCGACGCTGAACGTGAAGCGAACTAAACCCCGTGGCGGCCGATCAAGCCGCCTTGAGAGCCCCCCGATGAGCAAGTGCGCCTGAACCCAGCTCGAACTGGCCGAGCAACCGGTTCAGCGCATCGACCTCGCCTGCAAGATTGTGGCTTGCGGCGGTCATTTCTTCCACCATCGCGGCATTTTTCTGCGTGTCCTGATCCATCTGGTTCACGGCGGTATTGATCTGCTGAAGGCCGGACGACTGCTCTTGCGCGGATTCGACGATCGCGGCGACGTGCTGGTTGATCTCCTGCACTTCGGCGACAATCGCGTCGAGTGCCCTGCCGGTGTCGCCGACAAGATGCACGCCCTCTTCGACCTGCTGGTTCGATTTTGTGATCAGCGACTTGATTTCCTTCGCCGCGCCGGCAGAACGCTGCGCAAGTTCGCGCACCTCCTGCGCCACCACGGCAAAACCCTTGCCTGCCTCGCCGGCTCGCGCCGCTTCCACGCCGGCATTGAGCGCCAACAAGTTGGTCTGGAAGGCAATCTCGTCGATCACACCGATGATACTGGAAATCTCGTTCGAGGATTTTTCGATCCGCTCCATCGCGATTACGGCCTGACGCACGACTTCGCCCGATCGTTCCGCACCGATGCGCGTGCGGGAAACCAGACGGCCCGCCTCATGCGCACGGTTCGCGGCGTCTTTCACGGTTATTGTGATCTCTTCAAGAGCTGCGGCGGTTTCCTCCACGGCAGCAGCCTGCTGCTCCGTCCGCCTTGCCAGATCATCGGAGGCTGCCTTGATTTCATTCGCGCCGGCATCAATACCGGCGGCATTATCCGATACCCGCAGAAGCGCGTTCTGCAACTTCCCGGCAGAAGCGTTAAAATCGTTGCGCACGGCATCGAACCGCTCGACAAAGGGATCGTTGATACGACAGGACACGTCGCCATCTGCGAGCCTGGCCAACGCCTGAGCCAGACTGTCAACTGCGAAACGGATGCCGCTCGCCTCATCGGCCGCCTTGTGTTCGCGGGCCACCCGCTCCTGTTCGCCAAGAGTTCGGTTGGCTTCCGCTTCCTGCTCCAGCAAGGCTTTTTCACGATTGTTTTCGCGCAAAACGTCAAGCGAGCGGGCAAGATCGCCGATCTCGTCCCTGGTCTCGATATCCTTCAATGTCAGCTGGAGATTTCCCCGAGCGATCTGGGCAGTCTCATCGATAACATTCGTGATGCGGTTGATGAACCGCCTTGCAATAAACCAGCCGGCCAACGCCAGCAGCACCGCCGCCGTTACGATCGTCAGGACGGCGTCACGCATCATTGCATGCAGCTGCGCAAAGACCGTGTCTTCCGGAACCGAGACGATTGCGTACCATTTCATGTCGCCGGTGAGCATGACCGGCAAGGCGACGGCAAGGGAAACCGTGCCGTCCTGTGCCGTCATTTCCAGCTCTTTTCCGGGATTGGCGATCAGTTTATCCCAGCCTTCAGTTTGTGCGCCGCCATCTGCGAGGTTCTTACCCATTATCGTCGCATCGGGATGGCTGATGATCTTGCCGCCGCCACTCACAAGGCTCATGAAGCCCGTTCCCATCGGCCGGACGGCTGACAACGCCTTGTTCGTTTCCTCCAGCGACAGATCGAGGCCAGCGACGCCCAGAGTTTTACCGTCGACGATGACAGGTTTGGCGACCGAGGTAATCAGAACCTCCTTGCCATCGATTGCGTAAGAATAGGGTTCGATGACGACTGTTTTCTTCAATGTGAAGGGCAACTGATAATAATCGCCTGGACCCGCGGTGGTATAATCCGTCAATGCGGTGTTGCTTATTTTGCCTCCGCTCCGCACCCAATAGGGTACATAACGACCAGTCGCATCATATCCCTCCTTGTTGACGAAGTCCGCATCCTTGCCATCGAAGGCATTGGGCTCCCATCCGGTCCAGAGACCAAGCAAATCGGGATTGTTCGCCAGCATGTGCCGGATAAGCTGATCGGCCTTGCCCCGATCGGCATCGCCCGACTGCTTCATCGATTCCAGAACCGAGCCGAGGCTATTGACGATGTGGATCATACCGCCGATATTTTTCTCGGTCGTCAAGGCTTCGGCTTGCGCGATCTGCTGCATACGCTCCATACTGTTGGCCCTCGTATCCTCAAAGGACCGATAAAACAGCACGGCCGAAGCCGCGATCGTTGCAACGACGCCGCATGCGGCGACTGCGAAGATATTACGGCCCGTTGTCGATTTAAACAGCATGTCACATCCCCACAAAAAATCCCGGCCGCGACGGCTGAGGTCGCTGCGCGCAAGCCCAAAATGTCAGCAACCAGACCAGACGATAATATTAGAAAACTATGCTTAAAAATTACTTTAATTCATATTTTTAGCGCAATTAAGAAAACAGAAATAAATTATAAAACCGTAATATTACAGTACAAACAAAATATTACGGGATATCCGAACCTTCCGAAACGCCAGCATATATTGCAAGCTACGAGCAAGCTCATGCGGCACGCATCATTGCGTGCCGCTGATCAGGAAAACCGGGAGCCTTTTAGTCCTGCAAACGCAGATCACTCCAGAAGCCGCGCAACTGGTCGGTCAATTGTGTGTAGAGGCCGTAGCGCCGCCTATAATGTGGAAGTTGCCCCGCATCCGGCCGGTAGGCACTGGCCACGCGGGTCATCGCTGCGACCGCCGCTTCATAGCCGGGATAGAGACCGACCGCCACGGCCGCGCCGATGGCCGCACCAAGCGCGCCGGTCTCGCGGGCCTCCGCGACACGCAGCGGGATTTCCAGAACGTCCGCCATGATCTGCGGCCAATGCTGGCTGCGGGAACCGCCGCCGGACATGACGGCACTGTCGACCGGCAGCCCCGCTTCCCTGAGAACGCCGATATGGCGGCGGTGTTCGAAACACACACCCTCGAACAGGGCTCTCAGCATGTGGCCTTCGCCATGCCATCCCGCCAGACCATAAAACCCGCCCCGAAATTCCGCGCCCAGTCGCGAGCCGAAGATGAACGGGTGGAAGAACGGATCGTCGGCGCGTTGCAAAACGGAACCGACCAGATCGTTGCAGCGCTCGAAGGCATGGTCACCATGGTCACAGCGAACACGGTGCACGTACCATTCAAGATTGGCCGCAGAGGTGGCGCTGGACTCGATATTGACATAGCGGCCACGTCCAAAGGTCGTGACCATGAAGACATCGGGGCTGATGACCGGTTTATCCGCGAAAACCTGATTAATGCTCCAGGTGCCGGCGATGATAGAAGCCTCCCCGGCGTTGATGACGCCCGACCCCATGGCGCTGGAGACGACATCGAAAAAACCGCCGATAACGGGTGTGCCCTCGGAAAGCCCCGTCAGAGCGGAAGCCTCAGCTGTCACATGGCCGACGATATCCGCCGATTCCACGAGGCGCGGAAAAAAGGCGACGGCATCCTCAAGCCCGTAGAGCGACAGGAGTTCCCGGTCGAGCTTCGCTTCGGGGAAGGCAAGCAACCCCGCACCACTGAGATCGGAAATATCATTGGCAAGACAACCGGTCAGGCGGAAGTTCAGGAAATCCTTGCAGAACAGCACCGTTCCGATCTGGGCATATGTATCGGACGCATGCCTTTTCACCCAGGCCAGCAGGCTGGGCGTTTGCGCGGGCCAAGGCCGTTGCAGACAACGGTTCTGTAGTTGCGCGCCGCTTTTCCGGTCAAGCTCTACCGCCACATCGGCGGCTCGGCTGTCAAGCGACTGGATACCGATCAGGGGCTGCTGATCCTTGTCCAACAGGTACAGACCGTTGCCGTGGCCGGCGCAACCGACGGCGAGGATGCTCCGGGGATCGACGGACGATTTTCCCAGAAGCTGGCGGATCGCCTCGCATCCGTTGCGCCACAACTCCTCCAGATCGCGCTCGACGTAACCGGGCTGCGGAAATGTCGAATGGCCGTCGATGGCGTGTTGCGCGACCTGCCGGCCGACCGTGTCGAACAGCACCGCCTTGATCACCGTGTTGCCGACATCCAGACCCAATATATGATTTTTATCAGCCACGATTATAGATGTCCCATGCTTCTTCCCTGCCCGCACCCTGATGGATGATAGCCATCAAGGCCGCAACGACGGCCTTGGGGTTGTCATGCTGGTAGATATTCCGTCCATAGACCATCCCGTTCGCACCTTCGGCCACCAGTGCCGCTGATTTCGCCAGCACGTTGCGCAAGTCCTCACGCCCCCCGCCCCGCACCAGAACCGGGCACCGCGCTGCCTCGATGACCTTGTGAAAATCCAGCGGATTGCTGGTGGGATCGGCCTTGATGATATCGGCTCCCATTTCCGAGGCAAGACGCACCAGCGTGACGATCTTTTCAGCATCGCCATCCACCTGGTAACCGCCGCGCACATCATTGGGCAACATCACCAGCGGTTCGATCATCAGCGGCATGCCGTAACGATGGCAATCGGCGCGCACGCGGCTGATATTCTCGACGCATTGGCGAAACAGTTCCGGCTCGTCCGGCAACATGAACAGGTTCACGACGACGCAGGCGGCGTCCATCTCCAGCGCGCCGATGATCGGATCGTGATAGTTCTGGAGCTGCGACCACATGGTTCTGTGGCGCGTTGAATTATAGGGGTTGCCCATGTCGATGCGCATGACGAGCGCCGGCTTGTCGCGCTGCGGCCTTTGCTGCAATAGGTCCGCCTGTCCGTAGGTCATCTGGATGGCATCGGGACCTGCTTCCACCAGCCTGTCGACAGTTTGAGCCATATCCTCCAGCCCGACGAGGAAGCTCGGCTCGTTGCAAACCCCGTGATCAATGGCAACGTCCAAGCATCCACCATTGCGGAACAGCCGGTTCATGCGCGCCTTTTTCGAAATCCGCATCATCATGCATTCTCCTTGCATCTGTGTTTAAGCATTGCCGTCGTGACCCCGTAAAAGGTCTCCAGTTCATCAACGAGCCGCTGCCGTTCGTCCGCCGCCTGCTGTGGCGCCCATCCCAGTTCGCGCGCTGCGACGCCAAGGATCGCATCGATCAGATCGGCATCGATGACGCCGGTAATGGCAAGCGTCGTGCGGCGCAGGATGAGATCCGTCAGATGGCGGACATGTTCGCAGCGGATCAGCCAGACTACCTCTGCCGCCGTGATCGGCGGTTTTTCGCAAAGCGGACTGTCATCCGTACGGCCCCGACAAAAACCCATCAACTCGAAGGCACGTGAACCGTAGGCCGATGCCAGATACTCGGCCCGGTCCCGGTCGATCGAAAATTCCTCCGACAGCAGGGTCGGCAGGCGCCCGGCACCGCTGGGGAAGTTCCTGCCGCCGCCGATCGGGCGGTTCATTGTGCCAGTCAGCCGCTTGCGTCCGAGAAAGGCCAGGGCCTCGTCGGTCACCTGTTCGCCAAAGGCTCTGAACGTCGTCCACTTGCCGCCGATCATGCAGAGCTGCGGCGGATCGCCCTCCACGCGGTGGATGAAATGGCTGCGGGATATTCTTCCGGTAAAAGCGGCGTCGCTGCGCGGCAGCGGGCGTATGCCGCTGAAACTGTAGACGATGTCGCAATGGTCGATGGAAATATGCGGAAAGACCTGACGGACCGCATCGAGAATATAATCACGCTCTTCCGGTTCGCATCGCACCCGTTCGGGACGATCGACCTTGATATCTGTCGAACCAGCGAGAACCCGGCCAAGATAGGGAAAGAGGATACAGACACGGTTGTCGGCATTCTCGAAAAAAATCATATGGCCGTTCAAGGCCTTAAAGAGCGCCTCGTTGGCGAGGATCAGATGCGATCCCTTGGTGCCGGAAACGGTCGGTTTCGCCCTCCCCGCAACCTGTGTGGTCGTTAGCGCTCCAATCGTCTCATCGATCCAGGCGCCCGTCGCATTGACGATGATGCGTGGCCGGACGGGCAAGGTTTCGTCCGTGCCCTCCACCTTAAGACCATAATCACCGCCAGCGCGGACAAACTCGGCATAGTTCAGCGCAATGCTTTGCGGCGCATCGGCCCGGGTGTCGATCAGAAGCTCCAGCGCAAGCCGTTCGGGCTGGCTGATCCACGCATCGTAATAGGTGGCCGAATATCTGATGCCTGGCGTCAGGCCCGGCCAGCGTTGCAACGTCTTGCGTGCGTTGCGGAAGGTGTGTCGGGGAAGGATGCGATTTTTGCGGGTGACGAAGTCATAGAGCATGAGGCCAGCCTTGATCGCCAGTGCCCCTCGGCTGGCAGGTTTTCCGCCGGAACCCACAAAGGTCGCAGCCGCGTTGAACAAGCCGCTGAAGGTTGAAAAGATCGGGATCGTCGTCGGCAGCGGATGAACCATATGCGGTGCCAGCGTCAGAAGCGCATCACGCTCCCGCAGCGATTCCGCCACAAGGCCGAATTCACCATTTTCGAGATACCGCAGGCCACCGTGGATCATGCGCGAGGGTGCGGCACTGCAACCGGACGAGAAGTCGTTGCGCTCTACCAGAAGCACCCGCAGTCCCTGTAAAGCGAGATCGCGATAGGCGGCGATACCATTGATACCGCCACCGATGACGACGGCGTCGAAATCACCGTCTTGCCGGATGCGGCGTAGAGCGTCCTCGCGAAAACTGGGCATAGGAATACCGTTCGCTGGCTAACAACCAGCGTCCCAATGTTGTTAAACGTTTAAAGCGACGAGAGAGAGGGGTAGCGAAAATTATGCGCTATTCGCCTGAAGCCCCGTCTCAGCTACATGATTTACGCATCGAGCCCCACGAGATGCTCGGCAACGCCAGCGCTGATGAGAGCAAGTTCATTTTCCGCGAGGCGCAGGCGGGCCGCAGCAGCGTTTTCAACCGCCTGAGCCGGATCGCGCGCCCCGCACAGCGAGAATGTTATGCCGGGCTGGGCAATCGTCCAGGCAATCACGACCTGCGCAATCGACGCCCCATGCGCTTCGGCCACCGGCTCCAGACCCCGCATCAGCCGCGCGATCTTCTCGCGGTTTGCCTGGCTGAAACGCGGATTGCCCTTGCGCTGATCATCCCCTGCAAAAACCCGTTCAGGTCCGACCTTGCCCGAGAGGAGACCGAGCGCCAGCGACGAGTAGCTCAGGACCGAAACAGCACTCGTGCGGCAAAGCGGCAGAAGTGTCGTCTCGATGTCCCGCCGCACCATTGAATATTCTTCCTGGATGGCATCCAGCGCGCCGGTGGCGATATAGGCTACCAAATCCTCCGGCGAGACGTTGCTCGCGCCGATCGAACGGATCTTGCCTTCGTCCTTCAGGCGCACAAGCGTTTCCACCGTCTCGGCAATCGGCGTCGTCGCATCCTGCCAGTGGGTGACATAGTGGTCGATATAGTCGGTTCCGAGCCGCTTCAGGCTCTCTTCGACCTCATGCCGGATCGAAGCGGCGCCGAGATAACGGTGAACTGGCTTGCCATCCTGGTGGAAGAAATAGGCGCCCTCGTTCACATGCCAGACCAGCCCGCATTTGGTGACCAGCACCACCTTGTCGCGCCGGCCGGCAATCGCCTTGCCGACGATGGTTTCCGCAAGACCCATGCCATAGGCTGGCGCGGTATCTATCAGGGAAATGCCGGCGTCAATGGAGGCCTGGATAGCGGCGACGGATTGCCGCTCATCGGTGCCGCCCCACATCCAGCCACCGATGGCCCAGGTGCCCAGCCCCACGGCTGATGCGCTGATACCGCTGCCGCCAATCGTCCGGGTCAATATTGAATTGTCCGTCACGAAGTTTCCCCCTCTTCCTGATCCAGTAAATAGCCGGCGATCGCCTCGTCCACGACGAGCGAGGTCAGATAGCGGCCGGCAAGCGTGGCTGCCACCGGTCCGGCCTTGATGGCCCCGGCCGCCACGCCGATGATGTTCGGGCACCGGGCAAGCTGCCCGGGGTCCAGCGCCACCACGCGCGAGTTGAGATCGATCCGCGCCAGCTGCCCATCCGCCATGGTGAGATGGGCAAGGAATTCCCCGGCAATGCCCGCATCCACCAGCGCCTGCCCGCCACGGGCCACATCCGGCAGCAGATCGTAATAACCGGAACCGGGCGCCTCCACGGAACCGATGCCAACCAGTGCCACCTGCGCCTGTCGCGCTAAGTCGAACACTTCGCGGATCGAAGCGACATTCATCAGGAGATCACGCTGTTCCTCATCCTCGGCAAATAGCGGCGCATGAATGAGCGACGCGCTGCCGCCGAGCTTTTCCGCCAGTTGCGTGGCCAGATGATTGACATCCGTATAATGCTTGCCCTGCACACCCCCGGTCAGCGGCACTACCCGCACATCGAAACGGCGCTCCACCTCCAGATTATCGACGACGGCGCTCACCGCCTTGCCGCCGGTAATCGCAATCACGTCGCCGTCGCGGATAGTCTCCAGCAAGTGGTTGGCGGCCACGCGTCCGACCATCTGCAGCGCGGTTTCCGGATTGTCGGACACCGTCGGTGTCACCACCGACTGTCTGAGGCCGAAGCGGCGTGTGATCTCGTTTTCGAGGTCCACCAGCCTCTGATAGGGACTGGCGATAGTGATCTTTACCATGCCTGCCTTGCGGCCCGCCGCTATCATACGGTTCACCTTGGTGTGGGAAAGATTTAGCCGCTCGGCAATTTCCGACTGCTTCACGCCCTCGATGAAATGCAGCACCAGGACGGAGTACATCTGCCTCTGTTGATCGAAATCGTCCTTGGTATCCAGCATGATCGTATATCTCCAATTACCACAGGCGCTCAGCGGCGACGCTTGACAAGATAGTGGTCGAACAGGACCGCCGTCAGCAATATGCTTCCCCTGATGATGTCCTGCCAGTAGACAGACACATTGAGCAAGGCAAGCGAACTGGAAACGACCGACAGAAGGATCGCCCCGAGGATTGCGCCGAGAATGGTGCCCGAGCCGCCCGAAAGGCTGGCGCCACCGATGACCGCGGCTGCAATCACGTTAAGTTCCATGCCGACTCCGAAGCTCGGCTGTGCTGACCCGAAGCGGGCCATGTAGATCACGCCTGCGACACCGCACAGCATCGAACAAAGCGTGGTGGTGGCAAACACCACCCGGCCGACGCGGATGCCGGAATAAGCCGCCGCTTTCGGATTGCTGCCGGTATAGAACACCTTACGGAATGCCGTCGTGCGCCGCAGCAAGAGATCGAAGCAGACGACCACCACCGCGAATATGATCAGCACCAGCGGAATGCCGCCAAGCGCGCCCTGGCCGATGAATTTGAATTCCGGCGGCAGCGAGTAGAGACCGAGCGGCCGGCCGCCCGTTGCGAGCAGGCAGACGCCGCGCGCAATCACCATGACGCCCAGCGATACGATGAAGTGATGCAGGCCGATGACCGTTGTCAGAAATCCCATGGCCATGCCGACCAATGTGGTGAGGCAGATTGCCAGCCCGGCCGCGACCCAGGGATCGACACCGTTGAGGAATAGCCAGCCAGCCGCAACCATCGCAAGCGCCGTGACGGAACCGACGGATAGATCAATGCCGCCCGAGATTAACAGGATCGTCATGCCGACCACGACGATGCTTTCGATGGCGAAAACCATCGCCATGGCCCGCAGATTGTCGACCGTCAGGAAATACGGGGATATGAAAGACATCACCGCGAAAAGGGCGAGGATGATGACGATAAGTCCGGTCTCCCGTGCCTTGAGCGCCGGTTCCCACCAGCCTGTGCGGCGAACCGCCACTTCTGCAATGCCCGAAGGTGTTTCCGATGTTGCCATTTTCCCGCTCCCTCAGGCCCCTGCCGGGCTCTCTGCAATATTGATCGATGCGAGCTGCATGATCTTTTCTTCCGTCATGTCCTCACCCTCAACCTCGCCGGCAATGCGCCCCTCGCGCACGACCAGTACGCGGTCGCTGACACCGATGAGTTCCGGCAATTCAGAGGATATGACGATCACGCCCACACCCTCGCGTGCCAATTCCCGGATCTGGCGGTGGATTTCGGCCTTTGCGCCCACATCCACCCCGCGTGTCGGCTCGTCG
The DNA here is from genome assembly GCF_053522705.1 of Agrobacterium sp. 16-2014-1-2a. Lineage (NCBI taxonomy): Bacteria > Pseudomonadati > Pseudomonadota > Alphaproteobacteria > Hyphomicrobiales > Rhizobiaceae > Agrobacterium > Agrobacterium sp. 16-2014-1-2a. The sequence goes on from NZ_JBNWBX010000003.1 coordinate 499,620, forward strand.
AGAAAGACGACCTGTGGCTCCACCGACAGCATCTTTGCCAGTGCCACCTTCTGCTGGTTGCCGCCGCTCAAGGTAGAGACAGCGTCACCGACGCTGTTTGCCCGCAATTTCAGCCGGCGTCCCAACTCGTCGGCGCGCTTCATTTCCTTGCGCCGTTCGATAAAGCCCATGCCGTTTGATATCCTGCCGACATCGAGCGCCGAGACATTCGCGGCAATGGACATGTTGAGAAACAGCCCGTCGCCCTTGCGGTCCTCCGACAGATAGACCAGCCCCTCGCGGATGCTGTCGCGATAGTCCTTGAGCCTCAGCGGCCGGCCGCGCAACGTGACCTCGCCTTTTGGTTTTCCCTCCAGCCGGCAGACCGCCCGCACAATTTCGCTTCGCCCTGCGCCGATCAGGCCGGCGAGCCCGAGGATTTCGCCCCGGCGCAGATCGAAATCGACATCGAAAACGCGCTTTCCCTCGTTCAGTCCCCGAACAGAGAGAATGACGTCATTCGATTTTTCTTCTTCCGCAAGTTTCGGTGGGTAGAGCTTATCGAGCACCCGTCCCACCATGCTGTTGACGACTTCCTCCGGGGAAATCTCGGAGATATTCTCCGTCCTGATGTGGCAACCGTCGCGCATCACCGTGATGCGGTCGCAATGCTCAAAAATCTCCGCCATCCGGTGCGAGATATAGATGATCGCAATTCCGCGTTCCGCCAGCCGGTGCATGATCCGGAAAAGGGTCTGGGCCTCGGTTTCGGTCAAAGCCGCCGTCGGCTCATCAAGGATCAGGATACGGCAGTCCAGCGTCAGCGCCTTGGCAATCTCAACGATCTGCTGTTGCGAAATCGACAGATCACCGGCGCGGCTGGCGGGATCGATATCGCCGATTTCCTTCAGGATGGTTGCCGCCCGCTTGCCAAGATCGCGATAATTCATGAACCAGGATTTGCTTTGGCCGGTCTCCGACATGAACATGTTTTCGGCAACCGAAATTTCCGGGCAAAGCGCAATCTCCTGATGCACGAAACCGATACCGAGCCGGTTCGCCGCATTGGGCGAGGATATTTTGACCGGTTTGCCGTCCAGCAGGATTTCGCCGCCATCAGGCTGCAAAATGCCATCGATAATATGCATCAGCGTCGATTTACCGGCGCCGTTTTCACCCGCGAGCGCATGGATTTCTCCCCGCCGCAGCTCAAAGGCAGCAGTGCGCAACGCCCGCACAGGCCCGAACGCCTTGTGAATATTCGTCATGTTGAGGATGACCTCGCCCATAACGCCCCTCCCGAACGTGGCTCCCCTTTGCCAGCGAGGCGTAAACCTCGCCGGTTTCAGGGCGGCGCGTCAGCGCCCCTTCATATAGTCATTGAGATCGAAGGAAGCGGCGTTCGCCTTGGTAATCACGGCGAAACCATTGTCCATCGAAGGAACCTGCATAGGGTTGAAACCTGATACCTTGTAGTCGTTGAAGGGGTCGATCAGATCCGAATGGGCACCCAGAAAGGTGTTCATGAAACCCATGAAGCCCTGAACGCCCTGATTGGGATTGATGGACATGTAGATGTTGCCCTGCTTGATGTGCTCCAGCGTCGCCGGGGTAATATCCGCATGCAGGATCAGGACCTTCTTCTTGGCCTCGAGAACAGCGGTCGTTGCGCCTTCAGCCGAGCCGGCTTCAGGAATCCACAATGCGCCGAGATTGGGGTTGGCCTGCAACAGGGCACCCACCGCCTGATAGGCGACGTTTGCATCCTGGTTGGTCGCCTGGCGGCCGACGAGCTTCATTTCCGGATAAGTGCGCCCCATGTAATCGATCAGTGCGGTGACGCGCAGATCATGGTTGCTTTGGCCCGGATTTTCGAGAACGGCATATTCGCCCTTCTTGCCCAGCTTCTTGACGATCTCGTCAGCCGCAAATTTCGCCTCGGCAACATTGTCAGAGGTGATGTAGGCGGTGCGTTTCGACTTCGGCGAATCCGCCGCAAAAGTCGTCACCGAAACACCGGAGTCGATCGCCTTGTTGATCGGTTCGATAAAGGGATCGGCCTGCATCGGATGCAGCAATATACCCTTCGGCTTCTTCACCAGTTCCTGCTCGAAGGACGCGATCTGCTTGGTGATGTCGTATTCGGGCGTACCGGTGAAAACGGCCTCGCAGCCCAAGGCCTTCGCGGCCTGCTTGAAACCTTCAAACACCGGCACCCAATAGGGGTGGCTGGAAACCATGACGTTCATCACATAGGTCTCGCCCGGTTCACAGGCGAATTTGCCCGCAGCAGTGGCCTGAGAGCCGGCGCCTGCGGAAATCGCCACGGCTAAAACACCCGCGGCAACGGTCGATTTCAGAAAAGCCAACATATTCCCCTCCCAAGGACAATGACCAATCCGCAATAAATTTTAAGTCGTGTAATTTATTGCATGACGTTTGAGATATCGGGAAACCGGGCAAGCGTCAATCCGGTTTGCATTTTATTTTTTTGAGTGAAATTTATTGCGGAGCGCATGGATAGTTTGGAGGCTGCCTACAGGATAGCCCGTCGCTCGAGCGAACTCCGCGGATCGAATAGGTAGTCAATAAACGTGCCTATACCAATCAGCTGGCGGCAGTCGGATGTCTTAAGACCAAGGGATGGCAAGGCGCGATGCACTCAGGACGCCAAATGGCGGGTAGCGCGCAAACGCTTCGGTTCATCACGCCCTCCTCCATGTCCATGCCTCATGGAAGGCCGCTAAGTCCTCCTGGCGATCCTCTTTGCCCTAGTTGGAGTGGTATTTATGACGGTGTCGCAGCGTGTTCCTGTGATGGGACCGTTGACGCGTACTCCATAGGGGACAGGTTCGATTGACACTGAGGCCACTATGCAAAAAGGCCCTGCGATTTCTCGCAAGGCCTTGATATTTAAGAATTCGGATGGTGGGCGTGACAGGGATTGAACCTGTGACCCCTACGATGTCAACGTAGTGCTCTCCCGCTGAGCTACACGCCCTCCGTGGCGGCGGATAGACCACAAAACCGGTTCATGCGTCAACTGCTTTTTTTCGGTTTTGTGAAGGTTTTTTGAGACCCCTTACGCCACAAGGAGTTTGTTGACCTCATCCACCAGATCGCGAAGATGGAACGGCTTGGAAAGCACCTTGGCATCCTTTGGAGCCTTCGAATCGGCGTTCAGCGCGACGGCCGCAAAGCCGGTGATGAACATGACTTTCAGGTCGGGGTCGAGTTCAGTCGCGCGCCGGGCCAACTCGATGCCATCCATTTCGGGCATGACGATATCTGTCAGCAACAGCGAGAAAGGCTCTTCGCGAAGCCGGTCGTAAGCGCTTGCGCCATTGTCGAAGGAAGAAACCTTGTAACCGGCTTTTTCCAGCGCCTTGACGAGAAAGCGGCGCATATCGTTATCGTCTTCAGCGAGAAGAATTTTCTGATTCATCATAAGTGACCGTAACTGCTCAATGTTTGAGATACCCTAGCCCGATTATAGGATTTTCACGGTAAATATCATGTGAACACAAGAATCGGTATAGCGCTGCATGGTCGATAGTATGGACTTGCCGCACCGTAACTGGCAACATGAACATCCTGATAGTTTACGACATGGTAAATGGCACTGAATGGACTGGATAACGGGTGAATACGAGCTGTTCGAAGTAACGGAACCTGCCGTTCAAACCCTGCCATTCGTCTATAATTCACCCCATAGCGGTCGCTGTTACCCCATCTCCTTTCTGGAATCGGCACGGCTTGATTCGCACGAGATCCGGCGCTCGGAAGATCACTTCGTTGACGAGCTGTTCGCCGCTGCGCCCGACATCGGTGCGCCGCTGCTCAAAGCCAATTTTCCCCGCGCGTATCTCGACGTCAATCGCGAGCCCTACGAGCTTGATCCGCGCATGTTCGAAGGCACTCTGCCTCCCTACGCCAATATCGGCTCCATGCGGGTTGCCGGCGGCCTCGGAACGGTACCCCGTATCGTCGCTGAGAATATGGACATCTATGCCCACCGCCTGCCGGTGGACGAGGCGCTGTCACGGATCGAGACGATTTACAAACCCTACCACGCCTGCCTGCGCCGGCTGCTGTCACGCACCCACGCCAATTTCGGCATGGCGGTACTGATCGATTGCCATTCGATGCCGGGCAATATCCGCGTTGCCGGCTCGAACCTGCGGCCGGATGTCATTATAGGCGATCGCTACGGCACCAGTGCTTCCCAAGAGGTCTCCCGCGCCGCTCTGCATTTTCTTGAAGAACTGGGTTTCGTTGCGGTCTGCAACAAGCCCTATGCCGGCGGCTTCATCACGGAACATTACGGCCGACCGATCCGCTCTCTTCACGCGCTCCAGATCGAGGTCAATCGGGCGCTGTACGTCGATGAAAAAACGCTTTCGAAGAAAGCAGATTTTCCCGCCATTCAGGCATCGCTTGAAATCTTCATGCGCCAGCTCGGCGTTTTCGTTTCGGAATACGCGATCGAAACCTCGCTCGCCGCCGAATAACACATCAAATTCCAGGATATTTCAGACCTCTGTTCCAGACAGCCTGCCCACGCGCCGGGCAAAAAAAACCGCGCCTTGGCGCGGTCAAGTCTAGGGAGGAAACACCCAAGGAGGGTATTTACAGTCAAAGACTGCAGGGTCACGCTACGCATTATATGCACAATTGTCAATCATTTTATTTTATGCACTTTTTTTAGGCTTATGCTGAAAATTTGGAATCGGCCGTGCCTGCATCCATACGTGTGGACGGCGGGTGCAATTCCGGTCTATGCATTTCGCCATACAATTCAGGCCCAATAATTCAGGCAATGAGGTTTCGCATGCTGCCCGACCGGGATTTCTTCTTCAAACTTGCCGAAGCCGCCAGCGCTGAAACGCTTCCCCGCTTCCGCACAGGCATTGCCGTCACCAACAAGGAGGACGGCGGCTATGATCCGGTGACGGAAGGCGATCAGGCAGCAGAAAGCGCCATTCGCGCCCTCATCGAGGCACGTTTCCCGCAACACGGCATTCTTGGTGAAGAACACGGCAATGTCGGTCTCGATCGCGAACATATCTGGGTTATCGATCCAATTGACGGCACACGCGCCTTCATTTCCGGCGTGCCGGTCTGGGGCACGCTGATCGGCTTCCAGTCGGCCGGCCGCGCTTCGATGGGCATCATGGACCAGCCCTTCACGAAAGAGCGTTATTTCGCCGACGGCGAGGCCGCATGGTATTTCGGGCCGGATGGTGAACGCAAGATCCGCACGCGCGAATGCGCTTCGCTGTCGGATGCTGTGCTGTTCACCACGACACCCCATATCTTCACGGCGGAAGAAAAGCCCCTTTACGACAAGGTGCAGGATCAGGTTCGCCTTTTCCGTTATGGCGTGGATTGTTACGCCTATTGCCTGCTTGCCGCCGGCCATGTCGATCTGGTGATCGAATCGGGCCTGAAGCCCTATGATGTCGGCGCGCTCATTCCGGTGATCGAACAGGCAGGTGGCATCATCACCACCTGGGATGGCGGGCGTCCGGAAAATGGCGGCCGCATTCTGGCAGCCGGTTCCAAAGCCGTGCACGAACAGGCGCTCGCCATTCTTTCAAAACTGTAGATGGTGCGACTGACGGGGATGGCGCAAACCGCGCCATCCCCGTCATCGCCGCGTCATTCCGGCGCGAAAAAGGCGTCGATGGCCGCCAGCGCCTGTTTGCGGAAAACGTCGCGCTCATGCAGCAATTCATGGCGCGCGCCGGTTATGGGAAGAAGCTGCGCCGCGCGGAAGTTGCGCGAGAGTTCCTCCTGCGCCTTATAGGGCGTGATCGTATCCAGCATCGGCGCAAGAATGAGGGTGGGAATGGTTATGTCCGTCAGATGGTCCTGACGGGTCACCCGACCCATTGTTTTCAGCGCTTCATAAACCCATCGCGCTGTCGGTGCGCCGATGAAGAGTTCCGGAAATTGCCGATGCAGCGCAAGATTTCTGGCAAAACGTCGGGCGTCAGAGGTCAGCGGATTGCCATCGAAATCCCGTTCGCGCTGATCCCTGCCGAGCTGAAGCTTTCCAAGACCCAACAGGCTTAAAGCGGTCGCGACCAGCCGGATGACGGACGAAGGAACGGATTGCTGGCTGTCCAGCTCGATAAAGGGCGAACAAAGCGCCAGACGGTCGATCCTGTTCGACAGGCCGGGTGCTGCGGCCAGTGCTGCAAGTGCGCCGGTTGAATGGGCGATCATGAAGAATGGCAGCCGGGTATCCGGCAGCACCACCTGTTCGAGAAACAAACTTATGTCGCGCTTGTAGTCGGAAAAACGTCGTACATGCCCGGCGCCTGGCTTCTTCAGCAGCCGTTCGGAACCGCCCTGCCCGCGCGTATCGAAGGTCGCGACCCAGAATCCCATGGCCGTCAGATCGCTGACGGTCTCGAAATATTTCTCGATACATTCGTTGCGACCATGCAGCAGAACCACAGTTCCGCGCGCAATGTGTCGGCTGGCGCGGAAGATCGCGTATCGAAGCTGTTTGCCGCCGTGGCCGGTGAAATAACCGACGGTATGGTTGCCGGGAACCGGGTTGTCTTCGCTCTCGCGCAATGTGGCTTCGATCATCGGTCTTTTCCGGCTTCTCTGCCTTTTCGGGATAGGTCGGCGGCGGCGGAAGGTCAAAGAAAAAATTGCCGGAACCGTCGGTTAAAGCAGTCGCGGTTCCGGCGAATAGGACAGAAGAAGAAGGGACGTTATTGCTTCTGCCACGGAGCATGTCTCCGATGACGGATATTTATGGCTCTCAAACTGAACGATGCTGGAACCGGATGTTCAGCGATGGTTCATCTTGTGTCGCCCATTCCGCTTTAAAGCGCCCCCTTGACGGAGCGCCAAGCCATTCCCATCTCATTCATGCGGCCGCCAGAACGGGGCCGCGCCATATGTCCGGCCGTCGCCAGAACGGGACGCCGGATCAACCGCAAACAGTCGCTTCATAAGGAGGACACCATGCGTCACGTCGATTTTTCCCCCCTCTATCGCTCCACCGTCGGTTTCGACCGTCTTTTTTCGATGCTCGACGGCCTCGGCCAGCCCGAACAGGCCCAGTCCTATCCGCCCTATAACATCGAGCGGACGGGTGAAAACGCCTATCGTATAACCATGGCGGTTGCCGGTTTCGATGAAACGGAACTCAGCATAGAATCCCGTGCCAATACGCTGACGGTGAAAGCCGAGAAGGCTGCAGATGAGAAGTCGTCTGAAGGCGAGTTCCTGTATCGCGGCATTGCCACGCGCGCTTTCGAACGCCGCTTCCAGATGGCCGATCATGTCGAAGTCCAGACCGCTTCCCTGAAGAATGGCCTGCTTCACATCGATCTCGTCCGCAATATTCCGGAAGCCATGAAACCGCGCCGTATCGCGATCTCCTCCGACAGCGCAGATGCGCCGAAGACGATCGAAGCACAGATCACGCCGGCCCAGGTCAACTAAGCCGATCCGGATGTCAAACGAACGGCCCCGTTAAGGGGCCGTTTTTATTTGCCGAAAATTCATCCCTCAGCGGGTGGATACTGCCGCGCCTTCCGCAGCGACAGTTTCCGTTATCGCTGCTTTTTCATGGGCCTTGCGGGCATAACGCTGGGCCAGAACTGCGCAGACCATCAGCTGAATCTGATGGAAGAGCATGATTGGCAATACGATTGCGCCGATGCTCTGGCCGGCGAAGATTGCTCCTGCCATGGGCACGCCGCTGGCAAGGCTCTTCTTCGACCCGCAGAAGGTGATGGTGATTTCATCCGCCTTGTCGAAACCGAGCGCCCGGCTGCCGAACATCGTCACGCAGAGAACAAGCGCCAGAAGAACGATATTGATGCCGATGACAACGCCGATATCGCGCACGGAAAACGTCTGCCATATGCCTTCGATAACTGCTTCGGAGAAGGCAAGATAGACCACCATCAGGATGGAACCGCGATCGACCGGCGACAGCAATTTCTTGCGTGCCCTGATCCAGTCACCGATCCACGGCTGCAGCACCTGGCCAGCGATGAAGGGCAAGAGCAGTTGCAGGAAGATTTGCAGGAACGCATCCAGCGAAAATCCACCACCATGGCCACCGACCGTGAACAGCAGCCCGACCAGCAGCGGCGTCAGCACCATGCCGAAAATATTCGAGGCGGAGGCTGAACAGATCGCGGCAGGCACGTTTCCGCCTGCCATGGATGTGAAGGCGATGGACGATTGCACCGTCGACGGCAGGACGCAGAGAAACAGCACACCCATATAAAGCGGTGCCGGCAGAATGCTCTCGGGAATGAAACCGATCGCCACGCCCAGCAATGGGAAAAGGCCGAAGGTGACGAGAAGGATCGCCATGTGCAGGCGCCAGTGCAAGATACCCGCAATCACCACATCCCGCGACAGCCGCGCGCCGTGGAGAAAAAACAGCAATGCGATTGCCAGTTTCGTGGCAAGCCCGAAATACACCGCTGGCTGTCCGCTGATCGGCAAAAGGGAAGCCAGGATCACGGTGGCCACCAGCATCATGGTGAAACGGTCAGGCAGGAAGCGGGTCATGGGAGGTCTTTCCGACATCGGTTTTGCTTGAAATATCCCATACTATCGCTCATCATGAATTCGGATGCAAAGACTAACAGTTATCACGATATGAGATAAATGCTGAACCTTCAACATCTTGCCAGCTTCGTGATGCTTCAGCAAACCGGCAGCTTCACGCTGGCTGCCGAGCGGCTGGGTATCGGCCAATCCACCGTCAGCCAGCATATTCAGCGGCTTGAGGCGGCACTTGGCCGTCGGTTGATTGCGCGCAGCACCCATCAGGTGAAGCTGACGGGCGAAGGCGAGGCGCTGCTCGGTTATGCCCGCAATATACTGGAGATCGACAGCAGGGTTTCATCGCTGTTCAGCGAAAACCGCCTGCGCGGGCGCTTAAGGCTCGGCGTTTCCGAGGATTTCGTCGCCAGCCGGCTCACTGCCATTCTGGAAGAATTCATCCGCCTCTATCCCTTGGTCGATCTGGAGCTGACGGTGTCGCTGAGCGGCGTGCTTTACCAGATGCAGGATAATGGCGAGTTGGACGTCGTGCTCGCGAAACGTCGACTCGGTGACAAGCTCGGCCACTTCCTGTACCGCGAACCTCTGGTATGGCTCGCGCGTGACCCGGAGCGAATGCTGAGCCAACCGGACGCCCTGCCGTTGATCGCCTTTCCGCCGCCAAGCATTACTCGAAAGGCGGCACAGGAAGCGCTGGATCGGGCAGGTCTCGCGTGGCGGATCGTCTGCACCTGTGGCAGCCTTAGCGGACTGACCGCTGCCGCAAGGGCGGGCATGGGCATCCTCGTGCAACCGCGCAGCATGGCGCCAGCCGGCCTCAGGGAGATTGCGGCTGATGTGCTGCCGGCGCTCGAAGACGTGGAATTCGTGCTTCAGCCAAGTAAGGGCGCGGACACAAAACTGGTGCGCGCCCTTTCCGATCTGGTATCCAGCAAGAGCATCGCACCGGGCAGTTTTGCGTAAAAAAGACGCTTGCTTGCGTCAATCTTCCCGTTTCGAGAGGCAGCGACCAACACTATCACGCCACCCCGCGATGGCGCTCTTACGCTCAGTCTCATCCATATCTGGCAGAAAACGGCGATCCCGTTTCCAATGGGCAGCAAAGGCCTCCCGGTCCGGCCAGATGCCGGCGCGCGATGCTGCGAGCCATGCCGCACCGAGAATGGTGGTTTCCAGGAATACCGGCCGGTCGACCGGTGCAGCGAGAATGTCCGCCAGCCGCTGCATGGTCCAATCCGAGGCAACCATGCCGCCATCGACCCGGAGCACCGTCTTGCCATTGTCGCCCGCCCAGTCGTTGCGCATGGCGTCCAGAAGATCGAAGGTCTGATAGGCGACGCTTTCGAGTGCCGCGCGGGCGAACTCCGCAGGGCCGGTGCCACGCGTCAGGCCGAAAATAGCGCCCCGCGCTTCGGCATCCCAATAGGGCGCGCCAAGGCCGGTGAAGGCCGGCACGAGATAAACCCGCTGCTTGGGATCAGCCTTTTCGGCAAGCGCGCTGACTTCAGACGCGACCGATATGAAACCGAGCTCGTCACGCAGCCATTGCACGGCGGCGCCGGCAATGAAGATCGAGCCTTCGAGCGCATAGGTCGTCACGCCATCGAGACGATAGGCAATGGTCGTCAGCAACCGGTTTGTCGAGGCGACCCGGTCGGTGCCGGTATTGAGAAGCGCAAAGCAGCCGGTGCCATAGGTCGATTTCATCATGCCGGGTTCGAAGCAGGCGTTACCGATAACGGCAGCCTGCTGATCACCGGCGACGCCGAGGATCGGAATTTCCGCACCCAGAAGCGCCTTGTCCGTTACGCCGAAATCGGCAGCGCAATCAAGCACCTCCGGCAGCATGGCGCTGGGAATGTCGAGGATGGACAGCAATTCGTCATCCCAGGCATTGTCCTCGATATTGTAGATCAGCGTTCGCGAGGCATTGGTGGCGTCGGTCACATGGCGGCGACCGCCGGTGAGGCGATAGATCAGGAAACTGTCGACCGTGCCGAAGCAGATTTCGCCCTTCACGGCTTTTTCGCGAAGGCCGCTGACGCTGTCGAGAAGCCATTTCAGCTTCGTGCCGGAAAAGTAGGGGTCGAGCAGCAGACCGGTCTTTTTCGAAAAAAGCGGCTCCAGCCCCCTTCGTTTCAGATCCTCGCAAATTGGTGCAGCACGGCGATCCTGCCAGACAACAGCCCGATGCACGGCCTCACCCGTATTACGGTCCCACAGCACAGTCGTTTCGCGCTGGTTGGTGATGCCGATCGCCTCGATATCGGAAGCGGAGATACCGGCATCGGCAAGCGCCAGCCGGATTGTTTCAAGCACGCTTTTCCAGATATCCTCGGCATCGTGTTCGACCCAGCCGGAGGCCGGGAAATGCTGCGGAAATTCTCGCTGGCCGACACCGATGACCCGCATGTCGCGATCAAAGACCATCGACCTTGTCGATGTCGTCCCCTGATCGATCGCCAGAATATAACCGCCCATTATGTCACTCCCTTTCAAACGCAATGACGGGGCGGCAAAGCCGCCCCGGTTTAAGATTTCACGCAGACATTACTTCTGCCAGCTTTTGACCAGCTCGTCGTAATTGACGGTGACCGGCTTTTCCTTTTCGTTGGCAATCTTCAGCTGCGGTGCCAGATTGCCCTTCGAAACGGCGTCCTTGTTCCAGTAGTCGATATCGTGTTCTTCCGCCAGTTCTGGGCCGATATCGCCCTGCACACCGGCGCGCTCGATACGGGCCATGACTTTTTCCTGCTCGGCGCAGAGCGAATCCATTGCGGCTTGAGCGGTTTTGGCACCCGAAGATGCATCGCCAATTGCCTGCCACCAGAGCTGTGCCAGCTTCGGATAGTCAGGCACGTTGGTGCCGGTTGGCGACCATTGCACGCGAGCGGGCGAGCGATAGAACTCGATCAGACCACCAAGCTTGGCGGCCCGGTCCGTGAAGCTCTTGTGATGGATGGTGGTATCGCGAATGAAGGTCAGACCAACATGGCTCTTCTTCACATCCACGGTCTTGGAAGTTACGAACTGCGCATAAAGCCATGCGGCCTTGGCGCGATCGTCAGGGGTGGATTTCATCAGCGTCCACGAACCCACGTCCTGATAACCGAGCTTCATGCCGTCCTTCCAGTAGACGCCATGCGGGGAAGGTGCGACGCGCCATTTCGGCGAACCGTCCTCGTTCACGACAGGCAGGCCGGGCTTGGCCATATCGGCAGTGAAGGCCGTGTACCAGAAGATCTGCTGGGCAATGTTACCCTGCGCCGGCACCGGACCGGATTCGGAGAAGGTCATGCCCTGCGCTTCTGGCGGCGCAAATTTCTTCAGCCATTCGAGATATTTCTCGATGGAATAGACCGACGCCGGACCGTTGGTATCGCCGCCGCGTGCCACGCACGAGCCGACCGGCTGCGACTTGTCGTTGACCTTGATGCCCCATTCATCGACAGGCAGGCCGTTTGGCAGGCCCTTGTCGCCGTTGCCGGCCATGGAAAGCCAGGCATCGGTGAAGCGCCAGCCAAGCGACGGGTCCTTCTTGCCATAGTCCATATGGCCGAAGACCTTCTTGCCGCCGACATCACGGCCGGTGAAGAATTCGGCAATATCCTCATAAGCCGACCAGTTTACGGGCACACCAAGGTCGTAGCCGTATTTGGCCTTGAAATCGGCCTTGTTCTTGTCGTCGTTGAACCAGTCGTAGCGGAACCAGTACAGGTTCGCGAATTGCTGGTCGGGAAGCTGGTAGAGCTTCTTGTCCGGTGCCGTCGTAAAGGCGCTGCCGATGAAGTCCTTGAGATCCAGGCCGGGATTGGTGACGTCCTTGCCCTCATTGGCCATGAAATCCGTGAGGTTGCGCACCTGCTGGTAACGCCAATGCGTGCCGATGAGGTCGCTGTCATTCACCCAGCCGTCATAGAGGTTCTGGCCGGTCTGCATCTGGGTCTGAATCTTTTCGACGACGTCACCTTCCTGGATGATGTCGTGCGTGACCTTGATGCCGGTAATAGCGGTAAACGCCGGTGCCAGGACCTTCGATTCATATTCATGTGTTGTCAGGGATTCGGAAACGACCTTGATGTCCGTGCCAGCAAAAGGTTTCGCGGCATCGATAAACCATTGCAGTTCCTTTTCCTGATCTGCACGCGAAAGCGACGACATATCGCCGATTTCCTTGTCCAGAAATTGCTTTGCCTCCTCCATTCCGGCGAAAGCGGAACCTGTCATTGCCAGCAGCATGGCTGCCGTCGTCGTCATCAGATGCCGTCGCATATCAGTCCTCCCAAGGGTTGCGATTGCACGAAGTCTGCCGGGTGCGGTTTTCCTCCGCCGCACCGTTCTTCCTGCTCTAGACGAAACGGAAAACGCCAATTGCGTAAACCGCCGACAGAGCGAGAGCCCACCACAGGTTCGGGCCGACCAGCCCGAGCCATGCAAGATGAATGAAAGCGCTGCCGAGCAGCGAAATGAACAACCTGTCGCCACGCGTTGTCTCGAAACGCAGCAGGCCGAAGCGGGGGTTGCCGCCGGGCGAGAGCTGTTCCCAGAACCACATCCCAACCAGCAACACGGCGATGGCACCGAAAAACGCGGCCGTCTGCCAGGTCCATGCCATCCAGGTAAAATCGGGCATCTTCGTCATGTCAAACCCTCCCCAGCGCAAAGCCCTTGGCGATGTAATTGCGAACAAACCAGATCACCAGCGCACCGGGAATGAGCGTCAGCACGCCGGCGGCGGCAAGCAGGCCCCAGTCCATGCCGGCGGCAGAAACGGTTCTCGTCATGGTCGCGGCGATCGGCTTGGCGTCGGTCGTCGTCAGCGTGCGGGCGATCAGAAGCTCGACCCACGAGAACATGAAGCTGAAGAAACAGGCGACACCGATGCCGGAGGCAATGAGCGGCATGAAAATCTTCACGAAGAATTTCGGGAAGGAATAGCCGTCAATATAGGCGGTCTCGTCGATTTCCTTCGGTACACCCGACATGAAACCTTCGAGAATCCACACCGCCAGCGGCACGTTGAACAGGCAATGCGCCAGCGCCACGGCAATATGCGTGTCGATCAGCCCGAAAGCGGAATAGAGCTGGAAGAAGGGCAGCGCGAAGACGGCGGGTGGCGCCATGCGGTTGGTCAAAAGCCAGAAGAACAGGTGCTTGTCGCCGAGGAAGCGGTAACGCGAGAAGGCATAGGCCGCCGGGAGTGCCGCCGAGACCGAGATCACCATATTCATGACGACGTAGATGATCGAGTTGATGTAACCCGAATACCAGGATGAATCCGTGAAGATCGTCCGATAATTCTGCAACGTCGGCTGGTGCGGATAAAGCGTCATCGACGAGACAATTTCCGTGTTCGTCTTGAAGCTCATATTGATAAGCCAGTAGATCGGCACGAGCAGCAGGATGATGTAGATCGTCGGCACCAGCCAGGAAAAGCGCGATGGCCCATGGCGGCGGCGCGATCGTGAATTCGCAGCAAGGCCTGATATTCTCGCCGAACTGGCTCTTACCGGTGGATTGCCGATACCGTTGAGTTCCACGCTTGTGGTGACATCAGAGGCGCTCATGTCTCAAGTCTCCGCGTCGTGGCTGGTCATCACGGTGTAGAACACCCAGGACAACAGCAGGATGATGAGGAAGTAGATCAGCGACATGGCCGCCGCGGGACCCAGATCGAACTGGCCGAGCGCTACCTTGACGAGATCGATGGACAGGAAGGTGGTGGAATTTCCGGGGCCGCCGCCGGTGACGACGAAAGGCTCGGTATAGATCATAAAGCTGTCCATGAAGCGCAGCAGGAATGCGATCAGCAGCACCCGCTTCATCTTCGGCAACTGAATGAACCGGAAAACCGCAAAACGCGATGCGCCATCGATCCTTGCTGCCTGATAATAGGCATCCGGAATGGAGACGAGGCTGGCGTAGCACAGCAGGACGACGAGGCTTGTCCAGTGCCACACATCCATGATGACGACGGTGATCCATGCGTCGACGGGATCGTTGACGTAGTTGTAATCAAGCCCAAGCTGATTGGCGTAATAACCCAGCAACCCGATATCGCTGCGACCGAACACCTGCCAGATCGTGCCTACCACATTCCATGGCACCAAAAGTGGCAGCGCCATGGTGACGAGGCAGACCGGCACGCCGATGCCGGATTTGGGCATCTTGAGCGCGATGAATATGCCGAGCGGAATTTCAATCGCCAAAATGATGCCGGAAAATACCAGATTGCGTCCGAGCGCGTTCCAGAAACGGTCGGAGCCAAGAATTTCCTGAAACCATTGGGTTCCCGCCCAGAAGAACTGGTTGTTGCCGAAGGTATCCTGCACCGAATAATTCACGACCGTCATCAGCGGGATGACGGCGGAAAAGGCGACCAGCACCAGAACCGGCAGCACCATGAACCACGCTTTGTTGTTCCAGGTCTTTTCCATGGTCAGGCCCCCATCTTCACACGCCAGGAATCGGCAAAGACACCGATAGCGGCCGGATCGAAGCGAACACCCGCTTCTGCCGGAATGTCCTCCTCCTCCGGAACGACAATCGCAAGCTTTTGGCCGGCGAACCGCGCGCGAACGATCTTTTGCCGGCCGATATCCTCGACCTTGTCGACGGTGATGGGCATGCCACCCCGCTCCAGCCGAACGAATTCCGGGCGGATGCCGATTTCGATCCGCTTCGATCCATCCACCACCGGCACGCCGGCAAGCGGAACGCCAAGGCCGCCGACAACCGCCGTTGCGCCATCGATGCTGGCAGGCATCACATTCATGCCGGGCGAACCGATGAAGTAACCGACGAACGTATGTCCCGGGCGTTCGAAAAGCTCGGCGGGTGTGCCGATCTGGACGATCTGTCCGTCATACATGACCACCACCTTGTCGGCGAAAGTCAGCGCCTCGGTCTGGTCGTGCGTAACGTAGACCATGGTGAAACCGGACTGGCGGTGGAGGCGCTTCAACTGTGAGCGCAGCACCCATTTCATATGCGGATCGATCACCGTCAGCGGCTCGTCGAAGAGGATGGCATTGACGTCGGATCGCACCAACCCGCGCGCCAGCGAAATTTTCTGCTTCTGGTCCGCCGTAAGTCCGCGCGCGTGGCGTTTGGCCATGCCGGAAAGATCGGTCATCTCGAGGATTTCCCGCACACGGCGGTCGACTTCGGCTTCCGGCACTTGCCGGTTGCGCAGCGGAAAAGCCAGATTGGCATAGACTGTCATCGTGTCGTAAACGACCGGGAACTGGAATACCTGGGCGATGTTGCGATCTTCGGTGGAAAGATCGGTGACATCCGTTCCGTCAAAGGCGATGCGACCTTCTGAGGGGCGCAGCAAGCCGGAAATGATGTTAAGCAACGTGGTCTTGCCGCAGCCGGAAGGGCCAAGCAGCGCATAGGCACCGCCATCCTCCCATTCGTGATGAACTTCCTTCAGGGCATAATCACCTGCCGCCTGCGCCTTGGCGTTGTAAGCGTGGCGGATATGATCGAGCGTGATGCGTGCCATGATCGATCTCCCCTCAAGCCGCTTCGCCGATGGCGTGGCCGTGTGTATCGAAAGCCATCAGGTGCCGCGTATCGAGAAACAGCTCGATCTCCGTGTCCGGCTCGATGTCGTGAATGCCCTGCGCCAGCATCACCCAACGCTGGCCTGAAAATTCCACATGTACGAAGCTTTCCGATCCGGCGATCTCCGAGATCAGTGTCCGCGCCCGGATGGATTGCGCCGCCTGCCCCTTTTGCTGTGGGAAAAGATGATGTGGCTGGAAGGCAATGGTCACTGGACCGTCAGGCATGGCAGCAAGATGCGCCGGCACCGGCACAACCGCATGGTCGGCGCGCGTGAAGGCGCCGCCCGTCTTGATGACCTCGATGGTGTTGAGTGGCGGATCGGCAAATATTTTCGCGGTTACGATATCCACCGGACGCCTGTAAACCTCGATCGTGCGGCTGAATTGCGTTACCTTGCCCTCGTTCAGCGTCGCGGTATTGCCACCAAGCAGCAGAGCTTCGGAGGGTTCCGTCGTGGCGTAAACAAAGATCGCACCGGATTCGGCAAAGATGCGCGGCAATTCCTCACGCAACTCCTCACGCAGCTTGTAATCGAGATTTGCGAGAGGCTCGTCGAGGAGCACCAGATTGGCGTTTTTGACGATGGCGCGGGCAAGTGCCGTGCGTTGTTGCTGGCCACCGGAGAGGTTGAGAGGCGTACGATCGAGATAGGGCGTCAGCCTCAGAAGCTCGGCGGCCTTCCTCACCTCCCTGTCGATCGTTGCCTTGTCCTTGCCGGCAACGCGCATCGGCGAGGCGATGTTTTCATAAACGCTGAGCGCCGGATAATTGATGAACTGCTGATACACCATGGCGACGTTGCGCTTCTGAACCGGCCAGCCCGTCACGTCCTCCCCATTAAAGAGAATCGTACCGCCACTTGGCTTGTCCAGCCCGGCCATCAGCCGCATGAGTGTCGTCTTGCCCGAAAGTGTCGGTCCAAGCAGGACGTTCAGGCTTCCGCGCTGCAACGTCAGATCGGTCGGGTGAATATGATATTCACCGCCGGCCATCTTCGAGACGTTTCGCAATTCAAGCATGGTGATCCAAAGCCTCCTCCGCTTTTTGATCGGATCGTCAGATTGCCTTCAAGCGTCCACCTGCAATGTCATCGATATAATCCTCCAGCCCGCGCACCTCTTCTTGGGTAAAGAAAAGCCCCTGCTTGGTGCGGCGCCACAGAATATCCTCCGCCGTCATCGCCCATTCCCGGGCCATCAGCCAGCGCACCTCGGCCTCATAAAGCGTGCCGCCGAAATGCCGTCCCAGCCCTGCCATGTCCCCGGCATTGCCAATAATCGACGCGGCGTCCGTTCCGTAGCAGCGGATGAGCCGCTTCGCATGCCGCTCATCGAGGAAAGGATAACGCGACCGCAGGGCCGTGACCTCTCCCGCATAAGCCTCGGCACCGAAATTTCCGCCCGGCAAATGTGAACCTGCCGTCCACGGCGAGCCCTTTTCACCCAGCGCATCACCAATTTTTTCAAGAGCATGTTCCGCAAGCCGTCGATAGGTGGTGAGCTTGCCACCGAAGATATTGAGAAGCGGCGCTTCGCCTTCAGCTCCTTCGGTTTTCAGCACATAATCGCGGGTTGCCTCCTGCGCTTTCGATGCGCCGTCGTCAAACAGCGGCCGCACGCCGGAATAGGTCCAGACGATATCGGCCGACGTCACCGGTTCAGCGAAATATTCGCTCGCCGCGTTGCAAAGATAGCTGATCTCCTCGTCGCTGATCTTAACAGCCCGGGGGTCGGCGGTATAGTCGCGATCCGTCGTGCCGATCAGGGTAAAATCCTGCTCATAAGGGATGGCGAAGATGATGCGCCCGTCCGGGTTCTGGAAAAAATAGGCGCGCGGATCGGAAAACTTCTTGCGCACGATGATGTGGCTGCCCTGCACGAGGCGGACGTTGTGGACATTGTTTTTACCGAATGTCGCAGCCAGAACCTTGTCCACCCAGGGACCTGCCGCATTTACCAGCATGCGCGCCCGGTAGGTCGCGGTTTCTCCGGCACCATTTTTAGTTTCGATCCGCCAGAAGGCGCCTTCGCGCCGTGCCGAAACGACCTGCGTGCGGTTGAGGATCAAGGCACCGCGATCGGCGGCATCGCGGGCATTCAGCACCACAAGACGGGCATCGTCCACCCAGCCGTCAGAATATTCGAAAGCCCGGGCAAAAATCGGCTTCAGCGGTTTCCCTGCGGGATCACGGCGCAGATCAAGCGAGCGGGTGGCGGGCAAAAGCTTGCGGCCGCCGAGATGGTCATAAAGAAAAAGCCCGAGACGCACGAGCCAGGCCGGGCGCACGCCGCCCTTCTGGAATGGCAGAACAAAGCGCATAGGCCAGATGATGTGCGGCGCCATGGCCCACAACACCTCGCGCTCCATCAGCGCTTCTCGCACCAGACGAAATTCGTAATGTTCGAGATAACGCAAACCGCCATGAATGAGCTTTGTGGCGGCCGACGAGGTGCCGGAGGCAAAATCGTTCATTTCCGCAAGCGCAACGGAATAACCCCTGCCGACAGCGTCACGCGCGATGCCGCAGCCGTTGATGCCGCCGCCGATCACGAAAACATCGTGGATTGCCTCGTCAGACATGGACCCTCCCGCGCTTTCATCGACGCTCTCCTCATCGATATATTGAAAGCACGGACATCTAATTTGAAGACAAAACGAATGTCAAACGAAATTCAGGGGCGGTTCGGATCAAGGCTCCCCAACCTCGGTTTCAATCAACCTGACGTCATTATCGGCACAGATGGATCGGATCGAATCGACCGGACAATGATCGGTAATGAAGGTGTGTACCTGTGAAAGATGGCCGATGCGCACGGGGGCCGTCCTCTCGAATTTCAGTGAATCCGATACAAGAATGACGTGGCGAGCGTTGGACATGATCGCCTGGGCAACCTTGACCTCGCGAAAGTCGAAATCCAGCAAAGCGCCGTCTTCATCGATTGCAGAAACGCCGATGACGGCGAAGTCGACCTTGAACTGGCGGATAAAATCCACTGCGGCCTCACCGACGATGCCGCCATCGGAACCGCGCACGACGCCGCCAGCGATCACCACCTCGATGCCCGGAAAAACCCGTAACCTATTGGCAACATTAATATTGTTGGTGATGACCATCAGCTCGTGATGATCCGCCAGCGCTTCGCCCACCGCCTCGGTCGTCGTACCTATATTGATGAAAAGCGAGGAGTTGTTGGGGATTAGGGCAGCGGCAGCGGCGCCGATCGCCTGCTTTTCGGAGGAGGCGATCGCACGGCGTGCCTCGTATTTGACGTTTTCGTTGCCGCTCGGAAAAAGTGCGCCGCCATGGATGCGCGTCAGCACCCGCGTATCGCAGAGATCGTTGAGGTCCTTGCGGATCGTCTGTGGCGTTACCGAAAACCGCGTGGCCAGCTCGTCCACCAGCACACGCCCGCTTGCTTTCGCCAGCGCAACGATTTCATCCTGACGCGGTGTGAGCATCATTTCACCCTCCCTCCTCTTTCAATTTTTTCGTTTTATTGAAGAGCGAACGAAAAACCAATGTCAAGGGACGGTTTTGTGGCGCCGATCAGGTCCACTTGCGGAGGTATGCGAAAAACGTATCCGCACGGACCAGCAAGATTATTAGCCGGCTTTCTGAATTGACATCGGGACCGGCTCCGGCAGGCCGATCTCGGAAAACGCAGAGATTGCAGCACCAAATGCATCACCGATGCCGATCAATATAGGCTCGTTCACGCCCAGGCGCTCAACCGCCGCAGCCAGTTGCACGAGCGAACCGCACCAGCGCTGCTCATTTTCGCGGCTGACGGAAATCATGATGGCGACGGGCGTCGAGGCCGGCATGCCATGCGCCAGAAGGGCTTCCTCGATGCTGGCAGCGGTTCGCCCGCCCATGTAAAAAACCGTGGTCACGGAAGGGTTCGACAGGGACTGCCAGTCTATATTCTCCGGCAGCTTGCCCTGTCTGGAGTGCCCGGTGACGAAGCGGACCGACTGGGCGTGATCGCGGTGGGTGAGGGAAACGCCGAGCCGCGAAGCCATGGCGCTTGCCGCGGTGATGCCTGGCACGATTTCGACCGGGATGTTTTCAGCCTCCAGCGCTTCGATCTCCTCGCCGGCGCGTCCGAAAATCATCGGATCGCCGGATTTCAGCCGCACTACCCTTTTGCCGGCCTTGGCAAGGCGGATCATCATGTCGTTAATATCTTCCTGCTTGCAGCTTTCCCGGCCGCCGCGTTTGCCAACAAGCATACGCTTCGCCTCCCGCCGCGCCAGTTCCAGCACCTCGGATGAAACGAGATCGTCGAACAGAATGACATCCGCCGCCTGCAGGGCGCGTACCGCTTTCAGCGTCAGCAGCTCGGCATCGCCCGGTCCGGCACCGACCAGCGTCACAAGGCCACGTCCCGATCCTCTCCGACCGGCCTGCGTGCCGATGTCTGTCAGCAGCCTTTCTTCGCTGCCCTCATCCAGCCTTTCGGTAAACGCCCGGTCGACAAATTTCTCCCAGAATGATCGCCGCGCCGTGCCGGGCGCGAGGCGTATATTGACCCGCTCTCGGATGGTTTGGGCAAGCGCCCCCCAATCCTTGAGAGCGTGCGGCAGCAAAGTCTCGATGCGCCGGCGAATGGCCTGCGCCAGAATGGGTGCGGCGCCATCGGTGGAGATCGACACCACCACCGGCGAACGATTGACGATGGAGCCAAACTGGAACTGGCAGAATTCCGGCTTGTCGATGACATTGACAGGCACGCCGGCTGAGCGCGCGGCATTGTAAAATCGTCCCGCCTCTTCGTCGGTTTCACAATCCGCCAGCGCCAGTTCCGCGCCTTTGAAACTATCCGGACCCCAGGAACGGTCATGCCATGTCAGCATCTGGCTTGTCGAGACGAGCGCCGCAAAGCATTCCGAAAGCTCGCTTTCCTCGCAATAGAGATGAAGTTCCGCCCCGCAGGCAAGCAGCAGTTCCGCCTTCCAGGCGGCCCCATCCGATCCGCCCGCCAGCACCACGCGCTTGCCCTCAAGCCCCCAGAAGACTGGCAACTTGGCGAGCTTCTCCATGCGGTTCGGTTCATTCCGCTGCGGTTTTAAGGCATCCATCGATGATCCCCCTGATCTCGGCGCGGCAGGAGCCGCAATTGGTTCCGGCATTCAACGCAGCACCTATGGCTTCGACGCTGTGGCAGCCATTGCGGATCGCGGCCGTGATCTGGTTGACCCCGACATTGAAGCAGGAGCAGACCGTCGCCCCCGGATCGGCGCGACCGGCACCGGGACGCCCGGCGACCAGCGCAAAACGCATGCGCAAATCCTCATGGCGTTCGTTCAGCTGTGAAATCGCCCAGTTGCGGGCAACGGCCACCGGCTCTCTGGCGACGAACAGCGCTGCCAGCAGGGTATCACCGTCGAAGAAAGCAAGCCGCAGATCGCCCGTCTGCCGGTCACTATAACCCAGAGGCTCAACCCTGATATCGACTCCGAAAACCCGTCGCGCCCAGAGCGTCCAGTCCTGCGGCTGTTCCTCGAAGGCAAGCTCCATGCGGTAGCCGCCATCCGCCTTTGCAACTGCCCAATAGGCGCAGCCCGGCGCATCAGGCCGGGTGCGGGAGATCGCAAATCCATAGGCTTTCGCTACAAAACGTCGTGCACTCACGCCGACATTCTTCGAAGCGGGCTGGCCGGAATGTGGGTCCGTGACCGCTGGCACGAGCATATCGATGCGGGCCTGCGAGGCGAACTGGTCGTTCCAGTGCATCGGCGCAAACACAGCTCCCCGTGCCTGCCTCTCGCTGACCAGAGCCCGCAGCAGGACCTTGCCGTGCGGGCTTTCAATCTCCACCAGATCGGCGCTTTCGATTCCCAGCAACTGTGCATCGCGCGGGTGAAGTTCGGCAAAGGGTTCAGCGATATGGGCGGTGAGCCGCGCGCTTTTGCCGGTGCGGGTCATGGTGTGCCATTGGTCGCGGATGCGGCCGGTGTTCAGCGTCAGCGGGTAGTCCGCCGATGTCCTGCCGGTCTCCGGCAGTGCCGTGGCGATGAAGCGGGCCTTGCTATCCGCATGGAAAAAGCGGCCATCCCCGAAAAAGCGGGTCGTGGCGGCTTCACCGGGTTCGGCTTTTGGCCATTGAAACGGTTTCATCGTACCATAGGAATCACGGTCGATCCCGCCGATATCGAAATCGCGGCTTCCGGCGTTCTCGAAGCCGGAGAGAGCGGCATGCTCGGCGAAAACCTCAGAAGGTTGCCGGTAGCCGAAGGCGGCGTCAAAACCCATGCGCCGTCCAACTTCGGCGATTTGCCACCAGTCGGCCTTTGCTTCGCCGGGCGCGTCAAGAAAACCGCGCTGGCGGGAAATACGTCGTTCGGAATTGGTGACCGTGCCGTCCTTTTCACCCCAGCCGAGCGATGGCAACAGCACATGGGCGTGGCGGGCGGTATCGGTCTTGGCGATGACATCGGACACCACGACAAAGGAACAGGCCTTGATCGCCGCCTCGACGGCACCGGCATCCGGCATGGAAACGACGGGGTTGGTTGCCATGATCCACAGCGCCTTGATGCGGCCATCGGCAACCGCCCGGAACATATCCACGGCCTTGAGGCCAGGCTTCTGCGCAATCGCCGGCGAGGCCCAGAAGCGCTGCACGCGGTCGCGGTCTTCAGCGTTCTCAATCGCCATATGGGCCGCCAGCATATTGGCAAGCCCGCCCACCTCGCGTCCGCCCATGGCGTTGGGTTGGCCGGTCAGCGAAAACGGCCCCATGCCCGGCCGGCCGATACGGCCTGTGGCGAGGTGGCAATTGATGATGGCGTTGACCTTGTCGGTGCCGCTTTGCGACTGGTTGACGCCCTGACTGTAGCAGGTGACGGTTTTTTGGGTGCGTTCGAACAATTCGTAAAAGGAAATCAATTCCACGATTGTCAGACCGGTCTTGTCGGCAATCTCCGGCAGGCTGTGCCCGGTCGCTGCCTGCATCGCGGCATCGAAGCCGACAGTGTGGTTTCCAACATAAGCGTTATCGAACGCGGAACTGCCGGAAAGATGGGCCAGAAGACCGGTAAACAGCGCCACATCTCCATCCGGGCGGATGGCGAGGTGCATATCGGCAATATCGGCGCTCATCGTCCGGCGCGGATCGATGACCACCACCTTCATGTCCGGCCGCGCCGCCTTTGCGGCAGCAAGCCGTTGATAGAGGACGGGATGACACCAGGCGAGATTGGATCCGGTGAGGATTACCAGATCGGCAAGCTCCATATCCTCATAGGTGCCGGGCACCGTATCGGCCCCGAAGGCGCGGCGATGGCCGGCGACCGAAGACGACATGCAAAGCCTTGAATTCGTATCGATATTGGCAGATCCGATGAAACCCTTCATCAGCTTGTTGGCGAGGTAATAATCCTCCGTCAGCAATTGGCCGGAAACGTAAAAGGCCACCGAATCCGGGCCGTGCTCGGAAATGGCCTCGGAAAATCTTGAAGCAACGAGTTGAAGCGCTTCATTCCATGCCACTCGCTTTCCGTGGATTTCGGGATGGAGCAGCCGTCCGTCGAGGTCGATGGTTTCGGCCAGAGCCGAACCCTTGGAACACAGCCGGCCGAAATTGGCTGGGTGGTCCGGATCGCCTTTGACGGAAACGATGCCGTCATCGGCAACGGTGGCGATGACACCGCAGCCGACACCGCAATAGGGACAGGTGGTTTTCGTTTCAACGGGCATGGGTTTGCCCTCTTGGTGCGTGGCATTTACCCCCTTCTGCCCTGCCGGACATCTGCCCCTCAAAGGGGTAGATCAATTGCGGCACCGGCTCTATTTCACAGCTTGCGTCTCCGACAACAGAGATGAAGCGAGAAGCGTGCCACTTGTCGATCTTGCCCCTCGAGGGGGAGATGTTCGGCAGGACAGAGGGGAGTATCGTCGCCAACATCTGATATCACTCCGCCGCAATCATCAAAGTTTCGAGCGCAATCGAAAGCCGCCCGTCGAGATTGCGGAGAGGAATGGTCCTCACCTCACCCTCATCCGCCCCCAACGCCTTGCCGGTCTCCAGCGAAATGACCCAATTGTGCAAAGGACATGTCACCGAAGACCCGTGCACGATGCCCTGAGACAGCGGGCCGCCTTTGTGCGGGCAATGATCCTCGATGGCGAAGACCTGATTTTCAGCCGTGCGAAACACGGCGATCTTGCCCATAGGCGTTTTCACGCAGCGCGCGCCGCGCAGCGGAATGTCGGAAATGTCGCCAATATCGATCCAGTTGCTGTCCATCGTTCTCACTCCGCTGCCTCGTTGAAACCGATTGCCGCCATCGGCCTGAATTCGTGCTTGTCGTGGCCGGACACACGTTCCGACCAGGGATCGACCTGCGCGAATTTCTGGCTGAAGACGAAGCGGTCAAAATAGGCCCGGCGCTTGTCGGCATCGTCCATGATCTGGCGGCGGACTTCGTCGTAACCGATGCGCTTGGCCCATTTATAGATGCGCTCGAGGTAGCGCGCCTGCTCGCGGTACATCTGGGTCAACGCCACGATATGCTCCAGCGCCTCATCCTCGGTATGGACGAGGCCCAGCACTTCCGTACCCTTGATATCGAGACCGGCGGCACCGGCGAAGTGGATTTCGAAACCGGAATCGACGCAGATGACGCCGATATCCTTGCATGTCGCCTCAGCGCAGTTTCGCGGACAGCCGGAAACGGCAAGCTTCAGCTTCGCGGGCGTCCATGAGCCCCACATGAATTTTTCGATACGGATGCCGAGGCCGGTGGAATCCTGCGTGCCGAAGCGGCACCATTGTTCTCCAACGCAGGTCTTCACGGTGCGAAGCCCCTTGGCATAGGCCTGGCCGGAAATGAAACCGGCCTTGCCGAGATCGGCCCAGACCGCCGGCAAATCCTCCTTCTCGATGCCGAGAAGATCGATGCGTTGCCCGCCTGTCACCTTCACCATCGGGATTTCGAACTTGTCGACCACATCCGCAATCGCCCGCAGTTCGGAGGAAGATGTGACACCGCCCCACATGCGCGGAACGACGGAATAGGTGCCGTCCTTCTGGATATTGGCATGGACGCGCTCATTGATATAACGCGACTGGTAGTCGTCGGCATATTCGTCGGGAAAATCGCAGACGAGATAGTAGTTGAGCGCAGGTCTGCACTTGGCGCAGCCGCAGGAGGTCTTCCATTCCAGTTCCTGCATCACGGCGGGAATGGTCTTCAGGCCCTTGGCCTTGATGAGACGGCGCACATCATCGTGGCCGAGATCGGTGCATTTGCACATGGGCTGCACGGCAGCGGGATTGTAGCTGTCGCCAAGCGTCAGCGTCATCAGCTGTTCGACAAGACCGGTGCAATTGCCGCAGGAGGCGGATGCCTTGGTATGGGCGCGCACATCATCCAGCGAGGTCAGCCCCTTCGAGGTGATGACCGAGGTGATCTTGCCCTTGCAGACGCCGTTGCAGCCGCAGATTTCCGCATCATCCGGCAAGGCTGCAACGGCCGCCATAGGGTCCAGCGGGGACCCTCCCTGATAGGCCTGGCCGAAGATCAGGGTTTCGCGCATGGCGGAAATGTCGGTCGATTTCTTCATCAGGTCGAAGAACCACGACCCATCCGCCGTCTCGCCGTAAAGAACCGCGCCGATGATGCGATTTTCCTTGAGGATCAGGCGCTTGTAGACACCGGCGGTGGCATCGCGCAGCACGATTTCCTCGCGGTCGTCGCCCTCGGCAAAATCGCCGGCGGAAAACAGGTTGATGCCGGTGACCTTCAGTTTGGTATTGGTGACCGAACCATGATACTCGGCTGAACCGCCGCAAAGCCGGTCCGCCAGCACCCGCGCAGATTCATAAAGCGGCGCGACCAGCCCGTAGCACATGCCGCGATGCTCGGCGCATTCGCCAAGCGCATATATCGAGGCATCCGACGTCATCATGCCATCATCCACGACGATGCCGCGATTGACGGCGATGCCGGCTTCCTTGGCGAGACCCGAGGCGGGACGGATGCCGACCGCCATCACCACCATGTCGCCTTTAATGACGCGGCCGTCTTCCAGCTCGATGCCTTCGACCTTCTCCGCGCCGAGAATGCATTTGGTATTGGCCTTGGTGATGATGTCGATGCCGCGCTCGTTCAGCGCCTTTTCCAGAAGATAGGCCGCTGCCGGATCGAGCTGCCGCTCCATGATCGTCGGCATCAGATGGATGACGGTGACGTCCATTCCCTGGCGCTTCAGCCCATAAGCTGCTTCCAGACCCAGAAGGCCGGCGCCGATGACGATGGCGCGACCCTTGCCTTCGGCGATTTCAAGCATCTTCGTGACATCGTCGAGATCGCGATAGGCGAGAACGCCCGGCAATTGATGGCCAGGGACGGGAATGATGAAGGGCAGGGAACCGGTGGCGATCACCAGCCTGTCGTAGGAAACGGTGATGCCGTTTTCACTTGTTACGGTCTTGTTGTCGCGGTCGATGCCGGTGACCTTCGCGCCCTTGTGCAGCGTCACATTGTTGGCCGCGTACCATTCGTCATTGTGGATGACGATATCTTCATAGCTCTTTTCGCCTGAGAGTACTGGCGAGAGCATGATGCGGTCGTAATTGACGCGCGGCTCGGCGTTGAAAATGGTGACGTCGTATAGGCCGGGGGCGGTTTCGAAAAGGTTTTCCAGCATGCGCCCCGGCGCCATGCCATTGCCGATGATGACGAGTTTTTGCGCCATGGTGGTTACTCCGCAGCTTCGACGAAGCGGTGACGTTCGTAAAGGAACTTCAGCACGGCCTCGCGGCATTTGAGGTAGGTCTTGTCGGATGCAAGCTCGATGCGGTTGCGCGGGCGCGGCAGCGGCACGTCAAGCACTTCGCCGATATGGGCGGCGGGACCGTTGGTCATCATCACGATACGGTCGGAAAGCAGCACCGCCTCATCCACATCATGGGTAATCATGACCATGGTGTTGCCAAGTCGGGCGTGGATTTCCATCACGGCGTCCTGAAGGTGGGCGCGAGTCAGCGCATCCAGTGCGCCGAAAGGCTCGTCCAGCAGCAGGATTTTCGGCTCCATGGCGAGCGCCCGGGCAATGCCGACGCGCTGTTTCATGCCACCGGAAATTTCAGACGGTTTCTTGTCCTTGGCATGGGCCATCTGCACGAGATCCAGATTGCGCATGACCCAGTCGTGGCGTTCCGCTTTGGTCTTGGTATTGCTGAAGACCTTCGCGACGGCGAGGTTGACGTTTTCATAAACCGAAAGCCAGGGGAGCAGGCTGTGGTTCTGGAAGACGACGGCGCGTTCCGGGCCAGGTTCGTTGACCTCGCGGTTTTCCAGAAGCACGACGCCTGCTGAGACTTTGGTCAGCCCGGCGATGAGGTTGAGCATGGTGGACTTGCCGCAGCCGGAATGCCCGATGACTGAGACGAATTCGCCCTTGCCGATGGTCAGGTTGATGCCTTTCAGCACCTCGGCGCGCGAACCGCCCTTGTCGAAATATTTGTCGATATGATCGAGTTTCAGATAAGCGTTCATGATGGTCGCCCTTTTAGTTGGCCGCAGCGCCGCGGGTGATGACCTTGCCGAGCGCCGCTACCAGCTTGTCGAGCATGAAGCCGACAACGCCGATGTAAGCGAGTGCCACGATGATGTCGGGCAGGCGCGAGGAGTTCCACGCATCCCAGATGAAGAAGCCGATACCGACGCCGCCGGTCAGCATTTCCGCCGCCACGATGGCGAGCCAGGAGAGGCCGATGCCTATGCGCAGACCGGTGAAGATGTAAGGCGCGGCCGACGGCAGCATGATCTTGAAGAAGAATTCGATCTGGTTGAGCCGCAGCACCTTCGCAACGTTGCGATAATCCTGCGGAATGTTGCGCACGCCGACCGCCGTATTGATGATGACGGGCCAGATGGAGGTGATGAAGATCACGAAAATGGCGGACGGATTGCTGTCCTGAAAGGCGGCAAGTGAAAGCGGCAGCCAGGCGAGCGGCGGCACGGTGCGCAGGACCTGAAAAATCGGGTCGAGGCCGCGCATGGCCCAGATCGACTGGCCGATGACCGCACCGAGAATGATGCCGGCGATGGCCGCAAGGCCGAAACCGTATGCCACGCGCTCCAGCGAGACCAGCACGCGCAAGCCGAGGCCGATATCCTGCGAACCATTATGGAAGAACGGCGATACGATGAGATCGTAGCTTTCCTCGAATACCTGGCTTGGCGGCGGCAGGGACGAGCCGGGGGCGGAACAGAGCACCTGCCAGACGCCCAGCAGAACGGCGAGGACGACAAATGGCGGTATGATATTGCGGGCCGCCGCAGCACCCAGTTTACGCAGATTGAACCGCGAGGGATGTTTGGGCGGAAGG
Source organism: Agrobacterium sp. 16-2014-1-2a (assembly GCF_053522705.1). Classification (NCBI taxonomy): domain Bacteria; kingdom Pseudomonadati; phylum Pseudomonadota; class Alphaproteobacteria; order Hyphomicrobiales; family Rhizobiaceae; genus Agrobacterium; species Agrobacterium sp. 16-2014-1-2a. The sequence goes on from NZ_JBNWBX010000003.1 coordinate 528,071, forward strand.
GTCACGACGTTTGCCTTATGTACCACCGGTTGCTGCGGCTGTTCCTTGAAATTTCGAGCCAATGCGGACATGGCGTTTCCTTTGGATTTCGGTTGCGGTCAGGGTCTCGCCCCTCATCCGGCCTTTGGTGTCCATCATTAAATGGCAACCCGGCGGAGAAGGGGCGACACCCGTGTCTCCTCCTCAGGAGGCTGCCTTGATGGAAAGACTTTCGAGATAGGCCGATGGGTTTTCCGGGTCGAAGACCTTGCCGTCGAAGAAGGTTTCCTTGCCGCGCGACGTGGAGGCGGGAATATCGGCAACACCGAGATCCTTTGCAGCGTCGCGCCAGATGTCCTCACGATTGACCTTGGCAACCAGCGCCTTCACGTCCGTATCGGGTGCAAATTTACCCCAGCGGATGTTTTCCGTGATGAACCAGCTGTCGTGGCTGCGGAAGGGATAGGACGCGTGATCCTGCCAGAACTTCATCTGCAGACCGGTATTTTCCAGCACGCGGCCGTTGCCGTAATTGATATTGCCCTTGAGGCGGCCAAGAACGTCCTTCGGCGGCACGTTGAACCATTGGCGCTTGCCGAGGATCGTGGACATCTCCTCCTTGTTCGCCATCTCATCGCACCATTGCTGGGCCTCCATCACGGCCATCAGCAATGCCTTGGTGGCGTTGGGGTTCTTTTCCACCCAGTCGGCGCGCATGCCGAGCGCCTTCTCGGGATGCCCTTTCCAGAGTTCCCCGGTGGTACATGCAGTAAAGCCGATGCCCTGATTGACGAGTTGCTCGTTCCAGGGTTCGCCCACACAGAAGACGTCCATATTGCCGACCTTCATGTTGGCGACCATCTGCGGCGGCGGAACGACGATGGTGGAGACGTCCTTGTCCGGGTCGATGCCGCCGGCGGCCAGCCAATAGCGGATCCACAGATCATGCGTGCCGCCGGGAAATGTCATGGCAGCCTTGATTTCCTTGCCTTCTGCCTTCTTCTTCTCGAAAGCCGCCTTCAGCTTGGACGCGTCGAGCTGAACGCCGGTTTCAGCATATTCCTTGGCGACGGAAATACCCTGGCTGTCGAGATTGAGGCGGGCGATAAGCGCCATCGGCACAGGCACGTTGTTCTGCGTCACCTTGCCGGTATGCATGAGATAGGGCATCGGGGTCAGGATATGCGCGCCATCAATGCCGTTCGATGCGCCGCCGAGCACGAGATTGTCACGTGTCGCACCCCAGGATGCCTGTTTGAGAACCTCGACATCCGGCATGCCATGCTTGGCGAACAGTCCCTTTTCCGCCGCGATGATAAGCGGGGCGGCGTCGGTCAGCGCGATGAAGCCGATTTTCGCGCCCTTCACTTCCGGCTCAGCCGTGGCTGCGAAAGCGCCTGACGGAAAAGCGGTGCGCACGGCGGTAACAAGGGCTGCGGCGGCTGTCGTCTTCAGTATGGCGCGGCGGCTGACATCGCCCGAGAATATCTTTTTCATTCGCATCTTCCCCTTATTGGACCACCGCATGGGTGGCGCGTTCGCTTGCGAAAAAACCTGAAAATAAAAAAAACGCCGCTCGGAGTTTGCGCCTTCGGAACGGGAAATGTTCCGGGCAGCAAAACCTTGCGACGTCTATGTCTGTGAAAGCGCTTATGCCGCGCCCTGCTCGCCCCGATCGCCGTTGACCAGTGCAAAGACGAAGACGCAAGAGGCGTGCCAGTTTTACTTATGGAAGCTATCGCCTTGGAAAAAAACGGAATTTCCGAGATTGAATCGGACGATTAAATTTTAATCAGTAGGAATTTTGTCTATGGTTTGCGCAAATGGATAAATTCCGCGCTTGAAATTTGCGCAGCTTGCCCGGCCGACCGCTGTCAGGCCTCGCCTTGGGAGATGGAAAACGGGGCAGAACTGCGCACGGAAAAGCCATTCACATAGCCAGCAATGTCTGCGGGATCGAAAACAAAACCGTCCACGAACCGGTCACCCGCCTCCTGCCCTTCGACTCGAATATCGGCATCATCGGGCGCATTGGCATCGCCCAGTGCCGCCCGATAAATATCTGGACGGTAAGCGGACAGGGTGGCCTCCACACCAACTTGCGAAAACTCCGTCTGCCCCCAGCGGATCATCTGGCTGTAAATCCACAATGCCTGGCTCTGGCGCGGATAATTGGCATGGCCGCCGTGGAAGAGGAAATATTTGTCGATGACCCGGCGGTTGCCCTGGCTGTCGATGTTGAATTCACCGGCAAGCACATGGCGGATGATGCTTTGCGGCGCACCGATATAACGCGGATCGGCAAGTGTCCTGCTCAGATCATCGTGATTTTCCGCAAGGTCGCACCAACGCGCGGCGGCATCGAGCGCCATCAGCAGCCGGCTGACCGTTTCCTGCTGGCTTTCAGCCCATTCAGGCCGCATCCCGATCACTTTTTCCGGCGCAGACGGCCACAAATCCTGCTTGGCAGCGACGATCCTGCCCACACCGCGCTCGGCGGCAACGATGTTCCACGGCGCACCGACACAGAAACCATCTATGGCGCCCGCCGCCAATGCATCCGACGTCAATGGCGGTGGTACGACCACCAGTTTGACGTCGTGATCGGGATGAATGCCACCAGCGGCGAGCCAATAGCGAAATTCGTAATTGTGCGAGGAAAACGGGTAGGTCATGCCGAGCGTCGGTGTAGCTTCGCCCCGCGCTCGCATGTCATCCAGCACCTGCTTTAAGGCCTTCGCATTTTCCAGCGCCCCCGCCGTTTCGGAAAGCCCCGTCAACGCCTTCATCCGGGCAAAAAGCCGCGTCGAAAGCGTTATCGCATTGCCGCCGCGCCCAAGTGAAAACGGCGTGATCGTCGGCGAAGGGTTGGAGCCGAGTCCGAGCATGGAGGCAACCGGCATCGGCGACAGCATATGGGCAATGTCGAATTGCCGGAATGCCAGCCGGTCGCGCACATTCGCCCAGGACACATCCTTGACGAGATCGAGCGTCAGGCCTTCGCGCTCGGCAAAGCCGAATTCCGCCGCAGCAATGAGGACGGACGCATCGACAAGAGGAATAAAACCTGCCCGCAGGATTTTTTGCCGGTCGCTGCCAACGATTGCCGGCGCGCCCGCTTTTGAACCGGCCGATTTTTCCTGTGCCGCCATATCATACACTCCTCGACTGTCCCGCCGGCGGGTTCGTTACATCAACAGACCGGCCGCGGTGACCACGCTTTGCGCGATCTCGGATATTTTCTTTTTCTCGTTCATCGCCGTTTGCCGCAGAAGCGCAAAAGCCTCCTCTTCGGACAGGCCACGCATTTTCATCAAAATGCCTTTGGCGCGCTCGATGACCTTGCGCTCCTCAAGCGCCGATTTTGCTTCGGCAAGTTCCTGTCGCAGACGGCTGAAAGCGTTGAAGCGGCTGACTGCCATATCGAGGATGGGTTTGACGCGTTCTTTCTTCAGCCCGTCAACGACATAGGCGGAAACACCGGCCTCAACGGCCGCCTCGATGGACGCGGTATCGGAGCGGTCGACAAACATGGCGATCGGCCGGCCGACCGTGCGTGTCAACTGAAACAGATGCTCCATCATGTCGCGATTGGGATTTTCAAGGTCGATGAAGATGACATCGGGCTGCAGCGTCTCGATGGTCCGCGCCACGCCGTGCACCTCATGGATGAGCGTCACGCGATTATACCCGGCCTCGCGCAGCCCCTCCTCGATGATCGAGGCGCGGATCGCGTTTTCGTCTATAACGAGAATGGTGAGGTCGCGAAGCGTCATGTCGGCATTGATGACGCACCGCAACAAACTTGGCAATCAGGCGCCTATATAAAAATGGAGCGGACGTGAAAGGGACGTTTTCATCCCGCTCCGCCTGATTTCTCAGGACGCCCGTTCGAGCGCCTTCAAAACCGTCCGCTCGGAAAGATTGAGATAGATTTCCATCTCGTCACCGGCCTCAGCCGCCTTGCCCTCTTCCATCAGTGACAGGATCTTGCTGTTCATGTCCACAAAGGGGGAATGGAGCTGTTCCGGGTCTTTCAGCAGGCCGAAACAAAGCCTGAGCTCAGCGGCGATTCGCTCGTAAAAATCGCTGAGACGAGCGCTGTCGAGAAGGTCGACCACGGCGGCGTGAAACTTCATGTTGGCGCTACCCACGCCTAACCAGTCTGCCTGGTCGCGCTTTATCCTGGCATCATCGACCGCCGTGCGCATTGTCCGGATGGCCGGGTGCTTGTGCCAGGCCTGACGCAGCGCCCCGCATTCCACCATGCGCCGCACCCTGTAAATATCAATCACTGAAGCCAGGGTGGGAACGGCGACAAAAACGCCGCGATTGGCCTCGTGACGCAGCAGACCATCCTTGGTCAGGAGACGAAAGGCTTCACGCAGCGAATTGCGGGAGACCTCGAAACGTTCGCTGAAGGCTGCTTCCGAAAGACGCTGGCCCGGCATCAGTTCACCGGAGATCAGCAGGGTGCGAATACCCTTTGCCAATCGATCCGCAAGCGGCAGACCCTCTATCGTTTCCGTCATGGCGCTTTCCTTAAGAGCAATGCAACGTTGGGAATTCCGTGACAGGCATGTTCGGACACGGCATGATTGCCCATAGCACAAAGCTTCAGCAAAGCGCCAAAAAAACGTGATGAATTCATACTCATAACGTCCAACAAATAGACAAAATAAAAGAACGATTATCATTTATTGTTGAACAATATTGACAATCTCACGGAACAAGACAAGATCGGTGGCATAAAGCATCCGCGAGGGGCGGATTGCGACAGGAGCGGAGAAAATCCATGGAGCAGAAAAAGCTCACCCCGACTGCCGATCTCAAAATGTCAAAACGTGCATCTCTTCTGGGAGCAATCTTCCTGATGGCAACATCTGCCATCGGTCCCGGCTTCATCACGCAGACGGCGACATTCACCATGCAGCTTGGTGCCGCATTCGCCTTCGGCATTCTTGCTTCCATCCTCATAGACTTCGTCGTTCAGCTCAACATCTGGCGCATCGTAACGCTGACGCGCATGCGTGCGTCCGACATCGCCAATGCTGCCATTCCGGGCTCCGGCTATCTTCTCGCCATTCTCGTCATCATCGGCGGCCTTTTCTTTAATATCGGCAATATTGGCGGCACCGGCCTCGGCCTGAACGCCATCTTCGGGCTCGATCCGAAAATCGGCGGCGCCATCAGCGCAATCTTTTCCATCGCCATTTTCGTTTCCAAACGGGCTGGCCTCGCCGTCGACCGGTTCATCATTTTCGCCGGTATCCTGATGATCGTGCTGACGCTCTACGTTGCATTCGTATCCGCGCCGCCGGTCGGTGATGCCTTCCGCCAGACATTCCTGCCGGACACAATCAATTTCGCGACCATCACCACCATCGTCGGCGGCACCGTTGGCGGCTACATCACCTATTCCGGCGCGCACCGTCTGCTGGACCGGGGAATGGTCGGCATTGAAAACCTGCCCGCGGTAAACCGCGCCGCTCTGACCGGCATCGCTGTCACCGGCATCATGCGTTACGTGCTGTTCCTCGCCATTCTCGGCGTTGTCGCCAGCGGCGTCGTCATCGATACATCGGGCCAGGCCGCCAATCCCGCCGCACAGGCTTTCCGGTCGGCCGCGGGCGATCTCGGCTTCCGCCTATTCGGCATCATCTTCTGGGCTGCGGCCATCACGAGCGTCATCGGCGCGGCGTATACCTCCGTCTCGTTCCTGCCCGTGTTCAAGCAGGACATGACGGAACGCGCCCGCAACATGGCGACGGTCATCTTCATCGCTGTCTCGCTCGTCTGCTACCTGCTCATCACGACGCCGCCCGCCGCCATGCTGGTCTTCGTCGGCGGCCTGAACGGTCTTATCCTGCCCATCGGCCTCAGCATCTTCCTGTTTGCCGCATGGAAGCGCGAAGACCTGATGGGCGGCCATCGCTACTCGCGCATTCTGCTCGGGCTTGGCGTTCTGACATGCGCATTGACGTGGTACATGGGCTACAAGTCCGCCGGCACCATTTTCGGCCTGCTCGGCCTCTAATAAACTAGAGCGTTTCCGCATTTCGGAGAAAAGCGGAAACGCTCTATATATTTGTTATTACGCATTTTCCCGAAGCAAAACCGCTACGCACTTTTGCTGGAAATGCTCTAAAGGGAGGCAAACATGGCCGCTATCGATCTCAACAGCGATCTTGGCGAAAGTTACGGCGCGTGGCGCATGGGAGACGACGAGGCGATGCTTGCCATCGTTTCCAGCGCCAATATCGCCTGCGGATTTCACGCAGGTGACCCGGCCGGGATTTACCGCACCGTCAAGGCCGCTGCCGAAAAAGGCGTGGTCGTCGGGGCCCATGTTTCCTACCCGGACCGCGTCGGCTTTGGCCGCCGCGATCTGGATGTGACCTCCGAAGAGCTGATCGCCGATGTCATCTACCAGATCGGTGCACTAAAGGGTGTCGCCGCCGCAGCCGGAACCACGGTGCGTTACGTGAAGCCACATGGCGCGCTTTACAACCGCATCGCCAATGACGCGAAACAGGGACAAGCGGTCATCGACGGTATAAAGGCCGTCGATGCCTCGCTGATGCTGATGGGCCTTGCCAATGCGCCCATCCTCGATCTCGCCCGCAAGGCAGGCCTTGCCGTCGTCGCGGAAGCCTTCGCTGACCGCGCCTATACGCCAGAAGGCCAACTCGTCTCGCGCCGCGAGGCGGGCGCCGTACTGCACGACGCTGCCAAAATCGCCGACCGGATGGTGCAGCTTGCCCGCGAAGGAACACTCGAAGCCATCGACGGCAGCAGCATCAAGATCGAAGCACAATCCATCTGCGTGCATGGCGACAGCCCCGGCGCGGTGGCGATCGCCCAGGAAATCCGCCGCCGTTTCGAAGCCGAGGGCATCGAAATCCGCTCTTTTGCATCCATTCTCTAAAAGGGCGACCAATGACGATACCCTTATCCTTTCTGAGCCACACCAATGCGGATGCCGCCCGGACGGCCCGCGCCGATTATCGTGGCGGCCTCGTTGCACCGACCTCCGGCATCGCTCCCGGTTTCACGCAGGCCAACATGATCGTGCTGCCGCGCGACTGGGCCTTCGATTTCCTGCTTTATGCGCAGCGTAATCCCAAGCCCTGCCCGGTGCTCGATGTTTCAGATCCCGGCTCACCAACCACGCTTCTTGCCCCCGGTGCCGATCTCAGGACCGACCTACCGCTTTACCGTATCTGGCGGGACGGCAAACTTGCCGAGGAAACGGCGGATGCGACCGCCGCATGGGCAGAGCGTGACGATCTCGTCGCTTTCCTGATCGGTTGCAGCTTTACCTTTGAAACGCCGATGGTCGAAGCGGGTATCGAAATCCGTCACATGACCGACAAAAGCAACGTTCCGATGTATCTGACCAACCGCCCCTGCCGGCCGGCCGGCCGATTTAAGGGCAACATGGTCGTTTCCATGCGACCGATCCCGGCTTCGCGCGTGGCCGATGCCGCGACAATTTCAGGACGTTTTCCGGCGGTTCACGGTGCGCCGGTGCATGTCGGCGCGCCGGAAGAAATCGGCATATCGGATCTCGCGAAGCCGGATTTCGGTGATGCGGTGCGGATCGAACCCGGCGAGGTTCCAGTTTTCTGGGCCTGCGGCGTGACGCCTCAGGCTGCAGTCATGGCGTCCGGCGTGCCGTTCGCGATTACCCATGCGCCCGGGCACATGTTCATCACCGACATTCCCGATTCTGCCTATCACGCGTGAGGATATGATGCGTTTTCTCCCCGTCAGCCTCACCACCATTCTCGTCGAACTTGCCGATCTCGATGAAACGCTGGCGCTGTTCGCCTCGCTTCAGAACGATCCGATTGAGGGCATCGACGAAACGGTTCCGGCTGCCCGCACCCTGATGATCCGTTTCCGCCCCGAAAAGATTGGCGCAGAGGCGCTGGTTGCACGGCTTTCCAGCCGCGATCTCTCCGCAAAAATCGCGCCCTCGGACAATCTGGTGGAAATCCCCGTCCATTATAACGGCGAAGATCTGGCCGACGTTGCCGAACTGACCGGCATGAGCGTCGACGAAGTCATCCGCCGCCATACCGAAAGCGAATTCACCGTGGCCTTCTGCGGTTTCGCGCCCGGCTTCGGTTATCTGGTTGGCGGCGATACGGCTCTTCACGTGCCGCGCCGGCAAAGCCCGCGTACCCGCATTCCGGCGGGTTCGGTGGCGCTGGCAGGCGCCTTCAGCGGCGTCTATCCGCAAAACAGCCCCGGCGGCTGGCAGATCATCGGCACCACACCGGTGAAGATGTGGGATATAGACCGTGATCCCGGCGCGCTTTTCCAGCCGGGTTATCGCGTGCGTTTCTTCGATATGGACAAGGCCGGAAGAACGGTTGATGTTCCCACCTCAGCGCCGCGCACCGCCCGCCCTGAGATGACAAGAGAAGGCCCGCATTTCGAGGTGCTCGCGGCCCCCATGCCCGCCATTTTTCAGGATCTCGGCCGCTTCGGCCAAACCGGACAGGGCGTCTCCGCCTCCGGCGCACTGGATCGTGGCGCGTTTAACGCCGCCAACCGTATCGTCGGCAATCCCGTTAACTCGCCGTGTCTCGAGCTGACGCTCGGCGGCTTTTCCTTCAAAAGCACGAGCCGCGCTGTCATCGGCATTGCGGGCGCGCCCTGCCCCATCACCGTCAAGACCGCAGATCGCAGTTTCACCGCACAAACCCATGTTCCCGTGTCTCTCGAACCCGGCGATATCGTAACCCTGGGTCAGCCGCCGAAGGGCATGCGCTGTTATCTTGCTGTGCGTGGCGGGTTCGATGTCGAGCCCGTGCTGGGCAGCTATGCGACGGATACGCTCGCCGTAGTCGGTCCAGAAAGCGTGACTGCGGGCACTACTCTGCCGCTGAAGGGCGAAAAGACAGGACTTTCCAGCGTGTCTGTCGACGAGGCTCCGGCCTTCGATCCGCCGGCAACCGGCGATATTGTGACGCTCGACGTGGTTCTCGGACCGCGTACCGACTGGTTCACGCAAAAGGGCCTCGATACGCTGACCGGCCAGCTCTGGCAGGTCACGCCGCAATCGAACCGCGTCGGCATCCGCCTTGCCGGCGAAGTGCCGATGGAGCGCAGGGACAGTGCCGAATTGCCGAGCGAAGGCACGGCCACCGGAGCAATCCAGATTCCCCATAGCGGCCAGCCCGTTCTCTTCCTTGCCGACCACCCGTTGACTGGCGGCTATCCCGTCATCGGCGCGGTCGCGGAATACCATCTCGATCTTGCGGGGCAAATCCCCGTCAATGCCAAAATCAAGTTCCGCCCGATCGGCCCTTTTGCCGAAATCGCGGCGGCTAAAAGTCTGTAGGGAGAATAGCGATGAAAAAAGTGCTGATTGCCAATCGCGGCGAGATCGCGGTGCGGATCATCCGCGCATGCCGTGATTACGGCCTGCAATCGGTTGCCGTTTATGCCGATCCCGATCAGGATGCGCTATTCGTTCGGTTGGCGGATGAGGCCTATGCGCTGGAAGGCGTCCGCCCCGCCGAAACCTATCTCGATATCGCCAAGCTGATCGCGATTGCCAAACGCGCCGGCGCGGATGCCGTGCATCCCGGTTACGGCTTTTTGTCCGAACGCGCCGAATTTGCGCAGGCGGTTATCGATGCCGGCCTTAGCTGGATCGGCCCCGACCCACATGTCATTGAAGCGCTGGGCGATAAAGTGGAAGCGCGGCGCATCGCCACCAGCGTCGGCGCGCCGCTGGTCGCCGGCAGTGACGGCCCCGTCTCTACCGCCGCCGAAGTCACCGCTTTTGCCGAAGAATACGGCCTGCCCGTCGCCATCAAGGCAGCGCATGGCGGTGGTGGGCGCGGCCTGAAGGTCGCATGGAAGATGGAAGAGATCGCCGATCTCTACGAATCCGCCGTTCGCGAAGCGACCGCCGCTTTCGGTCGCGGCGAGTGCTTTCTCGAACGCTTCCTCGACCGGCCCCGCCATATCGAGGCGCAGGTTTTGGCCGACAAGCACGGCAATGTGTTGGTGCTGGGCACCCGCGATTGCTCGCTGCAACGTCGAAACCAGAAGCTGATAGAGGAGGCTCCGGCCCCGTTCCTGTCTGCCGAACAGCGACAAAAAATCCACGACGCGGCAAAGGCGATCTGTGCCGCCGCGGGCTATTCCGGTGCCGGCACCGTCGAATTCCTGCTCGGCGTTGATGGCACGATTTCTTTCCTGGAGGTCAATACGCGCCTGCAGGTGGAACATCCCGTTACCGAGGAAACCACCGGTATCGATCTCGTCATCGAGCAGTTCCGCATTGCCGAGGGCCACACCCTGCGGGTGGTTGAAACGCCGGAACCGCGCGGCCACTCTATGGAATTCCGCATCAATGCCGAAGATCCCGGCCGAGGATTCCTGCCAACACCCGGCACGATCTCGATTTTCGATGCTCCTTCCGGCCCCGGCATCCGTATGGATAGCGGCGTCGTCAGCGGCTCCAGCGTGCCTGGCGTATTCGACTCGCTGATGGCGAAGCTCATCGTTACGGGTACCGACCGCGATCAGGTTCTGCGCCGCGCGCGCCGCGCGCTGAAAGAATTTCGTATCGAAGGCATTGCCACGGTTCTGCCGTTCCATCGCGCCGCAATCGAGACGGACGACTTCATCGGCACCGACGGTTTCAAGGTTCATACCCGCTGGATCGAGACCGATTTCGCCGCCATGCCTGACGCGATGGAACGTCCTGCACCAGCTGAAGACCCTTCCATCACGCGCACCTTTCTGGAAATCGACGGCAAGCGTGTTTCTGTCGGCCTGCCGAACCTGCTGCTCTCCGGCCTCGGCGCTGTCAGCGGCGGCAATGCCGTTGCCCCCGGCGCGTCGGTCAAGGAGAAGGAAGGTGAAATTATCGCTCCCGTTTCCGGCACCTTGCAATCGTTCAAGGTGACCGATGGCGAAACTGTTTCCAAAGGCGATCTTCTGGCCGTCATGGAAGCCATGAAAATGGAAACGCAAATCGTGGCGACGAAGGCCGGCAAGGTCCGCCTGATCGTCAAGGAAGGCGACTATCTTCAGGCGGGCGCGGCACTTCTCGAAATTGCGGAATAACGCATAGACCAGGCCACCGGACCCATCAGGGAAGGTGGTCCCCTCACAATCGAAGTTTGGTCAATACGGCGGCGGAACCCTTTCGCCGCCGGGCCGTTTATGGCGCGACCTGCTAACCATCATGAGGGAAATATGGCCGGACGCACCTTGCTTCAATTCTTCCATTGGTACTATCCGGACGGAGGGAAATTATGGAGCGAGGTGGCCGAAAAGGCGGAAAGCCTTGCCCGAATGGGTATTACCGACGTCTGGCTACCGCCGGCCTACAAGGGTTCTGCGGGCGGTTTTTCGGTAGGGTACGATACCTATGATCTCTTCGACCTTGGCGAATTCGACCAGAAGGGAACAGTCGCGACCAAATACGGTGATCGCGCTGCCCTCGAACAGGCCGGTCGGACGCTGAAGGAAAACGGCATCCGCGTCATTCACGACGTGGTTCTCAATCACAAGATGGGCGCGGATGAACGAGAGAAGGTGCGGGTTCGCCGCGTCAATCCCGATGACCGCACCGAGATAGAGGACGAGGATTTCGAGGCGCACGCCTATACGCGCTTCACCTTTCCCGGCCGAAACGGCACACATTCCAAATTCATCTGGGACCTGAAGTGCTTCAGCGGCGTCGACCACATCGAGGAGCCTGATGAGGACGGCATTTTCCGTCTCGTCAACGAATATGGCGACGGCGAATGGAATGAAGAGGTCGACGAGGAAAACGGCAACTTCGATTATCTCATGGGCGCGGATGTCGAATTCCGAAACAGGGCTGTCTACGAGGAACTGAAATATTGGGGCCGGTGGCTTGCCGAACAGGTGCAGGTGGATGGTTTCCGTCTGGATGCGGCCAAACATATTCCGGCATGGTTCTTCCGCGACTGGGTAGGCCATATGCGCGACACGATTAATCCCGACCTCTTCGTTGTGGCGGAATATTGGCACCCCGATATAGACGCGCTGAAAAGCTATCTCGATCTGGTCGACAAGCAGCTGATGCTTTTCGATGTCGCCCTTCACCACCGCTTCCATGACGCTTCCAAGCAGGGCGGCGATTTCGACATGCGCACTATCTTCGATGGTTCGCTGCTTTCCGCTGTTCCAGATCACGCCGTCACGCTTGTCGACAACCACGACACGCAGCCGCTGCAATCTCTGGAAGCGCCCGTAGAACCCTGGTTCAAGCCTCTGGCCTATGCGATCATTCTGCTGCGCGAAGAAGGTGTGCCTTGCGTCTTTTATCCCGATCTTTTCGGTACGACCTATACCGACACCGGCAATGACGGCAACGACCATGAGATCGTCATGCCGGCTATCGAATGCCTTCCGAAGCTCATCGAGGCACGCAGCCGCTTTTCCAACGGTGCCCAGACGGATATTTTCGACGATCCGAGCTGCGTTGCGTTTATTCGCCACGGTACCGCCGATGAGCCGGGCTGCGTTGTGGTGATGTCGAACGGCGAGGCGGCGGAAAAACAGATAGATCTCGGCCCTGAGCAGGCGGGAGCTGTATGGCGCGATTTCCTTGGTCACCGTCACGAACAGATCACCCTTGACGAGCATGGCAAGGGTCTGTTTTCCACCAATGGCGGCAACGTCAGTGTCTGGGTTCCGGCCGACGTCGAGTAGGAACAATTGCTTTTAAAGCGGCCAGCCGGAAACCTTGCTCATTTGACGGATACGAGACGGCGCGGGCCCGCGCCGGCATCGGCCAGAACATCGTTTGGATTGCGTAAGGGACAATCATCGAGTGAGAGGCAACCGCAACCGATACAGCCGGTAAGCTGGTCGCGCAGCATAATCAGGCTGTTGATACGAAGCTGTAGCATTTCCCGCCAGGACTGCGAGAACACGCGCCAGTCAGCCGTCGTCGCCACCCTGTCCTGCGGCAAATCCGCCAAGGCGTCCCTGATGATGCTGAGCTGGATACCTGCCCGCTGCGCAATGCGGATAATGGCAATACGCCGCAGGACGGCGCGATGATAACGACGCTGGTTCCCGCTGGTGCGCCAGCCTTCGATCAATCCCTTCGCCTCGTAAAAATGGATGGTGGAAACGGCGACGCCACTACGACGCGCAACCTCCCCAACCGTCAGGCTGTGTTTAAAGATGGTATTTTCCATGCCGGCTCCGTTTTCTGAACGGCCTCCGCTCTGAAAAACGCGGAAACACACTAGAGAGCAGCCGGTATAATTCCTCAACCATAGTTGAGGTCAATAGGATGGATGGCAAAAAGAGGCGCCAATCGGGCGCCTCTGAATTCTTAAATATCGCGGATCAGAATTTGGCGGTCATGCTGATCCAGAAGCGGCGGCCTTCCATGACCGTGTTGAAATCGTCAGCGCCGACTTCCTTGTCGAATACATTGTAAACCGCCGCGTTGAGATCGACATTTTCGGCCACCGCATATTTCGCCCCGATGTCGAGGGTGGTGTAAGCGTCATATTTACGCCCGGCCTTGCCGTTGATCGTAACCGGTTTGCCGTTCGTACCGATGCGCGGACCCGCATTGATTTCCGATCCGTGATAATTCACCGAGGCCCAGGCTTCCAGCCCGTCCACCGGGGTGACCCATTCGCCTCTCAGATTGGCCATGTGCTCCGGCGTCCGCGCCAGCGGAAAACCCTCGTAATCGCCCGTCTTCTGTTCGGAATGCGTATAGGTATAGTTGCCGCGCAATGTCAGTTCCGGCGTCGCATACCATGCTGCCGTCAGTTCTATGCCCTGAATGACCGCGTCGTCGATATTGTAATTGTACCAGAGGCGATAATTGCTATCTTCGCTCCAGCGGGCAGGCGTTCCATCCGGATTGAGCACCAGCGCGTTGGAAATCTTGTCCTTGAAATCTGTGTAGAAATAGGTGGCACCGAGGGCAACATCACCATTGTCCCAGAGTGCTGCCAATTCATAACTCGTGCTTTTTTCCGCCTCCAGACCCGGATCGCCGATGATCACGCCGCAGGTACCGTTCGAGGCATAGGTGCACCCACCGCCGCCAGTCGTATAGGCGTAACCCGGTGCGATCTGGCGGATTTCCGGTGCGCGGAAACCTGTTGAAATGCCGCCCTTGATCGTAAGATCGTCGGTTGCGCTCCAGACGCCGTAAAGGCGCGGGCTGAAATGATTGCCATATTTTTCATGGTTATCCAGACGAAGGCCGCCCGTCAGCGCAAAGCTATCGACGATGCGCCATTCATCCTCGACGAAGAGCGCCCATTGCGTCGCCGAGAAAGTTTCGTCGCGACCGGTACGGCGTCCCGGATTCTGGTCCTTCAGCTGTGCCTCGAAATATTGACCGCCGGTGACGAGCGTATGGTTGCCGAACAGTTCGAACGGCGTGGTGAACTTGCCGTCGAGAACGCTATTGCGAACCTCCGGCGAGCGCGGATTTTCAGTGACGCGTCCCGTGCGAAAGTTTCTGGTGAAGTTGGTGCGCTCGGCCCATTCCTGCTGGAAGGAGAATTCAGACGTGGTCGGTCCCCACCGGCCGGTATGCGACAATGACCAATGGTCGCGCGTATTGGTGTTGTAGGTGCCGTCTGCATTGGCTGCCAGCGTCTCGCCGGACTCGGCATCGCGGCGCAACCGTGCTTTGCCAGCCTCGAGATAGATGTCGTGATCCTCATTCGGCGTGAAGGTCAAACGTCCATTGAAATCATATTCCTTCGCGCCCGTCGTACCATTCAATATGCGGTCTTCGCCGCGCGTGAAGCCCCTGCCCCAGATCTGCAGCCCCAGCCGATCCTTCAGGATCGGCCCATTGGCATACCAGGACACCTGACCGCTATTACCGAATTTTGAATGTTGCTGAACCGTACCCTCGCTGGTGACGGAGCCAGACCAGACATCGCCAACCTTGCGGGTGATGATGTTGATGACGCCGCCCATGGCATCGGAACCGTAAAGAGAGGACATCGGGCCGCGCACGACCTCGATGCGTTCGATCGCCGAAACCGGCGGTACGAAACTCTGTTCGAAGCCGGAATTACCATTGGTACGGGCATCGCGCGTGCTCTGCCTCTTACCGTCAACCAGGATCAACGTGTAAGCGCCGGGCAATCCGCGAATGAAAATATCCTTCTCATTGGCAATGCCGGTGACAGACACGCCCTGAACTTCGCGCAAGGCGTCTGTCAAATCGCGATAAGACCCCTTTTCCAGATCTTCTCGCGTCACAACCGTGATGCTGGCCGGAGCATCCTTTACATTCTGCTCGAAGCCGGACGCGGTCACCACAATCTGCTGAAGAACGGTGGTTCCGTCGGTCGCCTGCTGCGCGACAGCAGGCAAGGCAACGCTGAGCGCCGTTCCCGCCATAGCGACGAAAATGCCAGCCTTTATTATCGTCGCGGCCATATCCTGCCCGCGGTACTTCAATTCCATGTTACGCCCCCGCATTTAACTTGAGAATTTACCCCCACTTATTTAGGAGGGAGGTCTGGCGCAACGCGTTTGTTTTCGAACAGTTCTAAATTCCAGAAATTGCAAAAAGGCCCCCTCTAATCGGGGGCGGGGTAAAAAAACAGCAAGATGACAACCGGCAAGAGAAAAGAAGAACCAGCTTCCCCGACAAAGCCCGACAGGCTTGGTCAGCTGAAACTACTTGTCGCGTTCGATGCGTTGTTGCGGGAAGGAAGCGTCAGCCGCGCAGCGGCAGGCATGGGACTGCCGACATCATCGATGAGTCGGATATTACAGCAGCTGCGCGAGAAATACGGCGACCAGCTGTTCTTACGCACCGGCCAGGGTTTGCGACCCACCCCCTTTGCCGAGACCATGCGGCTGCGCATTCGTTCGCTGGCGGCGGAGGCGGAAAACCTGATCGATTATTCACAGGAAAAAGCGGCAGCTCCCGCAGCCGCCAATGTTAGCGGCTGGGAACGGCCGGTGCTGATGAAGGCGCCGCCTCTTTCGCTGCGCCCCAGCATTCTTCTGGAAGGTCAGCCGACACCGGAAAATATAGCGGACCGCCTTGCCCGCATCGGCCACAATGCCGATCCGCAGCACAGGCTCGCCAAATATATAGCGACCTCGGCGATGGGCATCGGCAACAGCCGCCCGCTCAGCCAGCAAGAGGCGATGGACGCGCTTTCGATCATTCTCGAAGGCAATGCAGATCCCATACAGATAGGAGCGCTGCTTGCGACCATGCAATATCGCGGTGTGACCGCGGCAGAGCTTGCCGGTTTTATCGAAGCCATGTGGGGCCATATAAAAAGAGACCAGCAAGCGCCCGCATCGGTCGATCTCGACTGGCCGGCCTATATGTCGCCCAAACATCGCGATGCACCCTGGTTCCTGCATTCCGCGCGTCTCGTTTCCATGGCGGGATATAGCGTCTTGTTACACGGCCATGTGGGCCAGGGAGAAAATGGCGGTAAGCTCGAACTCGCCGCTGAAGCCTGCGGCATACCGCTCTGCCATTCACTTTCGCAGGCGGCCAAGGCCACTGCCTCGCAAGGGATCGCCTATCTGCCGATCGGTGGACTATCGTTACAGTTTCAGAGCCTGCTTGGCCTGCACGGCATTCTGGAAATGCGCCTGCCGCTCAATACGGTCGTGCATCTTCTCAATCCGCTTCGCGCCAGAAGCACCATTATCGGCGTCGCCCGGCCCTCCTATCAGGAGCTTCATCGCGATACGGCGCGGCTGCTTTCCGTCGAGAGCCTTGCCATTCTCGGCAATACGCGGGATTTCGCGCAATTTACTCCATTCCGCAGCACCCGGATCTTCGGTCTTTCCAAGGGCGAAGATGTCGAGTTCGTCATTCCCGCCCGCGAAACGCCACCGGCCGAAATGCCGACCATGTTCACCACCTTCGAATATTGGCGCGCCGTCTGGACGGGGGCGGCCAGAGACGAGAGAGCGGAAACCATCATCGTCTCCACCGCTGCCATTGCCCTGATGCTGGTCAATGATATGGTTCTGCCTTTCGAAGAGGCCTATGCCCGCAGCCTGCGGCTGTGGAACGACAGGGCACGCGATTTCGCCACTGCTTAGGCGTTGGCGACTGATTTTTTCAGCGCCAGATATTCCCACAGCGCCACCAGCAGCAAAATCCCCGTGCTTGCCAGTTGCAGCGCAAAAAGCGGCACGCCCGGCACCGGCAGAAGCAGGCAGAGCGCCGCTACTCCGGCAAAATGCGAGATCGGCCGCTGATAGGTGGCAGCAATCTTGACGCCGATATTACCGGCTAGAAACAGGATCGGGCCGCCAAGAATGGCGAGTGACTCCCTCATCGTCGTCCCTTCATGGGCATGGGACAGGCTGAAATCCTCTCCAACTGCCGTAAGGATGATGCCGGCCACGATAGGCAAATGTCCGTAGTTGAAAAGATTCTGGGCAATCTTCGCTTTCTCGTCGGCATGTTCGGCCTTTCTGGAGGCCTCTTCCTGCCCGTGATGGAAATAGATCCACCACATTGTGACGGTGCTGACGAAGGCCGAACAAAAGACGATGAATGTGAGGCCAGAATTCATATATTCCGTGGCCGTGCGGCCGGTGGTTAGGATCGTTTCCCCGAGACAGATGATGACGAAAAGCGCACAGCGCTCCGCAAGATGCTCGCCGGAGAGATGCAGCTTGTCCGCATCGCTTGCTTTCAATCCCGGGACGACATAACGACAAGCGGGTCCGGCATATTCTATCGCGAGCGCTATACCCCACAGGAGGATTCGATCCGTCAGATCGACAAGCCCACCAGCCATCCAGAACAGGCTCGATACGACTAGCCAGATCGTCACGCGCACAAAAACCAGAAAAGACTGCCTGTCCTCTCCCTTAAAGGCATAAAGTGCAAACAGGCTCCGTCCCACCTGCATGGCACTGTAGATAAGGGCAAACACGAAACCCTGTTCCGCAAAAGCCTCCGGCAGCGCGATGGCCAAAAGAACCCCGCCGAACATCAGGACGAAAAGCAGAATCCGGACAGGCTCCTTTTCGGTATTCAGCAGGTTGGTGATCCAGGTGGTGTGTATCCACAACCACCAAAGTGACAATATCAGTATGCCCGCCTCAAGCGCCGCTGTCGGTCCGAAGTCCTTTGCTAGCGCATGGGAAAGCTGAATGAGCGCGAAAACGAAAACCAGATCGAAGAACAGTTCAGGAAAGGTCGCCTTTTCTGCTTCGTGCCCGTCCTGTTTGATCCAGGTTTGCGCATCCGGTTTCTGCCCGGACGTTTCGCTTTCGGTTCCCATTCTGCCCCTGTTCGTCAATATGAATTATTGCGATCGCGTTAGCGTTGCGCTTCATCCGAAGAATTAACATTCGAGTCCCGGCCGGGAAACTGCAGCGCCCGCGCATTGTCGGGGTAAAAACGCGGTCCTACCAGACGCACTGTCTTGCCGGAGACATCGGTAATATAATTCGATGCGGTCGCCCCAGGCGAGAATTCGGCGCTACGGGTCTTGGTCGGTTCCAATATGCTGACCTCTAATGGTTGAGCAAATATCGGGTGGCTCGTCGCGGAGATGACAATTGTCGCGATAAAGAGGGACTTGGAGAACATCGGCACATCCTGTCACAATTGACTGCGCCATAAACAGCCTTCGCCCGGTTTGGTTCCAGCCGTCTTTCAGCTGTCCTCGTCCAGATATGTGCGATATTGCACATAGTCCGAACTTGGTTGCCCGTCGATAATTTCCGGCGGCCGCCCCTCACCTCCGGTCAAATAACCGGCTTCTTCAAGTCCCGCCTTCAAGAGCTTTTCGATGGCGGTATCTCGAGGCAATGCAATGTCCGCCATGTAAACAGCGACAGCCAGCTCCATATCGTCTGGAAAAACCATAGGCTCAAGGCCCCCTTCCAACATCGACACGGAAACGCACAATCTTAGGGAAGGTTCAGTTCCAACATCGTGCCATATCGAGATATCTGCATTACCCCAGTCTAGTCAGGCAAGAAACGCGTAAAAATCGCGCTTTTCCTGCCCGTATCATCGCACTACCGCTAAAAGATACCCGGACTCAAGCGATTGAAACCAATCATGGAATAACTCAAACGAAAGTCAATCAAGGCTTAACTTTCATTACTTTGCATTAACCATAGGAACCCCTGCCAGCACAGTCTGTTCGTAAACACTGGCAGCCTCACAGCGAATCTTCGGAGTCTTGCAGAAACAGCGTCAATGTAGCTGCAGACTGGGAATTCGGCAAGCCGGCGCCATTTTCTGTCCGTCCTCAAGAACTCATACAGCCATGCTTCTCTCTATCCCGTCAGTTCGACCCCGCAGTTGCGCCAGAAGCATGGCCTGAAGATCAAACCCGCCCTCGTGGGCCTTACGGGTGAGATTGCGCAGATATCCGCCCAGCGAGCTGATCTGGTCCGCCTTTTGCAGCAGGCAGGCAAGAATCGCCGCTGTTCCCTGTCGACCGAAAGTGGTGAGGGCGTCCTGGTAGGCCGACTGGCTAACGTTGAACATGGTTTTGATGACTGATGTCGCCACTTCCAGATCACGCCATCCAGTCACTGCTCCTCCGGGTGCATAGAGGGAAATGTCCGGGCAAGCCTTCACAACCAAAACAATATCAGGAACAAAAAATTGCTTATGAAGAACAGGCTTTGGCTGTTGCGATGACGGCTTTGCACTGACGGGTACGGCGTATTCTGGCTGTACGACTGTCGTGTCGGCAGGTGCGACGATTACCGGTTCACGCAAATTTTGCGGTTTAGATATAGATTCGGATTCTGAATTCTTTATGAGGCGCTCATTTTGGCAGTCATTGCCGCCCGATTTCTCCGAATTTTCAATATTTTCCAGATAGTTGGTCACTTCTGCACGCAGGGAGACCAAAAATCCGGCGATTTCCTTGAGTTCGACAGGCTTTGAATTACGGCCGAGAGACCGGGCAATGGTATTGTAGCGCGCCTGGAATCCATCTGACGTTACGACTTCACCGCTGGCGGCTATCATTTCGCAAAGCTTCTGGATATCGCGGCGGCACAGGCTGATGTTTTCACGAAGCCGCTGAAGGTCGAGCCGCTCGCGAACGATGCGTTCGGCAAGTTCCTCGATTTCCGATTTGCGGGCGAGAAGCGGTGCCAGCGAAAAACCATAGGCTTCGCTGATTTCCCCGCCCCTGTGCTTACGGGCGTAACGTTTTCCGTTAGGACTATCCTTGCGGATGATGAGACCGGCCTCGACGAGAGCCGAGAGATGTCGGCGCAATGTCTGTTCTGCCATTCCATGTGCTCGCAATGACAATTGCGTATTCGACGGAAAGACGACCAATCCGGCTTCGCTGGAGAGTTCATTTTTCGGATAAAAACTCAGAAGGGCGTTCAAGACCGCGAGAGAACGATCGGTCACGCCGAGCAATGGTCTGGCTTCACAGACCGAACGGTAGAGTTTCCATTTATCGACCGCCTCGGTCTTTTTGTTTTTCTGCGCGGCAAACTGAGTTGCGAGGACGCCAAACGACATCGCTCGCCGCCCAAAGGGCGTCGTTACACATGTGCTGTCCATGTCTTTCACCTTTCACAAGGCAAAAGAAAATCGCTCACCGAAAAATTCGATGCCAAGACTCTTGACTATGATTCGCGGAAATGAGATTCTTTGGTTGCTTAGATCAAAGAAAGGCTTCCGTGCGGCAACGTTCGGGGGCTTTTTTCTTTTGTAATGCGTCTCCTGTTAGTCGTTGGTATTAACAATCACTGCTTGGACCGGTATTCGGCAAACAGCGCCTGAAGATGTTCCAGAACGAAATCGGCAAATTCCGGCGCCTCGTTCTTGTCGATGGATATATCCAGCTTGCGGTCGCTTTCGACCACCTTTGCCAGTCTGCTGCCAGTTTCCGAAGACCAGACACCGGCTTTCTTTGCCTGTGCCTTGGGTTTCAGAAAATCCAGAAGCGACTTGAAGCGTTCTTCGGACGGAAGAGCGGCAACGGATGGCTCCCTTACATAAGCGCGCGCAGCTTCCTTGACCTGTGACGAGGAGAGCTGATCTGCGAGATCCATCCAGTTACGGCGACCGACGGTGGGTGCCGGACCAATAAGATCGACCAGATCCTCGGGAATGCGACCGACAACCGATAGCATGTTGGAAAGATCGCCCTTGTGCAGGGACATCGCCGCCATGATCGTATCACGCGGAAACCGCATCTGCAGTTTCTGGGCGAAGCGCGCCTTTTCGATATAGGTTAGGTCACGGCGCTCGTTGTTTTCCTGTCCCTGGGCGACAACCAGCTGTTCGTCGCTGAGATCGCGAACCACGGCCTTGACCGGAATACCCAGGTTGGAAACGGCGCGCAGACGGCGATGGCCAAATGCGACCTGATAACGTCCCGGAAATTCGGGATGAGGGCGCACCAGAATGGGAACCTGCTGGCCCTGCTCGCGAATAGCCTCCACCAGGCCTGCATCCGCCTCTTCTGAGGCTGGCATGCGGTCGGGTATGAAGGACGGATCGATATCAGCAGGATTGAGCGAAACGATCGTAAGGCCCTCTGCGAGCCGTTTTTCGATCTCTTCAGCACGCTTGGAGCGTTCCGACACTTCGTTCAGAGACTGGCCGATCATGCCGACTGGCGAGTTCAACACATCCGTCACCAGTTCGGGAGAACCGAGGATGGGTCTGACACGCGGACGGGACCGCTCGGGAGTGGTATCGTTGTCTGTGCCTGGCGTGCCAAGATTGGCGAAAATCTGTTTTCTGCTCATGCTGCCCTACCCCACGCTTTTTTAATCAATCCCTCGATTTCAGCGTTCACGTTGTTCATGGCTTCCAGCGCGCGGTCATAGGTGGAGCGCGTGAACTGGGTTCTTTCCACCTCGAAAAGCGTCTGGTTGGTCAATCCGGCATCCGAAACGGCCGTGCTCTTCAGCATCGGGTGAATGAGGACGTTTTCACCGAAGATCGAGCGCAGGAAAGCCACCATCTGGTTCTGCGGCCCATCGCTCGGTTCGAAACGTGTGATGAGGTAACGCATCCAGTTATAATCGGAGCGTGCGCCGGCCCTGCCGATTTCAGCGAGAAGATCGCCAGTCATGGCAAGGAACTGGTTCATGGACATGACATCAAGCATTTGCGGATGAACGGTCACGAGAACCGATGTTGCTGCCGTCAGCGCCGAAAGCGTCAGGTAACCGAGTTGCGGTGGGCAATCGATGACCACGACGTCGTAGAAATTCTGGGCCTGGGCGATTGCCTGGCCGATGCGGGCGAAAAACAGCGTGTCGCCTGGTGCGCGACGCATCAGTGCGCGCGGGGTATCATGTTCGAACTCCATAAGCTCCAGATTGCCCGGAACGATATGAAGGTTGGGAATATAGGTGCCGCGAACGATCTCGGCGATCGGCCGGCGTTCGTCGTCGTAGCGGATCGCGCCGTAGAGCGTTTCATTCGGGCCGACATCCATTTCGGGCTGGTGACCGAAGAGAGCGGAGAGACTGGCCTGCGGATCGAGATCGATAGCCAGAACCCGGTAACCGCGCAGCGCCAGATATTGCGCCAGATGCGCGGATGTCGTGGTCTTACCCGAACCGCCTTTGAAATTCATCACGGCGATGACCTGCAATTCCTCGCCGTCGCGACGGTGGGGCAGATAGCGACGCGTGCCGCGCGCGCCCTGATCGAGAAACTTTCTGATCTCATCCATATCCTCTACCGAATAGGAACGACGACCGGATGCCTGCGCTGCATCGAGCTCCGGACGCTCAGCGGCGATCTGACGAAGATAGGCTTCACCGATGCCAATCAGCCGGGCGGTTTCCGCCGGCGAAAAATGGCGCATACTCTTTTCGGTATGCGGCGAAAACGTATTCGCATTATGCGCCTGCAATTGGGCTGACAATGCAGCCGAATGCTGTTGTATAAGGCTCGTGAGGTCGGGTGCCCCTGCAGCAAATCTTGAGTCGGCACTCTGTGTCATGGATCTACTTTCGCTCGATATTGCAGTTGCGGTTTTTTTCGAAAAAGACGGTTTTTTCCGCAACTGAGATATAAGCGCCGATTCTCTTTTTGGCGCAATAGGCTTTTTTCCCGGATGCAGAAGTACCGCTAAGGCATTGTGGAAGAATCAGTTTTGCTTTTTGTGAGAGTTTTTCGGTTAGCCGCGGCTAACTTCATCTTCGTTCTGGCTGAGACGCGTTTTTTTGACTTCCTTTAAAACTGACAAGGAGTGACCAAAGCGAATGTTTGCCGCGGCTAACTTTGGGAATTCCTCACACCAGATGTGCAAGGCGCGATCCCGCCGGCGGAAAGTGAAGGGTAGACATTGGCAGGTGTTTAATCTCTACTCATCGACTAGAGTATCAACGGGTCCGGCGCCCACCGCCTTACCTTTCGTGCTGTCGCAGGTTGGAGGAATGAATGTCCTATGATGTCGCTATCGTCGGTTCGGGTTTCTCGGCTATCTGTACCGCCGCTCATCTCTTATCATCCCTGCCTGGGGACGCATTGATCGCCATTGTCGGCGACGAGTCGGATTTCGGGCGCGGCACGGCCTATCGTACCGAGTTGCCCTATCACCGGCTCAATGTGCCGGCAGGGCGGATGAGCGTATTCCCCGACAGGCCGGATGACTTTCTCGATTGGCTGACGGAGAATGGGCTCGGCAATGATCCATTGGCTTTTGCCTCACGTGGCGATTACGGCCTCTATCTCAGGGACAGGCTCGCCAGTCTGCTGAGAAGCCGGGATCAGCGGGCGAGGGTGGACTTCATCCGTGCCAAGGCTTCAGCCTGTCGCCCGGATGGCAACGGCGGTTTCTCTTTTGCACTGGAGAATGGTGAGAAGCTACGGGCGAAAAATGTTGTCTTATGTCTTGGTGTCGGCGCGGCAAGTTTGCCGGTGCAAACTCTGACGAAAGATGACGACGCGCCGCATCGCATCATCGGGCATTGCTGGCAGTCCGGATGGCTTTCGAGAGTAAAGGCGGGGGACCGCATCTGTATTCTGGGTTCTGGCCTGACGATGATAGATCAGGTCCTGACGCTTCGAGGAAAGGGACATCGTGGCCCAATCCACGTATTGTCCCGCCGCGGACTTGTGCCGCATCCACATATCAGCCCGCCACTGTCGCCAGCTGATCCGCGCTTACCAGAAGGTTCGACCGAGATCAGCCGGTTAGTGCAGGCTCTGCGTAAGCAGGTGAAAGATGGTGCGCCGTGGCGTACTGTCATGGATGGTCTAAGGCCGAAGACCCAGCTGCTTTGGCAGAGGCTGACATCTGAGCAGCGAAGCCGGTTTCTTCGCCATGCTCTGCCTTGGTGGAACATTCACCGGCACCGAATCGCGCCCGAAGTGCATAAGGCTTTTGAAAAGCTATTATCTGACGGCGTACTAGAGATCCATGCTGGTTATCTTCGCTCTCTCGACGAGCAGGACGAGGGGATCGCCGTACTCTATCGCCGTCGGCATACGGAGACGCTTGGAGAGTTTCAGGTCGATTGGGTCGTTAATTGTACGGGAATGGAGAGGGCGGGGATCGGTCATTCACGGCTTTTGGAAACCATGCGGGACGATGGCGTGCTTTTGCTCGACGCCTTTGGTCTTGGGGTCGAGGTCGATGGCCAGTCGCGCTTGTCAAGCGCGGACGGGCAGGTCTGGCCTGGCCTGTTTGCCGCCGGGGCGCTGACGGCAGGCCGCTTTTGGGAGATAACCGCCGTGCCGGATATCCGCGTGCAGGCGCGAAAGATCGCGCAAGCTGTCACGGACAGAGTGGTATCGGACCGGCGGGTTTCGGCACACGGTTGATGTGAAGGAAAGAGCACTCGCGCAGTGCCAGGTCTTAAAGAGTTTGCGCTTGAGACTGTTCCTCTAACTTTTCAGATACTGAGGTTTGCCGCGGCTAACCTCTCTATTTCTCTCATCAGGCAACCATCCGAATGTACCGGGCTTCCTCATTACGCGATAGAGCTAAGGGTTAGTAAGAGCCTTGGCTCAGCCAATAACCGCTTCCATAGATCGCGACAGACAATAGGTTTTGAGTCTCATCATTCGGTTCGACAACGTGCGGCGATACGAATATCTCAACGTGACGTCCATCCGTCCGCGAGTTGATGATTTACATAATTGCTAAATTATTTACATCACTTGTGGAATATTGATGCAAAAAGAGCTATTAAACCCTTAAAAATACGATTTCCATGAAAATTATTTGCGAGGCATCTATGGAAAAGCAGAAACTGGTACGATTCGAGACGGCTGACGCTCAGGCTGGCGGACAGCGCAGGCCTTTTGCCAAGGCCGTGCGGGCCGGTGATTTCGTCTATGTGTCTGGACAGGTGCCAACCGTCGATGGTGAAGTAGTAACTGGCGGCATTGTGGCTCAGACCGAGCAGGTTGTGGCCAATATCATGGATGTTCTGGCGCTT
The DNA here is from genome assembly GCF_053522705.1 of Agrobacterium sp. 16-2014-1-2a. Lineage (NCBI taxonomy): Bacteria > Pseudomonadati > Pseudomonadota > Alphaproteobacteria > Hyphomicrobiales > Rhizobiaceae > Agrobacterium > Agrobacterium sp. 16-2014-1-2a. Next base: position 553,454 of record NZ_JBNWBX010000003.1, read on the forward strand.
GCGGATTGTACACTTGCCGATGTCGTCAAGGTCAATGTCTGGCTGGATGATGCTCGGGATTTTTCGAGCTTCAACGCGGTCTTCCAGAAATATTTCATCGATCATCCACCGGCACGTTCAACCGTGCAGTCGCCCCTGATGGTCGATGCGAAGGTTGAAATGGATGTTATCGCCTATAAGCCACTGGTTTGATTGCCAATTTCCGATTCTGAGAGCGTTTGACAATGACCTACCCCTGGCCTGACGAAGGCACCCCACTCGATGCGATCTCGACGCCGATGCCCGTGATCGACGAGGACCGACTTGCCGCCAATATTGCGCGGGCGCAGTCCTATCTTGATGGACATGGCATGGCTTTTCGCCCCCATATCAAGACACATAAGATACCAGCCATTGCGAAGCAGCAGCTTCAGGCGGGCGCCATCGGCATCAATTGCCAGAAGGTCAGCGAGGCGGAAGTTTTCGCGGATGCCGGTTTCGACGACATCCTCATTACCTACAATATCCTCGGCGTGGCGAAACTCTCGCGGCTGAGGGCATTGAATGCGCGTTTAGGGCAGCTGAGCGTCGTTGCCGACAGTGCCGTGACGATTGCCGGCCTTGCCGGCACATTCGATGCGGAAAGACCGCTTTCCGTTCTTGTCGAATGCGATACCGGCGGAAAACGCTGCGGTGTGCAGACCCCGGAAGCCGTGTTGCAGCTTGCAGAAAAGATCGTCGCGGCACCGGGCCTCAATTTCAAGGGCATTTTGACCTATCCGGCACCCGGTGGCGCTGAAAAGGTGGAGAACTTCATTCGGAAAACCATGGCGTTGCTTGCGGAAAAAGGCATTGACTGCCCGGTTCGCTCCAGTGGCGGCTCACCGGATTTTTTCTCTGCTCACCTCGTTCCCTCCGCAACCGAATATCGGGCGGGCACCTATGTATATAATGATCGTTCGATGCTGCGCGCCGGACATTGCACCGCTGGCGACCTGGCAATGCATGTTCTTGCCACCGTGGTGTCGCGACCGACACCTGATCGCGCTGTGCTCGATTGTGGCTCCAAGGCTTTGACCTCCGATCTCCTTGGGTTCAGCGATTACGGGCTGATTGAAGGGTATGAAGGCGCGAAAATCATGTCGCTTTCGGAAGAACATGCGGTGGTCGATTTGTCGGGCTGCACATCGGGGCGGCCGGAAATCGGTGAGCTGGTCAAGGTTGTGCCGAACCACACCTGCGTCATTACTAATCTTTTCGACAGGATGGTTTTCCATCGAAACGGTATCGTGACGCGGGTGGAAGACGTCACAGCACGCGGCACCGTCTGGTAACATTACCCGGCTAATTAAATTGCAAAAAAATGCTGCTGAAAAGCGGGCATCGGCAACGAGAATGACAGTCATGCGCATATTCACGGCATCGCTTGCCACCGAAACCAACACGTTTTCACCCGTCCCGACGGACATGGACGCCTTTCGCGCGGCTTTTTACGCTGGGCCCGGCGAACATCCGGAAACGCCGACACTATGCTCCTCACCGGTACCAATTCTACGCCGGCGCGGCAAAGCGGAAGGGTTTACGGTAATCGAGGGTACCTCCTGCTGGGCGGAACCGGCGGGGCTGATACAGCGCCAGACCTATGAAACGCTGCGCGATACGATTCTCGCCGAGCTTGCCGCCGCACTGCCGGTCGACGCGGTAATTCTTGGTCTCCATGGCGCCATGGTCGCGCAGGGTTATGACGATCCGGAAGGTGATTTCCTGTCACATGTCCGCACGCTTGTTGGTCCCGACGTACTGATCGCGGCGGAATTCGATCCCCACAGCCATTTGACCCCTTTAAGGGTCCAAAATCTCGATATAATGGCGACGTTTCTGGAATTCCCGCATACGGATTTTGAGGAACGTGGTGAGCACGTCGTTGAACTGGCACTTCGCACCCTGCGCGGAGAAATCAGGCCGGTTATTTCCACTTTCAATTGCCGCATGATCACCATTTACCCCACCAGCCGCGAACCGATGCGTTCTTATGTTGACCGTTTGAAGGCTTTGGAGGGTAAGGACGGCGTGCTGTCTATTTCCGTCATTCACGGTTTCATGGCAGGCGATGTACCAGATATGGGCACGCGTATCGTCGTCGTGACAGATAATGACAGGGCAAAAGGCGACGCACTGGCCGAAAAACTCGGCCATGAGCTTTATGCCATGCGCAAGTTGACTGCCATGCCGATGCTCGACACGGAATCGGGTCTCGACAGGGCTCTCGCCATTCGTAGTGAGCATCCGGATATGCCGGTCGTGGTGTCGGATATATGGGATAATCCCGGTGGCGGCGTTGCGGGTGATGCCACCCATATTCTGCGGCGCATGGTGGAGCGCGGCATGGACAATATCGGTGTGGCAACGATCTGGGATCCGATTGCTGTGTCTTTCTGTCACGCGGCAGGCGAGGGGGCGGAGATTGATCTGCGTATTGGCGGCAAATCCAGTCCCGAAGGTGGCGAGCCGCTCGATTTCCGGATCAGGGTCATGCGCACTGCAGAAGCAGGGTGGCAGAGTTTCCGAAATAGCCGCGTCACGCTCGGCCGCGCCGCCGTCGTTCGACCGGTCGGAACGGAAATCGATATCATTCTCATTACCAGCCGCACGCAAACTTATGAGCCGGATATCTTTTCCAATCTCGGCATTGATTTTGCCAGGAAAGACGTGCTGCTGGTGAAGTCCACCAACCACTTCCATGCGGGTTTTGCGCCGGTCGCTTCCGAGATCGTTTATATCGCCGCGCCCACTTCCTATCCGACCGATCCGGCCACAACCGCCTATCGCAAGGCAAGCCTCCAGCTATGGCCACGGGTGGCCGATCCGCTGGGGTTGGACTGAGGCTGCGGCGCTTCAGATATCTTGTAGCGTGATCAGAAAGAATATGCCTTCACCATGATCTGCCTCGATGGTGAACGGCACGCTTTCCGTGATGAAAACGCTATCCAGCTTCTCCAGCCGGGCTGTGTCGTTGTTGACGGCGACCGTCAGAGGATCGAGCGCGAGGATCAGCCTTGTTCCCGTTGCCGCTTGCATCGAGCGGCTGCCGGATAGTCTTTGCACGCCGTGGGCGAAGGATGAGCGGCGCGTCATGATGTTCAGGTCGACTATCGCGCCGTCCATCAGGGTCGCATCCACGGGAACATCGGCGGCAAAGGGCAGGGGGGTACTCTTCGTCGTCAGCGCCACCGGCTCATGACCCGAAATAGCGAGTGCAAGGCCGTTTCCCTCGATAATCGCAAGCGTGCGGTCTATGCCGGGGAAGCTGGAAAATGGTCCGTCCTGAGCAACGGTCGCCATGCTGACGCGCCAGTCGAATGCATCCACGGAAGCACCCGGCGGATGGATGGCGATTTCCACCGTAACGCCGCCGCCATTTTTCCACGGCATGGTTTTGTATTCGGAAGCGCGTAATATTCTCATGTGATGTCCAGAATCGGGTCGTTAAGGGGGCGGGGGCGGAAGTTTACGATCCGCGATCATTCTCGATGCGTCGCTCAATCGTTTTTTGGACCGCCTTTAAATCGGATGGCCGGCCGGCAACCTTTTCGATCGCGGCAATGGCAAGGTCACTGGCGACATAGTCAGATTTATGCCCGAGATTGTGCACGACGATCAAAGTGGAGCCGCGAATATCTCTGGCGAGATGACGGGAATGCACCTCTGGCGAGACGATCGTGTCCGTATCACCGGTTATGATGACGGTTGGTGCCGTGATGCGCCGATACTCCGAGGAAGCTCCACGCGCCCATTCATTGAGAGCCGCGACCTCCTGCGCATTGTGCCGAAAGGCCCTGGGCCGCAGGGCCGCTACGGAATGCGTTGCTTCCACATAACCGGCGGGTCTGGAATTGGGTGCAAAAACACCGCGCGTTGCCTGATCCAATGCCAGGAGACCGGCGGGCGGAGCAATGAAGGTGCTGAACAGCGGACCGGTAAAGGGCGCATTTGCCGCTGTGTAATACCAGGCGATGCCACCCTCCCATGGATAGACAGCGGGAGAAAGGAATACGAGGCCCGCGACCATCTCCGGATGACGGACCGCAAGCGATGCCGCGATGGCGCCACCAAAGGAATGTCCGACGATAATCGCTCTCGGGACACCTCGCTTTTTCATAAGCTGGGCAATGGCGTCCGCCTGTCCATCCGGGAGAATATTTGCCTTGCCGCCGATATCCGAATTGCCGTGCCCTGGCCTGTCGACAAATAGCAGTTTTGCACGGCCTCTCAGCTTTTCGAGAAACGAAAACATCGGATCATAGAGACTGGCGCTTGCGCCGTGAATGAAGAGGATCGGCGGAAGCTCGGCGCTTTTTTCCGGCTCGACCAAGATGCTGTTCAGCTTGTAGCCGCCCACATCGATCCGCACGGGAACATTTTGCTGCTTTTCGGACGCCACGGCATTCGTAGCGGAAACCGGAAGAAGTGCCCCGAGCAGGAGGGTAAAGGCAAGCGGAAGGAACCTGTGCACCATTCTTTGATCTACCATGTCCTTCATGCCTGCCTAACGGTTAGCGCGGCTTTCAAACGAGCATACAGTCGGTCGGTTAAAAACGGCAACGGAAGAAAGCCGCAGACAGACCAGAAGTTCCACCGGCCGCCGACAGCGGCGTCGAAACTGATGCGGCACCGCTGTCGGCACTGTACGATGGGTGGATCGCGGCTCTCTTCCCGGATCAGATAAACGGCGCAGCCTGAAGACTGCGCCGAGTTTTTCTTTAGTTACCGAGAATGCCGGGCAGTCGCAGACCCTGCTCTTTTGCGCATTCCACGGCGATTTCGTAACCGGCATCGGCATGGCGCATGACGCCGGTTGCCGGGTCGTTCCACAGTACGCGCTCTATGCGGCGGGCCGCGTCATCGGTGCCGTCGCAGCAGATGACCATGCCGGAATGCTGGGAAAAGCCCATGCCGACACCGCCGCCGTGGTGCAGGGAAACCCATGTCGCGCCGGATGCGGTATTGAGCAGCGCGTTCAGCAGCGGCCAGTCGGATACGGCATCCGAACCGTCCTGCATGGCTTCGGTCTCGCGGTTCGGCGAGGCGACGGAGCCGCTGTCGAGGTGGTCGCGGCCGATGACGATCGGAGCGCTGAGCTCGCCGTTCTTGACCATTTCGTTGAAAGCAAGACCGAGACGATGGCGATCACCAAGGCCAACCCAGCAGATACGCGCCGGCAGGCCCTGGAAGGCGATGCGCTCGGCGGCCATATCAAGCCAATTGTGCAGGTGCTTGTTGTCGGGCAGCAGTTCCTTCACCTTGGCGTCGGTCTTGCGGATGTCTTCCGGATCACCCGATAGTGCCGCCCAGCGGAACGGGCCGACGCCGCGGCAAAACAGCGGGCGGATATAGGCCGGAACGAAGCCCGGGAAGGCGAAAGCGTTTTCCAGCCCTTCTTCTTTTGCCACCTGGCGGATATTGTTGCCGTAGTCGAAAGTCGGAATGCCCATGTCCTGGAAGGCAATCATCGCTTCGACATGTTCGCGCATTGAGGCACGGGCAGCTTTTTCGACGGCTTTCGGGTCGCTCTCGCGCTTTTCCTTCCACTTGGCCATCGTCCAGCCCTTCGGCAGATAGCCGTTGATCGGGTCGTGCGCCGAGGTCTGGTCGGTTACCATGTCTGGACGGATGCCGCGGCGGACCATTTCCGGCAGGATTTCAGCGGTGTTGCCGAGCAGGCCGACGGACTTTGCCTCACCGGCGGCGGTCCAGCGCTCAATCATCTCCATCGCCTCATCAAGAGTTTCGGCGCGGGCATCGACGTAGCGGGTGCGCAGACGGAAATCGATCGAATCGGGATTGCATTCAATGGCAAGGCAGCAGGCACCGGCCATCACGGCGGCAAGTGGCTGGGCGCCGCCCATGCCGCCAAGGCCGCCGGTCAGAACCCATTTGCCTGTGAGATCGCCATTATAGTGCTGGCGACCGGCCTCCACGAAGGTTTCGTAGGTGCCCTGCACGATGCCCTGACTGCCGATATAGATCCACGAACCGGCGGTCATCTGGCCGTACATGGCAAGACCCTTTTTATCCAGCTCGTTGAAATGATCCCATGTCGCCCAGTGCGGCACGAGGTTGGAGTTGGCAATCAGCACGCGCGGCGCATCCTTGTGGGTGCGGAACACGCCGACCGGTTTACCGGACTGGACCATCAGCGTTTCGTCTTCGTTGAGATCGCGCAGGGTAGCGACGATCTTATCGAAATCCGCCCAGGTGCGGGCGGCACGGCCGATGCCACCATAAACCACCAGCTCGTGCGGGTTCTCGGCCACTTCAGGATCGAGATTGTTCATCAGCATGCGCAGCGGCGCTTCTGTCATCCACGATTTCGCGGTCAGCTCGGTTCCACGCGCAGCGCGTACGTCGCGGATATTGTGACGAGGATTGGTCATTTGGTTCCCCTTTTGGTGTGTGCGAGTGTCAGCGCAGTCGTTTCGATGCGCGTGAGAATGTCTTTCAGGTGGATACGAAGCTTGGTGGCCTTGGCGTCGTCATAGGCAAACGGCAGTGCCTCTGTCGTTAGATGGGTGGATTGCGCCAGTTCCATCTGGATGGCGTGCACGCCGGTTTCGGGCTTTCCGTAGTGGCGTGTCGTCCAGCCACCCTTGAAGCGACCGTTGAGAATGCTGGTGTAACCTTCTGCCGCAGCGGTCGCTTCGACCGCCATTGTCTCGATGGCTGGGTCGCAGGTCCTGCCCATATCCGTACCGATGTTGAAATCCGGCAGCTTGCCTTCGAACAGGAACGGGATATGCGAGCGGATCGAATGGCAATCATAGAGAATGGCGATGCCGTGAATGGCCTTAACCCGCTCAATTTCCGCGGCAAGGGCCGCGTGATAGGGTGCATGAAACGTTTCCAGCCGAGAGACTATGTCGTCCTGATTCGGTTCCTGCCCCTCATTCCAGATCGATTTGCCGTCGAAATCGGTTTCCGGAACAAGGCCTGTGGTGTTTTGTCCTGGATAGAGGCTAACGCCTTCAGGATCGCGGTTGGCATCGATCACATAACGGTGAAAGGTGGCGCGAACCGTCGTCGCGTCGGGGAGCAGATCCGCGTAGAGATCATGAATATGCCAGTCGGTATCGGCAAGCATCTTGCCGTTGTCGTTCAAGCGTTGCCAAATCGCTGCCGGAACATCGGTGCCGGTGTGGGGCAGGCCGAGAATGACGGGCGATGTGCCTTCTTTAATATCGAAGACGCGCATCTTACGCCTCCAGCTTCGGAAGAATGCCGTCGGAAATCACGGACACAAGAGCGCCGGTAGCAATAAGGTCGGATGCCGCCTTCAGATCGGGTGCCATATAACGGTCCTCTTCCAGTGAAGGGATCGCCTGACGCAGCACGGCGATTGCCTTTTGCAGCTCCGGGCTGGTTTTCAATGGCCCACGCAGCTCAACGCCCTGAACCGCCGAAAGCGCCTCGATGCCGAGGATGGCGAAAAGATTCTCCGTCATCGGTAGCAGGCGGCGCGCGCCGTGGCAGGCCATGGAGACATGGTCTTCCTGATTGGCTGAGGTTGGCGTCGAATCGACCGAAGCCGGATGAGCCATCTGCTTGTTCTCGCTCATCAGCGCAGCGGAGGTGACTTCGGCAATCATCAGGCCAGAATTCAGCCCCGGTTTTTTCGATAAAAATGCCGGAAGGCCATAGGATAGAGCCGGATCGACAAGCAGTGCCACGCGGCGTTGCGCGATCGCGCCGATTTCGCAGATGGCAAGCGCCGTCTGGTCGGCGGCAAATGCCACCGGTTCAGCGTGAAAGTTGCCCCCGGATACAACGGAATTGTCGGAAAGGACCAGCGGATTGTCCGTCACGGCATTGGCTTCGATTTCAAGCGTGCGGGCTACCTGTCGCAGAAGATCGAGGCAGGCGCCGTCCACCTGCGGCTGGCAGCGGATGCAATAGGGATCCTGAACGCGCTCGTCGCCTTCGATATGGCTGACACGGATTTCGGATCCTTCCAGCAGGTTGCGCAGTGCAGCCCCCGCATCGATCTGGCCCTTGTGGCCGCGCAATGTGTGAATATCGGGATGGAACGGAGCCGAAGAACCCATGGCGGCATCGGTGGAAAGCGCACCTGTTATCAGCGCTGCCTGTGCCGCGCGGTGAGCGCGGAAAAGACCGGCAAGCGCCAGCGCCGTCGAGGTTTGCGTGCCGTTGATCAGCGCCAACCCTTCCTTGGCGGCGAGCACGACCGGGGTCAGCCCGGCTCTAGTGAGAGCTTCGCCGGCGGGCAGAAGCGTACCTTCATAGAAAGCCTCGCCTTCGCCCATCATCACGGCGGCCATATGGGCAAGCGGTGCGAGATCGCCCGACGCTCCGACCGAACCCTTTTCCGGAATGGAAGGGATGACACCCTTTTCCAGCATGTCCTCAATCAGCCGCACCAGTTCCAGCCGCACGCCGGAGGCGCCGCGACCAAGCGAAATCAGCTTCAGCGCCATGATCAGGCGCACGACATTTTCCGGAAGCGCCGCACCGACGCCGCAGCAATGCGACAGGATGAGGTTACGCTGCAGCGTCGCAACATCGGCTGCGTCGATCTTGATCGAGGCGAGTTTGCCGAAACCGGTATTGATGCCATAGACCGGCGCATTGCCGGCGGCGATCTCGGCGATGCGGGCCGCTGCTTTTTCTATGCCGGCATCGAACGAACGGTCGAGTTTCGCTGTGCCGTTATCCCAGTAGATTGCGGCAAGTTCAGCAAGGGTCACATTGCCGGGGTGAAGCGTGATAGTCATGTAGAAACCTTCTGTCCCTTGAAAATGCGGGCGTGGAGCGGGTTGAAGCCGATGCGGTAGACAAGTTCAGCCGGGCGTTCGATATCCCAGATGATGAAATCAGCGGATTTTCCTGCTTCCAGCGTGCCGGTTTCCGCAAGCAGGCCGAGCGCCTTTGCGGCATTGCGTGTGGTCGCCGTCAGGCATTCCTCCACCGTCATGCGAAAAAGCGTGGCACCCATATTCATGGTCAGCAACAGGGAAGTCAGTGGTGAGGTGCCAGGATTGCAATCGGTAGCCAGCGCGATGTCAGCGCCTGCATCGCGCAGGGCCTGAACCGGGGGCAGCTGTTTTTCCCGGAGCGCGTAAAAGGCCCCGGGCAGAAGCACGGCCACCGTTCCTGCTTTAGCCAGTGCTTTTGCACCGGCCTCATCAAGATATTCCAGATGATCGGCGGAAAGCGCACCGTAGGATGCGGCAAGCTCCGTACCGCCGAGGTTGGAAAGCTGTTCGGCATGCAGCTTGACGGGGAGACCGTACTGTTTTGCCGCCTCGAAAACCCGGGTGATTTCCTCAACGGAAAAGGCGATGCCTTCGCAAAAACCGTCAACCGCATCCGCCAGTCCTTCCGCATTGGCTTTTTCCAGCCCCGGCAGAACCACGTCCATAATGTAGTCGGCGTTACGGCCCTTATATTCGGCCGGTGTCGCATGCGCGGCCAGGTAGCTGGTGACGATTCTAACGGGCCGTAGTGTCTCAAGTTTGCGGGCGACGCGCAGCATTTTCAGTTCGGTTTCGATATCAAGACCGTAACCGGATTTTATTTCGAGGGTCGAGACACCCTCCGCCAGAAGCGTATCCAGACGGGGCAATGCCTGTGCCACCAAAGCCTCTTCCGAGAGGGCGCGCGTGTCGCGTACCGAAGAAACGATACCACCGCCCGCTTTGGCGATCTCCTCATAGGTCGCGCCATTGAGGCGCATTTCGAATTCCATGGCGCGGTTGCCGCCGAAGACCAGATGTGTGTGGCAGTCTATCAGGGCCGGGGTGATCCAGCGTCTCTCACAATCGGTTATCTCGTCGGCCGTTGCCAGGTCGGCGGGCAGATCGCTTTCGGCGCCGGCAAAGACGATGCGGTCGTTGCGTATGGCAATGGCAGCATTTTCGATAGCGCCGATGCCATCCATGGTAGGATCAAACGTCGCCAGCCGGGCATTGCGCCACAATGCGGTAGTGTCACCCGTCGCCATTCCCTTTGTATATTTGTTCCCTGGCATTTGCTTTTCGCCTTTCTTTTATGTGCCAAATGTATATACATAATAATCATGTTGGCAAGCCGTAATTTCGTATGCGACGTGGCCTTGTCAGAAGAGATCAAGAGGAGAGGGTGGCATGACGGTAATTCACGCGGGCGCAGCACTTCTGGCCGATGGGTGGGTGCAAGATGTTCGCATCCACTGCAGGGGCGGTGCTGTTTCATCCGTCGAAACCGGTGTTTCTCCGCAGCCGCAGGATGAACGGCATGCCGTTATCGTGCCAGCCATGCCCAATCTCCACAGCCATGCCTTTCAGCGGGCCATGGCAGGGCTTGCTGAAATTCGCGGACCTGCCGATGACAGCTTCTGGAGCTGGCGCACGGTCATGTACAAGTTCGCGCTGTCAATGACACCGGATCATGTCGACGCGGTTGCTGCCCAGCTTTATATGGAAATGCTGGAAGCCGGTTTTGGACGGGTCGGTGAATTTCATTACCTGCATAACGATATGGATGGTTCGCATTACGGCAATATCGCCGAAATGGCCGAACGTATCGGTGCCGCCGCCTCGCAAACGGGGATCGGCCTGACTTTGCTGCCGGTATTTTATGCGCATTCCGGTTTCGGCGGTCAGCCGCCGATCGACGGTCAGAAACGTTTCATCCATTCGCTCGACAGTTACGAAAGGCTCATGCAGGGCGCCCAAGCCGTGGTGAATGGGCTTCCCGGTGCAACGCTCGGCATCGCGCCACACAGTCTCCGTGCCGTAACTGGTGAAGAACTGGCGGCGATCGAACCGCTGGCGAAAGGCGGCCCGATCCACATTCATGTGGCGGAGCAGGTCAAGGAAATCGAGGACTCGCTCGCCTTTTCAGGTGCGCGGCCGGTGGAGTGGCTTTTGCAGAATGCACCGGTCGATGATCGCTGGTGCCTTATCCATGCGACGCATATGACGGAAGCCGAAACCCGCCGCATGGCAAAAAGCGGTGCCGTTGCCGGCCTTTGCCCCATCACCGAGGCCAATCTTGGCGACGGCATCTTCCCCGCTCCCGGTTTCATCGCGGAAGGCGGCCATTACGGTGTCGGTTCGGATTCCAACATTTTGATCTCCGTGCCGGAAGAATTGCGGATGCTCGAATATTCGCAGCGCCTGTCGCTTCGGGCGCGCAATGTCATCGCCGATGCCGGCCGTTCCACGGGCGAGAAACTGTTCCAGCAGGCGCTTCAAGGCGGTGGCAGGGCGCTGGATTCAAAAAATCAGATAGAAGCGGGAAAAAGCGCTGATTTTGTCGCGCTTGATTGCTCGGCCGTTCCCCATCTTCCGGCATCCCAGATTCTCGACCAGTGGATGTTCGCGAGTAGCGTCCATGTCGATACCGTCTGGGTGCGCGGTAAAAAACTGGTGCAAGCGGGCCGGCACGTCCATCGCCATGAAATATCGGATCGCTTCAACAAGGTCATGGCCGAACTTGTCGATAGCTGATATGCGCTCGATAGGAACGACATCGAGCCGTTGGAAGGCATTGCGGACGTGACGAAAGCATCGGCCGGGCAAACCCTGCACCAGCGAATCCTCGGCGATATCGAGGGCCGGATCGTATCGGGCGAATGGCCGCCGGGTCACCGGTTGCCTTTCGAGGTTGATCTCGCCGCCCACTACGATTGCTCCCGCATGACCGTCAACAAGGTCATGGGCCAGCTTGTGAAGGCCGGCTTGATCGAGCGCCGCAAGAAATCCGGCAGTTTCGTCCGCCAGCCGCAGATCCAGTCCGCGGTTCTCGAAATCCACGATATCAGGGCGGAAGTCGAATCCCTTGGCCTGGAATATGGCTTCAAGGTTCTGAAGCGCACGCAGCGTGTCGCAAAGCGTGAGGATCGGACAAGTCTCGATATTGCCATTGGTACATCGCTGCTCGATATCGTCTGCATTCATTTTGCGGGCACGCGGGAATTCTGTATCGAGCAGCGTCTCGTCAATCTGGCAACCGTTCCCGATGCCGCTGAAATCGACTTCACGGAGATTGCACCCGGACCCTGGCTGCTTGGCCATGTTCCCTGGAGCAATGCCGAACACCGCATCAGTGCCGAAACGCCTTCGAAAGATGTGGCACGCCTGTTGGGTATCTCCGACAGGCAGGCCTGCCTTGTCGTGGAGCGGCGCACATGGAGCAATTCGGGTGCCGTCACCTATGTACGCTTCACCTATCCCGGCAATGCGCACGCTCTGGTCGCCCGTTTCAGCCCGTCTTCCGAATAAGACTGGGAAGGGCGCAATGCCTGCAATGCCCAAGAGAGCGCCCTCGTCGTGGTAGGAAAAGTCCTAGCTCCCGTCATGCAGCTCCGAAACGTTAAAATCTGTTAGTTTGTATGACTAATTTCAAACTATCCTTTAAAATCAATACTTTGAATGTTTTTTTTAGAATTTGTATTTTGGTGTGTTGACTTGTTTGAGGGTGATCTCTTATAAGTCCGCTCACTGAACGAGGGCGGCGGCGCTGCTGGCGACGAAGTCTTTCGTTCTAAAGAAATCATGTTGATGAGCTGACTGCTTGTTGTTTTCCAAGGGCTTTTGCTTTTGGGGTTTGATTTTGTGACTGCAATGAGCGGTCTGTTTTTTGACAATTGAATATGAGAAGAAAGAGAAACGTGGG
>NZ_JBNWBX010000004.1:0-414623 GCF_053522705.1 Agrobacterium sp. 16-2014-1-2a
TACCCGCATTGGGCTGACCGTCATGCTCACCTTCATCAACCTGCCGATCGTGGTGTGGATGCTTTATACCTACTTCCGCGAAATCCCCGGCGAGATCCTCGAGGCAGCGCGCATGGATGGTGCCTCGCTCTGGAACGAGATCGTGCATGTACTGACCCCAATGGCGGTTCCGGGCATTGCCTCGACGCTGCTCCTGAACGTCATTCTTGCCTGGAACGAATCCTTCTGGACCATCCGGCTGACGACCACCAATGCGGCACCGCTGACGGCCTTCATCGCCTCCTTCTCCTCACCGCAGGGGCTGTTCTGGGCCAAGCTCTCGGCCGCCTCGATGATGGCGATCGCCCCCATTCTCGTCATCGGCTGGTTCTCGCAGAAACAACTCGTGCGTGGCCTCACCTTTGGCGCCGTGAAATAAGGAACGACAATAATGGGCAGCATTTCCCTTCAGAACGTGTCCAAGCTCTTCGGCGAGGCAAAAGTCATCCCGTCGATCGATCTCGACATCCATGACGGCGAGTTCGTCGTCTTCGTCGGCCCGTCCGGCTGCGGCAAGTCAACGCTGCTACGCCTGATTGCCGGGCTGGAAGACGTCTCCGGCGGCAGAATAGTCATCGACGGCAACGACGCCACCGAAAAGGCCCCGGCCGAGCGCGGCCTTGCCATGGTGTTCCAGTCCTATGCGCTCTATCCGCATATGAGCGTGCGCAACAACATCGCCTTCCCGCTGAAGATGGCCAAGCTTGACAAGGCCGTCATCGACAAGAAGGTCGACGATGCCGCCCGCATCCTCAACCTCACCGATTATCTCGAACGCCGGCCCTCGCAACTGTCCGGCGGCCAGCGCCAGCGCGTGGCCATCGGCCGCGCCATCGTGCGCGAACCGAAGGCGTTCCTGTTTGACGAGCCGCTCTCCAACCTCGATGCGGCGCTGCGCGGTACCATGCGGCTGGAAATCTCCGAGCTGCACAACACGCTGAAGACGACGATGATCTACGTCACCCACGACCAGGTGGAGGCCATGACCATGGCCGACAAGATCGTGGTCCTCAACCGCGGCAATATCGAGCAGGTCGGCTCGCCGATGGAGCTTTACCGCTCGCCCGCCAACCTCTTCGTCGCTGGCTTCATCGGCTCGCCGCGCATGAACCTGGTGACCGGCGATTACGCCCGGCAAAAGGGTGCGACCACCGCCGGCGTGCGGCCCGAGCACCTGACGCTGTCGAAAGAAACCGGCCTGTGGCAGGGCAAGGTCACGGTTGCCGAGCATCTCGGCTCCGACACCTTCCTCCACCTCGACGTCCCCGGCATCGGCCCCATCACCGCCAGAACCGACGGCGAGTTCGAATGCAAACACGGCGATACCGTCTTCATCACACCAGATGATGCCAAAATCCACAGGTTCGATGACAAGGGCATCGCGATATGACGTGAAGACCGGAAGGCAAATCCGCGCTGCGTGCCGGGTATCTGTCATCCGGTCCTGGCACAAACAACGTTTCCCCTTCGAGGATCGTGACATGACATGCAAACTCTCCCTCGCCACGCTTGATGAAGCCAAAAAAACCGCGGCGATTCCGTCCTATTCCCGGGCCGATCTTTCCGCCGGAATCGTGCATTTCGGCGTCGGCAATTTCCATCGCGCCCATCAGGCGGTCTATCTGGACGACCTGTTCAACACCGGCGCGGACCACGACTTCGCCATCATTGGTGCGGGTGTACTGCCATCGGACGCGGTAATGCGCGAAAAACTTGCCGCGCAGGATTTCCTGACCACGGTGGTGGAGCAGGACAATAATCGCACCGGTGCGCGCGTCACCGGGCCAATGATCGACATTCTGAAGGTTGGCGATACCCAAGGCATTATCGACACGCTCGCAGATCCGAAAATCCGAGTTGTTTCGATGACGATTACCGAAGGCGGTTATTTCATCGATGCTTCCGGCTCCTTCAATCCCCAGCATCCCGCGATTGCCGAGGATGGCAGGAACCCGTCTTCCCCGAAAACCGTGTTCGGCCTTATCGTTGCCGGGCTGAAGGCGCGGCGCGACAAGGGGCTTCCACCCTTCACCGTCATGTCCTGCGACAACATTCCCCATAATGGCAAGGTCACCAAAAACGCGGTGGTCGGTCTCGCCGCCTTGTTCGATCCGGCCTTCGCCAACTGGATCGGCGACAACGTCGCTTTCCCCAATTCGATGGTCGACCGCATCACCCCCGCCACGGGAGAGCGCGAACGCAATATCGCCCGTGACGATTTCGGCATCGAGGACAATTGGCCGGTCTTCTGCGAAGAGTTCAAGCAATGGGTGATGGAGGATAATTTCCCGGCGGGCCGACCGGCGCTCGAAAAGGCAGGCGTTCAGTTCGTCAAGGATGTTGCGCCTTACGAGCATATGAAGATCCGCATCCTCAATGGCGGCCATGCGGCGATCGCCTATCCGGCAGCGCTGCTCGACATCCATTTCGTGCATGAGGCGATGGAGCATCCACTGATCCGGGCGTTTCTGGCAAAGCTCGAAAAGGAAGAGATCATCCCGGTCATTCCGCCAGTACCCGATACCGATCTTGGCGAATATTTCGGCCTGATCGAACGGCGTTTCCTCAACCCGAAAATCGGCGATACCATTCCGCGCCTCGCGCAGGATGGCTCCAACCGCCAGCCGAAATTCATCCTGCCCTCCACCGCCGACCGTCTGGCGCGCGGTGAAGATATCGTCGGTCTGTCACTGGTTTCAGCACTGTGGTGCCGTTATTTCTACGGCACCTCCGACAGCGGCAGGCAAATCACCTTCAACGACGCCAGCGCCGAGCGGCTACAGGCGGCAGCCACAAAGGCCAAGGACGACCCGATGGCCTTCCTTTCGCTTGACGATATCTTCGGGGAGGTTGCCGAATCGGAGCTTTTCCGTAAACGCTTCTCTCATGCATTGACGACACTGTGGCACGAAGGCACGGCGAAGACCTTGCAGCTTTATCTGGATGACAAGCTGGCTGAAAAGTGACGTGAGATGCGAGACGGGACCGGACCTCTTCTGATTTTCGACTGCGACGGCGTTCTGGTCGACAGCGAGCCGGTCTCCATCTCGGTTCTTCTCGACATGCTTTCCCATCTTGGCGTGGAGATGGGGGAGGAAGAGGCCTACAACCGCTTTCTCGGTCGCAGCGTTGCCAGCATGACGACGACTTTGTTTGAGGAATACGGTATCGAGACCGACATCGATTTTCTCGAGCATATGCGCGCGACGCTGTTTGAGCGTTTCCGCACCGAGTTGCGTCCCATCGACGGCATTGCCGAAACGCTGGACAGGCTGGTGGCCTTCAAACGCTGCGTTGCCTCCTCAAGTCAACCGGAACGCATCCGTTACTCGCTGGGGCTGACCGGCCTCATCGATAAATTTGAGCCGCATGTTTTCAGCGCCACCATGGTGAAGAACGGCAAGCCGGCACCCGACCTTTTCCTGCATGCGGCGAGGCAGATGGGCACTGATCCGCGTCAGTGCATCGTGATCGAGGACAGCCCGGCGGGCATTGCGGCGGCGAAGGCAGCCGGCATGGCGGTTTTTGCCTTCACCGGCGGCTCGCATGCGCGGTTTCCGGCATTTCGCGAAAAGATCGCGGAGCTCGGGGCCAATGCCACGTTTGACGCCATGGAAGATTTGGTTCAACTTGTCGGCGATTATATGGGGAAGGGCGGTTTTGACAGCCAGGTGGAACGTGACGCAGGCTGAAGGAAACCGTGCCTGCCACCGCCCGGAGGTCGTTACGCAAGGGATGGAACTGAAGTCTTGATGCGTCAAAATCTCGTCGCTGTCGATGTCGGAACGGCGAGCGCCCGCGCCGGGATTTTCGACCCGACCGGCAGGCTTCTCGCCCGCTCAACCCATCCCATCCTGATGCAAAGGCCGCAGGAAAACCACGCCGAACACGATTCCACCGATATATGGAACGCCGTCTGCCTTGCGGTGAGAGCAGCGATTGCCGATGCGGGTGTGTTACCGGACAGCATAGCCGCCATTGGTTTTGATGCCACTTGCTCGCTCGTTATCCGTGATGAGCGTGGGGAACCGGTTTCTGTCTCCGTCACGGGCAAAGACCGGTTCGACACCATCGTCTGGCTGGACCATCGGGCAATCGGCGAGGCCGACCGGCTGACGGCATCCGGCCACCGCGTGCTGGATTTCGCCGGCAAAAGCGTGTCACCGGAAATGCAGATGCCGAAGCTGATGTGGCTGAAGGCGAATTTGCCGGCAAGCTGGGCGCGCATGTCTTTCGCCTTCGATCTGGCGGATTTTCTGACATGGAAGGCAACCGGTTCCACCAAGCGTTCAAATTGCACGCAGACGGCGAAGTGGAATTTTCTGGCGCAGGAAAATCCCGGCTGGCAGGCGGATTATCTCAATCTTGCCGGGCTTGGCGATCTGAAACAGCGGGCAGGCCTGCCCGAAACGACCGTGATGCCGGGCACAGCCATCGGCCCGCTTTCGCCCGAGGCTGCCGCCGAACTAGGCCTTGACACCGGCTGTCAGGTGGCGGCGGGCATGATCGATGCTTACGCTGGCACCCTGGGTGCGCTTGGCGGATGCCTTTCTGATGATGTGGGTAAACATGTGGCGCTGATCGCCGGCACCTCCAGCTGCCTTGTCGCCATGTCCGAGCGGCAGATGCCAGGCCACAGCCTGTGGGGTCCCTATTGGCAGGCGGTGCTGCCCGGCCACTGGCTGGTGGAGGGCGGGCAATCTGCCACCGGCGCGCTGCTCGATCATATCGTGCGCATGCACGCGGCGGGCGGAGAGCCGGATACGGCGCTGCACGCCCGCATCGTTGCGCGGGTTACCGAATTGCGCGCGCTCGAGGGCGCGGCCTTTGCCGAACGGCTGCATGTACTGCCGGATTTCCACGGCAACCGCTCACCGCTCGCCGATCCGCATGCGGTGGGCGTCATCAGCGGGCTGACGCTCGATACATCCTTCGACAGTCTCTGCCGGCTCTACTGGCGCACTGCCGTGGCGATTGCGCTTGGCGCGCGCCATGTGCTCGATGCGATGGAGCGTTTCGGTTATGCCGTCGAAAGCCTGCACGTTACCGGCGGCCATGTGAAGAACCCGCTGTTGATGGAGCTTTACGCTGATGTGACCGGCAAGCGCATCGTCGTGCCTGCCACAGCCGACGCCGTTCTTCTCGGCACGGCAATGACGGCGGCAGCCGCCGGCGGTGTGCATGCGGGCCTTGCAGCGGCGGGTGCCGCCATGTATCCGGGCAATATGGAAATCCCAGGCAATCCGGCGCTCACACCGCTTTACGAGCGGGATTATCGCCGTTTTCTCGCCATGCACCGCCATCGCCAGGAGCTGGAAAGCCTCTGATCTTTGCCTACAACGGCAGGTAAGGTCGTGGCGGACGGGCGCGATCCGTTTCCTCCCGCCGAGGGTCAGATGCCAAGCGAGCGTTTCAGGCCGGTTAGGTTTTTCATGCGTGCCGTGCGCTGCTCGTCGGCTCCGGCAATCAGGCTGCAGAGGGTGAATTCCATCAGCGCAACGAGCTGCAGCAGGCCTTGTCCGCCGGTCTGGGTGTGCGGCATGGCAAGACAGATATCGGCGCTTTCCGGTCCCCATTCATAGAACCGGGTGGTGATCAACAGGGTTCTGTAGCCGCTCTTTCGCGCCGTCGCAGAAAGGCTCTGCAAGGGCGTGATGCTGCCGCCGCAATCCATGAGGATGAGAAGCGCTTCTGCGGGATCGAAGTCCCAAAGGGCGATATAGGCGGCGCTGTCGCTGCCGAGGAAGTGCACGCGTCTGCGATACTCCAGCAACCGCCCGTGAAAGTGCCTTCCGGTGCCAAGGCCTTCCGGTGACGTTGCCAGAAAAACATCTGCCGCCGAAGCGATCTCGCTCATGGCGACGCGCCATATCGGCTGGTCCGTCATTTCGAAAGCAGCCTGAATGGCCTGGATCTGTTGGGAAAGGAGTTGCGAAAACGGATTGGACTTCTGATCGCCGCTTTCAACAATAGCGGGCTGGTCCACGCCCGCGGTCTCTTCGGCGTGGCGCAGATCGATGCGAATATCGCTGAATTGCCGGTATCCGAGCGAGCGCAGAAAACGTCCAACCGTCATCGGACTGAGACTGAGCTTGGCAGCCAGCGTCTGCGCCGTCTCAAACGGCAATTCGTCCAGATGCTCGATCAGATATTTGGCGATCTTGCGCTCTGAAGGCGTACCGGCCTTCATGGCACGGGTCAGATTCAACAGTAGCTGTTCCACCAACGCCTCATTCTTTTATATTTATGAACGATGATGCATCCGCGCGCCCGGGCGAGCGTGCGAACCGCGACTTGTCGGTGGGGGCGAGCTTTTCCGGCCTTGTCCTCCACCGGACCGGAATGCGAATTCTAATAGATAGATTATTATATTTTAGAGACGTCTTTTATTCAAGGGAAATTCCATCAGCGGTTTAATTCCCAACAGCGACGTCTTCATTCCTGTCTTGCGGAGCGGATGGGCGGCGCCTATCTCTCCTGAACGCCAGTTTAAAACGCGAGAGGCGTCACAGGAGTTCCGAATGATTTTTAATGCGGCGAGGCTTGCCTTCAGCAATCTTTTTGCCACCGAGACCCGGTCGGTGTTCTGGAAGGTTCTGGGGCTGACGCTTCTGGTGCTGGCAGCGCTGTGGTTCGCCATCCGCTCTGTCTTCATCTATTTCGCCTTGCCGTGGGTGGATACGCTGATCCCCAGCGTGCCTGACTGGGCGGGATGGCTGACTTTCGTTTTCGCCATTTTCGCCGGAATCGGGCTGGCTTTGGCGTTGGCCTTGCTGATCTCGCCGGTCACTGCCGTTATTGCCGGATTGTTTCTCGACGATGTCGCCGAAGTCGTGGAGAAAAAGACCTATCCCGATGATCCGCCGGGCAAGGCGATGCCCATCGGTGAGGCCGTGGTGTCATCGATCAAGTTCTTTGGCGTCGTCATTGCCGGCAACCTGATTGCGCTTTTGTTGCTGCTGGTGCCGGGCGTCAACCTCATCGCCTTTTTTCTGGTGAACGGTTATCTGCTGGGCCGGGAGTTCTTCGAATTTGCGGCCATGCGTTTCCGTTCCCCCGCTGACGCGCGGCTGTTCCGGCTGAAACACCGCACAACCGTGTTCATGGCCGGGCTGGTGATTGCAGCGTTCCTTGCAATCCCCTTCCTCAACCTTCTGACGCCGCTTTTTGCGGCTTCGATGATGGTGCATCTGCACAAGGCCGCCAGCCGGCGCGATCCGTCATTCGCCGCTGGCCGCACCGAACAATTGCGCGGGTAGTTCCACCAGCGGAGCTGGAATATCGAAGGTCTTTTCCGGTGATTTGCAGATATCGGCAATCACGCAGCGCTCGCATTCCGGTTTGCGCGCCTTGCAGCAATAACGCCCGTGCAGGATCAGCCAGTGATGGGCATGGAACAGATATTCTTCGGGAATGATGCGGACGAGCCGGTCTTCCACTTCATCCGGGGTTTTCCCCGGCGCGAGACAGAGCCGGTTGGCAATACGAAAAACATGGGTGTCCACGGCGAGTGTAGGCACGCCGAAGGCCATCGACATCACCACATTGGCCGTCTTGCGGCCGACGCCGGGCAGGGTCACCAGCTCCTCGCGCGTCCTCGGCACCTCACCGCCGAAATTGTCGATCAGCATCTGTGACAAAGCGATAACGTTCTTGGCCTTGTTGCGGTAAAGCCCGATGGTCTTGATATGGCCGATCAGCTCCTCCTCGCCAAGTGCCAGCATTTTTTCCGGCGTATCGGCCACCTTGAACAGCGCCCGCGTCGCCCGGTTTACGCCCACATCGGTCGCCTGCGCCGAAAGCGCCACGGCCACCAGCAGGGTAAAGGGGTTGGTATGTTCCAACTCGCCTTTCGGCTCCGGCCGCTGAATGGAGAAACGGCGGAAGATCTCGTTCAACTCGTCCTTCGAATAGATCGTCTTCACACGCGCCGGTCTGCGGGCGGATGTCGCATTTGACTTTTTCAATGTTTGGGTGCTGGATCGTTTTTTGGCGACTGTCATGACCTATCTATAGCCAGCCCGCCCTGAGGAAATCAACGTGGATACGCTCAACGATCAGCCGATTTTTGCGGCGGAACTCGTTCCGCACCGTTCGCTCGGAAGAAGGGGTTTCCGGCTGCTTCTCGCCTTGTCCGGGCTTGCCTGCCTCCTCCATGGCGGCTTTTTCCTCACCACTGGCGCATGGCCCGTCGGCCTGTTCCTCGGGCTGGATTTTCTGCTGCTTTATGTCGCCTTTCGCGCCAATTACCGGGCAGCGAAGGCCCGGGAAGAGGTGAGCGTCTCGCGCACCAGCCTGTCTATCCGCAAATTCTCCCCGACTGGCCGCGTTGTCGAGCATCGTTTCAACCCCTTCTGGGCCCGCTTCAGGGTTCAGCGGCACGAGGAAATCGGCATCGTCTCCATGCATGTAACGGGTGAAGGCAAGGCAACGGATATCGGCTCGTTTCTCAATCCGGATGACCGGGAAAGCTTCGCCAAGGCTTTCGGCGGTGCGTTGGCGACGGTGCGGCGGATGTGAGCGGATAATTCCGCTTAAAACCCGTCAATCGGCTCGAGGCCGGTATCTCGGCAGAAACTGAGTACGGCGCAAGAAACGGGTGGAGACCGACGCGCTTTGATGGTTTTCTGTGAGGCGTTAGGAGACATGCGATGAACGCCAATATCATGCTGAATGAAGACATCACCCCCATCGGTTCGGATTACGATACGGTGCGCGGGGTTATCGAGCTTTTGACGCTGGATTATCGCGACCAGCCCTCCCTTGAAGCCATTGCCGCAAGGCTCGGCCAGTCGCCGACGCAATTGCAGAAGACCTTCACCCGCTGGGCCGGTCTTTCCCCCAAGGCGTTTTTGCAGGCCGTAACGCTCGATCATGCCAAAAGGTTGTTGCGCGAAGAGGATCTGCCGCTGCTGGAAGCCTCGATCGAGGTCGGCATGTCTGGGCCCGGCCGCCTGCACGATCTGTTCGTCACCCACGAGGCCATGTCTCCAGGCGAATGGAAGGCTAAGGGCGGTGGATTGACGATCCGGTACGGTTTCCATGTTTCACCCTTCGGTCTTGCATTGGTCATGGTGACCGATCGCGGCCTTGCCGGCTGCGCTTTCGCCGATCCCGGCGAGGAAAGAGCCTGTTTCGAGGACATGGCAGGTCGCTGGCCGAATGCGGATTATGTCGAGGATCGTGAAGCCACCGCGCCCTATGCCGCACGTATTTTCGAACCGACGCTGTGGTCGGCGGACCGGCCATTGCGGGTCGTGCTGCTCGGCACGGATTTTCAGGTGCGGGTATGGGAAAGCCTTCTGAAAATTCCCATGGGCCGCGCCGTTACCTATTCGCACATCGCCTGCGATATCGGCCAGCCAACTGCCTCTCGTGCGGTCGGTGCAGCTGTTGGCGCGAACCCGGTCTCCTTCGTCGTTCCTTGCCATCGCGCTGTGGGAAAAAGCGGGGCGCTCACGGGTTATCACTGGGGCCTTACCCGCAAACGGGCGATGTTGGGATGGGAAACGGGGAAGGTGTGAGGCAGCTCTCCCTCATCCCTGTGACAAGCGCATGAATGAGGAACAGCCTGGGTCGCCTGTCGAGGCCTAAACCAGTTCCATCAATGCTCTTGCCGCCGCCTCGTCTGTAATCAGCGTATTGCACCCGATGCGCTTGATGGTGGCGCGGATGGCGATGGCGCGGTGGGCGCCGCCGGAGGCGAGCACGATGTGTTTGGCCTTGCGCAGCGTGTCTAGATCGATCGCCATGGCGCGCTCGTTGATCGGGTGATCGACGGAGCGGCCTTCCGCGTCGATGAAGTTGAACATGGTGTCGCAGACGCAGCCGGCATCGATGAGTTCCTGAAGCGTTTCCTTCGAAATGAAACCTTCCGAAAGCGAAGTGGAATGCGGGCCGATATCGCCGCAGGATACGATGGCGAGGTCGAGCGTTTCGGCCAGATCATAAAGCGTGGCAAGTCCGCATTTCTCAATCAGCGCCCGTTTGGTCTCGACGGAGTCCACCAGCAGCGGTGCAAGGAACATGTAACATTCCGCCCCAAGCGCGCTTGCCAGCCGCCAGGTGTAATCAAGCGGGTTTGTCTGGTGCACGGCGACGATACCGCCGAGCAGCGAGACGACCTTGCAGTTTTCCCGGCGCGGCGGGCGAAAGCTGGATAGCGAGGCGGTCATGGTGCGGCCCCAGCCGACGCCGATGGTGGCGTCGTTCGGCACCGCTTCGGAAAGGAATTGCCCGAGCGCCAGGCCAACGGCCTTGGCCGTGCCTTCGGCATTCGCCTTGCCGGGGGATGGGCCGGGGGAGGGAATGATCACCGCCTCATCCAGCCCATAAGCTGCCTCCAGCCTGCCGGCCAGTTCGACGAAATCCTCGATGCCCTCGTTGATCCAGATCTGCACTTCGGAGCGTTTCATCGCCTCGTCCAGTAGGCGTATGACGGTGGAGCGGCTGATGCCGAGCTTCTCGGCGACATCTTTCTGCGTCAAACCCTGATTATAGTAGAGCCATGCGGCACGCAGCCTCAGCGAAGCCGCTTCCGAATAGGCCGTATGGGTTTCTCTTCTCAGTTTCGCCACGGTTTTTGTCACTCTCTTTATGGAGCGGAGTATCGCAGGCATGAAACTTATGTCAATTGCGATGCGCAAATGTCTTGACTTTCGACCTTGCCGCTTGCGATAGTCGGAGCCGGACAAAACCGTGATTTCGGCCTTGGGCGCACCATGGTGCGGGAACGAAAAGACGGCTGTGCAAGTTTACAAGAGATCATGAAGGATCATTCGCCATGACGTCCAAACTCGAACAACTTCGCGCTATCACCACGGTGGTTGCCGATACCGGCGACATCGAGGCGGTTGCGCGCCTGAAGCCGGTGGATTGCACCACCAACCCCACCATCGTTCTGAAGGCGCTCGGCACCCCCGCTTTTGCGGATGCGGTGAAGGAAGCCGTTGCCTGGGGCAAGAAACAGGGCGGCCAGTCTGATGCTGTCGTTGCGGCCGTTGCCGACCGTCTTGCCATTTCCGTTGGTGCGGCCCTTGCAGGTCTGGTTCCCGGCCGCGTATCGACGGAAGTCGATGCCGACCTGTCCTTCGACACACAGGCCTCCATCACCAAGGCACGCCACATCATCGCCTCCTACAAGGAGCGCGGTATCGAGCGTGAACGCATCCTCATCAAGCTGGCTTCCACATGGGAAGGCATCAAGGCTGCGGAAGTCCTGCAGTCCGAGGGCATCGATTGCAACCTGACTCTGCTGTTCTCGCAGGCACAGGCCATCGCTTGCGCGGAAGCGAAAGCTTTCCTCATCTCGCCCTTCGTCGGCCGCATCCTCGACTGGTACAAGAAGTCGACCGGCGAGACCTACACTGCCGAGACCGATCCGGGCGTCGTTTCGGTGCGCAGCATCTACAATTATTACAAGGCCAATGGCATCGGCACCGTCGTCATGGGCGCATCGTTCCGTAATGTCGGCGAGATCGAAGCGCTTGCCGGTTGCGACCGCCTGACGATCAGCCCGGCGCTGCTGGAAGAGCTGGACAAGGACACCGGCACGCTGGAGCGCAAGCTTTCGCCCGACAATGTGAAGGCCGAGCCGCTGCAGTCGCTCGATGAAAAGGCGTTCCGCTGGGCAATGAACGAAGACGCGATGGCAACCGAGAAGCTCTCGGAAGGCATCCGTCTGTTCGCCAAGGATCTGGTAACGCTGCGCGAAATGGTCCGCAAGGAACTGACGCTGGCTGCCGCCTGATAACAAAAAGGGGAACCATCCCGATCCCCTTTGCGTTTAAGATACAGAAATCTCCAGTCACTTTAAACGCGATCGGTCCCTGCCGGTCGCGTTTTTTTGTGCTTCTCAGATGGTTCCCTGACCCGTCGCCACTTCGGAAATGCGCCTTGCCGCATCGCGGATCAGTACCTCGCAGGCCTCGCGCGTCGGGGCCTTGCCGCCAAGCGGGGTGATATAGGGGCAGGTGATGACGGCAAGTGCGGTACCATCAAGTGTAAGCACCGGGGCGGAAATATTGCGCACGCCTGCGGTCTGCATGCTGTCCATGGATTCGAAGCCATTCCTGCGAATTTCCGCCAGCCGCTCCTCAAGGTCTGAAGGCTCGGTTTCCCCGCCACCGCGCACCTGCTCTGTGATCATTATCTTGCGCTGTACCTCGTTCTGGAAGGCCAGCAGCACATGGCCGGAACCGGTCTGGAAGAGGCTCATCTGCGCGCCCACCCGCATGGACATCGCCCAATAGGTGGAGGACTCCTGTTGGGCGATGACGACAACACTGCCGCGGTCGTAAACTGCCAGATGACAGGCCTGCTCGGCGCTTGCGGAAAAATCGCGCATCACCGGGGCTGCGAAAGAAACCAGCCGGCGCACCGGCGCGTGAAAATGTGCGAGCCCGAACATTTTCAGCGTCAGCGAAAACCGGTCACCCTCCAGCCGCTGTACGTAACCACGGCGCACCAGCCGGTCCAGCATGCGGTAAAGCTCGTTCGGGGTTTTGCCTATGGCCTTGGCAATCTCGATTTGCGTCAGCCCGCCATCCGTGCGGGCGAGAAGCTCCAGAATGTCCAGACCCTTGTCGAGGGCGGGGGCGCGATATCTTTCGCTGTCGTCTTCGGTCATCTTGCCTCGGTGGCGTTTTGCAGGATTGCCTGGCGGGAAATGCACTTTTTAAATACCGTTGCCGCACGCTGCCCTTTTGCGCAAGCCTGCTTGACGTTACATGAATACCGCGTTTACATATGAATTGTCGATCCATATTTGAGATCAATGAAATTCACTGGCGAAATTCAGCGGCTCGGCCCCAGCGGGCGGGTGCGCCGTAGCGGGAGGCTATTCATGGTGCAGGATTTTAACGGGCGGACAGTGGTGATCACCGCAGCCGGCCAGGGTATCGGCCGTGCGACGGCGGAGCGATTCATATCGCTCGGCGCGCGCGTCATCGCCACTGATATCAACGAGCAGGCGCTCTCGACCCTGAAAGGTGCGGAAACGCGGGTTCTGAACGTGCTGGATGGCGATGGTGTGAAGGCTTTTGCTGCCGATATCGGCCATGCGGATGTTCTGTTCAACTGCGCCGGTTTCGTTCATTCCGGCACCATTCTCGATTGCGAGGAAAAGGACTGGGATTTCTCCTTCGATCTCAATGCCAAGGCCATGTACCGCACGTGCCGCGCCTTCCTGCCAGGCATGCTGGAAAAGGGTAAGGGCGCAATCGTCAACATGTCCTCCGTCGCATCCAGCGTGAAGGGCGTGCCGAACCGTTTCGCCTACACCGCCTCCAAGGCGGCGGTTGTCGGTCTGACCAAGGCAATTGCTGCTGATTTCGTCACCAAGGGTATTCGCTGCAACGCCATTTGCCCAGGCACAGTGGATAGCCCGTCCTTGCACGACCGCCTGCGCGCCACCGGCAATTACGAACAGGCCCTGGCCGACTTCATTGCCCGCCAGCCTATGGGCCGCATTGCCACGCCGGAAGAAATCGCCGCACTCGTCACCTATCTCGCTTCGGACGAGGCAGGTTTCACCACTGGCCAGATCCATGTGATCGACGGTGGCTGGACAGGCTGATAATTCTATACGGGAGAGAGGAGAAGGCGACCGGCCCAAAAGCCGGTCGCCTTTTTTATTACGCCACCACGCTTCCAGCGATCAGTGCAAGCACGAGGAAGACCAGGAAGATCACGACGGCGATGAAGAACAGGATACGGGCAATGCCCGACGCCGCTGCCGAAATGCCGGTAAAGCCGAATACGCCCGCGATCAACGAAATAACAAAGAAAATAAGAGCCCATTTCAGCATGGAGCTTCCCCTTTCGCTTAATTTTCATGAGTTTGCCGCTTGAGGGCAAGCTCATGAAAATGACGCGCAAAAGGGGAAAATGTTCCACGCGCCCGCAAAAATCGTTCTTTTACACCACCGTTTCATTGGCGGCGTCGATCCGGCGGGCCTTGAGGCTGGTGCGAATGAATGTCGCGACGAATGCCAGGCTCATGAACAGTACAATGGTCGGGGCTGGCGCGCTGTCGATCAGGAAGCTTAGCCATATTCCTGCAAGCGAAGAGAGAACCGCAACCGAGATGGCGACCAGGAGCATTGCGGAAAAGCGCCGCGCCAGCAGGAAGGCGATGGCGCCGGGGGTGACCAGCATTGCGACGGAGAGGATGATACCCACAGCCTTCAGCGCGCCGACCACGGCAAGCGACAAAACCATCAGCAGACCGTAATGCAGGATGCGAACGGGCAGGCCGATTGCCTTGGCATGCTGCGGATCGAAGGCATTGACCAGCAGGTCTTTGCGCAGCACCCCGAGAAACAGGGTGGCAAAAAGCGCGATCAGCCCGGTCTCCAGCATGTCTGAAGGCGCAATGCCCAGCATGTCGCCGAAGAGGATGTGATCCAGATGCATGTCGCTCTGCACCTTCACGTAAAGCACCAGCCCCAGCCCGAACATGCCGGAAAAGACGATGCCGAGCACAGTGTCTTCCTTGATGCGGCTGTTTTCCTTGATGAAACCGGTTCCGAGAGCGCAGATCATACCGGCGGTGAAGGCGCCGATGGAAAGGGGAATTCCGACAATGTAGGCAATCACCACGCCGGGCAGCACGGCGTGCGAAACCGCGTCCCCCATCAGCGACCAGCCCTTCAGCACCAGAAAACACGAGAGCATGGCCATCGGCACGGCAATCATCAGGGTGATGATGAAGGCATATTGCATGAAGGGCAGCTGAAACGGCAGGATGGCGAGTTCGAGATATTCGCTCATTGCGCTTCTCCCAGTGCCTTGCGGGCTTTGGCGCGCGAAGCGAGCAGCCCGTGTTTGGGTGCAAACACGAAAGCGGAAAGGAAGATCGCTGTTTGCAACACGACGATAACGCCGCCGGTGGCGCCGTCGAGGAAGTAGCTGAGATAAGCGCCGACGAAGCTGGTGGTCGCGCCGATCACAAGGCTCATCAGGATCAACCGCTCGAAACGGTCGGTCAGAAGATAGGCGGTCGCGCCTGGGGTCACCACCATGGCAACGACAAGGAAGGCGCCGACGGTTTGAAGGGCTGCAACCGTGGAGGCGGCAAGCAGGGTGAAGAAGATCACTTTCAGCACTTCCGGTTTCAGCCCCACTGTGCGCGCATGGTTCTCATCGAAGAACACCACCATGAAGTCGCGCCATTTCAGCGCCAGTACGATGAGGCTGATGCCGCCGATCAGGGCAAGCTGGATCGTGTCTTCGGTGGTAATTGCCAGAATATTGCCAAGCACGATGGTCTGGATATTGATCGAGGTGGGCGACAGCGACACCATGAACAGCCCCAGCCCGAAGAACGAGGTGAAGATCAGGCCGATGATTGCGTCTTCCTTGAGCCGGGTTTTCTGATTGAGGAACAGCATCGAGCCAGCCGCAAGCCCGCCGGAAAGAAAGGCGCCGAGCGAAAAGGGCAGCCCCAGCATATAAGCGCCCGCAACGCCGGGAACGATGGCGTGCGAGAGCGCGTCGCCGATCAGCGACCAGCCCTTTAGCATAAGATAAGCGGAAAGAAAGCCGCAGACGCCGCCCACAAGTGCGCTGACCCAGATGGCGTTCAGCATGTAGCCATAGGTGAAAGGCTCAAGAAGGCTGTTTATCATCGGCTTTTTCCTTCGGAGCCTGCGGATCGTGTCCGTTCTGGCCGTTCTTTCCGTAGATCACGAAAGGCCGCTCATCGTCGGTAATCACCTTCACCCGGCGCGGATCGGCATCATCATGCAGTTCGGCCCCGCCGAGAACGAAGTGGCGCAAGCTGCCGCCAAAGGCTTTTTGCAGGTTCTCTTCGTTAAAGGTGTCCGCTGTTTTGCCCGACGCGAGAACGGTGCCCTTGACGAAGACGGCGCGATCGCAGAATTCCGGTACGCTACCGAGATTATGGGTGGAAACCAGCATGACGCGGCCCTCCTCACGCAGTGCCTTCAACAGCGCGACGATCTGTTCTTCCGTCGTCACGTCGACGCCGGTGAAGGGTTCATCCAGCAGGATAACCTGACCTTCCTGCGCCAGCGCGCGGGCCAGAAACACCCGCTTCTTCTGTCCGCCGGAAAGCTCGCCGATCTGCCGCTTGCGATAATCAAGCATATTGACGCGCGTCAGCGCTCTCTCGACCATCTCGTGATCGTGTTTCGACGGAATACGGAAGAAGTTCATGTGGCCATAACGGCCCATCATCACCACATCCTCAACCAGTACGGGAAAACTCCAGTCCACCTCTTCAGCTTGCGGCACATAGGCGACGAGGTTTTTTCTGAGTGCATCCTTCACGGGTAGGTCGAAAATAGAGACGGAACCGGCGGCCAGCGGCACAAAACCCATGATTGCCTTGAAAATCGTGGACTTGCCGGCGCCGTTGACGCCGACAAGTGCAGTGATCGTACCGCGTGGAATGGAAAAGCTGGCATTTCTTAATGCGGTGTGGCCGTTGCGATAGGTCACTGTCGCATTTTGAACCGTCAGGCCGCCGCCGCTTTTTTTGCTGCCCATTCTCATGAAGACAGTCCTTTGGCGATGGTGCTGCTCGTCACGCGCAGCAGGTCGAGATAGGTCGGAACAGGGCCGTCGGCCTCGCTCAGCGAATCCACGTAGAGTATGCCGCCATAGGCCGCTCCGGTTTCCTTGGCCACCTGCCGGGCGGGATCGGCGGAAACCGTGCTTTCGCTGAAGATGACCTGAATATTATGTTCGCGCATGGCGTCGATCACGCCGCGCACCTGTTGCGGCGTACCCTGGCTGTCGGCATTGACCGGCCACAGGAACAGTTCCTTCAGCCCGAAATCCCGGGCGAGATAGGAGAACGCCCCTTCGCTCGTTACCAACCATCGCTTGTTCTCAGGAAGCGCGGAAAGCTCATCGCGGATGGGCTGCACGGTGGCACGGATCTTGTCGGAATAGGCCTTGGCATTGGCGGCGTAAATCTCGGCGTGGGCGGGATCTATTCCAGCGAGTCCCTTGCGGATATTTTCCACATAGATCAAGGCGTTATCGGGTGACATCCAGGCGTGCGGGTTGGGTTTCCCCTGATACGCCCCGCCATTGATCGCCATCGGTTCGATGCCGTCGCTGACAGTCACATCAGGCACGCCTGAAAGATTGGCCAGAAACTTCTCAAACCACAATTCCAGATTGAGGCCGTTGCGCAGCACCAGATCGGCCTTGCGGGCCTTGAGAATGTCGCGAGGCGTCGGCTGGTAGTTGTGAATTTCAGCGCCTGGCTTGGTGATGCTCTCAACCTCTGCCGCATCGCCCGCCACATTGCGCGCCATATCGGCAATGATCGTGAAGGTGGTCACCACCTTCGGTTTTTCCTGCGCGACAGCCGCAGCAGGCAGGAAAAGCGAAAAAGCAAAAAGGGCATGGCGGATTTTATGAAGATTCACGTCTGTCACCGATTTTTGTTGCGATCAACTCGCAACACCATCCGTCATGGAAACACACTTGTCAACGCTATTGCAAATCATTCGCAATTTAGCGGATTTCAAAAATGTCTGAAAATGGTGCGCTTTTGCCCGCACGGCGCCGGGGGGATTAAACTTTTTTCAATGAGAAAGCGGCACTATCGCAAGGCTCGGACAACGAGGTCCCGAGCTTATCCCGCGTGTGTTCCTCATCCTTCGAGCCACGTTCCGGGGTGAGGGCGATAGGCGGGGTACTGAATGTCAGGATTTTGCGCGTGAAGGCTGTATTCGGACGAATGCGGTTTTCGCGCAAACTCGTTATGATCGGAGGCGGGATCCTGCTTTTGGCGGGTGCGACCGGTTCTGCTGCCGTGTTTATCGGCAGCGAGCGGCTGCTCGGGTCCACCTATGCCTCCGCCAACGGGCTTTCCTGCGACGCAGTCCAGACAGTCAACATCCGCAAGAACGGTTCCCTGTGGGTCCGCAAATTCATTCGTACTGACGGCGGCAACGGCACGGACCGGTTGAAAACGGCGCTGCGTGTCGCCAGGGCAGTTTACGACAAACAGAAGCCCGATCTGGTCCAGGTTTCCGTGCTGGATAAAAACGGCCCGCAATTGCGCTCGGAAATGCGCGGCCGCGCCATCGCGGCCCAGGTGGTCTTCATTGCCGACCCGGCGAAAATTCCCGAAGGCGCCGATGCCCAGCGTTATTCCGCCTTTTATTACGATGGTGCATCAAACGGCAGCGGCCAGTTTTACGGGCTGCGCATCGATCTGCCGCTGGAAGATGCCGAAGCAATGGCCGCAAGCCTGAGCGATGCCGCCGACTGCGCAACCCCCGCTTCGGACGCCGCACCCGAAGGGCACGGCGGAAAAGCCGCAAAAGGCGCGGGCGGACACGGCGAAACCAAGGGCGAAGGCGGCGGCGGCCACGACGCTGCGCCGGCGCAAACGCATGAGGGCGGACCCGGTGCGGAAGCCCACGGCGAACCCGTAGCCGACGAAGAACTTCTGACCTCGACCCCGGAAGCCGATGGCAGCAGCATCTTCAGCATCAGCTATCTGAAATCACTGATTTTCGGAAAAGGCACTACGACCGCGCAGGCGGCGGAAGAGAAGCTGGCCGAGAGCGCGCCTGCGGAAGAGCCGGCTGCGGAGAAGACGGGGCATTAGGAGCATGCCGTTTCCCCTAAGCGTTTTGGTCAGGTGTCCGGCCCGATACGCAAGCGGCCGGCCGGATTTGGAAATTTCTTGCGCTTGTTGACAATCTCCGGCGAGAAGCTTTGCGATAGAGCGGCAAAGGCGGCAATTCGAGCAATCAGTTTTTCCCGCTCAGCCTTCGTCACGTTTTTGTAGCTGTCGACCCTGTCGATGTAACCCGTCAGCCATTCTTCGTATTTGCCCTCGCTCCACAGGCGCTGCGTCGCAAACACCGTGTCTTCCAGCCGATCATAGGCAACAAGCGTTCGTCGCCAGCGATGCTCGTCAAAATCCAGCGCGCCATTTGCGAAGAGCGATCCGACCTCAAGGCCGTAACTCATGAGCTTCGCCGATCGCTCCGGTGGCATGGTAAGGTTTAGCCCGCCTTCCTCTTTGGAGAGAAAGACACGGGCAATGCGCTCTCTCTGGCCTGGCATGGTGGCAAGGGATTGATCTTGCCAGTCCTTCGCCGAACTGAGAATGCTGCCCAGGAAACCGCTCATCTTTTCCATCTTGTGAACGGGCACGCCTATCCCTTCGCCGGCCGCCTGCGGAATCGTGACGCGCTTGCTGCTGCTGGCGATGGATTTCGGCAGTTCATCGAGGCTGAGTGCGAAAGTGGGACGCGACGGAAGCAGGGCGTCGAAAAGGTGAATGGGAAAGTTGCTGCTGATCCCGCCATCGGAGAACCAGATTTTCGCCTTCATGACGGGCCGCGCTTCACCACTGATACGCTGCACAATATCCAGCGTGCCGCGATCATTGGTATAGGCCGGAATAGCCTTGAACAGCACCGGGAAACTCAGGCTCATGCGCGTGGCGATAATGACCGGTAACTGGGTAGGCTCCGGAAATGCCTTGAGTTCGGGAAACGGGCCGCCTGGTGTTGCGACCTGCTTCAGCCAGTTCATCACGGCAGCCGGAAACAGTTGGCTCCATTCCTTCGGGTCGTAAGCCACCATGAGATTCGTGGTCGGAAGCGTGTGCGGCCGCCGCATCGACAGGTTCGTCGTAACCATCTTCAGGTTTATACTTTTTTTCGGGTCGTCGCTGGCGAGGTGGCCAAAGGTCAGCGGCGGCGCTGTCGCGGCTTCGTTACCAAAAGCGATGTCCTGGATCGACGAATGAAGCCATTCCGTCAGGCCCGGACCATCCGCATCTGAAACCGTTAGTCCCGAACAGAAACCGAACCCCTCCTGCGGTAACCGATAGAAAACCAGCCACAGGATTTGACTAAGGATTCCAATCAACAGCCCCACCAGCCCGCCGAGAATTGACCCGGCGTAGCCTCCGCCTGTGGCCCACAACAGGCTGGCGCCGATGGCTATGCCGGCTATCGAGGCCAGCGGGAAAGCCATGGGGAGCCCCAGGATCTTGCCTGGCCAACCGCCGGCCTGCGCCCACAGCAGGTAACGCATCAGCGGGCGAAAACGGCGTTCCGGCTGGAAAAGCTTGCC
Source organism: Agrobacterium sp. 16-2014-1-2a (assembly GCF_053522705.1). Lineage (NCBI taxonomy): Bacteria > Pseudomonadati > Pseudomonadota > Alphaproteobacteria > Hyphomicrobiales > Rhizobiaceae > Agrobacterium > Agrobacterium sp. 16-2014-1-2a. The sequence continues at coordinate 20,122 of NZ_JBNWBX010000004.1, forward strand.
CAGAATATTGGGTATCGTATCGCAATGGGCCTGCAAGCGGACGAAGCCATCCGGATCGTCCCTCACGGTACGGGAATATTCAGCCGCAGCCGCAAAGGCGGCGGCAATCGCACCGGCTGACGTGCCGCCTATCGAGCGGAAGCGGTATCGGCGCGCCAGTTCCAAAACGGCATAGGGATAAACGACGCCGGAGGTGATGCCGCCCTTCATCACCACGTCGCATTCCTTTTCCGGTGTTGCGAACATATCGGGCCGGTACTTGGGAAGCTCATTCTCGGGCATGCGTATCTCCCCGACAGCCCCGTTAGCGGAAAGCCGTCAAACACAATTCGAAATGATGGGGAATGGGTATCACAAGTTGAGGCGGTATCGCCAGTATATTCTACTAAGGGTTAAGTGAATCTATGCGATCCGCAGGCCGGGGAACCAGATAACTACTTCGGTGCGTCTTCGTCTCAAGTGGAAAACCGGCAAGGGGATTAAGTGCAATCACGCCACACACTCTGACGTCATCCACGGGCTTGTCCCGAGGATCTGCAACGGACTAACCTTATTGGACGTGATTAGATCCTCGACACAGGGCCGAGGATGACGTTGAGAAATACGCACCCTTCGCTGCCACCAACTTCAATGTCATGCCCAGTGTCCCATCGTTTAAACTGGATAGAAGTTGGACAAGGTGGAGCATGGCGAAAAATCGGCCGCCGAAGCGGCCGTGGGCCGCCTCGGGTTTCGTCCGATCAGTCCGCCTTGTTGCGGCGGGCCGGGAAGAGGATGACGTCGCGGATCGATGGGGCGTTGGTCAGGAGCATGATCAGGCGATCGACACCGATGCCGAGGCCGCCGGCGGGTGGCATGCCCTGATCGATGGCGTCGAGGAATTCGTCATCCAGCTGCTTGTCCTTTTCACCGCGGGCATGGGCCTGCTCAAGCTGCTCCACCATGCGGCGGCGCTGCTCTTCGGGATCGTTGAGTTCGGAGAAGGCATTGCCCACTTCCCAGGCGTTGCAATAGCTCTCAAAACGCTCCACGAGGCGCGGTTCGCCCGGCACTTCCTTGGCGAAGGGCGAGATATCCTTCGGGAAATGCGTGACGTGGCTCGGCTGGATAAGCGTACCTTCGACCTTCTCTTCGAAGATGAAGGCAAGGCATTCGCCCCAGGTCCAGTCCTTCTCGACGGCGAAACCGGCAGCCTTGGCGGCGGCGCGGGCTTCCTCGTCAGTCTTGATCGCAAGGAAGTCGATGCCGGTCGCTTCCTTCACCGCATCAGGCATGGGCACGCGCTTGAACGGTCCCTTGAAGGAAATTGTCTGGCCCTGGAATTCCACCTCGGTCGTGCCGTGCAGGGCAATCGCCAGCGTCTCGAACAGACGCTCTACGAGACCCATGATGTCTTCGTAGTCGGCATAGGCCCAATAGCACTCCATCATGGTGAATTCAGGATTGTGCCTTGTGGAGACGCCTTCGTTGCGGAAGTTGCGGTTGATTTCAAAGACCTTGTCGGAAAGGCCTGATACCAGCGTGCGCTTCAGGAACAGTTCCGGCGCGATGCGCAGATACATGTCCATCTTCAACGTATTGTGGAAGGTCTTGAACGGATCGGCCGTCGCACCGCCATAAACTGTCTGCAGCATCGGCGTTTCCACTTCTAGGAAGCCTTCGGCCTCCATGAAGCGACGGATGCCGGACAGGATCTTGGAGCGCTGCAAAAAGCGCAGCTTGGAGTCCTCGTTCGCCAGAATATCGAGATGGCGCTTGCGGTAACGCAGCTCGATATCGGAGACACCGTGCCATTTTTCCGGCATCGGCAGAAGCGACTTGGTGAGCATGGTGATTTCTTCGGCGTTGATCGTCAGCTCGCCGCGCTTGGTGCGGCGCACCTTGCCGGTTACGCCGATGATGTCGCCGATGTCGATCATCGGCAGAAGATTGCGCGCCGTTTCCGGCGTCGTATCTTTGTGAGAGAAGATCTGCACCTTGCCCGAGGCGTCATGGATATCCATGAACATGCCGGAATTGCGCGACGAATAAACGCGGCCCGCCACCGTTACCGTGTCGCCGGTTTCCGTGTCCGGTTCGATATCGGCATATTTTTCCGCCAGCTCCGCATTGGTCAGCGTGCGATGGAAATGCGCCGGATAGACATCGCCGATCTGCTCGCGCAGCAGCGCAAGTTTCTGGCGGCGCACTTCGGTGGCGTCGGAGGAAAGGGCGGTGGTTTCGGTTGTCTTGTCGTTCATTGTTCAATCCTGTTGCGGCGTTGCCGCGGCGACAATTGCCTCCCGTATCCCTCATTCCTGTGCTTGTCACAGGAATCCAGTGCGCCCAAGTCCTTGGCGCGGGAGACCTCAATTCATTCTTTCACGGCGCCGACGCGCCGTGGCTGGATTCCTGTGACAAGCGCAGGAATGAGGGGTGGATTTAAAACCCGCCCCGGCAGGCATCAAGCACCGCTGCCAACCATCGTGGCCACAACGGCAATAGCGACCTTCAGGCGCTGGCGCACCACGGAGCGGCCGAGCAGCGCCATCGAGTCAAACAGCGGCAGCGAGCGCGAGGAACCGGAGACGGCGACGAAGAGCGGCGGGGTGACGACGCGCAGTTTCTTGCCGGTGCGTTCGGCAATGTCGCGCAGCTCGGCCTCGATGGCTTCAACGTTCCAATCAGGCATTTTTTCCAGATCGGTGGCAACCGTGGTGAGGATTTCGTGGATTTCCTCGGGCTTGCTTTTGAGACCGGCAAAGGAGGCGGGCGTCAGGCCAACGTCGCTCGAAAGCAGGAAGCCGGCAAGGTTTGGCAATTCGCCGAGCTTGGAAATGCGGCTCTGGGCAAGCTTCAGGCCTTCGGTCAGGCGGGAATTTTCCATCGCCCATTCCAGCGTGCGGGCAATGAAGTCCTCAGGCGTGAGCTTTTCGCGCAGCCAGCGGCCGTTTAGCCAGTCCAGCTTCTGGATATCGAAGATGGCGCCGGCCTTGGAAAGTGCTTCCGGATCGAACTTCGCGGCCAGCTCTTCCATGGTCAGCAGCTCTTCGCCTTCGGCGATCTGGATGAAGAACAGGCCGAGGAAGTTCATCAGCGCTTCCGGCAGGTAGCCGAGCGCGGAATAATAGGAGATCGACGTCGGGTTCTTGCGCTTGGAAAGCTTCGATTTGTCGGCGTTGCGCATCAGCGAAAGATGCATGAACGTCGGCTGGTCCCAGCCGAAATAACGGTAAAGCAGGATGTGCTTGGGCACTGAAGCCAGCCACTCTTCGCCGCGCGCCACATGGGTGATCTTCATCAGATGGTCGTCGATGACGTTTGCCATGTGATAGGTCGGCATGCCGTCGGCCTTGATCAGCACCTGCATGTCAACCGAATCCCAGGGGATCGAGACATCGCCGTAAACGCCGTCATGGAAATCGCACGAACCTTCGGTCGGGATTTTCATGCGCACGACGTTGGCTTCGCCGGCGGCGACGCGGGTGGTCACTTCTTCAGCCTTCAGGTGGAGGCAGAGACCGTCATATTTTGGCGGCTTGCCAGCGGCGCGCTGCGCTTCGCGCATCTGCTCAAGCCGCTCGGGCGTGCAGAAACAGCGGAAGGCATGGCCTTTTTCCAGCAATTCTTCGGCATAGGGCCAGTACATCAGCTTGCGCTCGGACTGGCGGTAGGGACCGTAGGGGCCACCGACGTCAGGGCCTTCCGACCAGGTGAGGCCGGTCCAGCGCAGCGCCTCCAGAACCTTCTGCTCATATTCCAGCGTCGAGCGGGTGGCGTCGGTATCCTCGATGCGCAGGATGAACTCGCCGCCGTGTTTCTTGGCGAAGAGATAGTTGAACAGCGCGATGTAAGCGGTGCCGACATGCGGCTCGCCGGTGGGGGAAGGTGCGATGCGGACGCGAACGCCGGAAGTGGTCATGAAATTCACTCGTCGTGACGGGGTGGTGACATCGGGGCGGCTTCACCCTTCTATCACGAAGTTTTCGTTTGAATGCGGCGGGAAAGGGTGCGGAAAGGCGTGTTGAACGCACTTTTGCATATTTCCGTTCGGCATCGGCTTAGGCCATATTATGCCGCAGGCGTCAAGGAAATATGGCGCTTGCGCTGTCTTCGCCCGGACGTAAACCGCCCCTAATTCACCGGCCAGACATAAAGCAGCATCGGAATGCTGGCAATGACGATCATGATCGACAGCGGCAGTCCAAGGCGCGGATAATCGCTGAACCGATAACCGCCCGGACCCATGACCAACGTGTTGCACTGGTGGCCGATGGGCGTGAGGAAATCGCAGCCGGCGCCGATCGCCACCGCCATCAGAAAGGCCTCCGGCCGAAAGCCGAGCGTGGTGGCGAAACCGGCGGCGATGGGTGCCATGACCAACACGGTTGCAGCATTGTTGAGGAAGGGCGTTACCGCCATGGCGGTCAACAGGATCATGCCGAGTGCTGCGAAGGGCGGCAGTCCTTGTGCGGCATGGCCGAGCCAGGCGGCGATCAGCTCGCTGGCGCCGCTGGTGCGCAGACTGTCGCTGACGGGAATGAGGGCGGCGAGCATGACGAGGATCGGCCCGTCGATCGATTTATAGACTTCGGTGAGCGGTATCGCGCCGACGACGATCATCAGGAAGGCGGCGGCGAAAAAGGCGACGGATACCGGCACCAGCCCGCTGCCGGCGGCAATCATGGCCGCGGCAAGCACGATGACGGGCAAAAGCGCGCGGCGCTGCACCCCAAGCAGGATTTCCCGCTGCGCCAGGGGCAGCAGCGAAAATTCCTGCAATACCTGTGGCAGGTTCTTGCGGCTGCCCTGCAGGAGAATGACGTCGCCCGCCTGCAATGTCAGGTCGGAGAGCCGCTGGCTTACGCGCTGGCCGCGACGGCTCACTGCAATCAGATTGACGCCGCGGGTGTAGGACAGCGCCAGTTCGCGCGCGGAAATCCCGTTGAGAACGGATTCGTTGCTGATAACCGCTTCCATGGAAATAAGGTCAGCGGTCTTCTGGCCGTTCTCGGTGAGCGGCTTGCCTGACAGCAGCAGCTTGGCCTGCGAGACGATGCGGTCGAGGCCCTCCGGGTTGCCTTCGAGAAGAATGGTGTCGCCCGGCTTCAGATTGACATCGGGGAAGGGGGAGATACGCCGGGGCCCGCGCAGGATCGTGCTGGCGATTACGTCGCCATCCGCCTGTTTCAACAGCTCCCGCAGCGGCTTGTCGGCGTAGGTGCTGTCGGCGGGAAGCGTCGCTTCGGCGGTATAGGCCGACTGGTCCAGAATATCCTCCATCGATGCCTGCTGGCGGTTGCGCACCGGCAGCAGGCGGTAACCGAAGGTCAGGAAGATGATGCCGATCACGGTCAGCCCGGCACCGACCGGGGTGAAATCGAACATCGAGAAGCTCTGCCCGGTCATTTCCTCACGCAGCCTGGAAACGACGATGTTGGGCGAGGTGCCGATCTGCGTCATAAGCCCGCCCAGAAGGGCGGCGAAGGCCATGGGCATCAGATAATAGGAAACAGGGCTGCCGGATTTGCGGGCGAACTGGAAAGCAACCGGCATCATGATGGCAAGCGCGCCGATGTTCTTGATGAAGGCCGACATGATGGCGACGACGATCATCAGAAAGGCCAGTTGCAGGGTTTTGGAGTGCATCTCCGGGAAATATTTCTTGATCGTCATATCGACGACCCCTGAACGCGCCACGGCCGAACTGACGATCAGCGCGCTGCCGACGATGATGACGATATCGTCCGAGAAACCGGAGAACGCCTTGTCGAAAGGCACAACCCCAACCGCCACCGCCACCAGCAACGCGCTGCACGCGACCACATCATAGCGGAACCTGTCCCATATGAACGCGACCATCATGCCGGCGATGACGGTAAAGGCGAGGATCTGGTCGGTCGTCATGCTTGCTTATGCTTTCGAAGGAGAGACGGCGGGACGGACTCTTCCGGTAGGGATGTCGAAGAACGCGAGGCGGGGCATGCGGTTCCGACTGGCCGGCGCTTTCCACACGTTCGCGTCATACCGGCCTTGAGCCGGAATCCAGCCGCCGCGCGTCGGCGCGGCGGGAAGTGTTCAGCCCAAGGGCTTGGGCTGAAGGGATGCCGGATCAAGTCGGGCTGACGGGTCGAGGCAATCAGTGCGGTTTGGCCGCCTGTGCTTTCTTGCGCTGTCTGGCGTTACGCGCCAGCATGTTGAGCAGTTCCACCAGCGCCGAAAACGCCATGGCGGCATAGACGTAGCCCTTGGGAACATGGAAGCCCATGCCTTCGGCGATCAGAGTGGTGCCGATCATCATCAGGAAGGCGAGTGCCAGCATGACGATGGTGGGGTTGCGCTCGATGAAGTTGGCGAGCGGCGTTGCGGCGAGCAGCATCACCGCAACGGCAAAGATCACGGCCACGATCATGATCGGCAGATGCGGTGTCATGCCAACGGCGGTGATGATGCTGTCCACAGAGAACACGAGGTCGAGCAGCAGGATCTGGCCGATGGCGGCGCCGAAATTCATTGCAACCGGGCCGCCCACCATGTCTTCCTTGTGATCTTCAGGATCGACATTGTGGTGGATTTCCTTGGTAGCCTTCCACATCAGGAAGAGACCGCCGGCGATGAGGATCATGTCCTTCCACGAGAAGGCGTGGCCGAAGATTTCGAAGACCGGCGTGGTGAGCTGCACGATCCAGGCCACAGTGCCGAGAAGGCCGAGGCGCATGATTAAGGCAAGCCCGATGCCGATCTTGCGGGCTTTTTCGCGCTGTTCAGGCGGAAGCTTGTTGGTGAGGATCGAGATGAAGATCAGGTTGTCGATGCCAAGCACGACCTCCATGACGATCAGGGTGACCAGCGCCACCCAGGCAGCGGGGTCGGACAGAAGAGGGAGAACGGACTCCATCAGGGAATTTTTCCTTTCAGCAACAAGGCCACCCGAAACATTCGGTTCGTGGAATTTATAGCGCAATACGCGAGAAACAAGGAGACCGCGCCTGTGATAGGCAAGATTTCATCGAAATTTCGCGCAAACCGCGTATCAGGCCCCGTGCCGTTGCCGGTCCGGTCGCCCGTTGCTGAATGATTTCAGGCCTTGTCGGTTCCGTAAGCCGCCATGAACACCATGATGGCGCTGTCGATCACCCGGTCCAGCTCCTCTTCGGGAACCGGACCTTCGAGTTCTCCGAACAGGCGCAGCTTGAAGAAAGTTCCCGTGGAAAGCTCGATATATTGCCGGGCGGCAAGTTCGACGTCATCGACCTTGAGATGGCCGAGCGAGACCTGATGCTCGATGAAATCCTGAAGAACGGTGCGCACGTTGTTGGGTGCTGCGATGAAGAAACGCTGCGCCAGCTTCGGCATGCGGTCGATGACGCCGATCACCGAGCGCATGGCCGGTATCATTTCGGAGCAGATCATCTTGTTGGCGAAGGCCTTGCCGAACTGTTTCAGGCCGTCGCGCACCTCTTCGGTGCCGGCCAGAATGTTGCGCATGGAGGTCGCGAATTCCTGCCGGTGATGATCGACAAGGGCGGCGAACAGGTCTTCCTTGTTGGAGAAATAGACATAGATCGTTCCCTTGGAAACGCCGGCTTCCCGCGTGATGTCGTTCATGCTGGCGGCATCGAAGCCCTTGCGCTTGAACACGCGCCAGGCGCCGGCAACAATCTGCTCACGCTTGGCCGGGTCTTCGCCCGCAGCAAAACGCCCGGCGGGGTTTCCCGGACAGCCCGTTTCGGTTTCCGTCTCCATATCCATGTCTTTACCTGCCATCGTTACCGGTTCCTAGCACTGCAATGGCGTAAAAAAAATTAACCGAACGTCGAACCAATCAGTTCGATTACACTTGATATGTGTCAGGAAAGGGATTATGTCAATCGAACCGAACGGTTCAGTTCGAAAAACTTTCTTCAATTTATCACGGTACAATCTCATGTCGGCCCAGAAGAATAGCGCGGTTCGCGCCGTCAACGATGCGGAAGAGGCGGACGTTTCCGCCAAGGCTGAGACCTCTCCGGCAAAGCCGGTGGAGGCCCCGCCGCAACAGCCGCCACAGACAATTGCCGCACCTAAGAAGAAGAAGCGTTCGCCGCTTCTGCCGATCTTTGCGATCGCCCTTCTCGCTGGCGCTGGCTGGTACGGTTATAATTGGTGGATCGACGGTCGCTTCATGGTTTCGACGGATGACGCCTACATTCAGGGTGATATCGCGGTCATCGCGCCCAAGGTTTCGGGTTACATCGCCAAGGTGAACGTTGTCGAAAACCAGGAAGTCAAGGCGGGTGATCCGCTGGTCACTCTGGATGACGGCGACTATCGCATCGCGCTTGAACAGGCCGACGCGCAGATCCGCACCGAGGAACTGTCGCTGAAGCGCATCGATGCGCAGATCATCGGCGGCGAGGCAGCGCAGGAACAGGCCGTTGCCCAGAAGGGCGCTCTGGATGCGGCCCTTCGCGGCGCGGAAATCACCCAGAAGCGCGCCACCGAATTGCAGGCGAAAGATGTCGGCACCGTTGCCGCTTCCGACAGCGCGCAGGTCGCGCTCGATCAGGCCAGGGCGAATGTCGTAGCCGGCGAGGCGGCGATCTCGTCCGCGAAAGCCAATGTCGAGCTTCTTCGCGCCCAGCGCGAGGAAGCCGAAAGCACCATCCGTTCGCTGCAACTTTCCAAGGACAAGGCGGCCCGCGATCTGGCCTTCACCGTGCTGAAAGCGCCTTATGACGGCGTTATAGGCAATCTGGCGGTGCAGACGGGCGATCTCGTTTCGGTCGGCAAGCGCCTTGCTTCGCTGGTGCCGTTGAACGAGCTTTATATCGACGCCAATTTCAAGGAAACGCAGCTGGCCCGCGTGGTGCCCGGTTCGAAGGTCCGCGTCCATGTGGATGCTTTCGACGACGAGACCATTGAGGGCACGGTCCAGTCGATCTCGCCCGGTTCCGGTTCGGTCTTCTCGATGCTGCCGCCGGAAAACGCCACGGGTAACTTCACCAAGGTCATCCAGCGCGTACCGGTGCGTATCGTCTTCTCAAAGGAAGATCTCGCCAAGCACAATCTGCGTGCGGGCCTGAGCGTCGTCGTTGATGTGGATACCCGCACGGCGCCGGAAAACACGAAAACGGCGCACGTTAACCCATAGGCCAACCAGGGCGTCGTTGAGGGCAAGATCATGGCGGCTACGGTTGTCGGCACAGGCGGGGTATCTGTCCCCGTCGATCCACCCATGGACAAGCGCAGGCTCATCGCGTTCTTCGCGATGGTCTTCGGCATGTTCATGTCCATTCTCGATATTCAGATCGTCTCCGCCTCGCTTGCGGAAATCCAGGCAGGTCTCGGGGCGGGCTCCGACGAGATCGCCTGGGTGCAGACATCCTATCTGATCGCAGAAGTCATCATGATCCCTCTGTCGGGCACGCTGGCGCGCATCCTGTCCACGCGCGTGCTGTTTGCCACCTGCGCCGCCGGCTTCACCCTGTCGAGCGCGCTCTGCGCCACCGCAACCAATATCGACCAGATGATCGTCTACCGGGCGATCCAGGGCTTTATCGGCGGCGGCATGATCCCGTCGGTCTTTGCGGCCGCCTTCACCATTTTCCCGCCCTCCAAGCGTTCGGTCGTCTCGCCGATCATCGGTCTCGTCGCCACGCTTGCGCCCACCATCGGTCCCACGGTCGGCGGTTATCTTTCCAATGCCTTCTCCTGGCACTGGCTGTTCCTCGTCAACATCATTCCCGGCATCATCGTCACCATCCTGACATGGAGCCTGATCGATTTCGACAAGCCTGAAACCTCGCTCTGGAAGAAGTTCGACTGGTGGGGGCTGATCTCCATGGCCGTCTTCCTCGGCTCTCTGGAATACGTGCTGGAAGAGGGCAACAACAAGGACTGGTTCAACGACGAGCATATCGTCATCGGTTCGGTGGCCATGGTCATCGGTGCGGTGGTGTTCTTCTGGCGTGCCTTCAAGGTGGACTTCCCCGTTGTGGACATCCGCGCCTTTGCGGACCGAAATTTTTCCATCGGCTCGCTGTTTTCCTTCGTGATGGGCATAGGGCTTTACGGGCTAACCTATCTCTACCCGCTCTATCTCGGTCGCGTGCGCGGTTACGATGCGCTGATGATCGGCGAGACCATGTTCGTTTCCGGTCTTGCCATGTTCTTCACCGCGCCGATTGCCGGCAAGGTATCCACCAAGCTCGATCCGCGCATCATGATGGCCATCGGCTTCATCAGCTTCGGTTGCGGCACGTGGATCATGACGCATGTGACCACCGACTGGGATTTCTACGAGCTGCTGATTCCGCAGGTCCTGCGCGGTTTCGGACTGATGATGTGCATGGTGCCGATCAACAACATCGCGCTCGGCACGCTTCCGCCCGCGCGCATCCGCAATGCCTCGGGCCTGTTCAACCTCACCCGCAACCTCGGCGGCGCGGTTGGCCTTGCCGTCATCAACACCCTGCTGTCGCAGCGCACCGACGATCATTATGTGCGGCTGGCGGAACATGTCAGCTATTCCAATCCACAGGCGCTGGAGTGGCTGAACAATGTCGGCGCGAACTATGATTCTTACGGGCTGGACGGTGCTTCCGTCGCGATCAAGAAGCTGGTCGGCATGGTCTCGCAGCAGGCGTGGATACTCGCCTTTGCGGATGTGTTCTTCGCGCTGACGCTGCTGTTCGGCAGCCTGATCTTCATGACCGTGCTGATCCAGAAACCCAAGGCAGCGCCGCCACCAGACGCGGCGCACTGAACAAAATCCCCTCCCATCCACCGCAGAGCTGGGGCCGTCGGAAATGACGGCCCCTTTTTTGTCTGGTTTGCGATACTTTTCCGTCATGCCGTCCTTGAGCCGGTATCCAGTAAGCCCAAGTCCTTGATCCAAGGCTAAAATGACGAAAGTTGTTGGTCAGCTCCGATGATCTGCAGCCTGTTGATTTTATTGACGTGCCTAAATCCTTGGGAAAAGCCGAGGGATGACGCCGGGCAAAGGCGCGTACCCGCAGTTCAGAGATTGAAATAAAGCGAAATCATCATCTTGCTGAAAATGTGAGGTACGTACATCATTTTTCGGTTTACGACGGCGGCAAAGCTGGATATTCAAATGGCACGGGAGGAAACATGAAGCCGACAGTTCACGATATCGCCGAGCGGGCGGGTGTCAGCCTTGCCACCATCGACCGGGTGCTGAACATGCGCCCCGGCGTTCACGCCGCTACTCGAGCGCGGGTAGAGGCGGCGATTGCCGAGCTTGGTTATGTGCGCGATATCGCCGCCGCCAATTTGGCCAAGGGTCGCAATTATTCACTGGTCTTCATCCTTCCCGGCAACGACAATTCCTTCATGGCGACGCTGCGAGCCGAAGTTCGTGCCGCAGCCGCCCGTGCCCATCTGGAGCGCACGGCGATCCGCGTTATCGAGGTGCCGCCCTTCAATGCCGCGGCACTGACGGAGGCGCTGGAAGTCGCGCGGCGGGAAAAGCCGTCGGGCGTCGCTTTCGTCGCCACCGATTCTGAGGATGTTGCCGAAGCCGCAGACCGGCTGGCCGAAGATGGCATCGCCACCGTCACGCTGGTTTCCGATCTCTCCGGTTCGCGCCGCGACCATTATGCCGGCGTCGACAACGTTGCGGCCGGGCGCACGGCGGCTAGCCTCATGGGGCGCTTCCTGTCCGGGCGCGGCGGCGATATTGCGGTCGTTGCCGGCTCGATGCTGGTGCGCGACCATCGCGAACGCCTAGACGGCTTCCGCTCCGTCATCGAAAGCGAATTTCCGGACCTGCGACTATTGCCGGTCCTCGAAGGCCGGGACGATCCCGTCACCGTCGAGGCGCTGGTCACCAAGGCGCTTGCGAGCGACGCGCTGTCCGGCATCTACAGTCTCGGCGCCGGTAATCGCGGCCTCATCCGGGCGCTCAGAGCGTCATCGGGCGAAAGGTCGCCATCCGCCATCGCCCATGAGCTCACCGAAAACACGGCCAATGCGCTGCGGGAAGGCGTGCTCGATGCCGTGCTCAACCAGGATGCAGGGCATGAGGTGCGCAGCGCCATTCGCGTGTTGAAAGCGCGCGCGGATGGTCTCGCTGTCATCGCCGCGCAGGAGCGTATCCGTATCGACATATTCCTCAGGGACAATCTGCCCTGAGGAGAGCATTTCCAGGAAAAGTGGCCGCCGGTTTTCCGTCCGGAAATGCGGTGACCCTTAAAACCGCTGAAGTGGCGCAAGGAGCGCCGGAATGGAGAATTACATGTATCTCGGTCTCGATCTTGGAACATCCGGTGTCAAAGCCCTGCTGATGGACGGCGATCAGAAGATCGTCGGCTCGGCCAACGGCTCGCTGGAGGTCTCGCGCCCGCATCACGGCTGGTCGGAACAGGACCCGGCGGACTGGATTGCCGCCACGAAAACCGCAGTCGAAGGTCTGAAGCAGAAGTTTGCGAAGGAACTCGCTGCCGTGAAAGGTATCGGCCTTTCCGGCCAGATGCATGGCGCGACGCTGATAGACGCGAGCGGCAATGTGCTGCGGCCGTGCATTCTGTGGAACGACACGCGCTCCTATGCCGAGGCTGCCGAACTCGATGCCGATCCGCGCTTCCGCAAGATCACCGGCAACATCGTATTCCCCGGCTTTACCGCACCGAAACTGGCCTGGGTGGCGAAGAACGAACCTGAAATCTTCGCGAAGGTGGCCAAGGTACTGCTGCCGAAGGATTACCTGCGCCTGTGGCTGGCGGGTGAATATATCTCGGAAATGTCGGATTCCGCCGGCACATCGTGGCTGGATACCGGTGCGCGCAAATGGTCTGCCGATCTTCTGGCGGCGACCGGCCTTGAAGAAAAACACATGCCGTCGCTGGTCGAAGGCACCGAGGAGGCAGGTGTGCTGCGTGCCGAGCTCGCCTCGCAATGGGGCATTGCGGGCAAGGCCGTGGTGGCCGGCGGTGCGGGTGACAATGCCGCTTCCGCCTGCGGCATGGGCACGGTGAAAGAGGGCCACGCGTTCGTTTCGCTCGGCACTTCCGGCGTGTTGTTTGCCGCCAACGCCTCCTATCTGCCGAAGCCGGAAAGCGCCGTACACGCGTTCTGCCACGCGCTTCCCAACACATGGCACCAGATGGGCGTCATCCTGTCCGCTACCGATGCACTCAACTGGTATTCGCGCCTCACTGGCAAGTCCGCAGCCGAACTGACGGGTGAACTGGGCGACGAGCTTCTTGCGCCGAGCGGCGTCACTTTCGCACCCTATCTTTCCGGCGAGCGCACGCCGCATAACGATGCCGCCATTCGCGGCTCTTTCATTGGCCTTTCGCATGAAAGTGACCGCAGGGCGCTGACGCAGGCCGTGCTGGAAGGCGTGACTTTCGCCATCCGTGACAATCTCGAAGCGCTGAAGTCGGCCGGCACCTCCATTTCCCGCGTCACCGCCATCGGCGGCGGTTCGCGCTCGGCCTATTGGCTGGCCTCGATCGCGACTTCGCTCGGTGTGCCCGTGGATATTCCGGCCGAGGGCGATTTCGGCGCCGCTTTCGGCGCCGCCCGCCTCGGTCTCATCGCTGCAACAGGTGCAGATCCGGTTGCAGTCTGCACGCAGCCGGAAACGGCGCGGACGATCGAGCCGGTGGTGGCGCTTGGCGATGCTTATGAGGAGGCTTACCAGCGGTATCACGCGCTTTATCCCGCCATTCGGCCGCTTTCGCATTGAGGTTTTGCGTGCGCCGTTCACCCCTCTCTGCCCTGCCGTGCATCTCCCCCACAATGGGGGAGATCGACAAGCGGCTAGGTCACGTCCTCCTGTGAGGTCGCGATCGAAGCGGTTGAGCGCAACTTGCTGATCTCCCTCCTTGTGGGGGAGATGTCCGGCAGGACAGAGGGGGGTAAGCGGCCCGCGCAGACCTCGAATTTTTGAACACCACCTAAACCCACCCCAGAGGAGGAACCATCCAATGAGCACAGGCTTCTTCGGCGATATCGCCAAGATTAAATATGAAGGCCCCGACAGCACCAACCCGCTCGCCTTCCGCCATTACAACCCCGACGAGATCGTTGCCGGAAAGCGTATGGAAGATCACCTGCGCTTTGCCGTGGCTTACTGGCACACCTTCACCTGGCCGGGCGGCGACCCATTCGGTGGGCAGACGTTCCAGCGTCCGTGGTTTGAAGACACCATGCAGGCTGCCAAGCTGAAGGCCGATGTCGCCTTTGAATTCTTCTCGCTGCTCGGTTCGCCGTTCTATTGCTTCCACGACGCCGATGTGCGCCCGGAAGGCAGGAACTTTGCCGAAAACACCAGGAACCTCAACGAGATCGTCGACTACTTCGCGCAGAAGCAGGCTGATACCGGCGTAAAGCTTCTGTGGGGCACGGCGAACCTGTTCTCCAACCGCCGCTTCATGTCGGGTGCCGCGACCAATCCGGACCCGGATGTCTTCGCATTCTCGGCTGCGACGGTGAAGACCTGCATGGATGCCACCAAGAAGCTCGGCGGCGCCAATTACGTGCTATGGGGCGGTCGTGAAGGTTACGAAACGCTGCTCAACACCGATCTTTCGCGCGAGCTGGACCAGCTCGGCCGCTTCCTCAATCTGGTTGTGGAATACAAATACAAGATCGGTTTCGAAGGCACGATCCTGATCGAGCCAAAGCCGCAGGAACCGACCAAGCACCAGTACGACTACGACGTCGCAACCGTTTATGCGTTCCTGCAGAAGAACGGTCTCGAAAAGGAAGTGAAGGTCAATATCGAGCAGGGTCACGCCATCCTCGCCGGCCATTCCTTCGAACACGAACTGGCCATGGCCAATGCCTTCGGCATTTTCGGCTCCATCGACATGAACCGCAACGATTACCAGTCTGGCTGGGATACCGACCAGTTCCCCAACAACGTACCTGAAATGGCGCTGGCCTATTACCACGTGCTGGCCGGCGGCGGCTTCACCAATGGCGGCACTAACTTCGATTCCAAGCTGCGTCGCCAGTCGCTCGATCCGCAGGACCTGCTGATCGGCCATATCGGCGGCATGGATTGCTGCGCCCGCGGTCTGAAGGCGGCGGCGAAGATGATCGAGGACGGCGCGCTGTCGAAGCCGCTTTCGGAGCGTTACGCGAAGTGGGACGCACCTGAAGCCCAGAAGATGTTGCGCGGCGAGCTGAAGCTCGAAGAAATCGCAGCGCTGGTCGAGCGTCAGGATATCAACCCCGAGCCGAAGTCCGGTCGTCAGGAATATCTGGAGAACGTCGTCAATCGTTACGTTTGACGGGCTGGTACGTTCATAAACAAAGGACGGGGGAGCATCCCCCGTCTAGAGGCTGGTTAAAGCCGCAAAACCTCTCCTCCGTCATCCTCGCGACACGCCCGAGGATGACGTCGTATCTGCGGTGTACGGCCCCCGTGCGGTCTCCGGGCCCGATGCTGCAGATAACATTCCATAAAGTGAGACTAAGAAGGTTGCGATAGCCGGATTAGGGGGCATGCTCGCCGTCTGCTGCCAAAGGCGAGAACATTTCCGCGCCACCCCTCCTTTCTTTCCAGTCTCTTACCGCAAAACCTTTCCCCCGCATGTCCCCACCCGTCCATTTCGCTGCATCATTCCCCTGCAACCGGAACGGAAGGGCGATACGCGCGGCGCCTTTCGCGGACCGGCTGCCGGCATCGACAAGCGTGGTTCTGGCAAACCGCGTTCCGGAAAGGCGTCCTGCAATTGCCAGCAGCGGGAAGGGCCGATCCGGTAGGTGTCGTGAAAAGGCTGTCACCGATGGACCGGCATTCCGGTCAAACGAGGCGCGGCCCGGCAGATGCAAGACTTTCCACCACACTCAACTCCCATCCGCATTTGCCGGGCTGTCGTTTCTCCCGCCGCCGGGAAACCGTTGCGGCGACTTTCGTGTAACTAAAGCGCTTTGGATATCTTAACCGCGCTGCTGAAACGTTGCAGATTTTGCGCGCCTGCGGCTGTACCTCATTGCTGACTTGGTCTAAACCGCTCTCCATCTTTTGACGCTCGATGGATGACGAAAGGGCCTATCCGATGACCGATCACAAAGCGCTTGCAGCCCGTTTCCCCGGCGATTTCCTGTTCGGCGTGGCGACCGCCTCGTTCCAGATCGAGGGTGCCACCAAGGTTGACGGCCGCAAGCCATCCATCTGGGATGCCTTCTGCAACATGCCGGGCCATGTCTTCGGGCGCCACAATGGCGACGTTGCCTGCGATCACTATAATCGCTGGGAGGATGATCTCGATCTCATCAAGGAAATGGGTGTCGAGGCCTATCGTTTCTCCATTGCCTGGCCGCGCATCGTTCCCGATGGCTTCGGTCCGATCAACGAGAAGGGGCTGGATTTCTACGACCGCCTCGTCGATGGCTGCAAGGCGCGCGGCATAAAGACCTATGCGACGCTTTACCATTGGGACCTGCCGCTGACACTAATGGGCGACGGCGGCTGGGCCTCGCGTTCCACCGCCCATGCCTTCCAGCGTTACGCCAAGACCGTCATGGCACGGCTGGGCGACCGGCTGGATGCGGTGGCGACCTTCAATGAACCCTGGTGTGCGGTTTGGCTCAGCCATCTCTATGGCATTCATGCGCCGGGCGAGCGCAACATGGAAGCAGCCCTTGCGGCCATGCACCACATCAACCTTGCCCATGGTTTCGGCGTCGAGGCGTCCCGCCATGTTGCGCCCAAGGTGCCGGTCGGACTGGTGCTGAACGCCCATTCCGTCATCCCGGCCTCCAATAGCGACGCCGACCTGAAGGCAGCTGAACGGGCATTCCAGTTCCACAACGGCGCGTTTTTCGATCCGGTCTTCAAGGGCGAATATCCGGCCGAAATGATGGAAGCCCTGGGCAGCCGCATGCCGGTGGTGGAGGCGGAAGACCTGTCCATCATCAGCCAGAAGCTCGACTGGTGGGGCCTGAATTATTATACACCGATGCGCGTTGCCGACGATGCCACCGAAGGTGCGGAATTCCCTGCCACCAAACCAGCCCCGGCCGTCAGCGATGTCAAAACCGATATCGGCTGGGAAGTCTATGCGCCGGCGCTGCATTCCCTGGTGGAGACGCTCTACGAGCGCTACGAGCTGCCCGATTGCTACATCACCGAAAATGGCGCCTGCTACAATATGGGCGTCGAAAACGGCGAGGTGGATGATCAACCCCGTCTTGACTATTACGCCGAACATCTTGGTATCGTTGCTGATCTGGTGAAGGACGGTTACCCCATGCGGGGTTACTTCGCCTGGAGCCTGATGGACAATTTCGAATGGGCGGAAGGGTACCGCATGCGCTTTGGCCTCGTGCACGTGGATTACGAAACGCAGGTTCGTACGTTGAAGAACAGCGGCAAATGGTACAGCGCGCTGGCATCGGGTTTTCCGAAGGGGAACCACGGTGTGATGAAGGGGTAAGGCTTTCTCCCTCATCCCTGTGCTTGTCACAGGGATCCAGCCAGCCCAAGTCCTTGGGCTGGGATGAGTATTTCCGCCACGCAGACGCGTGTCGGCCAGATTCCTGTGACAAGCACAGGAATGAGGGTGGAGAGGATGGCTCCTATGTGAACTTTACCTGCCGTATTCCCTCACCAGGAAAGTACACGATCGCTCTCTCCAATAAAGTTCTTCCACCTTACTATCAGTTTTCCAAACTTTTTTGCCAGTTACCCGGCGGTGCCTGCTTGCGCCTGCCATCCTGTCTCCTATGTCAGGCAGGCTACGCAGACGTAGCGCCTGCTGCTGCCTCATCCGGAGCGGTGCGGGCTGGTCCTCCCAGGGAAAACGAACATGCTTATCGAAAAACTCAACTGGCGTTATGCCACCAAGAAAATGGATCCTTCCAAGACTGTTGCGGAAGACAAGGTCGAGCGCATCGTCGAAGCCGCCCGGCTGGCGCCGACTTCCAGCGGGTTGCAGCCGTTCGAAGTCATCGTCGTTACCGATCCGGAAGTTCGCGCAAAGATCCGCGAGATCGCCTGGAACCAGGCGCAGGTGACTGAAGGCTCGCATCTTCTGGTGTTTGCGGCGTGGGATAACTACACGCAAGAGCGGATCAACCATATGTTCGATCTGGTCAACGAAGAGCGTGGCGTCAAGAACGAGGGCTGGGAAGCGTATCGTCAGAAGCTTCTCTCCTCCTATCCGCAGCGTGATGAGCAGGTGAATTTCGAACACGCAGCCCGTCAGGCCTATATTGGTTTCGGCATGGCGGTGGCGCAGGCTGCTTTCGAGGGTGTGGATTCCACACCGATGGAAGGTTTCGATCCGGCCAAGCTGGATGAAATCCTCGGCCTGCGTGAAAAGGGCCTGCGCTCCGTCACCATCCTGCCGCTCGGATACCGCGAGCCGGAAGGCGACTGGCTGGTGAACCTGAAGAAGGTCCGCCGCCCGCTTGAGGAATTCGTCAGCCGCGTCTGATTTCCACGCACTCGCGAAGTCTTGACTGCCGCAGGGCCGCACAGACGGCTTTGCGGTAGATTTTTTCTCTGATTTCAGATAATTGAAAAATCATCCCTGTTAAAAGATGGCGCCTGCGGGCAAGTATGCGCCATCGAATTGCCGATCCCCGGCATTTCTGAGTGAAAGCCTGACGAAATGACCCGGAAAATCAGCTGTCATCGAATGTGCCGGAAGGCTGCATGAAGAGAGCGGTTCAGCACCGCAACAGGATTTTTTGAGACCCGATCCGTCAAGAGTTTTCGCAGAGTTCCCAATGAGTTTTTCATCCAACGCGACATCGCTCGCGCGCGCACCGCAGACTGCCAAGGACGCGATGGTAACGTTTGAAGGCGTGACCAAGACCTTTGGCGGCAGCGATGGCAAGCCGGGCTTCGCAGCCCTCGCCGGCATTGACTATGTCGTGCCGAAGGGTTCCATCACCGGCATAATCGGCCGCTCTGGTGCCGGCAAATCCACCCTCATCCGCCTCGCCAACGGCCTTGAAAAACCGTCGTCCGGCCGGGTGGTCGTCGACGGCGTCGATGTTGCCGCCCTTGATGAGAAGAGTCTGAGGACCCTTCGCCGTTCCGTCGGCATGATCTTCCAGCACTTCAATCTTCTGTCGTCGCGCACCGCTTTCGACAATGTGGCGCTGCCGCTAGAAATTGCCGGTCTCGGTAAAAAAGAGATCGAAACGCGGGTAACGCCGCTGCTCGAACTCGTCGGCCTTTCCGACAAGGCGAAGCGTTATCCGGCGGAACTGTCGGGTGGGCAGAAGCAGCGTGTCGGCATCGCCCGAGCGCTTGCGACGCAACCCAAGCTGCTGTTGTCGGACGAGGCGACGTCCGCGCTCGATCCGGAGACGACCCAGTCCATCCTTGAACTCCTGAAGCGCATCAATGCCGAACTTGGGCTGACAGTGCTGCTCATCACCCACGAGATGGAGGTGGTGAAGACCATCGCCTCGCAGGTCGCCGTCATCGACAGGGGCCTGATCGTGGAGGAGGGGCGCACCTTCGATATTTTCACCGCGCCGAAACACGAGACGACCCGCAGCCTGCTGTCGTCCTCGGTCGGGGTTAAGCTGCCGCACTGGGTTACATCAGGGTTGAAGCCGGAAGCCGAGGAGGGTGACCGCGTTCTCGTGCGGCTGGTGTTCTTCGGCGAAACGGCATTCCAGCCGCTGACCGCGCGTCTTGTTGCGGAAATCGGTCCTGACGTGAACATCCTTGCCGGCACCATCGAGGAAATTTCCGGCGAACCATTCGGCTCGCTGGTTGTGTCCTATCCGGCCACGGCGGAAACCACCGCCCGCGCCGGCCGCTTTTATACTGAGACCGGTCTTCACACGGAGGTGCTCGGTTATGTCGCCTGATATGCTTTTCAACCTTCTGTCGAAGGGTCTTCTGCAGACGCTGCACATGGTCGCGGTCGCCGGCATCGTCGGCTCCATCATCGGCGTGCCGATGGGCGTTTTCCTTGCCACCAGCGGCAAAGGCGAACTCTTCCCCGCGCCGATGACGAACCGCATCCTCGGCCTTGTCGTCAATGCGGCGCGCTCCACGCCCTTCATCATTCTGGTGGTGGCGATCATTCCCTTCACGCGGCTGGTCGCCGGCACTTCCATCGGCACCAGTGCGGCCATCGTGCCGCTGACGGTTGCCACCGTGCCTTTCATCGCGCGGCTGGTGGAAGCGGCGATCCGCGAGGTCGACAAGGGCCTGATCGAAGCGGCCCGCGCCATGGGCGCAACACCGTTGCAGATCGTCACCAAGGTCCTGCTTGCGGAAGCAAAGCCGGGCATCACACTGGCGCTTACCCTCACGCTCGTCAGCCTCATCGGTTATTCGGCCATGGTCGGTGCTGTCGGCGGCGGCGGGTTGGGTGATCTCGGCATTCGCTACGGCTACCAGCGCTTCATGCCTGACGTGATGCTGGTCGTGGTGCTGGTGCTGATCGTGCTCGTGCAACTCGTGCAGAGCGCCGGCGACCGGCTTGCCCGCAGCTTCGACAAGCGCACCCGCAAGAACTGATAAAACCGTTCACGAACAACAATCCCAAGAACAACAAACCCAAGGAGACATCCATGAAAAAAATCATCCTCGCGGCTTCGCTCGCCGCTCTCTTTACCGCCGGTCAGGCGCTGGCCGAAACCATCAAGATTGGTGTTACACCTGCCGAGCACGCGCAGATCATGGAACAGGTCAAGAAGATCGCCGCCGCCAAGGGACTGGACATCGATATCGTCGAGTTCTCCGACTACGTCGTGCCGAACCAGGCACTGGCAGACGGTGAGCTTCAGGCCAACTCCTTCCAGCACCAGCCTTACCTCGACAACCAGATCGCTGACCGCAAGTTCGATCTCGTCAGCGTCGGCACCACCATCACCACCCCGATGGGCGTTTATTCGAAGAAGGTGAAGAGCCTTGACGAGCTGAAGGACGGCGCGACGGTCGGTATTCCGAACGACCCGACCAATGGCGGCCGTGCGCTTCTCGTTCTCGCTTCCAAGGGTGTGCTCAAGGTCAAGGAAGAAGCCGGTCTGAAGGTGACGCCTGCCGACATCACCGAAAACCCGAAGAACATCCAGATCGTCGAACTTGACGCTGCGCAGTTGCCGCGCTCGCTGGATGACACCGACGCGTCGGTCATCAACACCAATTATGCCACGGCAGCAGGCCTGAACCCCAAGAAGGACGCCATCGCCATCGAAAGCGAAAAGTCCCCTTACGCAAACGTCATCGCCGTTCGTGCGCAGGACAAGGACAAGCCGTGGGTGAAGACGCTGGTGGAATCCTACCACAGCCCGGAAGTGAAGGCCTTCATTCTGGAGAAGTTCAACGGCACGGTCATTCCGTCCTGGTAATCAGGCCTGACACGATTGAAGTTGCAGCCTCTCCCGTTCGCGGGGGAGGTTTTTTGTTTGCGGGGCGAACGCATCCGCGGTTTTTATGAAAATCCCCCACCATTGTGGGGAGAATTTTTCTCTATTTCACCCCTACTGTCGTTTTATACCCGTTGTTTTTTGTGGCGTCGCCACAATCCAACTTAACGGCTTTTGAATGTTTCCTTCGCAAGATGATGCTTTCGAAGGGGATTTTATGCGGATTGCGCCGCGAAACATTGGGGAATATTTGCCGGTCGGGCGTAGAACCGCCGTCGGCGTCGTATTGTCCACATTTGCGCTGGTGCTTCTCATTGTCACCGCGCTGGTCTTGTCTGCTCTGAGCCAGGTCAGGGAAAGGGCGAACTCGCTCGACAATGCCCGCTCGCGCGAGACAACGGCGGGCGCCCTTGTCACCTTCCGCGACCAGCTTGGCGCGACGCTGAACGACTACGCCGCCTGGGACGATGCTGCCGACTATGTCTACGCCCCCGACAGGTTCGACTGGGTGGCGAGCAATTATGGCGAGATGACGGTCAACAGCGATCTTTTCGATACCGCCGTCGTCCTCGACGAAGACGGCAAGGTCCGCATGGCCTACCAGAACGGCAAGCCGGTTGCCTGGAAGCCCCATGACTATTTCGCAGAAGGCCTCAAGGAGATGATCGAACGGGTGCGCTCCATGCGTCCCGGCATCGCGTCGCAGGTCACCGGTTTCGTGAAAACCCGCGACGGCGTCGCGGCTACGGGGGTCGCGCTGGTGCGGCTCAAATCCGGGGTCTTGCCTCCGGTTGGATCCGAGCGGCGATATCTGATTTTCGCCCGTCATCTCAAACAGGCGACGGTAGACAAGCTGGCCCGCAATTACGTCATCGATGGTCTGCAACTGCAATATGGCGACGGACCGGCGACCAACCATGTGGATGTCGTCAATCCGCTTGGTGATGTGCTGGCGCGGCTCGTCTGGCGCTCCCAGCTGCCGGGGGACGTGAGCTTCCATGAGGCCAGGCCGGTCGTCTTCACGGCACTCGGCATTGCCGGAACGTTCTTTCTCGTACTTCTCATCATCGGTTCGGCGACGCTCGACCGGCTGAAGGCTGACGAAGCGGCGGCGAGGGAAGAGGCGCTGCGCGATCGTCTGAGCGGGCTCAGCAACCGCGCCGGGCTGTTTTCCAAGCTGAACCGCATGGTGGGCAAGGCCCGCCACGACAAGACCGATATCAAGCTGCTTTACCTCGATCTTGATGGTTTCAAGGAGATCAACGATTCCTACGGTCACGCTGCCGGCGATCGGCTGATCAAGGGCGTTGCGGCGGCGCTCAGGGTGCTTGTGCCGGAAGATGCCGTGCTCGCGCGGCTCGGCGGCGACGAATTCGCCATCGCCATTCAGGGTAACGACGTGTGGTCGGAAGGCCGCAAGCTCTGCCAGGCGCTGCTCGAACTGTTCACCGAGCCGTTCAGCATCGGCGAGCGGGTGGCGAGCATCGGTTGCAGCATCGGCACTTCCGTCTCCAGAGCCGGTGATATCAACGGTGAGGAACTGCTGCGCCGCGCCGACATGGCCATGTATCAGGCCAAGGAAAACGGGCGTGGGCGTTATGTCGCCTACGAGCTGAAAATGGATGCGCTGCGCGAGGAAAAGCTGCAGCTTGAGGCCGATCTGCGTTATGCCATCCTGAATGACGAGATATCGGTGGTCTACCAGCCGGTCGTCAATGCCGCCACGCGCAGCATAACCGGGGTGGAGGCGCTTGCCCGCTGGCAAAGGCCGGGATACGGCTTCGTGCCGCCGGATATATTCATCGCCGCTGCCGAAACCAGTGGCCTTATCGAGCGGCTCGGCCTGCTGGTGCTGCGCAAGGCCTGCGAGACGGCGGGTCAATGGCCCTCCATCAAGCTCTCGGTGAATATTTCACCCGTTCAGTTCCGCAATCCGGCCTTTTCCGGCAACGTGGCGGATATTCTCGCCGCCACGCAGACGCCAACCGCAAGGCTGCGGCTGGAAATGACCGAGGGCTATTTCATTCAGAATCCGGAGCGGGCAAGTGCGGCAATCGACAAGCTGAAACAGCTTGGCCTGCATATAGCGCTCGACGATTTCGGAGCCGGTTTCGCCAGCGTCGGATATCTGCGCCGCTTCGGTTTCGACCGCATGAAGATCGACCGGTCGCTGGTCATGGCCCTGGAACAGGGCGGGCGGTCGCTGGAAATGTTGCAGGCAACCGTGGCGCTTGCGAAATCTCTCGATATTCCGGTCACGGCGGAGGGCGTCGAGACCGAAGAACAGGCGGCTATCCTGCATCTGTGTGGCTGTGACGAATTGCAGGGCTACCTGTTCTCAAAACCCGTCGCCGCTGAAGAGATTACCGCCATGCTGGAGGAGCAGACGGCGCCGCTGTTTGCGCTTCGGGCAGGGGCAAAAGGGTGATCCACACTCCGTCACCCCGGACATCATCCGGGGCCCAGGGCGATCAAGTGGTTAATCGCGTAAGAGCTTTCCCACCGTGAAGACGTGCCGTGGCTGGCCGCCGATCCGCTTTAGCGCCCCAGATGGCGCTCGCCGCGCTTCTTTGCCAGTTCGATCTGCTGCTGCCGGTCGCGGAACCTCTGGCGGTCCTCTTCTGTCCGGTCGTCGTAACAGCTCGGGCAGGACACACCTTCCTCGAACAACGGGGATTGGCGCACCTGCGATGTGATCGGGTTGCGGCAGGCGTGGCAGAGCTTGTGATCGCCTTCGGCAAGACCGTGGACGACGGAGACGCGCTCGTCAAACACGAAGCAGGCGCCTTCCCACAGGCTCTCTTCTTCCGGCACCTCTTCCAGATATTTCAGGATGCCACCCTTGAGGTGATAGACCTCATCGAACCCCTGTTCCTTCATGAAGGCGGTCGCCTTTTCGCAGCGGATGCCGCCGGTACAATACATGGCGATCTTCGGCTTGTTGTGCAGGCCGGGATTGTTCTTTACCCAGTCGGGAAACTCGCGGAAGGTCTTGGTCTTCGGGTCCACCGCGCCCTTGAAGAGACCGATCGCGGTCTCGTAGTCGTTGCGGGTGTCGATGACGATGGTGTCCGGGTCGGAGATCAGCGAGTTCCAGTCGCGCGGATCGACATAGGTGCCGACAATGCGGTTGGGATCGATATCCGGCACGCCCATGGTGACGATCTCTTTCTTGAGCTTCACCTTCATGCGCACGAAGGGCATGTTCGATGCCCGGCTTTCCTTATGTTCCAGCGCCGTAAATTCCGGCTGCGCACGCAGGAAGGCAAGTATGGTGCGCACACCCGCATCCGGCCCGGCAATGGTGCCATTGATGCCTTCCGCCGCCAGAAGCAGCGTGCCCTTGACGCCGTTTTCCCGGCAAAGCTGAAACAGCTCGTCGCGCAGGCTTTCAAACCGCGGCAGGCGGGCGAAATGATAAAGCGCAGCCACGAGAAAATCGCCAGTGGGGTGAGGGGCGGCTTCCGGGCGGGGGAGAATGGTGGTGTCGGTCATGGGCGCTGAAATACAGCGGCGGCGGCCGCAAATCAATATTTATCCGCCGCTGCCGGTATTTTGAAAATCGTCAAATTCTCAGTCTCTTCGGGCTTTCCGGTCTACTTCGCCGCCTGCCGCCATAAAAGGCCGACGATGCGGCTTTCGGTTCTGGCGGATTCGGAGAAGACTTCGTTTGCCAGCTCAAGGGCATCTCCGCGCAGCGCCTGCTGCCTCTGAATGATTGCATCGAGAAGCAGAGCCAGTCGCTCGCCATTGCCGAAACGCTCCGGTTCCCGGTCCGCAAAGGCTGCAAGGACCGAAAGATCGTGCTCGTGGCCAAGGATGTCGACCAGCCGCTTGGTGTCGGCCCGCTTGGCGCGCATGGCCGATGGCCAGAGGCGGCGCAGAAGGCCGAGATGCATCCAGTAGGCCTGGCCCGCCTTGCGCAATTCGTGGAAATGTTCGACGTCGGCCTGCTCATGGCAGTCGGCAAGTGCTTTACGCGCCCTCTTCCTCTGCTTCGCCCACCCGGTTTTCACCAGCCTTGTCACATCTTTAAGCTCGTCCGGCAGCGACACTGCCTTCAGCCTCTTGCGTGCTTCCTCGCAGCCGGCGATGGCGGCCGCAATGGCCTCGTCGAGACCTGCCTCATGTTCGATGGCGTGGTCACGGCGCTTGCGCAGGACTGTCGCGATCGATCGCAGCGCCTTTCCTTGCGTCGTGGAGGCCGCGAAAGTCTCGAGATACTCCACCGTCTCCACCAGCGCCGTCGCTTCCCGCGCAAAAGCGAGCGAGCGGGCGATGTCGCGAAAGCGGGCGTTTTCCTCTTTGCTGAAATCGGGTGCTGCCCTGGCGATGAGGCGGTAGAGGGCGCGCAGCCGCTTGAACCGCTTGCGGGCATCGTGCACCGCCTCATCGCGCCCGGAAGGCTGGTCGCGAAGGCTGGTTATCGCCTCTTCGATGAGTTCCAGTCCCGCGCGGCGGATTTCATCGTCGAACGGTTTGTTCGGGTCAATCCTGAAGGGCATCCGCCAAGTCTCCGTGGGGACAGTCCATGGCGAGCGACTGGTTGGAGAAGCGACGGTCGCCCGTTACTTCCTTGCCAAGCCAGGAGGGCAGATCGGGGTTGGCGTTCTCGTCGTCCATCTCTACCTCCGCCACGATCAGCCCCTTGTATTTACCCTCGAAAACATCGACTTCCCAAGTGAATCCACCGTGATCAACCGTGTGGCGCATCTTCTCGATCACCACGCCGGGGGCGCTGGCCATCAATTCTTCCGCGTCATTCAGAGGAATGGAATATTCATATTCATCGCGGACGAGCGAACTCGCGCCGATCTTGATGGTCAGTGTCGCGTCAAGCCCGTTGACGATCCTGACCCGGACCGAACGATTTTCCAGCGAGGCGACATATGCCTGCCGGAAAGCCATGCTATGCGTCACTTCATTACGCCATTCATCGCCTGCAACCAGAAACTTCCGCTCGATTTCCTTGGCCATGCTGTCTCCGTAAACCGGTGCGCCAGATTATCGCATGAAGACGTCATAAAGAAGCGAATAGATTGAAGTATCTGGATAAAAATGGTCTTGCCATGCCTCGACATCAAGGCCGGGGCAGGCTAATCGATAAACCGGATTTCAATCGTTTCAATCGCGCAAGGGAGGCTTATCTTGGCCCAGGACTCCGAAAAACTGCTCTCCATCCTCAAGCTGCAGCCAGTCGTGCCGGTGCTGATCGTGGATGATGCCGCTTCCGCCGTGCCGCTCGCGCGCGCTCTGGTCGCAGGTGGCCTGAAGGCAATCGAGATCACCATGCGCACGCCGGCGGCACTCGATGCCATCCGTGCGGTTGCGGCGGAAGTGGAGGGCGCCCATGTCGGCGCTGGCACCATCCTCAACGCCAAAGATTTCGAGGCGGCCGCTGAAGCCGGTTCCACCTTCATCGTCAGCCCCGGCATCAACAAAAGCGTGCTGGAAGCTGCGCGCGCCTCCAACGTGCCGCTGCTTCCTGGGGCCGCCACGGCAAGCGAAGTCATGGCGCTGCGCGACGAAGGCTACAAGGTGCTGAAGTTCTTCCCGGCGGAACAAGCCGGTGGCGCGCCATACCTCAAGGCGCTGTCCTCGCCGCTCGCCGGCACGGTGTTCTGCCCGACCGGCAGCGTCTCGCTGAAGAATGCCAATGACTATCTTTCCCTGCCGAACGTCGTCTGTGTCGGCGGTTCCTGGGTTGCTCCGCGCGAACTGGTGGCAACGGCTGACTGGGCCGGCATCACCAGGCTCGCTGCCGAAGCCGCAGCACTGCGCGGCTGATCTGCCACTTCTTCAAGCCCGTTCACGAAGGCGTGAGCGGGTTTGTCATTTGTATTCGTGCCATGGCTCCCTATCTTCCCGTGTAGACTTTACCCTCACAGGAGATTTTGATGTTCGACGCCAAGAAGCTTCTTGAACAATTCCTCGGCTCACAGGTGCCGGGCCTTTCGGGAAGCGTCCGTGACAGAGCCGGGCAGGCCGCCGATATCGCCAAGAACAATCCGATGAAGGCCGGTGCGCTTGCCGCCGCCATTCTGGGCACAAAGACCGGCCGCAAGCTCGCCGGCAATGTCGCCACCATCGGCGGCGTCGCGGCCATCGCCGGTCTCGGTTATCTCGCCTACAAGAATTACAAATCCGGGCAGGCACCTGAAGTAGCTCCAAAACCCGAGCCGGAGCTTCTCGCCCCGCCCGTCGATTCCGCCTTCCATCCGCAGTCCCCCGCCCTTTCCAACGATTTTGCGCTGAAACTCATCCAGGCGATGATTGCCGCTGCCAAGGCAGACGGCCATATCGACGAAAAAGAGCGCGCCAACATCATGGATAAGGTGCAGGTGTCCGGCCTCGACACTGAAGCCGAGCGGTTCCTCGAAAAGGAACTGGCCGATCCGCTGGATATCGACGCACTGGTGGCTGCTGCCCGCACAGAGGAGCAGAAGGTGGAAATCTACACCGCCTCGCGTCTTGCCATAGAGGCCGATACGCGGGCTGAGCGCGGTTATCTCGATCTGCTTGCCGGGCGGTTGGGGTTGCCCGATGCGCTGGTCGATCATATCGAGTCGACGGTGGTGGCGGCGAAGGTTTGAGGTTAGAAGAGGGGGGTGAACCACGCCCCCCTGCCGTATATGCACTGTTGTCATCCAGCCCCGCTTGGCCTAATCCTTCTCCCAGACAATGGGGAAGAGAATGCGCGATCTGAGTGATTTTAAGGGATGTCCGGCGCCGCAGCCGGTGACGCTGAAGGGCCGTTATGTGACGGCGGAAACGTTTGATCGCGACAGGCATCTTGCAAGGCTCTGGACTGCGCTTGGTGGTGAGGGGGTCAATGCGCTTCTCAAATATTTCCCGCAAAGCGGCTTTGCCGATGCTGCAGCCTTTGGTGACTGGCTTGTCAACGCGGGTGATAAACTCAACTGGGTGACATTGGTTTTCGTTGAAAATGCCACCGGTGACGTCGTCGGAATGGCAAGCTACATGCGGCCCGATCCCGCCAATGGCGTGGTCGAGGTCGGTTCGGTTGCCCATGGCGCCAGGATGAAGCGCTCGCCGCTTTCGACCGAAGCGCATTATCTGATGGCGAAACACGTTTTCGAGGATCTGGGTTACCGCCGCTACGAGTGGAAATGCCACAATCAAAACGAACCCTCCAAGATCACTGCGAAGCGTTACGGCTTCACCTTCGAGGGTGTGTTCCGCCAGCACATGATCTCCAAGGGTGCCAACCGCGATACGGCGTGGTTTTCCATGATCGACGGCGAATGGCCGTTGATTGGCAAGGCGTTTGAAATCTGGCTTTCGCCGGAGAATTTTACGGCCGATGGCGCGCAGAAGCGCAAGCTTGAGGATATCCGCGCGGAGCTCGCCCATGACCACGCCTGAAAAGAAGGCTGGCTCTGGCCGTAAAGACTGGTCGCCGGGCCTTGCCGCCGCTGGCATCATCCTTGGTTTTGGGCTGGTGTTTTACGTGATGCCGAAAATCATGCTATGGCTGGGGGATTATTCGCCCTTTCTTGCCGCGGCTTTTGGCTCGGTGGTGGTGCTGTGCTTTTTCCTGCTGTTCTGGCTGCGCGCCCGCTACCAGCGCCGCCGCGACAGTCAGAACTGAAGCGACGCGCCAAGCAGCATAAGGCCCATCAAAAGCACGAACAGCGCACCGGCAATCTCGATCGCGTGGCTGATGCCCGCTGCCCTGCGGCTTCCGGGGCCGGCGAAGCGCACGGCAAGCCCCTTGGCCGAGACGGCCATGATGGCAAGCAGCGATACGGTGATGGCGGTACCCAGCGACATGGCAAGCACGGAAAGCACGCCGCCGAGAAAAATCCCGTTCAAGAGCGCAAAGCTCATGACGATGATGGCGCCGGAGCATGGCCGCAGGCCAACTGCGATGATGGCCGACCACGCTTCGTGCAGGCTGAAATTCTTGCCTTTGAGAAGCAGCGGATCGGGCGCGTGCGATTTTCCGCAGGAGACGCAAAGATCACCTGTGCCGCTATGGACGTGGTCCGCGAAAACCGGCTTGCCCTGAAACCTGAGGCCCGTGCCCATGCCCGTGGTTCTGACTGCTGTTGCTTCCCCCGCAACCGCGAAGGCTGCAACCGGTACGCGCCGGATGCGCAGCGACCAGAGCTTGCGTAGCAGAAGCCAAGCGCCGAACAGCGCCACCATGGCAAAGCTGGCGATCTCCATTGCCTGCGTGGCTTTCGTCATGGTGATGGAGGTGCCGCGCAGCACGAGCCAGGCTGCGACAACGAGGCCGATGGCCATTGCGCCCTGAATGAGTGCTGAAATGAAGGAAATGAGAATGCCGCGTTTCAGCTGCGTTTCATTGGCGATCATATAGGAAGAGATGACAGCCTTGCCGTGGCCAGGACCGGCGGCATGAAAGACCCCGTATGCGAAGGAGAGGCCAACCAGCGATGCCATCGCCCAATTGTCTTCGCGCATGGCTTTCAGGGCACCGGTCAGCGCCCGGTAGAACATCTGCTGGTGCACGTTGATCCATTGCATCAGCGGCGCGAACGGCCCGCCAGGGGCAAAGGACGGCTCGGCCGAGCCTATGCCGAGCGGCGATTGCGCATGGGCAGCACCTGCCACAGCCAGCACGCAGATTGCGACGATGGTCAGGTGTCCGCAAAGGCGCCCGCTTCGGCTCAGCATGTCACCTCCAGCCGGGTGGCGAAGAGTTTGGTCATGTCGGTGCCGGTCGGGTCGTTGAAGAAGGCGTCGGTGAGCGAACTCTGGTTTTGTGAGATCACCTCGTCCGGGTCGGGGCGCACGACATGGTGCTTGCAGGCGGCGAGATCCTTGCCGACGGTCGCCAGATCGCCGTCTTTCGCAAAATCGATCGCCGTATACATGGTCGGGTCCCACGCGCCGAAGCTGAGCTTGCCCTTGATGGAAAGCGGCGTGTTTGGCTTGACGGAAAAGAACATCAGGATCTGCTTGTCCTTGTAGTCCACATGAATGGTGTCGGGCTTTGCGAAATCCACCTGTTTTCCGTTGGCGGTGATGAAGGTGTAGTAGGAATATTCGCCGAGCGATTCACGCACGGTGTTGCCGATTTCGGCCAGCTCGTTCTTGTCCAGCTTCAGGTCGCCGTTCTTGTCGTAATCCATCACCACGCTTGCCGAGAACATCTCGTCGAAACGCCAGATGTTGCGCACCTCCTGGATGGTACCGTTCGGCCCCTCGACGATTTCCATGCGCGCTTCGGCGAAAATATGCGGATGTGCCGCGGCGGCAACGGGAATGGAGGTCAGGCCAGCCGCAAGGAGCAAAAGTCGTCTGTTCATTATCCGGTCTGTCCTGCCTTCGAATCTCGGAGCTGGATTCTAGCAGAAATTGGGACCGAATTTCGACCTGATATGCGCTTTGGTGATGTGGCTGCCCTATGTTTCAGAAGGTGCCGGTGAAACGCGAGGTGACGCTCGATCCGCTATAGGACAGGTCGGGGTCGCGCTCGCCATGCAGAAGGCGGTTGAATTCCACCTCCAGCTTGCTGTTCTTGCCAGTATCGAAGGACAGTGTGGCCACCAGCCTGCGTTCGCTGGTGTCGTAATTGTAATAGATCCAGTCCTTGTGGACACGCTGCAGCGCCAGGTCCAGCCCCACCTTGTCGGTGAGCTTGCTTTTAACCACGAACTGCCAGCGGCGGTGGAACTCGGCAATGGGATCATCAGGGTCGAAAAGCGCGTAATCCTGGGAGAAGCCAGCACCGAAGGCGATGCGGTCGGTAGCCTTCACCTCGGCTTCGGCCCTGAGATAGGGCCGGGTGCGCTTCACCTTGTCGCTGATATCGTCGCCGGAAATGGTCGTCAGGCCCCCTTCGGCCAGAACGGCGAAGCGTTCGGAGAACTTGTAACCGTAGGCAAGTGATCCCCGCAACGTGCTGGCCGGAAAACGCTCGTATTTCTCCTGCTGGCTTTCCGGCACGACAATGCGGTCATAAGCAATTGTCAGTCCGGCCTCGCCGCCGGCCAGTGGGCGCACATGTTCGGCCTTGAGCGACAAGAGCGCTTCATTAGCTTCCAGGCGGGTTGGCTCGAAATAGGCCGGACGAAAACGCGCCCTGCCTTTCATCAAACTGGCAAAACCCGCCGTTAGCGTGTTTTTACCGCCGAGAGCAAGGATGCCGAGCTGTGTCGATGCCTCCAGCTTGTGGTCCAGTCGCCGGTAACCGATGTCTTCTTCCGGCAGATGCAGGAAGATATCGCCGGCATCGCTGCGTGTGCCACGCAGTTCCACGGCCCATTCCAGCCGTTCCGACAGACGCCTGGTCAGCCCCAGGCTGGCAATGGTGTTGTGTTCATTGGCAAAACGGTAACGGGGGAGGCGAACCTCCTCATGCTCGAGCGAATAACGCAGTTCCGTGCCATCAAGCACGAACTTTCCGTTAAGCCCGAAGCCGGCGCGCAGCGAAATCGCCTTCAACCGGTTGGTATCGCCGAAGTAATTGGTGTCGTAGCCGATGCCGGTTTTATAGGTGATATTGTGTTCATCGGCGTTTTCCCCCGCCTGCGCACCGCAGGTGCAGGCAAGCCCAATAACAAGCGCGATGTATCCTCCCAGCCGCATTTGCATCTCCGGTCTCTAATTAAGCAATATCTTATATTTGGATGGTTAATAAAGTTTCAGGGGCGATATATTGTCGAGGCCGGAAGTCATGGTGTATTCCACGGAAATTCCAGAAGAATAGACCGGTGCCAATCGCGTAAAACTTGATTAAAATCACCAGTATTAAAGTTAATTGTTTATTGTAATATTAGGCTTTGCTTGAATTAGAATCCTCTAAATATACAGTTCGACTACGCCATGGGGCGTGATCAAACATAAGAGGAGAGAGAAATGATTGCCAAATTTGCTTGCATAGCCGCTGTTCTTACTGTCGCTTCCGTTGGTCAAGCCAATGCCGGTGGTCTGCTGGGCGGTATCCTGTCCGGAAACAGCAACAAGGGCGGCGCACTCGTCGTCGTGTCGCCAAGCATCGATCTGGGTGTCAGCGGTATCCTGTCCAATAACGGGATTCTGAACGGCAACAAGACCGGTATCCTGAATGGCCTTCTCAACGGCAACAAGACTTCCGTCGATGTCATCGACAACAAGAACGATGGCGGCAAAAAGCGTCGCCACTAATGGTGCAGATCGAAAATCGACAGGGATTTTCGGCGTGAACGATGCGCGCAGGATATAAGCCGGAAGCAGTCCTCCAGCTACGTGTGTATGACACACGGTGCTTCCGGAAATAACAAACGGCGCATCGCATGACTGCAAGGGGGCCTTCGGGCTCCCTTTTTTTGTTTGTGTGGCCGCCAATGACTGCACACACAAAACTGCGGGATGGCCACTACTCATGAGGGTTTTGTGAGGCGATCGCTGTCGTCATATGTCGGGACGCACGGTTCGGGATCATCCGTGTGAGTTCTGATTTATATTTGATAAATATTGGCAATGTTAACGGGAATACCTTCTGCAAGGGCCTTTTTGTCCGTACCGTTTACGCGATTTTAACCACGATGTTCTTCAATCTAGGGGTGCGTCAACCCCGTCATTACGCTGCGTTTCTGGTCGCGAAAACTCGCATCACGCAGGTGCCGGGATGGTATTTTCAAGGAGCTATCGCATGTTGAAACAATCTCTTCTCGCCCTCGGCCTGCTCGGCATTCTTTCTGACGCATCCGTTGCCGCCGACGCCGTCGGCGATATTCCAGCGGCACCGGTCGTCAACGATGTTGCGCCTGCCTTTTCCTGGGACGGTGTTTATGTCGGTGCCTCCGCCGGTTATGGCTGGAACCGCGTGAAGTCGACCACTTTCGGTGTCACCACGAAGCATGAATTTGACGGCGGCCGTTTTTCCGGTTTCGCTGGTTATAACGCTGAAGTGGCCCCCTCCATCATTCTGGGTGTCGAGGGCGATCTCGGTTATGCCTGGGGCGACAAGACCATCGTCACCAGCGAGGTTTCCGCAGGCCTGAACGGCTCCGCGCGTCTGCGCGCCGGTTATGCGATCGACCGGGCGCTGATCTACACCGCTGCCGGCTACACCGCGACGGACAGCGAAGTGAAGGCGCCCTTCGGTGAGGACAGCAAGGTGCTGCACGGCTGGACGGTCGGCGCGGGTGTAGACTATGCCTTTACCAACAACCTGTTTGGACGCGTCGAATATCGTTACAACGACTTCGGCAAGGCAACCTACCATACCGGTCCGATCACTTCGACCGGCGATGTCAGCGAACATGTCGTCAAGGTTGGCCTTGGCGTGAAGTTCTGACGGTTTTTCCGTCTTCGACAAGGGGCGGCGCAAGCGCTGCGACGCCCCGGTGCTTAAGGAAACAGGGGTGGTGTGCTTCGTGAGGAACGAAAACACACATCGCCTTCCGCTCGGGCTTGAACAGCATACCCTTTTGGTGTGATGGTGGCATCAATCCACTTCCCGCTGCCGATCTCCAGTCGATTCTCCCATGCTACAGAAAAACACCTCGCCGGGCGTTTTTGATCGTCAGGCCTATATGATTGCCGTGCTGGTCTTCATCGCCGGCGGCACCAATGCGGCTGTTGTGCCATTTATCGGTTTTTACATCATACAGGTCCTTGGTCACCCGCCGGCCACGCTTGGTCTCTACAGCGTGACGGCAATGGTTGCTTCGATCATCGCCAGCCGCACTTATGGCGAACGTGTCGATGCCGGTGTGCGGGTGCGGCCATTGCTGCTGCTCTCTGTGTTTGGTGCTTTTATCGCAGCGGCGGCGGCGACCTCCGGGCATCTGGCATTGCTCGTGGCGGTGACGGCAACGGGAATGGGGCTTTCCAACGCCGCCAGTACCCTGATTTTCAGTTATGGTCGCTATTATGGCCGGGTAAAAGCACTGGATGCACCTGCCTATAACGCCTTTCTGCGGACAATGGTGTCGCTGGCATGGATGCTGCTTCCGGCCGCCGCCTATCTGATCCTCGATCTTGCCGGTGCGCAGGCCGTGTTCATGAATGCCATGCTGATGGCGGCCATCTGGGGCGGTCTTGCCCTTGCCTTCGTGCCGCGCGGCCAGACGTGCCCGATGGAACGACGGAAAGAGGGCGACAACGATACGCGGCGCAACCTGCCATTGTTGATGGCGGCAGCGGCCAGCTTCTGCATGTCTTTCGCCCACGCCCTGTGCGCCTCGGCCCTGCCGGTATTTCTGGTGCGCGAGGTGGGCCTGCCGGATTACGTGCCGGGCCTGTCGCTCAGCGTCAAATGCGCGATGGAGGTTCTGCTGATCCTGCTTGCGCCAAGGATCATGCGCCGGGTCAGCGCCCGCATCCTTCTTTGCATCTCTGCGGTGATGGCAATCGTCGCCTTCAACGTCATAGCCTCGGTCCAGACCCTTCCGGCCATGTTGTTCGGAGCAGCACTTGAAGGGGCCTATTACGGGCTTTGCGCCGGCACGTGCCTCACCTTCGTGCAGGGCTTTGCGCGCGGACGCACCGCGCGGGCGACCGCGCTCTACATGAATTCCATTTTCCTTGCCGGGTTGTTTGCGGTGCCGCTTATGGGGTTTGTGTCGCAATATGCAAGCTTCGGTACGTCGATCAGACTTGCTTCGGTTGGTGCAGGGGCAGCCCTGCTGCTGCTGTTCCTGACGCGGCGTCAGGTCAGCGAATAGCGAGACAACGCCGAGGTTTCTGGCGCTGACACCTGCCAGCCCTCATCCCTGTGCTTGTCACAGGAATCCAGTCGATGCGCGTCTGCGTCCGAAAAGAGCCCCTTTCAGCCCAAGGACTTGGGCTGGCTAGATTCCCGTGACGAGCAGAGGAATGAGGGCGGATATTGAGCCGTATCGAGCCATCCGTCGAAACCGGACGTGCGCCTGTTGCTGTCCTTACGCCGAAATATCGACAATGCCGCAGTCGCCTGCCTCGGAGGCAAATGCGAGCAGTTTGCCGGTGGCGCTCCAGTCCATGCCGGTAATGGCGCCCTTGCCGGGGCGGCGAAGCAGGGCTTCCTTGCCATCCGCAAGCCGCACGCCAAGGATCATGCCGTCAATGAAGCCAATGGCCAGCACATCTTCCAGCGGGTGAAAAGCGACATTGGTAGCCATGATGTTGGCGCGGCTGCCGAGTTCTTCGGGTGCCTTGCCCATCGGGCCGTCCTTGCCAGAAAACGGCCAGACGATCGCGGCCGGGGCACCTGATGAGGCGAGCCACTTGCCCTTTGCCGACCACGAAACGGATTTCACCTTGGCGGGATAACCCGTCATGCGCATATGGCGGGCTTCCATGCCGCCCTTGGTGGCCTCCATCTTCCAGCCATGCAGGGCGTTTTCCTGCATGGTGGTGACGAGGAACTTACCGTCAGGCGAGAAGGTGACGCCGGTATGGGCACCTTTCCATTCCAGATCGACCGGATCGCCTGCACTCGCCACCCAATGCAGCGTCACGCCGTTATAGCGTGCAACGGCAATGCGCAGGCCCTTGGGCGCGAAGGCTATTGCCTCCACCGTGCGTTCTTCCTTGAATTCCTTGACCGTGCCGTCCGAGAGGCGCACGAAGCTGGACTTGCCGACACCATAAGCGACCGCCTTCTGCGGTCCGCCCGCAACGACGCCCACCCATTTGCGCGGCACATTGGCGATCTCGCTGAGGCTGCCATCATGGCCAATGCGCAGCACGCGCCCGTCCTCGCCGCCGGAAAGCAGCGTGGCGCTATAGGGATCGCGGATGCAGGTCAGCAGACCCTCATGCGCCTCAGTGACCTTCTCGCCGCCATCCAGCCGGTGAATGGTGCCGGCGGCGGTGGCAAACAGCGGAATGTCGCCGAGAAAATGGGTCGAGACCACGTGGCCTTCGATATCAAGCGGGGCAACAGTCGGCATGGGGCATCGGTCTTTCGTCTATGTGTTTGTCATTGATGGATTTCGGTCGCAGACCAGGTCGGGAAGACCCGTTGGTGCGGTTTCAACCCGTGGCGTCAAGGTCGGTCCTCGGGTCATACCCGGGGATCACTCGACCATCCATATGCTGGCCGCAATGGCTCCTCGGGTCAAGCCCGAGGATGACGTCGAAAGTGAGGAAGGGCACCGAAAACACCAAGGGTGACACGGTGCCCCGTCAAGGATGTCAAGCCGTGGCAAGGCAGGCGTTGAAGCTCTTTTCCAGCTTTTCGCGGTCGAGTTCGCGGCCGATGAAGACAAGGCGGCTTTCGCGCTTTTCGCCTTCCTTCCACGGGCGCTGGTGATCGCCCTCGATGATCATGTGCACGCCCTGCACCACGTAACGTTCCGCATCGCCCTTGAATGCGATGATGCCCTTGAGGCGCAGGATGTTCGGGCCGTCCGTCTGGGTGACCTTCTGGATCCACGGGAAGAAGCGCTCAGGGTTCATTTCGCCGCCGCGCAGCGACACCGACTGCACCGTTACGTCATGAATCGGGGAGGCGGCGCCATGGTGGTGGTGATCGTGGCCGTGGTCATGATCATGGTGGTGGTGGTCGCAATCAGGACCGCATGCGTGATCCTCGTGGCCGTGCTCGAGGAAATGCGGATCGTTTTCGAGCGCACGTTCCAGATTGAAGGCGCCCTGGTCGAGAACGCGGGCGAGATCGACGCCGGAACGGGTGGTCTTGTAGATGCGCGCAGAGGGATTGATGGCGCGCACGATATCCTCGATGCGGGCGACTTCTTCCGGCGAAACGAGATCGGTCTTGTTGACGATAACGACATCGGCAAAAGCGATCTGGTCTTCGGCTTCGCGGCTGTCCTTCAGGCGCAGCGGCAGGTGCTTGGCATCGACAAGTGCGACCACCGCGTCAAGCTCGGTCTTGGCGCGCACGTCGTCATCCATGAAGAAGGTCTGGGCGACCGGAACGGGATCGGCAAGGCCAGTGGTCTCGACAATGATGCCGTCGAATCGGCCGGGCCGGCGCATCAGGCCTTCGACCACGCGGATGAGGTCGCCGCGAACCGTGCAGCAGACGCAGCCATTGTTCATTTCGTAGATTTCTTCGTCGGATTCGACGATCAGATCGTTGTCGATGCCGATCTCGCCGAATTCGTTGACGATGACAGCGTATTTCTTACCGTGGTTCTCGGACAGGATACGGTTGAGAAGCGTCGTCTTGCCGGCGCCTAGATATCCCGTCAGGACGGTGACTGGAATGGGCTTGGCTGGTGCTGTTTCGGTCATGGAAACCTCGCGTGGAGAAAGGCCGGTTGAGGCCTCAAGGAATAAGTGTCGACGTCCATATAGGCGCGACGTTCGGGCAGTTCAAAGGGATTCTGGCTGGTTTCGGCGCAGTTTTTCAAATTTTGTTATGAAATAACGTTATGTCAAAAGCGTGGACGTCTTCAAGCAGTTCGACAAGGCCCGAAACGGCATGGGAAATGATCCTTTCGCCTTTCTCGGCTGAGGCGGCGGCGGCGTTTCCGGCAACGCCATCCGGGTTCAGGTCGCCCATAAGCCAACCGAAAGCGTGTGGACCATAGGCACGCAGATGCCTGAAACGGCTGGCGAAATCGCTCTGGCGGGAGGGGAAGTTGGCGGCTTTTTCCATCGCCACCCGCTCCGGGCAAAGCGCCAGCATGACCGACGTCTCGATATCGCCACCATGGATATCGATCGCCTTGTCTTCAGGCTTCACGATATCCACCGGCACGCCGAAACGAGTCCAGCTGGTGGCGACCGCCAGCATACCGAAGCGGGCGCGCGCCTCGGTGGCGACGATGGTCATCAATGGCGAATTGCCGCCATGGGCGTTCAACATCACGAATTTGCGCACGCCTTTTTCATATTCGGCCTTAGCAATGCCGAGCCAGCGCTCAACGGCCTCATCGTAACGCAACGACTTCGTGCCCGGCACATTCATGTGCTCGATGGAATATCCAACGGGCTCCACCGGCAGGAAGGAGACCGGCAGACTGGCGGGCAAAACAGCAGCCAAACGGGAGACAATGCCCGCCGCAATCAGCGTGTCTGTCTCGAAGGGCAGGTGCGGCCCGTGCTGTTCGTGCGCACCGAGCGGCAGCACTGAAATTGCACCTGTTGCGCGAAGATGAGGGTCTGTTACGTTTTCGTCGTGATAATGCGTGTATGAGTTTGGCATCTGGCAGTCCGCGCGTGCATTCGGTAAGGATTTCCAGCAACATATATCGGTTCCGCCACAGGGTAAAAGGCACTCGCATATGAGCAAGGACAAAACTGGGCATAAGGACAAGGGCGCCAAAAAGGACAAGGGCACCAAGAAAGTAAAGGACGCCAAAAAGAGGGATGAGAATTTCAACCCTGAGGAACTGGCGCAATCCATCACCCAGGCCGCCCGTTCCATGCGCACGGCGCTGAGCCACAGCCTTGCCGAAAGCGGCCTTTATGCCGGGCAGGACGGCGTTATTCTGGCGTTGGCGCAGGAAGGCAGCCTCACGCCTGGGCAGATCGCCCAGAAACTTGGTGTCAAGGCGCCGACCATGACGCGAACCATCGGCCGCATGGAAGCCCAGGGCTTCGTGGAGCGCAGTGGCGATGACGAGGATGGCCGCGTAACACTGGTGAAACTGACGGAGACGGGCCTGAAAAGCGTCGAACATATCAACGTATCCATCGCAAATTGCGGTGCGCGGGCGATTGAGGGGCTTTCGGCCAAGGACATCAGGACGGTGGTTAAACTTCTCAAGGTGATCGATACCAACCTTCAATAATTTGTTGAGTTTTTAAAAAACCACTGTCTTTTTGTTGATATTCCTTAAACCGGTTGCGGATTTTGTTTAAATTGTTTAATTGCGATTTAAACAGAAACGTCTGTCAATGACATGGGTTTGGGGAGAAATGCCGTGGCACAAAAGATCAAACTGTCGACGATCGCCGAAAGCCTCGGTCTATCGACTGCCACCATCTCCCTTGCATTGCGCGACAGTCCGCTGGTCGCCTCTGACACTCGCGACAAGATCAAGGAACAGGCCCGGGCGCTCGGTTACATCTACAACCGCCGGGCCGCCAGCCTGCGCACTTCGCGCTCCGGCATTATCGGCGTGGTGTTCCACGATGTGATGAACCCGTTTTATGGGGAAATTCTCAAGGCCATCGAAACCGAGCTGGATCGCAGCCGCCAGACCTTCATTCTGTCCAACCATTATGATTCGGTTGAAAAACAGCGCACCTTCATCGAAACGCTGCTGCAACTTGGTTCTGATGGTATCATCATGTCGCCCGCCATCGGCACGCCGATCGAGGACATGACGCTGGCTGAGGAAAACGGCATGCCCGCCATTCTGGTGGCCCGCTCGCTCGAGGGCGTCGACATGCCGACCTATCGCGGCGATGACAGCTATGGCATTTCGCTTGCGACCAATCATCTGATCAGTCTTGGCCATCGCACCATCGCCATGGTTGGTGGTACCGACCAGACCTCGACCGGCCGCGATCGTTATCAGGGTTATGTCAACGCGCTGCGCAAGGCGGGAATCGAGGTCGATCCGAACCTGCGTATTCCCGGCCCACGCTCCAAGCAGGGCGGTTTCGAGGCCGCAGTGCATTTCCTGTCGCTGCCGCAGAAGCCCACCGCTGCCGTCTGCTGGAACGATCTGGTCGCCATCGGCCTGATGAACGGCATTTCGCGCGCCGGACTGGTGGCGGGCGTGGATATTTCCGTGACGGGTTACGACGATCTGGAGGAGGCGGCCATCGCCACGCCGGCGCTGACCACGGTGTCCAATGGACAGGCCGAGGTGGGGCGCCTTGCGGCGCGCGCGCTTCTGGACAGGCTGGCGGGCAGCCACGAGCCGGATGGCGTGCACCTCATCAAGCCGGAAATGCGCATCCGCCAGTCGACAGGGCCGGTGCGTCCGAGGGTTTGAGCAGCGTTTCCCTCTCTTTCGTCATTCCGGCCTTCAGCCTAAAGCCAGCCAGCTCAAGCCCTTGAGCTGGAAAGACTCTTTGCGCCCCGCCGACGCGCGCCTCAAGTGCGGCATGACGGAGGCGGGCGCGTAAAAAAACGGCATGAAACTTCCGTCTGCCCCCATAGCTTCCCCTTATTGCCCTTTTCACGGCCGCCGTTGTTTGAAAAGATCGCGGCCCAGAAGAGCGGGATGGCGAGTGGTTCGCCGATGAATCCGCTCTGACGATATCGGAATGCAATCAGGAGGAATATCCACCCATGTCTGACAGACAAGCCGTCGTTCTCGTTCCCGGCAAGATCAACCCGCGCGTGCTCGAACGCCTCGAAGGCAAG
This sequence comes from Agrobacterium sp. 16-2014-1-2a, assembly GCF_053522705.1. Taxonomy (NCBI): domain Bacteria; kingdom Pseudomonadati; phylum Pseudomonadota; class Alphaproteobacteria; order Hyphomicrobiales; family Rhizobiaceae; genus Agrobacterium; species Agrobacterium sp. 16-2014-1-2a. The sequence continues at coordinate 60,605 of NZ_JBNWBX010000004.1, forward strand.
GTCGAGATCGTGACAGTGCCCGCCGGTGCTGAGCCGGTTCTGCCTGATGGTGCGGCTGAGCGCATTAATGCCATCGCCGTTTCAGGCGTCGTCAACGCCAAATGGATCGATGCGCTGCCGAAACTCGAGATCATCGCCAATTTCGGCGTCGGTTATGATGGCGTTGATGCCAAACATGCCGCCACGCGCGGTATCGTGGTGACCAATACGCCCGATGTGCTGAACGACGAGGTTGCGGACACGACGATTGCGCTGCTAATCAACACGGTTCGTCGTCTCTATCAGGCCGAAACCTGGCTGCGTGAGGGTAAATGGGTTGGCGAAGGGCCCTTCGCGCTTTCGCCGTTTTCCCTGCGCGGCCGCAAGGTCGGCCTGTTCGGCATGGGCCGCATTGGCCAGGAAATCGCCAAGCGGCTGGAGCCATTCAAGGTGGAGATCGGCTATCATACCCGCAGCAAGCGCGATGGCCTGCCCTATACCTATTACGGTTTGCTAAAGGAGATGGCGCAGGCTGTCGACACGCTGATCTGCATCGTGCCCGGCACCCCTGAAACGCACAAGGCGATCAACGCGGAAATCCTCTCGGCACTTGGTCCGCAGGGCGTGTTCATCAATGTCGGACGCGGCTCCAGCGTCGATGAGGATGCGCTTTTGCAGGCCCTCAAGAGCGGTGCGGTGGGTGCTGCCGGTCTCGATGTGTTCTACGCAGAACCGAAGGTGCCGGAAGCGTTCCTGTCACTGCCGAACGTTTCCCTTCTGCCGCACGTCGCCTCTGCGTCCATCCCGACGCGCAACGCGATGGCCGATCTGGTGGCCGACAATATTCTCGGCTGGTTTAGGGATGGCAAGGTGCTGACGCCGGTGCCGGAAACGCCGGTTAAGGGATAACACCTCTCCGCCGTCATCCTCGGGCTTGTCCCGAGGATTCAACCACGTAGCTTTAAATCAATCGGTTGCAGATGCTCGGGACAGGCCCGAGCATGACGAAAGAGGCAAAGTTCCGCGCTAACCCCGCCTCTGCCTATTCCGCAATCTCACTCGTCGCGACCCATCGTCCCTCGGCGAAGGACCGGGCCATGGCATGAATGCTGCGCTCGATCTTCAGGCCTTCCTCGAAGTCGATGATATGCGCCTTCTTGCCCTCGATGGCCGCGATCAGTTCCCGGCACTCGATCACCTTCAGATCGTTGAAGCCAAGCCCGTGGCCGGGGGCGGGGATGAAGCGGTCATACGGTTTGTGGTGAGGGGCGGCGAGAATGGTTCTGAAACCCTGCTCCTCCGGGCGCCCGTCCGTGGTGTAGAGCTGGAATTCGTTCATCCGCTCCTGGTCGAAAAGGATCGAGCCGGTGGAGCCGTAAATCTGGATGGCGATACGGCCCTTGCGGCCCCAGGCCGAGCGGTTGGCGATCAGCACCGCCGAAATGCCGCCTTCGAGCTTCAGAAGCACGCTGGCAAGATCATGCGTTTCCACAGCGCGCTCGCCGCCGCCACTTAGCGGCCGCGACTCGTAAGGCTTCACCATATCGGTGATCGCGCTTTCGGCATGGCCGAAAAGGGAAAACAGAAGTGACAGCGGATGAACAGCGAAATCATCCAGCGCGCCATAGCCGGAGGAGGCTTCGCTCTTCCAGTAGAAGGGCTGGGTGGCATCCGCCATGAAGTCCTCATCCATTTCCGCACGGACATGGTAGACATTGCCGATCGCGCCTTCGTCGATAAGGCGGCGCATATGGCGGATGACAGGGTTCTGGATGTAGTTGTAGCCCATGGCCGCCGCCTTGCCCGAACGGCGGGCCGCATCGCGCATCTTCACGGCATCCGTGAAGGCAGGCGCCATCGGCTTTTCGCACCAGACGTGTTTGCCGGCATCAAGGGCGGCAATCGCCATTTCGGGGTGAAAGGCATTGGGTGTGGTGACCGAGATCACATCGATTTCAGGATCGGCAAGCAGATCGCGCCAGTCGCCGGTCGAGCGGGCGAAACCGAACTCGGCGGCTTTCTTCGCCGCAAGCTCGGGATTGACCTCTGCCAGTGTGACCAGTCGTGGACGCTCCACATCGCCGAAAACGCTGGTGACGTTGTTCCACGCCAAAGCGTGGCACTTGCCCATGTAACCCGTGCCAATAAGGCCAACGCCAAGAGCGGCCATGGTCTCTTCTCCCCTAAATCATTACGATGAAATCAATACGTTCGATTGCTTTTTTCTTTACGGCAATCGCGACGCGGACCTTCCTCGCTCCTCATTCCTGTGACAGGCACAGGGATGAGGAGGGTGCCGTGGACGCTGGCATGCCTCAGGGATTGTCGCGCTTGAAAATCCAGTCGTGATCGGGGTGGTTCTTGAAGCGCCATTTGCGCATCGGCCCGGCCATCACGTTCAGATAATACATCTCGTAGCCATAAGGCGCGCCGCAGGGGTGGTGTCCCTTGGGAACCAGCACGACATCGCCGTCCGCTACAGCCATGGTCTCGTCCAGCGACCCATCCTCGGTGAAAACGCGTTGGAAACCGAAACCCTGTGCCGGGTTGAGACGGTGATAATAGGTCTCTTCCAGATAGGTCATATCGGGGTAATTGTCTTCGTCATGCCGGTGCGGCGGATAGGACGACCAGTTGCCCGACGGAGTGAACACTTCCGTCACCAGGAGACTATCGGCGACATCGCGCTCTTCCATGGCGATGGGGAAAATGTAACGCGTATTGGCGCCTTTGCCGCGCTCGGTCAGTTGCACGCCATCGGGACCGATCTGTTGCGCTTCGCGGCTACCTTTTTCACCCGGTGCGGTGCAGACACCGACGGTGCAATCCGTCGTGGCCGTCAGCGACCATTCGGAGCCGGCGGGGACATAAACGCAGTGCGGCGGCTTGCGCTCGAACACGTTCATGCGGTCGCCGAGTTCACCGAACTCCTTGCCCCCGGCGGAAATCTTCGCCTTGCCTTCGACAAGCACCAGAATGACTTCCGTATCGCCAGTCTTCTCGGCTGCGGTTTCACCGGGCTTCAGACGATAAATGCCGAAACCGACATAACCCCAATCCGCGCTTTGGGGCGTGATGTCGTGCACCTTGCCGCTTGTCGCGACCGGCTTGCGCAGAAGTGAGGTCATGGTGGTGTTCCTTTTTGGTCAGTCGTTCAATTTATCGGGCGGCTATTCCCGCGTTTCCCTCATCCCTGTGCTTGTCACAGGGATCCAGCCAGCCCAAGTCCTTGGGCTGAGAGGAGTCTTTTCGCCGCGCTAGAGCCGCATCGGCTGGATTCCCGTGAAAGGCACAGGAATGAGGGAGTAAAGGGCCTCAAGCCGCCTGAGCCTTGTCCAGTCCGGCCTCACGCGCAAAAGCCTTCAGCGATTTCAGGCCGAGGCTCTGATATTCGAAGGGGTTGCGCACATCCGGGTCCTGTTCGGCCTCGATGACCAGCCAGCCGCTGTAATTGTGCTCGGCGGCAATTTTCAGAACCGGCGGGAAGTTCACGCCGCCCTCGCTGTCACCCGGCACGGTGAACACACCGCGGCGAACGCCTTCGAGGAAGGAAAGCCGCTCGTTCCGAACCTGATCGGCAATCACCGGCCGCACGTTCTTGGCGTGGATATGGCCGACACGGTGCATGTATTTCTGCGCGACGCGCACGGGATCTCCGCCGCCGAACAGGCAATGGCCGGTATCGAGCAGCAGATGGGTCTTCGGCCCGGTATGCTTCATCAGAAGGTCGATCTCGTCTTCGCTCTCGACCACGGTTCCCATGTGGTGATGGTAGACGAGGGTGATGCCCTGTTCGGCAGCATAGGCCGCCAGCGCCTCCACACCCGCGCCGAACTTCGCCCAATCTTCAGCCGCAAGGCGCGGACGGTCGACCAGCGCCGTGTCGTCGGCACCGTGAATGGCGTTCGAGGTCTCGCAGACGATGATGACTTTCGAGCCCATGGCTTTCAGCAGATCGAGCGCCGGCTGCATGGCCTTCTTTTCGGATTCGATGCTGTCGGTCAGAAGGTTCAGCGAATGCCAGCCGGAGACGAAGGAAAGGCCGCGCGGCGCAAGCACACCCTTCAGGCCTTCCGGGTCAGTCGGGAACTTGTGGCCCTTCTCGATGCCGTCGAAGCCGATCTTGGCGGTTTCATCGAGGCATTGTTCAAGGCTGATATGGGCGCCCAGCGTGCGGTCGTCGTCGTTGGACCAGGCAATCGGGTTGGTTCCGTAACGGATCATCTTACTGTCTTTCCTTGATATGGTTTTCGTAGCGCGCGCGCGCCGGTCCGATTTCGGCGCGGTCGGAAACTTCGGGTACCGCCACATCCCACCAGTGGCCACCGGCCTGCGGGGTCGGATAGGGGTCGGTATCGATGACGATGACAGTCGTGCGGCTGGATTCGCGAGCGGCCGCGAGCGCCGCTTCCAACTCGGCAATGGTGGAAACCTTGCGCGCATCCGCGCCCATAGAGCCGGCATGGGCGACGAAGTCGATGGCGATGGGGTTGACGTTGGTGTGGGCGTAGAGGTTGTTGAACTCCGCGCCGCCGGTTTCCATTTGCAGCCGGTTGATGCAGCCGTAACCCCTGTTGTCGGTGATGACGAGCGTGATCTTGACGCCCATGGCAACCGATGTCGCAAGCTCGGAATTCATCATCATATAGGAGCCGTCGCCGACCATGACGATCACGTCCCGGTCCGGTTCCGCCATCTTGATGCCGAGGCCGCCGGCAACCTCATAGCCCATGCAGGAGAAGCCGTATTCCATGTGATAGGAAAGCGGCAGCTTGGATTTCCACAACTGGTGCAGCTCACCCGGCATGGTGCCCGCCGCGCACATGACGACGGTATTGTCGCGTGACTGGCGCTGTACGGCGCCGATCACCTGCATGTCGGTGGGCAGGCTGTTGGCATTGTCCTCACCCGGTGCTGCCGTATCGGCATCGGCCTTCTCGAACCATGCCGCCTTGAGCTTGGCATCCGGTGCCGTGAAGCGGTGGCTGCCAAGGGCGGCCGACAGTTTTTCGAGACCGATCTTCGCATCCGCCGTCAGGCTGATCGCATCGTGTTTGGCGCTGTCATAGGGCTGCACGTTGAGGGCGAGGATCTTGCGGTCCGGGTTCTTGAACAGCGCCCAGGAACCGGTGGTAAAGTCCTGAAAGCGGGTGCCGACGCCGAACACCAGATCGGCTTTCTCGCTTATGATATTGGCGCTTTCGGCACCCGTGACGCCGACCGGGCCGAAGTTGAGATCGTGATCCCACGCCAGTGCCGATTTGCCGGCCTGGGTTTCGACGACCGGGATGGAATGGGTTTCCGCAAAACGCTTCAGCGTTTCGGTGGCGCCGGAAAAATGCACACCGCCGCCGGCAACGATGACGGGGTTCTTCGCAGCCTTCAGCGCGGCGACGGCCTCTTCGAATTCCACCACATCCGGTTCCGGGCGGCGTTGCCGCCAGACGCGCTTTTCAAAGAAGCTGACGGGATAATCGTAAGCTTCCGCCTGCACGTCCTGGCAGAAGGCCAGCGTTACCGGGCCGCAATCGGCCGGGTCCGTCATGGTGCGCATGGCGCGGGGAAGGGCGGTCAGCAATTGTTCCGGGCGCATGATGCGATCGAAATAACGGCTAACCGGGCGGAAGCAGTCATTCACCGTCATCGTGCCGTCGCCGAAATCCTCCAGCTGCTGGAGCACGGGGTCGGGACCGCGATTGGCGAAGACATCGCCGGGGATGAGAAGAACCGGCAGGCGGTTGACATGGGCGAGCGCTGCCGCCGTTACCATGTTGGCAGCACCGGGGCCGATGGAGGAGGTGACCGCCATTGCCCGCCGGCGACGCAGCTGCTTGGAATAGGCAATCGCCGCATGCGCCATGGATTGCTCGTTCTGGCCGCGATAGGTCGGCAGTTCCTCGCGAATGCCATAAAGCGCCTCGCCGATGCCGGCGACATTGCCATGGCCGAAGATGGCCCAAACACCGGCAATATAGGTCTCGCCATGCTCATTCATCTGCGCGGCGAGGTAACGAACCATAGCCTGCGCAGCCGTCAATCTGATTGTCTTCACGCTGCCTCTCCCTTTTTGGCGCGCGCCTCATCCCATATGCGGCACAGGCTGGTATAGCGCTGCGCCATGTCCTTCACCGCTTCCTCATCGGTGATCTTGCCACCGAGCCAACCCCGCGCGGCGTCGGCGAAAATCGTGCGGCCAACCGCGAAACCTTTGACCAGATCGAAACCGGCGGCAAGACGGAAGCTCTCCTCCAGCTCGCTTTGCGGTGCGTCGAGACCAAGAACGACGATGCCGCGCACGTAAGGATCGTTGCGATGCACGGCGTCGCAGGCATTTTTCCAGGCGGCTCTGGTTTTCATCGGCTCCAGTTTCCACCAGTCGGGATAAACGCCGATCTCGTAGAAGCGTTCGATGATGCGCGCGGCGGTCAGATCGTCGGTCGGGCCGACCTTGGAGGGAATGACCTCGAGCAGCATTTCCAAACGGTTGCGGCGTGTCGCCTGGAACAGACGCATCACCGTCTCCTCCTGCGCGGCGCGCATTTCGTCGGTATCATCCGGGTGATAGAAGCACAGAACCTTGACGACATTTTCCAGCGGCCATTCGGAAAGCCCGCCGAAATCCTTGCCGAGTTCCGGTTCCAGCGTCAGCGGGCGCGAACCCGGCCATTCCACCGGCCGGCCGATCCACAGACCGGAGCCGCTGGCTGCGAAAAGCGCATCGCGTCCGAGGCGGCCATCGCAGAGAATGCCGTAACCCGCCTTGCCACCGGCGACCGTTTGCGCGGCCTCGAGGCAGAGCTTCTTGAAGGCGCCGATGCGCTCATGTTTAATGCCGAGTTCGTCGGCGATCGCTTCCAGTTGCATGCGATGGTCGAAGGCGAAGACGCGCATGGTGTCCCATTCGCCCTTGCGATTGGTTGACCAATGCACCTGTTCCAGCGCCTCGTCCTTGCGCAGCGCCTTGTTGCGGATGCCGGCCTTGAAGAAATATTGCAGCTCTTCCCAACTCGGATAGGCGGGAGTGCAGCCGTGGCGGGAAACGGCAAAGGCGCCACAGGCATTGGCGTATTTCAGTGTCGTCGGCCAGTCCTCGCCGCGCAGCCAGCCACGGAAAAGCCCGGCCATGAAACCATCGCCCGCGCCGAGAACATTGAAGACCTCGATCGGGAAACCTTCGCCCGTCTCGCCATCGTCCAGGCTTGCCGGAATTTCGCTGGCGAAAACCGAAGCACCCATCGGGCCACGCTTGCACACCAGCGTCGCGTTCGACACCTTGCGTACGGCGTTCAGTGCGGCCAGCGTATCGGTCGAGCCGCCGGCAATGTGGAATTCTTCTTCCGTGCCTACAATCAGATCGAAGAGATGCAGGGTGGATTGCAGCTTGGCGGTGACCTTCTGCGATTCCACGAAGCGGCTTTCGCCATCGCCATGGCCGGCAACACCCCAGAGATTGGGTCGATAGTCGATGTCGAGCGCTGTTTTCGCACCGTTTTCGCGGGCAAGTTTCAGCGCCTTCAGTACGGCCGCTTCCGTCTTCGGATGCGACAGATGCGTGCCGGTGGCGCAGACACAGCCTGCTTCGGCAATAAAGGCGGGATCGATGTCGTCTTCGCTGAGCGCCATGTCGGCACAGTTCTCGCGATAGAAAATCAGCGGAAACTGGTTCTGGTCGCGAATGCCGAGAAGCACCAGCGCCGTCAACCGCTCCGGGTCGGTTTTCACGCCGCGTACGTCCACGCCTTCGCGCACCAGCTGTTCACGGATGAAGCGGCCCATATGCTCGTCACCAACGCGCGTGATGACGGCACTGGCAAGGCCGAGCCGCGCAGCGCCGGCCGCAATATTGGTGGGAGAGCCGCCAATATATTTGGCAAAGGAGGCCATGTCCTCCAGCCGGCCGCCGACCTGCGAACCATAAAGGTCGACCGACGAGCGCCCGATCGTGATAAGGTCAAGTTTTTTCAAAAGCTTCCTCCTTCGGACCCCGCATTGAGGGAGCCTGATGCCAGTGGGCCTCCTCCGCCCACTTTCTGTCTCACCACCTTCGGGTGCATTCACGAGACGGACAATTATGGAATGCCCGTTTCATGAATTTGGATCATAAATTCTATTTTTTATGTTTTCAATAAAAATATTCAGGCTGTTTTGCGTGTTCCCACAGCGACAGCGAGTGTGATGGCGAGACAGAGCGTGGCGGAAAGCGAGCGGAATGCACCAAAATCGATTTCCGTTACCGTGAGCAGCGTCGCGCCGGACTTGCGCAGCGGATTGACGGCCGAATCGGACATGGCGACGACCGGAATACCATTGGCGCGGGCCATTTCCGCCAGTTCCAGCGTTTCAGCCGAATAGGGGGAGAAGGTGATCGCAATCAGCGCGTCGTCGCGGGAGATGGCGCTCAGATTGCCAAGGCCACCGACGGCGCTGTGCAAAACCGCAGGTACCTTCATTTTCTCGAAGGCGTAAGCGAGGTAACTGGCAATGGGGAAGGAGCGCCGCAAACCGATGATATGCACGGTGCGCGCCTGTGCCAGCGCCGAGACCGCCTCGTCAAGCTGCCGTGTATCGACCGATTTCAGCAGCATTTCCAATGAAGAACGGCCAGCCTCCACGAACTCCGCCAACAGGCCCGACGCGCTCTCGTCGCCCTTTTCGCGCAGGTGGTCCAGCCGGGTCGCATAGTCCGGCCAGCCGCCGACATAGGAATCGCGAAACAGGCGCTGCATCTCCGAAAAGCCGGAAAAACCCATGATCTGGCAAAAGCGCATGAATGCAGACGGCTGCACACCGGCACCTTCTGCCATTTCGGCGACGGTGGAAACGGCAATGCGATCCTGATTGGACGCGACATAATCTGCACATTGACGTAATCGTTTCGGCAGGCCTTCCGCGACCTGAAGCAACCGCTCCTCAAAAGCCTTCACGGAGTCTGGCGCATCGATTGCCGTCATTGTCGTTCCTTTGTGCAGATTGAAATCGTGTGCACTTTAACTGCAATGGAATTTTTATTCCATTGTGTTTTTTACGAACGGATCAATGAAGTGGGATCGGGGTTTGTTGCGGTGTGTGATCGGGTTAACTTTCGTCATTCCGGCTCGAGGCCGGAACGACGAAGAGGGGGTGATTGACGCTTTTGGGTCAGTGCAGGCCACCAACCCCAAGATGGGTGTCGATAATATCCGGGTTCGCCGCAAGATCGTCGGACGGTCCCGACCAGACGATGCGGCCGCGTTCCATGATGATGGCGTGGTCGGCGAAGTCGATGGCCATCTGGATGCGCTGTTCGATGAGAAGAATGGTCATTTCGCCCGATTGCGCGAGTTTCGAGAAGGCCGCCATCAGTTCCTCGCAGATAACAGGGGCGAGACCTTCGAGGGGTTCATCGAGAAGCAGCACCTGCGGCTGGCCGAGGATGGTGCGGGCGGTGGAAAGCATCTGCTGCTCGCCACCGGAGAGTTGTGAGCCGAGATTGCGGCGTCTTTCCTTCAGGCGCGGAAACAGCGTGTAGGCTTCCTCGATGGCCGATTTCGGCCGGCCCTTGAGGCCGACGAAGAGGTTTTCTTCGACTGTGAGTGTCGGAAAGACATCGCGGGTCTGCGGCACGTAACCGAGACCGGCGAGGGCGCGGGCAGCACTCGGCAGGGCGGTGATGTCCTGCCCGCCGAGATGGATATCACCGGCAAATCGTTTCGTCTGCCCGGCAAGCGTGGCAAACAGGCTTGTCTTGCCAACGCCGTTACGTCCGAGCACCGCGAAACGCGAACCGGCGGGAACGGAGAGCGACAGACCCTCGATGACACGGGTGGGGCCGTAACCGGCGGTCAGGTTGGCGATTTCAAGCGGCGCTGCGGGCATTGGCGTAACTTCCGAGATAGGCTTGGCGGACTTCTGCGTTGCTGGTGACTTCGCCAGGCGAACCATCGAATATGACGGCGCCTGCGGCGAGCACGACCACACGTCTGGCGAAACGGAAGACCAGATCCATGTCGTGTTCGATCATCAATATGGCGAGGTCGGCGGGCAGGCGATCGAGCGCCTGTTCGATACGCGCCGTTTCCGTCGAGGGAACGCCGGCGGCAGGTTCATCAAGCAGCAGGATTTTGGGCCTGAGCGCCATGGCAAGCGCGATCTCGATGAGCCGCTGCTGGCCATAGGCGATTTCACGAACGCGGGTTTCGGCGATGGCAAGCAGGCCAAGCGTTCCGAGAATGTCGCGCGCCTCGCTCATCACCGTTGGCATGGCGCGGTAACGGCCGAAAATCCGGCCCGTCCTGCCTTCCCTTTGCAGAATGGCGAGTGCGACATGTTCCTCCGGCGTCATGTCCTGGAACAGCCGCGTCACCTGAAACGAGCGGACAAGTCCGCGCTTCACGCGCTGACTGGCGCTGAGCCCCGTCACGTCTTCTCCGGCAATCCGCACGGTTCCGGCGGATGGCTTGATGTTTCCGGTAACGAGGTTGACGAAGGTGGTCTTGCCGGCGCCGTTGGGGCCGATCAGCACGGTGCGATCGCCGGGCGAAAGCGACAGCGAGACATTGTTGGTAACGACGAGACCGCCGAAATTTTTCTGCAGGCCGGAAACTTCGAAAATGGCGCTCATTTGCGATCTCCCCGCAGGCGCGCGATGATCTGTTCGCCCGCGCCATAAAGGCCGCGCGGCGCAAACAGCACGACGGCGATCAGAAGCAGGCCGACGATTGTGAGCCAGTGGAACGGATTGGCGGCGGAAACGACGTCCTCGAACCACATGAAGGTGACGGTGCCGATCAGCGCGCCATAAAGCGAGCCCGCGCCACCGAGAACCAGCATGACCAGCGCTTCGGCAGACAGCGTGAAACTGAGGCTGTCGAGGCCGACCACCTGCGTGGAGATGGCGTTCAGCGCGCCGCCGATTCCGGCGACGATGCCTGATATCACGAACATCTTCAAAATCGTGCCATTGACCGAACCGCCCATGGCCTGAATGCGGATGCTGTCCTGCTTGACGCCGCGACACAGCATGCCGAAGGGCGAATTGACGACGACGCGAAGTGCCAGAAAAACCAGAAGCAGCAGGCAGACGCCGTAGATATAGGCGGTGCGGCCGTAAAGATCGAATTCGAAGGTGCCGAACAGCGCATCGGGCGAGACGCCGGCAAGCCCGTCGCTGCCGCCCGTCCAGTCCGACGCCTTGTTGGCCGCCTCATGGAAAAGATGGACGACGGCGATGGACAGCACCAGTTGCGGCAGGCCGTGCGCGCGCAACAGAATGGTGCCGGACAGCAATCCCGCGATGCCGCCCACTGCTGCGCCGATGAGGGTCATGAGAAGCGGGTCGGTGATACCGTAGTGGGCAGCGGCTATGCCGGCGGCATAGGCGCCGGCACCGAACAGGGCCGCATGGCCAAGTGTCGCCACGCCGCAATAGCCGGTAACGAGATCGATGGAGAGCACGAGAAGCGCTATCGCGATGATGCGCGTCAACAGCGCCAGATTATCCGGAAACAGGAAGTAACCGGCGATGGCGGCGATGATGATGAGCAGCGGACCGCCAATCGCGCGCATGGGCGAGCGGGCCTTCGGCGGTTTTGCCGTTTCAGTGAGGTCGTTCATGAGCACCGCCATCTCATTTCGCCCTTCCAAGAAGGCCGCGCGGAAACAGCGTGATGATCACGATGACCGCCAGATAGAAGAAGAATTCGCCATATTCGGGGGCAAGATACCGCCCGGTCGTATCGATGGCGCCAAGTAGCAGACAGGCGATCAGCGCGCCGGGGATCGAGCCTGCGCCGCCGACGGATACGACCACCAGGAAGGTGACCATGTAGCGCAGCGCATAATAGGGTTCGACCGGCAGCAATTCTGCACCGATGACGCCGCCCATGGCCGCAAGGCCGACGGCGATGGCGAAGCTGACGGCATAGATGATTTCGGTGCGCACGCCGAGGGCTGCTGCCATGGCCGCATTGTCCACCGCTGCCCGCAACTTGATGCCGAAGGCGGTCTTTTCGAACGTGAACCAAAGTGCCGCCGCCACCACGAGGCCAGCGACGATGGCGAAGATGCGGTGGGTGGCGATGGTGCGAAAACCGAGATCGGTAGGACCGGCCAGTTCCTGAGGCAGCGGAATGGTTTTGAGCGTTGGCCCGAACACGAAATTGGCGATGCCGATGATGCAGAAGGTGATGCCGATGGTCATCAGCACCTGCGTCAGTTCCGGTGCGCCGTAGATGCGCCGGTAGAGAAACCGTTCAAGCGGTATGGCGATCACGATGGTGCCGACAATCGCAACGAGGATTGCCGCCGCGTAACCAAGGCCGAGGCCATGGGCGGCATAGGAGGCGAGATACCCGCCGATCATGGCGAAGGCGCCGTGGGCGAGATTGACCACACGCATCAGCCCCATTGTCACGGATAGGCCGATGGAGATGATGAAAAGCACCATTCCATAGGCAAGCGCATCGACAAGGATGCTGAAGACCGTCTGCATGTTCGAAAGCTCCTCCTGATGCGATTGCACCCGTGCCGGAGCCGCCCGCAAAAGGCGGCGCCGGTCATTTCCGTCTCAATGCTTACTTGGCGGCGGCAAGGCCCGGATCGCCCTGTTTTTCGAAAGTCTGGACTTCCTTGTTGTAATAATTGCCGTCATCGCCCTTGGAGACTTCGCGCAGATAGATGTTCTGGGTGATGTGACGGCTCTGCGGATCGATGCTGACAGGGCCGCGCGGGCTTGTCCAGGAAAGACCCTTCACCGCCTCGACAGCCTTTTCCGCATCCTGTTTGCCGCCGGTCGCCTCGATCATCTTGGTGATGACATACATACCGTCAAACGCGCCGACCGCGGGGAAGGACAGTTCCTTCTGATTGCCAATGGCCTTGGTTGCAGCCTCCACGAAGGTCTTGTTTTCGGCTGAATCGTGGGAGACGGCATAGTGGAAGGTAGTCTGCATGCCGAGCGCTGCTTCGCCAAGGGCCGGCAGATCCGATTCCTGTGTAAGATCGCCCGGCGCGAAAAGCTTGATGCCTGATGATTTCAGGCCGTTGTCGTTGAAGGCCTTCACGAAGCCGAGCGTCGTCGGGCCGGAGGGCAGGAAGGCGAAGACGCCTTGTGCGCCGGAATCCTTCACGCGCTGCATGATGGGGCTGAAATCATTGGTGGAAAGCGGCATGCGAATGCTCTCCACAACTTCGCCGCCAGCGGCGGTGAAGGCTGCCTTGAAGGCGTTCTCCGCGTCAACGCCCGGGCCGTAATCGCTGACCAGCGAAATGACCTTCTTGACGCCGCCATCAAAAGCCACCTTGGCGACGGGCGTGGATGTCTGCCATGTCGTGAACGAGGTGCGCACCACATAGGGGCTTTTGGTAACGATGGCCGATGTGGCCGCATTCATGATGACCATGGGCACATTGCCCTGTTTCAGAAGCGGCGTAACCGCCATGGCGTCGGGCGTAAAATAGAAGCCCGCGAGATATTGCACGCCTTCCTTTACAACCAGCTCCTGCGCCAGCGCCTTGGATTGCGCCGGATCGGCCTGCGGCACATCGCGGTAGACGACTTCGACAGTGTCATTGCCCACCTTGTTGCCGTGAAGCGAAAACCAGGCGTCTATGCCGGCCTTGAAGTTCTTGCCCTGCAGCGCGAAGGGGCCGGAGAACGGGCCGACCACGCCGACCTTGATCGTCTCGGCATAGGCAACGGAACTGAAGCAGATGGCCGCGATTGCGGCGGTGATCCGTAATTTCATGATTTCCTCCCAATTGATCCGTGGCTCCCTCCACCGATCCAGCCAGTCAAACTGGTAAGTGCGATGGCCAAAGTAAAATGAAAAAAAGGGGGCAATAAATAACCTGATGGTTATGGATCGCCGCCTTATCCGGTTCTGCCCGATATTGGATCATACAATAGGGATAGTCTGGCGATTCTCAATTGCCGCAGCCGCTGCAGCCATCACGAAAGGTCCCGTTGCAGCATGCTGCTTCCAAATGCCGCCGTTATGAAAAATGCCCTGCTCCACGCGGCCGGAAAATGACGATAATATGCACGTAATCCCGGTGCCTTAACCAGTTCTAAGGGGATTGTCCGTAGTCTCCCGAAGCATATTTTGAATTTCATTTGGTGTCTTGATGGGCGAATATCAGAATAAAGCCGTTGATCTTATGCGGAATCGCGTTGGCGACAGTATACTCAACAACAAGATCGAGCGCCGCGAAGCTTTTCTCCGCAAGGCGCTGGCGCTGTATCACGTCATGGGCGGCGCGGCGGATGGCATGCGCGCCGCGGTGGAAGATGTTGTGCACCTGCCGAAGCCGAGCGTCGATGTCGCTGTTGGCGACGTGATGCATGAACTGGCAGCAATCGGTCACGTCGCCGATCTCGATATTATCCAGGCCGGATATAACAAACTTGATGCCGCCAATCTGCATATTTTGAGCAAGGGCAAGCGACTTTTGCAGAAGCAGCAGGAAAAGAAGCTTGCCGCCACGGCTGAGAAGTAAGCCGTACAAAGGCAACTGAGGGTGATGACAAAGCTCCCCCACACCCGGCGTCATCCCTGGGATTGTCCAAAGGATCCAATCACGTCCAACTAGACCAAGACGTTGCAGCTGCTCCGGACAAGCGCAAGCATGACGGACGAGGGCTTCGGGACTTCGTCATCATTCTGAGGCCCCCAATCGGGGGCGCTTCGAAATCAGGCAACGTCCGCGACGAAAATATCCTGCCAGGCGTCGTAAGCGGAAAGAACCGTTTCCATCTGCGCCGTGTGGCCGGTGATGAAGTCATCGCCGTAGATCGTCTCATCAGGATATTCGGTAATCAGCGTCATCGGCACTGTGTGGCGGTCGTCGATGGACGACAGGCACGGGAAACCGTTGATGATGCGGAAACCGGTTTCACCGGCGTGAATCTCATAAAGCGCGATCTGGCGGTTGTTGTAATCCAGCAGGCCCGGAATGGCGCCGAGATGGCGGGTAACCCGGTCGAGCAGGGCTTCCGCCTGCTTTTCCCAATCCGCATGGTGGCGGATGATGAGGAAGAAACCCTTCGGCAGCGTCCACATGGCGAAATTGCGCGGCACATAACCGGAAAGCGGACGGGTCCATTCGTGCGAGGGATAACCGTGCAGGTTCACATGCAGGCTCGCGCCGCTCATCTCTTGCGCGCTGAAACGGATTGCCTTCTCGTTGAGATGGACGCCCGAATTTTCTCGCGTGCGATATTCGAGATCGTCGCCGAGCGCCGTATACCGCGCCGCATGGTGCATGTGGCGTGGATTGTCGGCGCGCAGCCGCTGGTGCAGGGCATAACCATCGGGGTTTTCCAGCGGCGAAATGGTGAAATGCGCGCCCTGTCTTTCCGCAAGTTTGCGGGCGGCGCGGACGGCGCCAACGATGCCGGTGGTTTCATTGGGATGCTGGCCGCCGCTGATCATCACGGCGGCATCGCTGCCCGCGACATAACGGGCGGCAAGAACGCGGCCCGACCGCGAGCGGGCCTCGAACGCCTCGCCGCCGATCTCGGCAAGCATACGCGCGATCTGACCCGCCGCCACCGGTTCGCGGGCCTCGTCGATCCGCTGTTCGCCGCCATCCAGGAAAGTGGTGGTGAGTGCACGGGTCTCGATACGGACCGAAACGTCGCCGTTGCTTTTGGCGACTTCCGGAACAATCTGGCCGGGTTTCAGGCCCCGGTCGCCCAGCGGCCGGCCGGACTTCTTCTGGAAGAATTCCAGGAGGGAGAAATAGAAATCCTCGTGCAGCGCTTCACGCAGGCTGATCACCTCGTCCCCGACCGGCAGCGCCATGTCTTCGGACGGGTGCGTGACGCGGATGTTCAATTCCTCGAAATAGGGTTCCTCATCGCCCCAGCCGTGGTTGGCAACGGCATTGATTGCCGCTTCGAAAAGCTGCTCGTAATCCGTCTCCAGCCGCTCGCCCGTAGCGTCACCGGCCGGACGGAACCAGCCGGTTGGCGAGACATTGGTTTCGCCGACGATATCGGTATGAACCCGGTTGGGAGCGAGAACCTTCAGGGTTTCCTTCTTGCCGTTGCGGCTCAGCGTAACGTCATAATGAAGGGCGTCGTCGTCGCGGGCGATAAAATCGATCTTTGCGTCGCCGGCTAGTGCCGCCAGCGGATAGGCCTCCAGCCGGAAACGATTGGCGGGTGCATTGGCGTGCACCGGGTAATGCACCTCGATGGCATCGACGCCACCAAGATTGATCTCTTCCAGAAAGGTGAAGAGAAGCGGCTTGTAGGCGCTGCGGATGCGGGCACTGACGCCTTTTTTCTTCAGCCTTTCTTCGGCTTCGCGGCGGCTTTTGGCGTCATCGAACGTCCATGCCTCAAAGGACTGGCCGGGCGCGGCATTGGCGAGAAGCACATCCAGAGTACGCTTGAAGGTCTGGTCGAAAATCTGGCTCATCACGATCACCTTGAGGTTCTGCCGGTGGGGTCGAGGCTGTCGCGCAGCCAGTCGCCGAGAAGGTTGAGGCCAAGCACGGTCAGAAGGATGGCAAGACCGGGGAAGACGCTGACCCACCATGCCGTTTGCAGATAGGTGCGGCCATCCGCCAGCATGCCGCCCCAGCTCGGAATGGTCGGATCGACACCGAGGCCGAGGAAGGTGAGGCTGCTTTCCAGCAGGATGTTGTTGGCGACGTTGAGCGTCATCAGCACGATGACCGGGCCGATCAGGTTCGGCAGAAGGTGCTGGAGGATGATGCGCCAGTCCTTCACGCCAATGGCGCGGGCGGACAGGATGAATTCCCGTTCGCGCAGCGTCAGCACCGAGCCGCGCACCAGGCGGGCATATTGTACCCATTGCGAGACGATCAGGAGGATGATGGTGTTGGTGAGGCTGCCGCCAACAATTGCGATGAAGGTGATGGCCAAGAGAATGAAGGGCATGGCGAGCTGGATATCGGCAAAGCGCATGACCAGCATGTCCCAGAAGCCGCGATAATAACCGGCGACCAGGCCGACGATCACGCCGAAGACCACGGCCCCAATGACCGAGGTGAAACCGACGAGCAGCGAAATCTTGCCGCCGGCCACGACTCGGGCCAGTACGTCACGGCCGAGCGGATCGGTGCCGAGTGGATGGGCGGCGCTAGTGAAGGGCTTGGCAAGGCGCGCCATCAGGTCGATCTTTTCGGCACCGCCCGGAAACAGCACGTCGGAAAGAAGAACCGCAAGGCAGATGACGACGGTAAGCAGGGCGCCGAGGATGAATTCGAGATTGTTGAAGCGCGACAGGCGCGAGGTTTTGGCAGCCATCGTCAATTACTCCGTGCGGATGCGCGGATCGACCAGCCCGTAGGCGATATCGACCAGAAGGTTGATGCCGACGATCATCAGCGACAGCACGGTGATGACGGCCTGAAGCACGGGATAGTCGCGCGCGCCCACCGCATCGAAGGCGAGCGTGCCGAGACCCGGCCAGTTGAAGACGCGCTCGATGACGACGATGCCGCCGAGAAGTCCGCCGAACTGCAGGCCGAAATAGGTAATCAGCGGAATGGCGCAATTACGCAGCGCATGCTTGTAAAGCACCTTGTTTTCGCTGAGGCCCTTGGCGCGCGCCACCATGACATATTGCGAGCGCAGCGTATCGAGCATCGCCGTGCGCACCAGGCGCACATTGGTAGCCGTCAGGATAACGCCCATGGTGACCGATGGCATGATGTAGCTTGCAAAGCCGCCCATGCCGCTTGGCGGCAGCCAGCCGAGCGTGATGGAGAAAAGCAGCACCAGCATGGTGGCCAGCCAGAAGTTGGGGAATGACAGGCCGACGAGCGAGAAGATACGGATCACCTGATCGGCCGTCTTGCCGCGCGAGGTCGCGGCCTTGATGCCGAGCGGAATGGAAAGCGCAATCGACACCGCCATGGAGATGAAGGCGAGAAGCAGCGTGGCGGGCAGGGCATCGGCGATGAGCCGTGATACCGGCGTGCTGCCGGTGAAGCTGCGGCCGAAATCGAGCGTAACCAGGCCTTTCAGGAAGCTGAAATATTGCACGAAGAACGGCCGGTCGGTTCCAAGCGCCGCACGAATGCGCGCCAGATCGTCTTCCGTCATGCTGCCGCCGCCCTGGAACATGGTGACAGCCGGATCGCCCGTCAGGCGGATGGCGAAGGAAACGAGAAGGGTGATGGCGATGACGACGAAAATCGCCTGCAGCAATCGCTTGATGAGGAAACCGGCCACGTTTTTTACCTTGAAGAGAGACCCGACCTTGCCCGCGGGATGGCGGGCAAGGCGCTTTTAGGGAGGATAAGCCTGATTATTCGACGGTGACGTCGGTCAGCTTCAGGCGGTTATCCGGCGGTGCCACGAAACCCTTGACCCGCTTGTTGATGCCGTAAATGGCATTGGTGTTGTAAAGCGGAATTTCCAGCGCGCGCTCGGCGGCATAGGCGCCGACTTGCTTGAGGATCTTTTCGCGCTCGGCTCGGTCAGTCAGCGGGCGCTGCGATTCCAGCAGCTTGTCCAGCTTCTCGTCCTTGTCGTAAGGATTCCACTTTTCACCCGAGTGGTACATGGAATAGGCCGTGTTGTCGTAATCGAAGGTCCAGCCGCCCCACTTCTGCTGGAACATCGCGCCGGTCTTGCCCTGCGGGATGATGTCGTTCAGGAGCACGTTGGTCTCATAGGGCTTGATGGTGGCGGTGATGCCGACCATGGACAGATAGCTGGAGATGACCTGCGCGACTTCGTTCATCGTCGCATCGTTGCCTCTGATATCGATCTGCAGCGCCGCACCCGGCTTGACGCCGGCTTCCGCGAGCAGCTTCTTTGCGCCTTCCGGATCGTAAGGCAGCGGCTTCAGATCGGCGTCGTAGCCGAAGGACAGCGCGCTCTGGAAGCTGGCGATTTCCGAGGCCTGACCGGCAAGGATCGACTTGACGATCGTGCCGCGATCAACGGCCATGATGATGGCCTTGCGCACCTTGGGATCAGCGGTGATGCCGTCACGAGTGTTGAAACGCAGCGCATCCACCGTCGGGCCTGGAACGCTGACGATCTCCAGCTTGGAATCGCCTTCGATGACCGGGATCATGCCAATCGGGATGGTGGGAGGAATGACGAGATCGACGCGGCCGGCCTGCAATTCGGCAACCGCGGTCGCCGGCTCGGCGATGAAGCGGAATTCCAGTTCGGAGAGCTTTGGTGCGCCGCCCCAATAATCCGGGTTGGCTTCCAGCTTAATGTTGGTCTTCGGCGCATAGGAGACGAATTTGAACGCGCCGGTGCCGACCGGGTTGAGGTTGAAGTTGTCCTCACCCTTTTCCTGAATGTATTTCGGTGGCACGATCATGCCGCCATAACCGGCAAGCTTGGTCAGAAGCACCGGATCGGGGGCCTTGAGCTTCATGTCGACGGTGTAGTCGTCGATGACGTCGACGCTTTCGATGGCGACATAGTTGGAGCGCTGCGGGCCCTTGGCACCCTGTTCGCCGAGAAGGCGCTCGAAGGTGAACTTGACGGCGGCGGCGTTGAAGGGCTCGCCATTATGGAACTTGACGTTCTGGCGCAGCTTGAAGCGGATGCGCTTGCCTTCATCAAGCTCTTCCCAGGATTCGGCAAGGCCGGGCACGAGTTTCAGGTCCGGACCGCGATAGGTCAGGCCATCGAAGATGTTGGTGGCGACAGCTGCCCATTGCACCAGGAAGGTGTCGATCGGATCCCAGCTGCCGGGGTCCTGCGGGCTGGAAATGGTCATCTTGCCAGCGGCGAAAGCCGGCGCTGCGGTGAAGGCCGTGCCGGCCAGCGCAAGCGCGACGAACGTTGCCGTCATCCCCTTTTTGATTTTTGTCATCTACCTGTTCCTCTTCAGATGGTTACGGTTTTGGTTATTGTTCAGGCACTCTTCGCGATGAAGTGGCCTGGATTGATTTCCTCATGGGCGAGAATGGCGGGCTCATCGCCGACGCGGCGCACGGGATTGGGAATTTCGCCCTCGATCATGGCGATGCGGCGCTCGATCAGGGGATCGGCAACCGGCACTGCGGAAAGCAGCCGGCGCGTATAATCATGCGTGGGCGTTTCGAAGACCTGCTGGCGGCTGCCCATTTCCATGATCTGGCCGAGATAAAGCACCGCGACGCGGTGGCTCATCTTTTCCACCACCGCCATGTCATGGCTGATGAACAGGTAAGCAAGACCACGTTCCGCCTGCAAATCCATGAACAGATTGATGATCTGCGCCTGGATGGAGACATCGAGCGCCGACAGCGCTTCGTCGGCGATGATGAGTTTGGGATCGGAGGCGAGCGCGCGGGCAATGCAGACACGCTGCCGCTGGCCGCCCGAAAACTCGTGCGGATACCGCGATGCATGTTCCGAACTCAGACCCACCCGTTCCAGCAGTTCATCCACCCGGCGGCGCACCGCCTTGGCATCGTTGATCAGGCCGTGGGTGTTGATCGGTTCGGCGATCGAGAAACCTACCGTCTTGCGCGGATCGAGCGAGGCGAAGGGGTCCTGGAAGATATATTGCACTTCCTGCCGCATGCGGAAACGTTCCGCTGCCGACATCTCAGAATAGCTGCGGCCGTTGAAGGATATTTCGCCTGATACCGCCGATTGCAGCTGCTGGATTGTGCGGCCGATGGTGGATTTGCCCGAACCGGATTCACCGACCAGCGCCAGTGTCTCCCCGGCGTGGATGTCGAAGCTGACCTTCTGCACGGCGCTGCAACGGTGCGTCGCCTTGCCGAACAGGTTCTTGCGAATATCGAAGCGAACGAACAGGTCGCGAACCGAAAGCAGCGGCTTCTCGTCGTATTTTGCGGTGTTCTGCACGCGTTCCTCGCCCACCACGACCGGCTGGCCATCCTGCAGGACGGTGAGCGGAAGGCGCTTGGGAAACTCTTCGCCGGTCATGCTGCCGAGGCGCGGAACGGCGGAAAGCAGCGCCCGCGTATAGGGATGCTGCGGATTGGCGAAGATGTCCTTGACCGGGCCTTCCTCAACCTTCCTGCCTTTCCACATGACGACGACGTCATCGGCCATTTCCGCCACCACGCCCATGTCATGGGTGATGAAGACCATGCCCATGCCGAGTTTCTTTTGCAGGTCGCGCATGATGTTGAGGATCTGCGCCTGAATGGTGACATCAAGTGCCGTCGTCGGTTCGTCGGCGATCAGCAGCTTCGGCCGACAGGCCAGCGCCATGGCGATCATCACGCGCTGGCGCATGCCGCCGGAAAGCTGATGCGGATAACGGTGCAGAAGCTCAGCCGCATCCGGCAACCGCACCATGTCGAGCAACTTTTTTGCCTCGGCCATGGCCGCCGCCTTGCCCATTTTCTCGTGCAGGACAAGCACTTCGCAGATCTGGTCACCGATGGTGAAGACCGGGTTCAGCGACGTCATCGGCTCCTGGAAGATCATGGCGATCTCCTTGCCGCGGATCGACCGCATTTCCTTCTGCGATGCCTTCAGCAGATCCTTGCCTTCGAACATGATGCGACCGGCGGGGTAAGTCGCGCCCATCATATCCGCAAGACGCATGGTTGAGAGCGACGTGACCGATTTGCCCGATCCGGATTCGCCGACGATCGCCACTGTCCTGCCGGCTTCCACGGCAAAGGAAATATCGTCCACGACGCGGCTGTCGCCGAACTCAACGCTCAGGTTTTCAACCGAGAGGAGGGCGTTGCGGTTTGCGGCAGTCATATCAGCGTCTCCGGCTTGGCATGCGCGGCAATGCCGGCGCGGCCATCTGAAATAGTGAGGGGGCAAGGGCGTGGGGCAGGCGCGCGGGATGAAACGCTATGCCGGAGGATGGGAGTGTCAAAAAGAAAGCGCATGGCGTTTCAGGCGCGATGTAGATTGGCTGCTGCCGGTCGATACGGGAATTGCGACCTGGTCGAAGTGCTACGGGCGACCTCACCGGTGCCGGTAAAATGCCTGTTGCCAGTCTCAGAATCGATGATGCGCATGAACTTGTATTCCCCACCCCTTGTTTTACAAAAAAGCTAACAAAACAGGACAATCATGTCCAGAGTGTTGAACAATTTTTGTATACTGCTCTACAAATACGCAAGTGCATTTATTTTGGGCGCGGGTGTGCCGAAGGGCCGGACCCCGCTTAAGGGACGGTTTTAGTCTGTATTGAGGGTGTATCGATTTCAGTGGTTGCGGGTGCCGCTGCGCGTGATACAGGCCGGACGAAGACCATTGAAAAAGGATAGCGGGTATGACGAATAGAACGGGTGCGGTCAGGCTATCCGGCTTCCTGCGTTGCGCATCGGTGCAGGATGTCCAACTTGTGGAAAGCCATCTACCCGATCACATTCGCCTGACCAGAGCGGAGCCGGGCTGTATTTCCTTTGAGGTATCGCAGACCGAAGACCCCCTGATCTGGAGGGTGGAAGAGCTTTTTGTGGACCGCGCTGCTTTCGATTTTCATCAGCAGCGCACGCGCGCATCTAAATGGTTTGTGGCCACCTCCGCCATTCCACGGGACTATGAGATAGTGACGCTGGCGTAAATAAAGACAGGCCGCAGCGGCATTCCTGCTGGCTGCGGCCTGTTTGCATTTTTGAAGCACCAGTGGACTGGTGTCTACGCCTATTCCTTCGGCATGCCGATCGGTGGCGCAAGGCGCCGCTGCGCAGCGATGCGGAAGGGGGCGTTCATCGCGCCATATCCGCCGTAGGCACCGCGCCTTTCGACGATTTCGAAGAAGAACCCTTCGCCGAAGGTGCGGCTGTATATCTGGAAATATTCGCCGTTGTCGTCCCGGTCGTAGAGGATGCTTGCTTCCCGGAGTGCGTCGGAGAATTCCGGTTCCAGCCCGAAGCGGGCCTCCAGATCGTCATAATAATTGCGCGAGATCGGCAGGGCGTGAAAGCCGCGCGCATGCAGAGCCTTGGCGGTGGCGAAGATATCGTCCGTGGCGAAGGCGATGTGCTGGATGCTGGTGCCGAAACCTTCCGCCAGAAATTTGCCGGCGAAGGTCTTTCGGTTGTCGGCACCGTTCATGGTCAGGCGGAAACGCGGGGAGGGCACGCTTTCTATGGCCTGGCTGCGCACCAGACCGCCGGGATCGACCACATCCACCATCGGCGTGCGGCGCGTTGAAAACAGCGATGTGTAGAACAGAAGCCAGGTCAGCATTTCATCGTAATGCGTGGTTTGCGCAAGATGGTCGATGCGGGTCAGTCCGGTATTGCCTGCTGCTGTCGTCGCATCCGGTGCGAATTCATTGTCCCAGATGGAGGCGAGCGCCGTGGACCCGTCGAGGAAATAGATGACGCCATTGCCCACGCCCTGAATGGCTGGAACCGCGACTTCGCCGGATTTGCGCGGTTCGGCGAATGTCGGTGCGCCCAGCGCTGCCGCACGCGCAAGTGCTGCCTGCGCATCATCGACCTTCAGGCCGAACGCATAGGCATTGGTGCCGTGGATGGAGTAGGATGCACCGGCGAAACTCTCACCGGTACCGCCGGTATTGATGACGATGCGAATGTCGCCCTGCGTATAGAGATCGACATCGCGATTGCGGTGCCTCGCGGTTTTATCAAAACCGAGTGTGGCGAGCAGCGCTTCCAGATTGGCCTTTTCCTCCGGCGCCGTTGTGAACTCGACAAACTCCACGCCTTCCGTCTGCACCCGCTCAGGCATGGCGGGCGCCTCGATGCGGATGTCGGGCTCCAGACGGCGCACCTGATCCATGAGGTTGATGAGCGAACGATGGCCGTCCTCAGCCAAAAGGCGCGCCGAGCCACCGCGGAACTGGTCGTTGAAGATTTCGAGCGACAGCGGGCCGCTATAACCGGTTGCCGCGACAGCGCGCATGAAATCCACCACCGGCAGATCGCCTTCGCCGGGCATGTTGCGGAAATGGCGGCTCCAGTACAACAGGTCCATGTCTATCAGCGGTGCGTCGGCCAATTGCACAATGAAGATCTTGTCGCCGGGAATGGAGCGGATGGAGTTGGGATCGATCTTGCGCGACAGCGTGTGGAAGCTGTCGAGGATGATACCGACATTGGGGTGATCTGCGCGGCGCACCACTTCCCACGCATCACGATGATCGCTGATGTGCCGGCCCCAGGCCAGCGCCTCGTAACCCACGCGAACACCGTGCCTGGACGCAAGCTCGCCAAGCTCATGGAAATCGGCGGCGGCGCGGTCTATGCCACCCAGCGACACCGGCGAGACATTCGAGCAGATCAGCATCAGATCGGTCCCGAGTTCGCCCATGATGTCGAATTTACGCCCTGCGCGCTCGAAGGCGCGGGCGCGGTGCGGTTCCGGCATGCCTTCGAAATCGCGGAACGGCTGGAAAAGCGTGATATCCAGCCCATGATCCGCCGCAAGGGCCTTCACCTCGCGCGGCGAGGCGTCGTAGGTCAGGAAATCGTTCTCGAAAATCTCCACACCGGTGAAACCGGCCTTGGCAATGGCCGCCAGTTTCTCCGGGAATTCGCCGCTGATGGAGACGGTGGCGATGGAAGTACGCATTGGCACACCCTGTTTGCCTGTGTCATAGCTCGCCATATTGCGTTCCTTTTCAGCGTTATGTACTAATTGGTTAATAATAGGGGTGCGGCGGCAAGCCGTATACCCTGCTGATGGATGGATCATGACAAAAAGCGCAACTTCGAACGGCACCAGCGAAACCCGGCAGGCGAAGCGCGATCCGGAAGGCGTGCGCCGAGACATTCTTTCCGTTGCGATGGAGGAGTTTTCGCAAAACGGCCTGTCGGGGGCGCGCATCGACGAGATCGCCGCCCGCACGCGTACATCCAAGCGGATGATCTATTATTATTTTACCGACAAGGAAGGGCTTTACCAGCGCGTTCTTGAAGAAGCCTATGCCAAGGTGCGTGGCGGCGAGAGCGATCTGGAGCTGGATGGTCTGGAACCGGTTGCGGCGCTGGAAAAGCTCTGTCGGTTCACTTTCGATCACCATCGCCGCAACCCGGCTTTCATCCGAATGGTGATGATCGAGAACATTCATCACGGCCGGCACATGCAATCGTCCGGAACGATCCGCCAGCTCAACCGGCCGGCCATCGATGCCCTGGAAAGCGTGCTGCTGCGCGGCCAGAAGAGCGGCATTTTCCGCAACGGCATCAATGCGCTGGAACTGCACTGGCAGATCAGCGCGCTGTCCTTTTTCAACGTCTCGAACGTCGCAACCTTCTCGTTCATCTTCGGCGACGGGCTGTTTACCGAGAAGGGTCAGCAAACATTGTCGCATCACGTCAGCGACATGGTGTTGCGATATGTGCTGAGCCCTGACCATATCACGAAGATCGGGAAAGACGGCCGATGAGGTGGCTGAGCGCCACCCCGTAACCTTCGATGCCGAGACCGGCGATCACGCCTTCGGCGCGCGTCGAGATATAGGAATGGTGGCGGAAGATCTCCCGTTTGTGGATGTTGGAAATGTGAACCTCGATCACCGGTGCCTCGAAGGTGTTGAGTGCATCGAGGATCGCCACCGAGGTATGGGTAAAGGCACCGGGATTGATGACGATTCCTGCCGATGTGCCGCGCGCCGCATGGATCCAGTCTATCAGCTCGTATTCCCGGTTGCTCTGGGCAAAGAATATCTCGTGGCCCGCCGCCTCGGCAATCGCGCGGCAATTGGCCTCCACATCGGCCATCGTTTCGTAGCCGTAGATTTCCGGCTGGCGTTGGCCGAGCAGGTTGAGGTTCGGTCCGTTAAGTATGGTGAAAAGGCTCACGCCACACCCTCTTTCGTGCAAATTTCGGTAAAATGTGCCGTCATGCGTTCGGCATCAGGTTCACGGCCGCAGAACAGCCGAAACGCGCCAACAGCCTGAAACACCGTCATGCCGCCGCCGGGCAGGGTGCGACAGCCTTTTTGGGCCGCCGTCGCCAGAAGCTCGGTCACCAGCGGCATATAAACGATATCGGCCACCCAGTGCCGTTGTTCAAGGAGGTCGGCCTTGACCGGCATGCCGGGATGGGCGGGCATGCCCATCGGTGTGGCGTGGATCAACCCATCCGCGAAGGGCAGGGAATCTGCCGGGTCTTTCACGGCAAAGGCGTGGCCTTCGCCAAAACGGGCGTTGAGTTCGGCAGCCAGATGCTCGGCGCGGCTGAAATCGCGGTCGCAGATATCGAGATGAGTAATGCCGAGTTTCAGCGCCGCATGGGCCACCGCAACGCCTGCACCACCAGCACCGACCAGCAGCGCCCGGTCGCGTTTCGCATCCGGCAGGCCGCGCATGAAGCTTTCGTAAAATCCGTACCAGTCCGTATTGTGCCCAATGCGACGTCCGTCCTTGAAGACGACGGTGTTGACCGCGCCGAGCATGCGGGCATCATCAGACAATTCATGCAGGTGCGGAAGTACCGCCTGCTTGAATGGATGGGTAATGTTGGTGCCGGCAAAGCCGCGCGATTCCAGCTCATTGAGCAGATCGGGAAGCGCGCTTTCCGGCAGCTTGCGCGCCACGACATCGACAAGCTCATAGGAATAATCGAGGCCGTGGGCAGCCCCTTCGCGCATGTGCAGCGCGGGAGATTTGGAAAGCTGGATGTCGGCGCCAATCAGGCCGACCTTGAAGGATTTGGTGTCTGTCATGTTCAGGTCATCGCTCATCGAACGTGGTGGGAGAGGCGGGGGGCATCCCCGCCTGCCTGTCGGCTCCGGGTGAGCCTTAGTGATGGGCGAGAATTTCGCCGAGGAATGTGCGGGTACGCTGGTGCTTGGGATCGCGGAAGAACTCGTCCGGCGGGCCTTCCTCGATGATTTCGCCTTCCGACATGAAGACCACACGGTCGGCAACCTGCCGGGCAAAGCCCATTTCATGGGTCACGCAGATCATCGTCATGCCGTCGCGGGCAAGACCGATCATCGTGTCGAGCACTTCCTTGACCATTTCCGGATCAAGCGCCGAAGTCGGCTCATCGAACAGCATGGCTTTCGGCTCCATGCAGAGCGCACGGGCAATCGCTGCGCGTTGCTGCTGGCCGCCGGAAAGCTGCGCCGGATATTTATCGGCCTGATTGAGAATGCGCACGCGCTCCAGATATTTGCGCGCGGTCGCTTCCGCATCGGCTTTCGACAGGCCCTTCACCCGCATGGGCGCCAGGGTGCAGTTTTCCATGATGGTCTTGTGCGGGAAGAGATTGAAGCTCTGGAACACCATGCCCACTTCACGGCGAACCGCATCGATGGCGCGGGTCGAATCCGAAAGCGTGGTTCCCTCGACCGTGATCTTGCCCTCCTGGATTTCTTCCAGATGGTTGATGCAGCGGATAAGGGTGGATTTTCCTGAACCCGACGGGCCGCAAAGAACGATTTTTTCACCTTTGCGAACCGTCATGTTGACGCCTTTCAGCGCATGGAAGGCTCCATACCACTTTCCAACCCCTTCAAGGGCGATCAGCGGAGCCTGTGCGGCGGAGGATTGCGACATGGAACTTTCCTTCATGCTGGGAAGCAGCGTTAGTTAACGGTGTAGGGAATGTCAGGAAGCGAGGCCGGGAAGTCCGGAACCGGGCGCTTCATCCATTTGGCATAGACTTTTGCGAGCTCGCCATTGGCCTTGGCTTTGTCGAGCCAAGCGTTGAGTGCCTCGTTCCAGTCCTTTTCACCGGGGCGCGTGGCGGCGCTGTTGTAGAGGGTCACGAGGTCGAACTTTACCTCGTAATCCTTGCCGCCAGCCGCTGCGAGACGGTCACCATAAAACTGGTTGCCGCCGATTGCCTCGATCTGGCCCGACAGGATCGCCTGAATGGTGGCGGCGTCATCGTCGAAACGCAGAATTTTTGCCTTGGTACCGGCACCTGCGGTCAAAGCCGTGTCCATCGGACTGGATTTCGGCGCGCCGACGGTCATTCCCGTGAGATCGTCGAAGTTGGCTATCTTCTTGTCCTTGGTGGCATAGACCGACATGACGTTATGCGCGTAAGGCTGCGCATATTGTACGTTTTTCGCGCGTTCCGGCGTCATCCCCATCGACGCGAACAGGGCATCGACCTTTCCGGTGCGAAGCGACGGGATGCGGTTGGCGACTGCAAGCGGTACGAACTCCACTTTCAGTCCAAGATAGTCCGCAAACCCGCGGGCTAAATCCGCATCATAACCTTCCTGAACACCAGAGGAGTTTATGAAGCCCCAGGGCGCGTTGTCGCCCTGAATGCCGATGATGATCTTGCCGCTGGACTTTGCTTCGTCAAGTGTTCTGGCTTCTGCGCCTGCGGGTGTCAGGATTGGCAGCAAAGCTGCTGCCAATCCGATGGCGATGGCTGTTCGCCAACGCGTCTGTTTGTTAAAGATTCCCATTGGTTACTCCTCCCAATCCAGCCTCTTCCGGTCTTCACTTCACGGTGAAAGGAATATCCGGCAGGCTTTCCGGGAAAGCGGGAACTTCGCGCTTCATCCACTTGTCGTAGATCTTGGCAAGCTGGCCATCCGACTTGATCTTGTCGAGGAAGGCGTTGACGGTTTCGTTCCAGTCCTTTTCACCCGGACGGGTGCCGGCGCCGTTGTAAAGCGTCGTCAGGTCGAACTTCGGCTCGTATTTGCCGTTGGCAGCCTGATTGAGGCGGTCGCCATAAAACTGGTTGCCACCGACAACCTCGACCTGGCCGGAAATCAGTGCCTGAATGTTGGCGGCATCATCGTCAAAGCGCAGGATCTTGGCCTTGGAGCCTGCACCTGCCGTGATCGCCGTGTCCATGGCGCTGGACTTCGGAACGCCGACGGAGACGCCGGTCAGATCGTCATAGTTGCCGATCTTCTTGTCCTTGGGGCCGTAGACGGAAAGCACGTTACCGGCATAGGGCTTGGAATACTGGATGGTCTTGGCGCGCTCGGCGGTCATGCCCATGGTTGCGAACAGCAGGTCGACCTTGCCCGTCAGAAGGGCCGGAATGCGGTTTGCCACGGCAAGCGGTACGAATTCCACCTTGACGCCGAGATATTCGGCAAACGCCTTGCCGATATCGGCATCGAGGCCGTCTTGAACGCCGCTCGAATTGACGAAGCCCCATGGCGAATTGTCGCCCTGAATGCCGATTACGACCTTGCCCTTGGCCTTGGCCTCATCCACCGTGCCGGCGAAGGCGTCGACCGGTGCGATAAAGGGCAGGGCGACCGTTGCTGCGGCGAGCGCGAGCAGGGTGCGACGTGAGAATTTACCGTTGGATTTCATCTTTTGCTCCTCCTTACAAAGCTTGATGACATGTTGATGGGTGTTAGCGGGAAGCGGCTTGCATCCGCTTTTCTACACTGGCGCCCCACAGGGAAAGCGGCCAGCAGATCAGGAAATACATGATGCCGACGATGGCAAAGACCGTCAGCGGACGGAACGTCTGGTTGGAGACGATCTGGCCGGCGCGGGACAGTTCGACGAAGCCGACAATGGCGGCAAGCGACGTGCCCTTGATGAGCTGCACCAGAAAACCGATGGTGGCGGGCAGCGAAATCTTGAAGGCCTGCGGCAGAACCACGTCCTTCATTCGCGACACGTAGTGCAGGCCAAGCGCGTTGGCGGCTTCGGTCTGACCCTTCGGCACAGCCTGGATGCCACCGCGCCAGATTTCACCCAGAAAGGCGCTGGCATGCAGGGTGAATGCAATGGCGACCGCAATCCAGGCATCCACATTCAGGCCCGCAAGCGCCACGCCGTAATAAACGACGAAAAGCTGCATCAGGAGCGGTGTGCCCTGGAAAATCGCGATGAAGCCTGTGCTGGCGCGCTGGATCGCCGGGGTTTCGGCAACGCGGCCAAGCGCGACGCAAAGACCGAAAATGCCGCCGCCGATGAAGCCGATCAGGGTCAGCGCAAGGGTCCATTTCAGGCCCTGCAGCAGGAAGAACAATTCGTTGGAACCGATGGATGCCATTGTCTTTTCCTCACTTGACCGGATAGCTGAACGATGTGCGGGAGATGAGGGAAAATACCCCCATCATCAGCGAGGAAATGACCAGATAAAGCAGCGTGATCGAGAAATAGACCTCAAAGGAGCGGAAGGTGTCCGCTTCGATCTGCTGGGCCACCGAGGTCAGCTCGTAAGCCGCAATCGAGGTACAGACCGAAGTGGTCAGCGTCAGCATGATGAACTGGCTGGTGAGTGACGGATAGACCGCCCGAAGCGCCGGCTTCAGAATGATGTGCCGGAAGATCTGCGCCCGGTGCAGGCCAAGCGCCAATCCCGCCTCAACCTGGCCCTTGGGAATGGAATCGACGCCGCCGCGAATGATTTCGATGGCATAGGCGCCGCCGTTCAACGCAAGCGCAATGATTGCCGTGACCGTGGGGTTAAGCTTGATGCCGATTTGCGGCAGGGCGAAGAAGATGAAGAATATCTGCACCAGAAACGGCGTGTTGCGAATGGCTTCCACGAACCCGATTACCAGACCGCGCAGCAGCTTGAAGCGCGAGCGGCGGGCCACGACGCCGAGAACCCCGATGACGGTGGCAAGCGACATGCCGGCGATTGCAAGGCCGATCGTTGCAAGACAGGCCAGAAGCAGCTCGGGCAGACGGTCTATGACCGCCGAAAAATCGAGACTGTAAGACATATTTCCTCCCAACCCGTTCGGGTCCGAACAGACGTTTCGCCTTGTTCGCATCGCTTTGGAAAGCCTGTGGCTCCAAAGCCCTCCGTTTGTTTTTACCGTGCCGGGGAAGCTCCACACTTCTGTGCCAGCATAGCGTTAACCTGAATGTTTGTACCAGTTAGTTCAATTTTGTGTCAAGCGCCAACTCCGGTTAGAAACAGCTTAAAGATCACTTTTTCTTCATTCATCTTGTTCAAGAAAGTCGTTTTTTATCAACGACTAATGTGATTGGTCGCAAGAGTTTTCATCGCGCGCCCGCGCCATTCCCATCTCGCTGGCAAAAGCGCCCGAAGGCCGCTCAGTCCTCGCGAAAATCTGTCATTCCCTCTTTATTCTTCGCTTGCTCCCAGCCGGTCGATCTGCCCCGCGAGGCGCTCGGCGATCAGGAGTGAGCACCCCGTAGCCGTCACCATTTGCGGCAGCGACAGCCATTCGAGCATCCAGCCCGCGCCCGAACGTTCCTGTTCGTGAACGAGAGACTGGTGCAATGCCGAAATCTGCACGGCGTTGAAGCGTGCCAGCGTCACCAGCGTTTCCGCATTGACCGGGTTCTGCTTGTGCGGCATCGCCGAGGAACCACCCCCGCCGCTCATGCGAATTTCGGCGCCGACTTCGGCCAGAAGCGCGATATCCTGCCCGAACTTGCCAAGCGTGCCGGTGACGAGCGACAGCAGATTGGCAAGCTCGGCGATACCGTCGCGCTGGTTGTGCCACTGCGGCCTGTCAGAAAGGCCGAGACGCTTTGCGAGATCGGCGCGGACAGTGCCGGCATTGTCGCCGAGCTTTTCCAGCGTGCCGGCCGCGCCGCCGAACTGGACGGCAAAACCGTGCTGCAAAAACGTGTCGATCCGAACCAGATGCCGTTCCAGCGGATCGATCCAGCTTGCCACCCTGTCGCCGACCGTGATGGCGATGGCGGCCTGCATGCGAGTATATCCCGTCAGCGGGTTGCTGCCATCGCGGGCCGCAATATCACCCAGCGTATCGATGAGGCGACCGAGCCGTGCCGCGATGATTTCCGCTGCCGCCTTCAGCCGCAGCATCAGGCTGGTATCGATGACATCCTGGCTGGTGGCGCCGAAATGCAGCTTTTCCGCCGCAGTACCGGCAACCGCCGCCCGCATCTGCCGGACAAGTTCCGGCACCACAACGCCGTCCTTGGCGACG
Source organism: Agrobacterium sp. 16-2014-1-2a (assembly GCF_053522705.1). Taxonomy (NCBI): domain Bacteria; kingdom Pseudomonadati; phylum Pseudomonadota; class Alphaproteobacteria; order Hyphomicrobiales; family Rhizobiaceae; genus Agrobacterium; species Agrobacterium sp. 16-2014-1-2a. The sequence goes on from NZ_JBNWBX010000004.1 coordinate 92,296, forward strand.
CCATGGCGAAGCGCGGTGGTATCGGCGGCAAAATCGGAAAGGCGGGAGACGATCGCATCCGCCGCATCCGCTTCAATGACGCCCGCCCCGGCTTGCGCCTGCGCCAGCGCCGTCTCGAAACGGATCATGGCATCGATATCCGCTCTGGCCGAAAACAGCTCAACGATTTCGCTGTCGCCAAAAAGGCCGGAGAGAAACGGATGTTCGAAGGGGGAAAGGCTCATCTCAGGTTACAGCTCCGCTCAGATATCGAAAAACACGGTTTCGCCCTCGCCCTGAAGGCGGATATCGAAACGATAGATGTTTCCTTCCTCCTTTTTGGCGACAAGGGTGGCGATGCGGCTTTTCTGCTCGACGCGGGCAAGGACCGGATCGGCGGCATTGGCCTCCTGCTCCTCGGGAAAATACATGCGGGTTTGCAGGCCGATATTGATACCGCGCGCCACGATCCAGAAAGTGATGTGCGGCGCCATCCACCGGCCGTCGCGGAAGGGCACCTTGCCGGGCTTGATGGTGTCGAAGATGAATTCGCCGGTATCCATGTCGCCGGGCGAGCGGCCCCAGCCGGTGAAATTCGGATCTGCCTTGCCGCGTGTTTCGCTGGGGCTGTTGTAATAACCGTCCGTATCCGCCTGCCAGATTTCGATCAGGGCGTCCTTAAGCGGCATGCCAGCGCCGTCGTAGACCGTGCCACGCACGCTTATGCGTTCGCCGCGAGCCTTGTCGTTATAGAGCGCGCCGGAGCCCAGGTCCTTTTCGAACACGCCCTCGATGCCAACGAAATTGGGGGTGCAGCCGATATGGACATATGGGCCTGCCGTCTGCGACGCTGATTCCTTGAGATAACCGAGCGGCTGGACCATGATCAGTTGCCTTCCTTGCGATTTTCGAAAAACGTGGAGCGGCGGCCGCGAAGCACGATGTCGAACTTGTATGCCAGCATGTCCATGGGAATGTTTGAATTCATATCCAGCGGCGCGATCAGCCGCTTGATCGCATCCTCGTCCGGGATGGTTTTGACGATCGGACATTTCCAGATCAGCGGATCGCCTTCGAAATACATCTGGGTTATCAGCCGCTGGGCAAAACCGTGGCCGAAGACCGAGAAGTGGATATGGGCAGGCCGCCAGTCGTTGACGCCGTTCGGCCAGGGGTAAGCGCCCGGCTGGATGGTCTTGAACCAGTAATAACCGTTCTCATCCGTGATCGTGCGGCCGACGCCGCCAAAATTCGGATCGATGGCGGCGAGATAGGTTTCCTTCTTGTGGCGATACCGCCCGCCGGCATTGGCCTGCCAGAATTCCACGAGCGCACCGTCCACGCCGCGGCCGCGCTCGTCCAGCACCCGGCCGTGGACCAGAATGCGCGGGCCAATCGGCATTTCGCCAGGGCGGGCATAATTGAGGATCAGGTCGTTATCCAGCTCGTTCAGCAGGCTGTGGCCGAAAACCGGCCCGGTGATCTCGCTTTTGGTGCCTTCCAGCGAAATCAGGGCGCGCTTCGGAGAACGCAGGATAGAGGTCTTGTACCAGGGAGCATAGGCCAGCGGATGAATGTCGCGGTCGCGTGCGAAGAACGGCCCCGTTTCGGGCTTTGTATTACTCATTTCGTCTCCTCCTCGTCGCGGGAACTATCGGCTTTCATGCCGGCCAGAGCAAGCTTGGCGGTCTTGAAAGCGTGGTTGGCGGCGGGCACGCCGGCATAGATTGCGACATGCAGCAGCGCTTCGCGAATATCCGCTTCGGTGGCGCCGGTATTGGCGGTGGCGCGCACGTGCATGGCGAGCTCCTCGTCCTGACCGAGTGCGGCAAGCAAGGCGATGGTGACCATCGAGCGCTCGCGCTTCGTCCAGTGGTTACCGGACCACACCGTGCCCCAGGCCGCTTCGGTGATGAGCTGCTGAAACGGCTGGTCGAACCCCGTTGTCACCGTCTGCGCGCGGTCGACATGCGCGTCACCGAGCACGGCGCGGCGCGTTTTCATGCCCTGCTCAAATCTCTCGTTCTTGTCGATATTGTCCGCCATCTGTCAGTGCTCCGGCAAGGTCTTCAGAAAATCACCGACCGCCTGCGCATAGGCGAGCGGTTGTTCAAGGCAAGGAATGTGGCCGCAGCGTGCAATGGTGGCGAGACGGCTTGCGGGAATGAGGTCCGCCAGCGATTTCACCAGTGCTGGCGGTGTCGACCCGTCTTCATCGCCCGCCACACAGAGCGTCGGAACAGCGATGCGGCCCGCTTCGTGCGTGAAATCGGCATCGCGTATGGCGGCGCAGGTGCCGCTGTAACCGGCCTCCGGCTGTTGGGAAAGCATGTTGCGCGCGCCCGCATAAACCACGTTTTCCGGCTGGCGAAAGGCTGGTGTGAACCAGCGCTCCATCACCGGATCGATCAGCGAGGCAAGGCCATCAGCGGCGATCTTGTCGATGCGCGCGTTCCACATCTCGGCGGTGCCGATCCTGTGGGCGGTATTGCTGAGCACAAGGGCACGCACGAGATCGCGACGCCGGGCATAAATTCCCTGTGCAACCAGTCCACCGACCGACAGACCCCAGATGACCGCATTGTTGACGGAAAGATGATCGAGGATGGCAATCAGGTCGTCCGCGTGATCGTCTATCGAATAGGCAGGGCGGCCGATATCGGACAGGCCATGGCCACGTTTGTCGTGCAGGACGAAAGCATATTTGTCGCCAAGTTCCGCAATCACCGCATCCCAGATACGGAAATCGGTGCCAAGCGAATTGATAAAGGCGATGACCGGCTTGCCGCTTTCCAGTTCGTGCGCACGATAATGGATCGCGTTTTCGCCACAGCGCAGAAAATGCATGATGTACGTCCTCCTGTTGACGATATTGCAAGCACGTTCCGGTTAAGTAAAATGACATTATCGGTGAAAAATATAACCAATGGATTATATGTTCGATGGTCGAGCAGCGTATAAAGTTCCGGCATCTTCAGACCTTCGTGGAGGTGGCGCGCCAGAAAAGCGTCATTCGTGCGGCGGAAATCCTGCATGTCAGCCAGCCGGCGGTAACGAAAACCATCCGCGAACTCGAGGAGATTCTCGGCGTCTCGCTGTTCGACCGCGAGGGGCGCGGCATCCGCATCAGCCGCTATGGCGAGGTGTTCCTGCGCCATGCCGGGGCGACGATGACGGCACTTCGCCATGCGGTCGATTCCGTCTCGCAGGAGGCGGCGCGTGCCGGCCCGCCGGTTCGCGTCGGTGCCTTGCCGACCGTTTCGGTGAGGATCATGCCGAAAGCCATGGCTGGGTTTCTTTCGGAAAAAACCGGCAGCCCGGTCAAGATCGTCACCGGTGACAATGCCGTTCTTCTGGAGCAGTTGCGCGTCGGCGATCTGGATCTCGTCGTCGGGCGCCTGGCTGCGCCGGAAAAGATGGCGGGCTTTTCCTTCGAGCATCTCTATTCCGAAAAGGTGCGGTTCGTCGTGCGCGCCGGCCATCCGCTGCTGTCGCCGGGCATTTCGGTTTTCGATCACCTGCACGAGTTCCCGGTATTGATCCCCACCCGCCAGTCGGTAATCGGTCCCATCGTCGAGCAGTTCCTGATCGCCAATGGGGTGCCGGCCTTGCCGATCCGCATCGAAACGGTATCGGATGCGTTTGGCCGCGCGTTCCTGCGCACCAGTGATGCCGTCTGGATCATTTCGGAAGGCGTGGTCGCAGGCGATGTGGCAGATGGAACTCTGGCTATCCTGCCGGTCGATACCGGCGATACCAGCGGCCCGGTCGGATTGACGGTGCGGGCCGATACGCAGCCCTCACTGCCGCTGTCGCTGCTGATACAGGCCATTCGCGAAGCTGCGCGCGAACTGCTCGACCCGAAGCCCGAAACTGTTTCCTAATAGGGAAGCCCGACATAGTTTTCCGCAAGCGCCGTGGAGGCAGCGCGGGAATGCACGAGGTAATCCAGCTCCGCTTCCTGGATGCGCTGGCCAAATTCGCCGGTATCGGGAAAGCGGTGCATCATTGTCGTCATCCACCAGGAAAACCGCACGGCCTTCCAGACGCGGGATAGCGCTTTCTGCGAATAGTAATCGATGCCCGCTTCCGACCCTTCACGATAAAATTCGATGAGCGCCTCGCTGAGATAATGCACGTCGCTGGCAGCAAGGTTGAGGCCCTTGGCGCCGGTCGGCGGCACGATGTGGGCGGCGTCGCCCGCCAGAAACAACCGCCCGAAGCGCATCGGTTCACACACGAAGGACCGAAGCGGTGCGATGGATTTTTCAAATGACGGCCCGGTCACCAGGGCATCGGCATGGTTTTCCGGCAGGCGGCGGCGGATTTCATCCCAGAAGCGCTCATCGCTCCAGTCCTCCGGCCGGTCTTCCAGCGAACATTGCAGGTAATAGCGGCTGCGCGTGTGCGAGCGCATGGAACAGAGAGCAAAACCACTGGGATGGTTGGCATAGATGAGTTCGTGGCTGACAGGCGGCACTTCGGCCAGAATACCGAGCCAGCCGAAGGGGTATATCCTCTCGAATTCCTTGATCGAGCGCTCAGGTACGGATTTGCGGCTGACGCCGTGAAACCCATCGCATCCGGCAATAAAATCACAATCTATCCGATGGCTTACGCCGTCTTTTTCATAGGTCACATAGGGGCTGGCACCATCGAAATCATGAGGCTCCACATTCAAGGCTTCATAGATTGTGGTAAGCCCCGCTTTTTCGCGGGCATCCATCAGGTCGTGCGTCACCTCCGTCTGACCGTAGACCATTACCCGTTTGCCGCCGGTAAGATCGAAGAGGTCGATACGGTGATCGCGCCCGTCAAAGGTCAGCGAGAAACCGTCATGTGGCAGACCTTCCTTGTGCAGGCGTTTGTCGGCGCCAACTTTTTCCAGAAGGTGCACTGTACCTTCTTCCAGCACCCCGGCGCGGACCCGACCGAGGATGTAGTCCTTGCCGGCCCGGTCGAGAATGACGGTATCGATGCCTTCATTGGCAAGCAGCTGGCCAAGCAGCAGACCCGAAGGACCGGAGCCGATGATGACGACCTTGGTGCGCATTATTTTCCTCCCGGAATTGTCTCCTGTCAGGAAATTGACCAAAGCGCGCGACAAGCTCAATGGACTTTTTGATCCGTAAATTGCACAATTCGACCATGATGCGGGGAGCTGGGGGTGACATGCGGGTTGCGGCGAATGAAGGCCTATATGGCGAGGAGACAGCGCAAGGAACCGCTTTCCGCTTTCATTGCGAGACGCTTTTTTCCAGAAGCAGCCTGCATCGCTTTGAAATCGGCCTGCACCGGCATGCCGCGTTCCTGCAAATCTTGTACATTTGGGGCGGCGAGGGCGATGCATTGCTGGATGGCCTCACCGAGGCTATCCGCCCACCGGTCGCCATTGTCGTGCCGCCGGGTTTCGAGCACGGCTTTCGTTTTTCGCGCGATATTGGCGGGGTGATCGTCACCGTGCTGCCCGGCGCGCTTGCCGCATCCGTACAGGCGCTGCTGCTGCGGAATTTCCAGCAGCCCGTGTTGTTGCCGTTGCAGGATTTCTCCGAGGGCGAGCGATTGCGCAGGGATTTCGAACATATCTCCGCGGAGTATGAAAGCCACGAGATAGGCCGGGAGGCGATGATCGAAGGTCAGCTTGCCACCGTGGCTGCGCTTCTTGCGCGAGCGGCGCGGCCTCTACTGGAAAGAACCGGGGAAGGCCCTGCGGAACAGCGCTTCGAACTCCTGCTGTCACTGATCGCCCGACATATTCGCGAGCCGCGCAAGGCGGCGTTTTATGCGCAGAAGCTCGGCCTTTCCGAGACCCATCTCAACCGTCTCGTCCGTTCCGTTTCCGGCCTCAGCCTGCAACGGCTTGTCGCCAGGCGCCAGATCGAGATCGCCCAGCAGGAACTGATCTTCACCGTATCGACCGTGCAGATGATTGCGGAAGATCTCGGTTTTGCCGACCCGGCCTATTTCAACCGCTTCTTCAAGCGGGAAACAGGCATGACACCGCGGGCATGGCGATTGGCTGAACGGCGGAAAATGGGAGATGACGGCGCGGCTTCGGCCTCATCTCAGGCAAGCATTCTTCCCAACTCACGCTGGACGGAAAGCAGTGGCGGCAAATAACGTTCCACCAGATCCTCCATGGACGCTACCGAGGCGGCAAGCCCGACATTGAGTGCTGCGACCGTCTGCCCGCGCACGGTTTTCACCGGCACGGCAATGGAGCGAAGGCCGATCTCCACCTCCTGATCGATCAGGGCATAACCACGATTGCGGGTCGCCTCGAGTTCGTCGAGCAGGGCGTCGATACCGGTCATCGTCTTTTCCGTCCGTGCCACCAGCCGCGAGTGTTCCAGGACCTCGCGCTGCCGTTCCGGTGTAAGGGCTGAGAGGAGAACGCGGCCCATGGAGGTGCAATAGGCGGGCAGGCGCGAGCCAGGCATGAGGGCGATGGACATTACCCGCTGCTGGGCGGCGCGCGCCACGTAGACGATTTCGGTATCGTCCAGAATGGAGACTGATGTGCTGTGGCCGATCTCTTCCGAGAGACGGTCGAGAAGGGGCTGGACGATGCGCGGCAGCGGCATGGTGGCAAGACAGCCGGTGCCAAGCCGCAGAACCTTGGGGGTCACAGTGAAGAACTTGCCGTCATAGGCGGCGTAACCCATTTCCGACAGTGTCAGCAGACAGCGCCGCGTGGTGGCGCGGTCAAGGCCTGCGATGTCAGCGGCATCGGATATGGACAGGCGCGGGCGCTCGGCGCTGAACGCCTCGATCACCTTCAGCCCCTTGGCGAGACCGCCCATCATGTCTCTTTCATTGACGGCCATGTCACGCTCCATTTGTGCGATATACGAACAAAAATCATATAACGCACAAAATTGTTGCCGTCGAGGCGGATTCGGATTTAGCTCTGCGCCAAGCAGCCTTGCGAGTTCCCATTGCTAGGCTGGATGGAGGATTGATATGGACAAGACAATCAAAAGCGCGACTGATGCCATTTCCGGTATCGACGACGGCGCGACGGTGATGATCGGCGGTTTTGGCGGCTCCGGCGCGCCCATCGAGCTGATCCACGCCCTGATCGACAAGGGACCGAAAAACCTGACGGTCATCAACAACAACGCCGGCAATGGCCGTATCGGCATTGCCGCAATGATCGATGCGGGCATGGTCAAGAAGATGATCTGCTCGTTTCCGCGCTCTTCCGATCCGCGCGCTTTCACCGACAGATATCTGGCCGGCGAAATCGAGCTGGAACTTGTGCCGCAGGGCACGCTTGCCGAGCGTATCCGTGCCGGTGGCGCCGGCATTCCGGCATTCTACACCCCGACTGCCTTTGGCACGGAGCTTGCCAATGGCAAGCCGATCGCCGAATTCGACGGCCGGTCGTATGTTCAGGAACGCTGGCTGAAGGCGGATTTCGCCATCGTCAAGGCTGAGCTTGGCGATACCTACGGCAATCTCACCTACAACAAGGCGGGGCGCAATTTTAACCCGCTGATGTGCATGGCGGCAGCCACCACCATTGCCCAGGTCTCCAAGATCGTCGCTGCCGGCGAGATCGACCCCGAGCATGTCGTCACGCCCGGCATTTTCGTCAACGGCGTCGTGCAGATCGCCGATCCGCAACAGGAAGAAGTCCTCATTCGCGCGGGAGTAGCCTACGCATGACCCAGCCAATCAACACTCGCGACGATATCAAGCTTTCCAACGCCCAGATCGCCTGGCGCGCGGCGCAGGACATCGAGGATGGCGCTTACGTCAATCTCGGCATCGGTTTTCCCGAAATGGTCGCCCGTTACCAGCCGCCCGGCCGTCAGGCTATCTTCCACACCGAAAACGGCATCCTGAATTTCGGCGAAGCGCCGCCGGAAGGTGAAGAGGACTGGAACCTCATCAATGCCGGCAAGAAGGCCGTGACGCTGAAGCCGGGTGCCTCCTTCTTCCACCATGCCGACAGCTTCGCCATGGTGCGCGGCGGGCATCTGGATGTGGCGATCCTCGGCGCCTATCAGGTGGCGCAGAATGGTGATCTCGCCAATTGGCGCGTTGGCTCCAAGGGCGTGCCCGCCGTTGGCGGCGCCATGGATCTGGTGCATGGCGCCAAGCAGGTTTTCGTCATCACCGAACATGTGACGAAGAACGGCGAGCCGAAGCTTGTCGACAAATGCGCCTTTCCGCTGACCGGCGTCGGCTGCATCACCCGCATCTACACCAGCCATGCGGTGATTGACGTCGTGGATGGCCGTTTCGTTTTGCGCGAAAAACTGGCTGACATGAGCTTCGATGAATTGCAGGCCATGACCGGCGCGCCTCTCCATGTCGATGGCGAAGTCGCCGATCTTGTCGCCCCGGAACTTTGAGGAACAACCGATGACCGATGCATTCATCTGCGACTATATCCGCACACCGATCGGCCGTTTCGGCGGTGCATTGTCTTCAGTGCGGGCTGACGATCTCGGTGCTGTGCCCTTGCGGGCGCTTGTCGAGCGTAACCCGTCCATGGATTGGGAAGCCGTCGAGGACGTGATCTTCGGCTGCGCCAACCAGGCGGGCGAAGATAACCGCAATGTTGCCCGCATGTCGCTGCTGCTGGCCGGCCTGCCGGTTTCGGTGACCGGAACCACGATCAACCGGTTGTGCGGTTCGGGCATGGACGCTGTCATCGCCGCTACCCGTGCCGTCAAATCCGGCGAGGCGGAATTGATGATCGCAGGCGGCGTGGAAAGCATGAGCCGCGCGCCCTTCGTGCTGCCCAAGGCCGAAAGCGCCTTTTCACGCAACGCCGAAATCTACGACACGACCATCGGCTGGCGTTTCGTCAACCCGCTGATGAAGGCGCAATATGGCGTCGATTCCATGCCGGAGACCGGTGATAACGTCGCCGTCGATTATCAGGTCTCCCGCGAAGATCAGGACGCCTTTGCCGTTCGCAGCCAGCAAAAGGCAGCCGACGCGCAGGCCAATGGCCGCCTCGACAAGGAAATCGTCTCGGTCACGATCCCGCAGCGCAAGGGCGATCCGCTGGTGGTGTCTAAAGACGAACATCCGCGCGCGACGAGCCTTGAAGCCCTTGCAAAACTGAAGCCTGTCAACAAGCGCGACGGTGCGACAGTGACGGCGGGCAATGCATCCGGCGTCAATGACGGTGCGGCGGCTCTCATCATCGCTTCGGCTGAAGCCGCAAAGAAATACAGCCTGACGCCGATTGCCCGCATTCTCGGCGGAGCAACTGCCGGCGTTCCGCCGCGCGTCATGGGCATTGGCCCCGCGCCTGCCTCAGCCAAGCTTCTGGCGCGTCTCGGCCTGAAACAGGAAGAGCTTGACGTGATCGAGCTGAACGAAGCCTTCGCCAGCCAGGGTCTCGCAACGCTTCGCCAGCTCGGCATTGCCGATGACGATGCGCGGGTGAATGCAAATGGCGGGGCGATTGCGCTTGGGCATCCGCTTGGGATGTCCGGTGCGCGCATTGCCGGCACCGCAGCACTCGAGCTTTCTCTGACCGGCAAGCGTTATGCGCTCTCGACCATGTGCATCGGCGTCGGGCAGGGCATTGCCGTGGCGCTCGAGCGGGTCTGACGGGACCGCGGCATTCGGTTCTGTTGAACGGTCCGGATGCCGCTGCCGCCGTGTCTTCACATATGTCGGCAGGTGCTCAGGAACTCCACGCATGATTTTCTCGCGTTGGTGCATTCCAACTCCCCTCATTCCTGTGCTTGTCACAGGAATCCAGCCGACGCGCGCCTGCGCGGCGGAGGGAGTCTTTTCAGCCCAAGGACTTGGGCTGGCTGGATCTCTGTGACAAGCGCAGAGATGAGGGAAGTGGAAAAGCAGGCCTCGCACCGGACACCCCAGCCATCAATATTTATGCCGCGCGTTATGGCACCCCTTGCCGAAATCTCGGTTTGCGTTGGATTCTATCATGATCCGTGACATGTTTTGCGGGGTATGACAGGATTCTTTCCGTGTAAGGGGTGTCTTCATGAAGCGTCCAACAATCACAGATGTTGCAAACGCCGCCGGCGTCAGCGTTGCGACTGTCGACAGGGTATTGAATGGTCGCCTGCCGGTGCGGGAGGAAACCTCGCGGCGGGTGTTCGAGGCGGCGGAAAAGATCGGTTTTCATGCCACCAACATCATCCGCCAGCGCATGCTGGCCGATCTGCCGTCCTATAATCTCGGAATCATTCTGCGGAAAGAACGGCACTCCTTTTACCAGGCATTTGCCGATGAGCTGGAGCTTGCGGCGCGCAACGTGCGGGATCGCCATCTGAACCTGCGCATCGAATTTGCGCAGTCGGGCGAGCCGAGCGAGCTTGCGGCCCTTCTGTCCGGCATGAAAGGTCGGGTGCAGGCCGTTGCGGCCACCGGGCCTGACCATCATGACGTTACGGCGGCCGTTGAGGCGCTGAAGGCGAAGGGTATTCCCACCTTTTCGCTGCTTTCCGATTTCGCGCAGGGTGTGCGGGAGGCCTATCTTGGCGCGAATAACATGAAGGTCGGGCGCACGGCGGCCTGGATGATCTCGCGGCTGGCGCGCAGCAAGGGCAAGGTGCTGCTATTGCTCGGAGGCCACCGTTTTCACGGCCATTCACTGCGGGAAACCGGTTTTCGCAGCTATATCAGGGAATATGCGCCGGAATTTGAGGTGATGGATGCGCTGATCACGTTGGAAACGCGGCGGCTGACCTACGAGCTTGTCATGGACACCATCGCCAAACACCAAGATCTCGTCGGCATCTATTGCATCGGCGGCGGCATGGAAGGTGTGATCGAGGCCTTGCAGCAGGAGAACCGCCAGGAAACCATCGTCTGCCTCGTCAACGAGTTGACGCCGGAATCGCGTCAGGCGCTGCTTGAGCGGCGTATTACCGGCGTGTTCCAGACACCGCTTCGCGAACTGTGCACGGACCTTGTTGCCACGATGGTTCATACCATCGAACACGGCATGGCGGAAACGCCGGGACAGAGATTTGTGCCCGCTCATCTATGGGTTCCTGAGAGCCTTTGATCGTTTGATAGATTTTATCATAAATGCCGCGTCTATTTCTATCAGCCATGATGGTTTTGCCCGCCGAAGACGCGTTGACGCCGGCCCCGGACTAGGATCATGTTGCCGGCATGTGGAGCGGGCAGGAGGCTGATCCACGACAATAACGATGTTTCAAGGTTGCCAAACGCCGCAGATTTCCATCTTCGGCGACGGGTATCCTTTTGCCGGCGATCGGCTGTGGCGCGATGCACTTGCGGCTGTGCGACCGGTTTCTTTTCAAGAGTTTCGGAGGAGGATGACATGAAAAGACATTTTGCGATTGCGGCTCTGGCCACCATGCTGGCGACCACGGCTTCGGCTCAGACCATCGGCGTTTCGATGGCCCTGTTCGACGACAATTTCCTGACCGTGCTGCGTAACGGCATGATCGACTATTCGAAGCGCATGAACGGTGTCTCGCTGCAGATCGAGGACGCCCAGAACGATGTCGGCAAACAATTGAGCCAGGTGCAGAACTTTGTCGCGGCTGGCGTCGACGCCATCATCGTCAATCCCGTCGATACGGATGCGACGGTGGCGCTTTCGCAGGCGGCTGCCGCAGCCGGCATTCCGCTTGTCTACGTCAACCGCCAGCCGGTCAATCTCGACAACCTGCCGGACAAGCAGGCCTTCGTCGCTTCCGATGAAAAACAGTCGGGAACGTTGCAGACGCAGGAAGTCTGCCGGCTTCTGAAGGCTGCCGGCAAGACGGAAGCCAAGGCCGTGGTGATGATGGGCGAGCTCTCCAACCAGGCAGCGCGCATGCGGACTGAGGACATCAAGGAGGTCGTCGCCACTCCGGATTGCAGCTTCATCAAGCTCGTTGAGGAGCAATCCGCCAACTGGTCGCGCACGCAGGGGTCGGACCTGATGACCAACTGGCTCTCGGCTGGCGTTGAGTTCGATGCGGTGATTTCCAACAATGACGAGATGGCGATCGGCGCGATCCAGTCGCTGAAGGCGACCGGCCGGCCGATGGACGGCGTCATCATTGCGGGTATCGACGCGACCCAGGATGCACTTGCCGCGATGGCGGCGGGCGAACTGGATGTCAGTGTTTTCCAGAATGCCGCCGGCCAGGGCAAGGGCGCGGTGGATGCCGCGCTGAAACTCGCGAAGGGCGAGACGATCGACAAGAAGGTCTTCGTGCCCTTCGAACTCGTCACGCCCGCCAACCTCAAGGATTATCAGGCGAAGAACTGAGGCCAGCATTCACTGGGAATGCCGGCAATAAACCAAGGGGCCGCTCATGGACAAGCAGGCCCAAGGCCGCGGTCTCTTCTCCCGGACCGCGGCCTAACCTGTCCGCAACGACCTCAACAGATACCGACGACAAGGAAGCGTAAATGCGCATCGCCATCGACCCGTTCATGCACCGCCATCTCAGCCTCGAAGCCCTTCCCGCCAAAGTTAGGGAGCTCGGCTACGACTGGATCGAACTCAGCCCGCGCGCCGATTTCCTCGAATGGTTCAAGGCGCCACGCGTGTTTCCCGAAAGGATCCGCTCGTTCAAGAAGGCGCTGGCGGCCGAAAACGTCAAGATTGCCTCGCTGCTGCCGATGTATCGCTGGGCCTCCAATGACGAGACCGAGCGGCAGGCGGCAGTAAAACACTGGAAACGCGCCATCGAGATCGCCGTCGAGCTGGAGGTCGATACGATGAACTCCGAATTTGGCCGTGGACCGCATCCCGACAAGGGTTCCTGCTATTGCTGCCATACCGGCTCGATGATCGAGGCCTGCGAGGATGCCTGGTGGCGTTCAATGGAAGAACTTGTGCCGATCTTCGAGCGCGAAGGCATCAATCTGCATGTCGAGCCGCATCCGGAAGACTGGTGCGAGACACTTCAGCCGGCGCTCGACATCATCCGCACCGTCAATTCGAAGAATGTGAAGTTTCTCTATTGCGCCCCGCACACCTTCTATTTCGGCGACGACACCAAGGCGATGCTGCGCGAAGCGAAGGATGTGCTCGCCCACGTGCATGTCGGTGACACCTTCAATCACAAGGCCAGTTCAGGGCTGCGCTACATTCTCAACCCGCCCGGCACGCAGGCGCGCGTGCACCAGCACTTGAACATCGGCCAGGGTGAGGTGCCGTGGGACGACTTCTTCGGCACGCTTTCCGAAATCGGCTTCGACGGCATCATGACCTCCTGTGTTTTTGCCTGGGAGGACAGGGCCGATGAATCGGGCAGGTTCATGTGCGCCGAGATCAACAACTATATCGAAAAATACCGCAAGTGAGGTTTTTCCCATGACTGTGAGAATTGGTGTCATCGGCACCGGCGCGATTGGCCGTGACCATGCCCGCCGCATCAACAAGGTCCTCGGAGGCGCAAAGGTCGTGGCGCTGAGTGACGTCAACCCTGCATCCGCCGAGGCGGTGAAGAACGACATTGCTGCGGACGCCGTCATTTTCGCCACCGGCGAGGAACTGATTGCATCGCCGGATGTGGACGCCGTTCTGGTGACCTCCTGGGGTGCAACGCATGAGCAATATGTGCTGGCGGCCATTGCCGCCGGCAAGCCCTGCTTTTGCGAAAAGCCGCTGGCGACAACGGCGGAAGGGGCAAAGCGCATCGTTGACGCCGAGGTGGCGCAGGGCAAGCGGCTGGTTCAGGTGGGCTTCATGCGCCGTTATGACGCCGGTTATGTGGCGTTGAAACAGGCCGTCGACACCAAGATCGGCGCGCCGATCATGGTGCACGCTGCCCATCGCAATCCGGCGGTTCCGGAGCAATATGTGACTGCTATGGCCATCCACGACACGATGATCCACGAGATCGACGTGCTGCGCTGGCTGCTCGACGATGACTATGTTTCGGCGCGGGTTCTCCTTCCCCGCTCGGCAGCCAGAAGCCATGCGCGGCTGAAGGATCCGCAGATCGTCATTCTGGAGACCACCAGGGGCACGCTCATCGACGTCGAAATTTTCGTCAATTGCCATTATGGCTATGATATTCAGTGCCAGGTGGTGGGAGAGGATGGCATCGCCAGCCTGCCGGAACCGATGTCCGTCCAGACCCGCCTTGGCGCCAAGCTACAGAACGATATCCTGACAGACTGGAAGGATCGCTTTATCGCGAGCTATGATGTCGAGCTGCAGGATTTCATCCATGCGGCGGCGAAGGGCACCGCGGCCGGACCTAATTCCTGGGACGGTTACGTGGCCGCCATCACATCCGATGCCTGCGTCGCCGCGCAGGAAACCGGTGGCGCTGCGGTCGCCATCGACCTTCCCGCGCGTCCTGCCCTTTATAAGTGAGGATATCTCATGCGTTTTGCCATCAACCACATCACCGCACCAAAACTCTCCCTCGAGGACTTCTTCGCGACAGCGCGCAATCTTGGCCTTAGCGAAGTTGAAATCCGCAACGACCTGCCTGACATCGTCGGCACGGTGGACCCGGCTGCCGTGAAGGCCGCGGCCGAAAAGGCCGGCGTGACCATCATCTCCATCAACGCGCTTTATCCATTCAACGTCTGGTCGGGCGATCTGCCAAAAAGGGCAGTCGTGATGGCTGATTACGCCGCCGCAAGTGGTGCGAAGGCGCTTGTCATGTGCCCGCTCAACGAGGGCCGACAGGTACCGTTCGACGATCTCGTGGCCGCGCTCAAGGCCATGAAGCCCATCCTCGAGGAACGTGGGCTGACCGGCCTTGTCGAACCACTCGGTTTCCCCGTCTCGTCGCTGCGCACCAAGGCTGAGGCCGTCAAGGCCATCGACGCGGCAGGCGGGGGCGATGTCTACAGGCTGGTGCACGACACTTTCCATCATCATCTGGCAGGAGAGACGGTGTTTTTCCCCGAACGCACCGGCCTCGTCCACATATCAGGCGTGACAGACCCCGCTGTCTCCGTCGCCGACATGCTGGACGCCCACCGCGTTCTGGTGGATAGCGACGACCGGCTGGAGAATCTTGCCCAGATCAGGACGCTGGAGGCAGCTGGCTACAAGGGGCCTTACAGCTTCGAGCCTTTCGCGGCTGAGGTGCATGAGTTGAAAGACCCGGCTGCTGCCGTCAGAGACAGTATCGACCATATCTCCCAGGCGCTATGACCGCCTCACCGCCTGCGGTTTGCTGCAGGCGGTGCTTGCGTTCGAATACAGGCTGATTGGTAGAAAACACAGAGAAATCAATTCCGCTTTTACGGATGATGCTGTAATCTTTGCGTGACAAAACAGAGCAGCAATCGGGCTCGGGTATTCTTGAAATCAACTGCTTTGTGCCGGTTTCTTGCCCGCCCCATCCTTAAAAGAGCGGGTGAATTTCCCTTTTATGAAAATAGACAGGAAAACGACGCTTAAGGATGTGGCGCAGCAGGCGAATGTTTCGCTTAGCACCGCTTCGCACGCCCTTAACGGCACGGCCCCCTTGACCACGCTGGTGCGCGAGCGGGTGCTGGAAGCGGCCCGTTCGCTCGGTTATCTCGAAAACCGCCGGCAGAAGGCGACGATTGCGACCTTGCGCGTGGTGTTGCTGGCAATGACCAACGATGCGGCTCCGCAAAGTGATCTCAACATGGTCAGCTGGACGATGCTGAACGGCTTTCGGCGCGAATGCGAACGGCGCGGCATTCGCATCGTTCCCTTCGTCAGCGCCACAAGCCGGCTTGACCCTGTCGCGGTGGCGCAGGCGGCGGATGCCGACAACGTGGATGGCATCGTGGTGTTGAACGATGACCGGTCGCAACTGGTTCAGGCGCTTTCGGCGCTCGGCAAACCGGTGGTGCTGATCAATGGCGAGGACCCGGCCATGATCGTCGATACGGTGACGGCCGAGAACCGTTTCGGCGCCCGCCTCGGCATCGAGCACCTGCTTTCCCTTGGGCACCGCAATATTCTGCACATTACCTGGAAGGGGCGCACGACGATCCGCCGCCGTTACGACGGCTATAGCGACGCATTTCTTGCGGCGGGGTTTCCGGTGCCTGCGGATATGGTCATTGAGGTGGAGAGTTATGAACCCCAATGGGGCGAAACCGCCATTCGTCGCCTGCTGGCCGAGGAGCGCCCGCTCAGAAATGCAACGGCGATTTTCTGCGCTGCCGACAATCTGGCGCTCGGCTGTCTGAAAGCACTGACGGAAGCCGGTGTCCGGGTTCCCGATGACGTTTCGGTATTGGGTTTTGACGATATCATGCCGGCGGCCTTCAGTGCGCCGCCGCTCAGCACCATTCAATTGCCCGCCGACAGGCTGGGTGGTGCGGCACTTTCCCTGCTGGAGCAGCGGCTTGTCGCCGCCGACCCGACCCGGCCTGCGCACCGGCTGGAACTTGGCTGTCGACTTGTGCTGAGGGGCAGCATCGCACCGCCCCCCAAGTGATACCGAGCTTTTACTTCATGCCCGTCCCAGCAATGCCTGTCGTGATATAGCGTTGCAGGAACAGGAACACGACGGTAACCGGCGCCAGGCTGAGGAAGGTCATGGCGAGAATATAGTGCCATTGCACCGAGAACTCGCCCTGGAAGGCGTTCAGACCCACCTGCAGTGTGAAGTTCTCGCGGCTGCTGAGGACGATCAACGGCCAGAGGAAGTCGTTCCAGCGCCACAGCACCGAGAAGATTGCGAGAACCGCTAGTGCAGGTGCCGTCAGCGGCAGGATGATGCGCCAGAAGATGCGGAATTCGCTGGCCGCATCGACGCGCGCGGCTTCGATCAGTTCGTCCGGGATCGTCAGCATATATTGCCTGAGCAGGAACACGCCGGTTGGTGTCGCGACGGTGGGAATGATGACACCCCAGAGATTGTCGACGAGGCCGACACCGACGATAACAAGATAGGCTGGCACCATGACGACGGTAAGAGGGATCATCAGCGTGGAGATGATCAGCACGAAAATCGCCTTCTCGCCGCGGAAGCGGTATTTCGAGAGAGCAAACGCCGCCATGGCGTTGACGATCAAGGTTAAAACGGTCGCGACAACAGTGACGAAGACCGAGTTTTTCAGGAAAGTCAGGAAGTTGAACTGGGTCAAGGGATCGGTGAAATTCTGCGTCGCGATCGTCAGTTTCTGGACGGGCGACATTTCGCGCGTGTCGACGCTGACCGGCGGGCCGGGATTGGCCGGATCCACCATCTGCGCCTTGATGCCAACGCGCCGGACCATGGCCATCTCCCGCTCCATGCCGTCGATGGTGACGGTCCAGAGGCTGAGCGGCCTGTCATAACCTGGAACTTCCACCTGCACGGCGGCGCGCGGCAGAAGGCTCGGCGGAAACCGTGTGATCTCGGCTTCCGGCTTCAGCGAGGACATCGCGGCCCAGACGACGGGTATCAACACCGCGAGCGTGCCGCCGATGAGCCACACCCAGGAGAGAATATCGGTGAGACCGATCCTGCCGGGGCGGCGGGTTCGCGTCAGGAAAGTGACTGCGTTCATATTGCCGGACATGATCAGGACTCCATCTTTTTGCCGAGGCGCAGTTGCACGAGCGTCAGCGCGAGAAGAACAAGGCCCATCAGAACCGATGCGGCGGATGCGAGGCCGAAGAGCCTGAGATCGCTGCCGAAGGCCATCTGGTAGATATATTGCACCACGAACGTGTTGGCCGTGCCCGGCCCGCCGCCATTGGTCAAAACCCAGGCCTCATCAAATATTTGCACTGAGCGGATCATCAAAAGGATCAGTACGACGAGAAGGTTGGGAGCCAGCAGCGGCAGGGTGATGCGCAGCAATGTGCGCCGGGGCGAAGCGGCGTCGATTGCGGCTGCCTCATAAAGGTCTTTGGGAATGGCCTGCAGCCCGGCCAGCAGGATGAGCGTGTAAAAGCCCATGTGGAACCAGACGGATACGACCACGACGAAGAAGCGCGACCAGCCGACATCCAGCAGGAAGATTTCCGGCGGCACGCCGAGCATCTGGAAGAAGGCGTTCAGCAGTCCGTTGCGGTCAAGAAACCATTTCCAGATGAGGCCGATGACGACAGGTGACAGCAGCACGGGATAAAAGAACATGGCGCGGAAGAAGCCGCGCGCGGCAATCGCCCTGTTAAGAATGAGGGCCGTGACCAGCGCGACGAACAGCGTGGCGACAACGTTGAAGCCGACGAACCAGAGCGTGTTCCAGATCGCTGTCCAGAACAGCGATTCCCGGCAGCTTCCGGGGTCCATATAGCTCTGGCAATCGAGCAGCTTGCCGAAATTCTCCAGACCGACAAAGGGGCGGTCGGTGATCAGCAGCTCGGTGCCGCCGGTAAAGGCGTAACCGACGGCAATGGCAATCGGCAGGAAGGTGAAGATGCCGAAGAGAACGAGGTTCGGCATCAGGAAAATATAGGGCATGCGTCTTTTGCCGATCAGCCGCTCTATGAGGTTGAGCGGCACTTCGGCAATCGCCATCACGGCGTCGAGCACGCGGTCGGACAGTCTCGCAAGCGTCGGATTGGCCATGCTAGTCTCTCCCGTGGCTGTCAAGGCGCGGCAGCGCCAGTTCGGTTTCGGGGTCGAAGACATGCACCCTTTCGCGCGCCGGCATGATGTTCAGAACTGAGCCTGAAGCGGGTGCGAAGTGGCCAGCTTGGTGCACGATGATCTGCTCTTTCTGGCCCTGAAGATTGCCGTAGAGATAGGTCTCGGTGCCGAGGCTCTCGTGATACTGCACCTCGAAGGGCAGGCCCCTTTCCTGCGTGATGACAAAATGCGAGGGGCGGATGCCCGCCAGAACTGCCTGTCCGGGGGTAGCCACGGCGGGATCGACGAGGCAGGGCAGGGACACGCCGTATCCGGTGTCGATTGCGAAGCCGCCGTCGCTGCCGGCGACGAATGTGCCCTTTAATATGTTCATGCGCGGTGAACCGAGGAAGCCGGCGACGAAGAGGTTGCGCGGATTGTCGAAAAGCTCGAGCGGGCTGCCAACCTGTTCGATGCGGCCAGCACGCAGCACCACGATCTTGTCGGCCATGGTCATGGCTTCCACCTGATCGTGGGTCACATAGATCATCGTCGTCTTGATATCGCGATGCAGCCTTGTGATTTCGGCGCGTGTCTGCACGCGCAGCGCCGCATCGAGGTTCGACAGCGGCTCGTCAAACAGGAAAATGTCAGGCTCGCGCACGATGGCGCGGCCGATGGCGACGCGCTGGCGCTGGCCGCCGGAAAGCTGTTTCGGCTTGCGGTCGAGATAGGGTTCGATGGCCAGCATGCGTGCCGCCTCGTTGATGCGGCTTTCGATTTCCGCCCGCTTGAAACGCAGGTTTTCAAGGCCGAAGGCGAGGTTCTTGCGCACACTCATATGTGGATAGAGCGCATAGGACTGGAAGACCATGGCGATCTTGCGCTCGGCCGGCGAGAGCGCGCTGACATCGCGTCCGCCAATGCCGATGGTGCCTGACGTCACATCCTCAAGGCCGGCGATGATGCGCAGCAGCGTGGATTTTCCGCAGCCGGAAGGACCGACGAAAACGACGAATTCCCCGTTCTCGATCTGAAGATCGATATCATGCAGGACATGAACGGCACCGAATGCCTTGTTGAGGTTTTCCAGCTTTAGACTTCCCATTACCTGCTCCCTTCGGGCAAGGTCGTCTCTGCGACGATCTCTTTTGCATTCCAGCCCTCGGGTAAGGGCATCGTTCTTCCAATGGCAACGTCGCGCGCAGAAAATCCGTGAACGCCGGACAGATAGACCGCAGGCATGCCGCCGGGGTAATCTTCAAGTCCGACGATCCTGCCGTCGGCGCTGCGTGTCCAGGCATTGGCGCGGCCGGCAGCCTCCGGACTTGGCGCAATGTCCGCATTGGTCGGGCGAAGATCATATTGCAGGCCGGTGCTGAGTTTGCCGGGCTGCTGCGACAGTGAAATGCGCGCGAGCGTGACATTGTGGATGCCGGCGCTCGAGGTGGCGACGAGGTTTATCGCCCCTTCCATCGAGCCGTTCAGGTCTTCCACCACAAGGTTTTCAACCTTACCGGCCTGACGTTCCGGCCGGCGGTCTACCACGGTGACAGTCACGGCTTCGCCCGATCCCCAGAACCCGCCCGGCGTTTCGTGGCACTCCGCCTCGATCCGCGAAAAGCGGATATTGCGCATGGCGCCGCCATCGCGGGAGAAAAGGCCGATGCCGCGATTGGATGCGATGACTTTGCAGTCCTCGAACGCCACATCGGTGAAATCGCCGAAGGATTCCGTGCCGAGCTTCAAGGCGCAGCTCATGCTTGAGACAGTGCAGCGGCGAACCGTGATATCGGCGCAGGCGCCAACAGCCTTGCCATCCGGTCCGGCGCTGGTCTTCAGGCAGATACCGTCATCGGCGGTGGAGATGGAGCAATCCTCGATCAGTGCGCGCCGGCAGGCATCCAGCACGATGCCGTCGGTGTTGGGCAGGCGGCGATCGTTTTCGACACGGATGTTGCGGAAACTCAGATCTTCGCAATCGACCATGTGCAGGGTCCACATTGGCGAACCGCTGACGACGAGGTTTTCAAGGCGAACGTCGCGGCAGGATTCCAGAACCATGACACGCGGCCTCTTTTTCGCGGGCACATAGGTTCCCATGGCTTCGTCGTCACCGATGATGAAGTTCTCACCGCCAGCCTCGATACGGCCGGGGCCGGTGACGGCGATGTTGCTCGCGCCCTTTGCGACGATCATGCCGCGATCGGAATCCTCGGCGATGACAGAAACGGACGTATGGGCATAGGCGTCGTAGTCGGAAATCGGCGCGAGCACAGCGTCTTGTGCAAGGTGAAGTTCCACGTCGCTTCTAAGATGGAGGCCGCCGCTGACATGCCGTCCGGCCAAGAGCGACACGACGCCGCCGCCTGCAGCCGATGCTGTATCTATTGCCTGCTGGATATCGGCAGTGGCGTCACGGCCCTCGGCGGCTATGGTGATATTGGTGTGAGCACTCATGATGCCTGCGGCCTCTTCAGAAAGACGTCGATCAGCAGCAGCATCGTCAGCGCCTGCCCATAGGGTGTCGGCAAATTGGGAATGCGGCGGTAGAAATCGAGGTCGTGGCCCATGGGCGTTCCGTCCGACACACCGTGCACGACGCCTTCATCATCGATATTGCCCAGCACCGCCTTCAGCGCCCGCTCGGCATGGGCGCGGTTTTCTTCGCCGAGAATACCTGCCTCGATGCCGCGCAGAATGCCATAGGCGATGCCAGCGGTTGCCGACGTCTCGACCGGCGAAGTCGGATCGTCGAGGAGCGTGTGGAACATGCCATCCTCGCGCTGATACTGGCGCAGCGAACGCACCTGGCTTGCAAGCACATTGGCGAGGAAACGTTTGTCCTTTTCGGCAAGCGTCGGCACCAGTTCGAAGAGTTCGGGGATTGCAACGGTGATCCACGAATTGCCGCGTGCCCAGAAGGCATGCGCAAAATTGTGGCGTCCGATGAAGGTCCAGCCGTGATACCACAGCCCGGTCACGGGGTCTGACAGGTAACGCGCATGGATCATGAACTGGTAGACTGCCTCATCGATCCAGTCCTGACGTTTGCAGACCACACCGGCGCGTGCAAGGAACAGACAAGCCATGAACAGCGTGTCGTCCCAGAGTTCACCCTCGTTAAGCCGCTCCTTGACCACGTGCTGGAAGCCGCCATCTTCGGTTTTCGGCAATTTGTGCACAAGCCAGTCGGCCCAGTCTTCTACCAGCGCCCGGAAATCCGGCCGGTCGACATGTTCGGTGAGGATGACGAGCGGCAGCATTGGCGCGGAACTGTTGATCTGGCGTGGCGGCAGGCCACGATCGATCTGCCAGCCGTACCAGGTCACGAGATCGTCCAGAGCTTTCTGGTCGTTCGCGGCAAGTGCCCGACGCAGGAAGCCGTAAAGCCCAACGCCCACTTCCCAATCCCATTCATCGAACTGGATCTTGCCGTCGGAACTGCCGCTTGCCAGGCCTTCCTGTATGCCCTTGAGGCGGCTGAAGGCGGCGGCGACGCTGTCGATCGTCGTTCTGAGAGTGTCTTTCTCGATGCTTTGCTGGTTCATCTGGTCATTCCGCTTAGGAGTAAAATGGCTGTGCCACGCCGTTGCCTGCGGCGGTTTTGGCACTGTCGAAGGTGATCTGTGGCTGTGGCTGCTCGTGGTCGAAGGCCATGCCTTGCCCGCCGATGGTGAAGTTGCCGTCCCAGTTGAGGGAGAGTTCGGGGCCACCGGGCGGCGTGACAGACAGCAGGCGCCTGTCGGCGTCGAACATGACCTGCGTGGCGAGAATTCTTTCGCGGAAGTGCGCGAATGCGTTCGTATCTCCGCAGCCGATAATGCCGATCCAGCCAGCGCGGCGGCCAGGTGATCTGATCTCGCGGTCGGCGGTGGCACCTGCTGTTACAGGTTCAAGCCCATTGGTCGCATAAAGTGCTGCAAAGCCGCGGCCCGCGCGGGTAATGAGCCAGTTACCCTTCGTCACCACCTCGTCCAGCCCGTCGCGACCGAGATAGGCATGGGTCCAATCATTGCGGTGATCATCCGTATCGAAGATCATCATGGCGATATCCCGGTGCTGCGCCACGCGCGGCAGGATGCCGCTGCCGGCCCAATAAGAGGGGCGCTGTGTGCCCCACGGATCATCTTCGCCGGGATGGTTGACCCACAGCCGCGCCATCGGATGGCCGGCAAGCTTGATGTCCATGACGTGCTGCTGGTGGCCCTTGCGACCTGTCTTGTGGTCCACCACAGTGGAAAGCTGGGCTGCTTCGTTCTTGAAAAGCACGAGTTTGCCCGGCTCCAGTCCCTGCGCATAACGCGCCTCGACCATGCGGCCGCCTGTCAGTTGCGACAGGGCGGCAAGATGCGGTGGCGGCAGGTAATCTCCACAGCAGAACATCGGCAGCGAGGCGACGCCATTGTTGAGCCAGCCCTGACCGAAGGCAACTTGCGCAAAAGGTGCAAGTTCCGTCAGCGGCCCGGCGCGCAGCTCCTTGTCATAGGCTCTGCCCTGGGAACCGGAGGGAACGCCACCAAGCGTGTGCAGAGCGATCATTTCGAAAATGAGATCGAGCTGGTGGCGGGCGCGGGCGGCAAGTTCCGGTTCGGCCCAATGTTCGATGGCGAGAAGGCCGATGAAATCCACCGGGTAATAGGCGGCCGAATTCCATTCGGCGAGACCATGCGCCTCGACGCTGTCGAACCAGCGCTGCAGCCGGTCTGCGGCCAGCGCCGTCTGCTCCCTGCCGGTGCGCCCGGAGGCGCTGAAGATGGCGTCCGGCAGATAGTCTCCCGCGAGCAGCTGGCCGGTATGGAAGCACAGAACGTGGTTCTCGCTCCAGAACCACATGACGTCGTTGCCGGGTTCGTCCACCCAGTAGCGATAGGAGAGAATAGAAGAGTTGATCCGCTCAAGCATCTGAGGGGGAAGCCGGTCACCATAGGCGCGCACCAGCCAGAGAAGTGGCACCAGCACGAAATCGGAGCAATCCTCGCGCCGGTCGATGGACCGCAGCGTTGCGTCGACGATGCCGGAAATCGTCTTCATGTCACCGCTGCCGGTAGCGACCATTGCCAGCGCGCGGCCGATGCGCCATGCACCAAAGCGGGCGCTGAAGGACAATGCCGCTTTCTTTCGCTCGGCAATATCGGTGGCGGCCGGTTGTGGCGCCATATCGCCCATGAAGGCTGCGTCGATGACGCGCGTTACCGTTCCGGCACCTGAACCGATGGTGATCCTGACGCCATGATATCCGTCCGAAATGCCTGCCGTCTCGGGGATCGTCAGGGTCGATTGCCCGGCTTTCAGCACGGTATCGACCTCGGCAAGGGCGGCGCGCTCGTGGCCGTGGCTTTTCACCGCAATGTGGACGGGAAGGTCGCTGGCAGGTGCTGCCCCGAAAACCAGCTCGAGGGCCGCGCCGGAAAAAACGTCGCGTGCGGGGCGAACATCGCGCACCAGTGCGGCAAGACGTTTCGTTTCTTCTCGGTCGAGCGGCACCGGCAGCACGACGGTGAGCGGCGTGGCGTCCGTAACCTCAAGCTCGAAGAACCAAATGATGTCACGTTCCGCCAGATCTTCGCAAAGCAGCAGCACTTCGTTATCGCCGGCCGCAAGTTCGAGCGTGATATCGCGGCTGCTTTCGACATTGCGGATAAAGGGCTCAAAGCGGACCTGTTCCACGCCGCCCACCCAGATGCGCACGCCGCCGCAGGTGCGCAGCCGGAAATGCGCCTGTCTTGTGGTGTCGCTGCGGAACGTGCCCTTCAGCCAGCGCTGCACATGGGTCGGAACGTGCCAGAAACCGGTGAATTCAACGCGTCGGTTAGAACCCGGCAGGTTGAGGTGCGAAACCGTAAAGCTGGAGTCGGGCGCGATGTCACGGCCGATCATCGTCTCTTGAAAGGCCTTGCGGCAGGGCAGGTCGCCAACATCCACAAAGCCGTTGATGAAGCGATAATCGACCCGGTCTTCCGCCGGTGCCGCAATTCCCGGAAATGAGGTTTCCACCAGATCCGAGACGATCCAGGCGGTAACCGTTTCGCCTGGCGGCACGGTATATGTGGGCTGCGACATGCCCGTCGCCAATGGTCCATCCGTCATAATGGATCGCCTCCCGTCGATCTTTATGAAATTATTTTCACAAATCTATTTTCGCTTTGTTGCGGCGATTTGTGCGATTTAGCCGAAACAAACAGCTTGACGTTTATTCTGTCAAGTCGCAAAACAAGCGAAATCGAATTAAGACGAGGAGCTTCAATTTGATTTGTGAAAAGTTTTTCATTGGGAGGATGAGTATGCTGAAACTGTTTTCGGGCGTTAGCGCCCTCGTATTGGCCTCTATCGCCGGCCTTTCGGTCGCAGAGGCCGAGACAAGAACGATCACGTTCCTTTTTACGGATGACGACCAGGGTTATGTGCAGCGCATGTCTGAACTCAGCAAGGAGTTCGAGGCGGCAAATCCGGGCGTGAAGATCAACTTCGTGTCTTCCGGTTATGATGCCGTTTCCAAGCAGCTGCCGGTACAGCTAGCGGTGGGCGAGGGGCCGGATGTTGCCAAGATCACCGACTGGCAGCTCGCTTCCTACTATCTCGACATGCGCCCCTACATGAAGGATGCGGATGGCTTTGCCAAACTGCACGGCTCGAGCCTTGCCCAGCTTCGTCTGCCTGGTGTCAACGATCCGCAGTCGATCAACGGTTACATGGCCTCGCAGACGCTGAACCTGCCCTTCGTCAACAAGACGCTGTTCGAGCAGGCGGGTGAACCCTTGCCCGGCCCGACCGCGAAATTGAGCGAGATTGTCGAGGCGTCCGCGCGCGTTGCCAAGTCGACCGGCGTGCAGATTCCCTTCACCATGGACCGCTCCGGCCACCGCTTCTCCGGCGGAGCCTTCGCTTATGGTGCGACCTATGTGAAGGACGGCAAGTTCAGCTTCCCTGACGACGCGGCGAAAAAATACATCTCCGACATCTATTCATGGACGCAGAACGGCAGCTTCCCAAAGGAAATGTGGGGTGCTGCGGGTGGCTCGCAATACAAGAACATGGGCGATGAATTCGTCAACGGCAATGTCGTGACCTATCTGGCCGGCAACTGGATGGTCAATCCATTCCAGAACAAGATCGGTGACAGCTTCGAATGGACCGCGATCAACGCCCCCTGCGGCGATGCCGGTTGCTATGCCATGCCCGGCGGCACTGCGATTGTCGGCTTCAAGCGCACCAAATATCCCGAAGACGTCGCCCATTTCGTCGAATTTCTCGGCTCTGAAAAGGTGCAGCGGGAAATCGCCGAAAATTACGTGATTCTGACGGGCGCCGAAATCGTCGATCCGCAATACAAACTGAAGAGCGAAAACGCCAAGGCGGCGATGAAGGTCTTCCTGGACAACAAGAAGAATGTGCCGCAGGCCGCCCGCGAATTCGAGCACGCCAAGGGTGGCACTGCCATGTATCAGCAGATCGTCCAGCGCATGAGCCAGCTCATCGTCGGCGAACTGACGCTCGACCAGACCTACAAGGTTCTGGAAGACGATGTCGCCAAGATCAATGAGGCCGTTGCGGTCAAGAAATGATGAGCGCCCGTTCTTTCATCACGAAATAACGATGCTCTCGATCTGCCCGGAGTTATGCTCCGGGCATACGTCACCGCTTGTTCGCCGGCTGTTGTGGCATATGCGATCTGACTTAATCAGCAAGTCGAAAAAAAACTGCAATACGCCCGGCATAAACGCTGACGGCGAGGTGCGCCGGAAGCTGCGTGCGCGCTTCGTCACGCGTCATTCGCTGAAATCATAGGATTCGTCATGGCTAAACTGAAGATGTCGTCTTTTCCGTTCGTGCGGTCGGCCTTGCTTGCCTCCGTCGCATTGTTGGTTCTTGTCCCGAACGCACAGGCATTCGAGCGCACTCAACCCGCAGGTCAGGGTTATGCCATTACGGTACCCGAACCCGCAGCAAGATATCCGCTGCCGCTTTCCGACACCTATCGCAACCAGACTGGCAAGAATGCCAAGGGCGAAGACGTCCGTGCCTATGACGACCGCGACAATCCCGTCATCGAAATCCTCTCGGGTTTTAATCGCATCTGGACGCTGGGCGATGAAAAATGGGCGGCTGGCGGCGCCAATGGCGACGGTCCGAGTGATTTCAGCCATGTGAAGGCCGTCAATCCCGCTGTGTGGCAGGAAAACATGCGTTACGTGCTTTCCGTAACCGGTGAGAACCGCACCCCCGCCGCGGCCTTGAACGCCTATATGAAAGACCGCCGCTCGCAGGGTTACAGCATGATCGACGGCATGGGGCCGCTTGCTCCGTGGTATCGCGAAGGCGCGGGCGCGACGACGACCATCAACCACACCCTGGCGGATTTCGATCCGAACGAGGTCATCACGCGCAAGGAAGAGGACAAGGGCACCGAGGCTGGAGCGGCCGATTCCGAGTTGAAGGATGTCGTGGCCCTCATGAAGGTAATGCGTGGCCCGGAAGGCACGACGTCGCCAGCGAAATATTTCTATTCCACGCCGCGCCCATGGCGCATGAATGCCAAGGGCGAGGTGATAGAGACAGGCACCGAGACCATCGGCGACCGCAAGTTTGAAACTTACGAAACCGATCCCGGCGTCATTGTGCCCGCGCTCAAATATGCGCGCGAGAACCGTGGACGCGGCAAGGATGGCGGCTTTCCGAGCGGTCACACCAATGCCGCCTATCTCGCTGCCATCACTTATGCTTACGTTGTGCCGGAGCGGTTTTCCGAATTGCTGACTGCCGCTTCCGAGCTTGGCGAAAGCCGTATCGTTGCAGGGATGCATTCGCCAGTCGACGTGATCGGCGGCCGCATTACGGCCACCGCCATAGCCGCCGCTATTCTGCAGGATCCGAAAAACGCCGATCTCAAGAAGACCGCGCATGATGAATTGCAGGCCTATTTTGCCAAACGCTTACCAGCGGGACAGTCCCTGATCGACTTTGCCCATAGCGCGAAACCGGATGTAGACCCTTTTGCCGATGCGGCGATCAACGAGGCTGATTATCGCCGGCGTATGACCATGTCCTTCAGCCGCGACAAAACCGTTGGCGATGCGCCCATGGTGGTGCCGAAGGGTGCCGAGGTTCTGCTGGAGACACGCCTGCCTTATCTCGATGCCGCGCAACGCCGCGCAGTCCTGTTCTCCACCGGTATCGAGGCCGGTTATCCGCTGCTTGACGACAGCAATGGCTGGGGCCGGATCAATCTGGTGGCCGCCGCTGCCGGTTACGGTGCCTTTAACGGCGATGTCGACGTGACGATGGATGCTGCAGCCGGCGGGTTCAATGCGGCTGACCGCTGGACGAACGATATTTCCGGGGCAGGGCGTCTCGTCAAATCCGGCAGTGGCGCGCTCACGCTCACCGGCGCCAACAGCTATAGCGGCGGCACCGTCTTGCAGGACGGAACGCTTGTGGCATCCTCCGCCAATGCGCTTGGTACAGGTGGCGTGCTGGTCTCCGGCGGAACGCTTTTGCTGAACGGTGAAAGTGACATCGTCATTGGCGGCGATTATGCCCAGACGGGCGGCACGCTGGCGCTTGATCCGCAAAAGGCTCCGCTGCGGGTCAAGGGCAACGCGACGCTTGATGGCGCAACCCTGCGGCTCGCCTTCGATGGCGCCGCACCCGCTGCCGGCAAGCGCTTCAACGTCATCGCCGCAGACGGCCTGACTGGCACCTTCGCTGCGATCGACGCGGGCAATTTGAAGGTGCGGCCGGTTTATACCGGCTCGTCGCTGTCCGTGGTGGTCGAATAGGCTGCGAGGCCAAGGTTTCGCGGGCGCGGTTTAATCGCCGCGCCCGGCCGACCCTGGTTACAGGAAATAACGGATCCTGAGCGGCAGCAATGTGGCGCCGAGTGCCGAGGAATCGCCTTCTGTCTCGCTGAGCACCAGTTTTGCTTCCTGCGGGCCGATGCCGTAACGGTGTTCGCGTTGCGAGGGCATGTGTACACGTTCGATCATCATCCGGCCGAGTGCGCGCGGCAATTGTCCACCAAAGACGATCGCCTGTGGATCGAGAACCGCAATCAGGCTCGCCACCAGCCGGTCCACCTGCGGCATGGTCCGCTCAAGCCATTCCTCGACGCCCGGCCAGGCAGGGTCAAAATGCTGATAGAGCGCTTCGATCGAATCTATCTCGCTCCCGTGTTTCTGTAGCGTCGCGATCAGATATTGCAGCGCCGGCCGCCTGTCGGCTTCATCCGGGTTGAAGATGCCGCTGAATTCACCGGCATTGCCGTGAAAACCGTAGAAAGGCTGACCTCCCAGAATGAGGCCGCCGCCGAAACCATAGTTGAAGGATAGATAGGCGAAGGTCTGGCACCACAGTCCCACGCCGCGAAGGCTTTCGCCGATCGCGCCGGTGGTTGCGTTGTTTTCCAGCCAGACTGGCAGACGGAATTTCTCTTCAAGGATCGGTTTCAGGTCCATCAGCGACCAGTCGCGCAATGGTTCCGGCGCGTTGAACGCCCGATCTTCCGACACGAAAAATCCCGACATGGAAAAGCCGAGGCCGAGCAGGCGTTCGCGCGGGATGCCGTGGTCCGCCAGCAACCGGTCCAGAGCGAGCGACAGTGCGGCAAGCGTCATTTCGCGATCGCTGGGAAGCATCCGCAATTTTTCTTCGACAACCACCATGCAGCGGAAATCGGCAATGCAGATCACCACGGAGTCAGTGTTGATGGAAATTCCGAGCGAATAGGCCGCCTCAGGCACCAGTTCAATGGTCGGGCTCGGCTGGCCACGCGTTCCTTTAAGCGGTGCGCCGGTACGCAAAAGGCCGCGTTCCAGCAGGCCTTCGATCAACCGATGCACGGATTGCTGCGTCAGGTTCGTGTGACCGGTGATTGTTGCACGGGCAATGGGGCCGTGGCGGCGCACGATATCGAGAATGAGGCGCTCATTCTCGCTGGCAAGCGGCTGGCGGTCGAAGGTCTGGCGCGGTGTCTTATCTGTTGTCATGGCCTTGGATAGCGGCTGCACAAGGCCTTCGCAACTCGGGCCGCGCGCCGGGGACGGCATTTTTCACTGGACTGTCATAAATAATACACTTAGAGTGTAGTAATAAGAAGCCGGTCAATAACGGATCCCCAGGAGGAACCATTCAATGAGCATTAAATTTATTGCGGTCGCCGCGCTTGCGCTGGCGACGACGGTAGCGCCTTGCCTTGCGGCGGACACCAACATGAAGAACCTCGACTTCGATCTGTCGAAGGTCACGCGCGAAAATTTCTATGACATCGTCGTTCCCGCTGCCAAAGCGGAAGGCACGGTGACGATGTACAATTTCGCCGGAAGTTTCGCGGATACGTGGAAAGAACTGATCACCCGGTTCGAGGCCAAATATGGCATCAAGGTTACCTATAGCGACGTGAAGGGAGATCAGGCGAACCAGCAGCTCATCGCCGTGCAGGCGGCTGGGCAAGATTCGCCTGTCGACGCCTATTTCGCTGGCGGCGGCGGCTATCCGCTTTTGTCTTCCAAGGGCGTCGTCGGCAATATTCCGCTGACGAAGATCTTGCCCAACATGGCCAATTACAATCCGGAACTGGCCGAGACCGTCTTCGGCAAGGCGCATGGCGGCAGTTTCCCTCTGGTGCATCTCAACCAGACCGCACTCGGCTACGATTCCGCCTTCGTGAAAGCCGAAGACGTGCCGAAGAGCTTCGACGATCTTCTCGTCTGGGCTGAAAAGAACCCGAAGCGCCTTGGCGTCACCCTGCCAGCCAAGGGCGGCTCCGGCGGCGGCTTCATCTATTCGGTGGCGCTCAATTATCTCACCGGCGACTGCCGCAAGCAGCTTACCGACTATAATCAGACGCTGCAGCAGGCCGAAGACTGGGCAATGACGTCCGAGTGCCTTACGCCGGTCTGGGATTATTACCGTCGTCTTCTTGCCGTGGCTGAACTGACCAACGGCAACGCCGACACGCTCAACCTGATCAACAACCAGCAGCTCTATATGGGCACCGTCTGGGAAGACCAGGTCATGAGCTTCCTCGGCACCAAGCAGTTGCCGGAGAGCTTCCGCGTCACGCTGCTGGAAAAAGGCCAGGTCGGCTCGGGCGATGCCATTTTCGTGCCGGCAAATGCCAAGAACGTCGCATCCGCGCTCCTTCTCATCGATATGGCGATGAGCAAGGAGTTCCAGCTCTGGAAGCTGGAGAACAAGGCTTCGCGGTCTCCGCGGGCGGATGTCACCAACGACCTGATGCCCAAAGCCGTACAGGAGCATGTTCTGCCGCAAAGCGTTTATCCGCGCCTGTCGGTTCCGGCGTTCTGGGACATGTCGACGGCCCTTGCCGAAGCGCTCGATGAAAAAGTGCTCAACCAGTAACACCTGCCCGGATCGACCGGGCCGTGGGGCTGGAAACCGCCAAACGGTCCGGGAGCCTTGGTCGAAACCATGAGGGAGCCTCGCCATGAGTGAACTCGAGATCAGCAATATCAGCAAGGATTACGGTTTGAGCCGGGCGCTTCATCCCGTGTCGATCACTGTCGAGCGGGGCGAATTCGTCACCATTCTCGGCCCCTCGGGCTGCGGCAAGTCCACGCTTTTGCGCATCCTCACCGGCATCAGCCAGCCTTCGGGAGGCGAAATCCGGCTGGGCGGCAAGCGCATCGATCAGGCGCCGCCGGAAGCGCGCGACATCGCCATGGTTTTTCAGTCCTATGCGCTTTTCCCGCATATGTCGGTTGCCAAAAACCTTGGCTTCGGCCTGAAGATGAAGAAGGTCCCGAAGGACGAGCGCGCGCGCCGCATCGCCCATGCGCTTGAAATCTGTAATCTTGCCGGTCTGGTGGATCGCATGCCGCGGCAACTGTCCGGCGGGCAGCAGCAGCGCGTGGCGCTGGCGCGCGCCATTGTCATGCAGCCAAGCCTCTTGCTGTTCGACGAGCCGCTCTCGAACCTCGACGCCAAGCTCCGCGACACGCTGCGCCATGAACTGACTGAACTTCACCGCCGGATCGGCGCGACCAGCCTTTATGTGACGCATGATCAGGCCGAGGCCATGGCGATGTCGGACCGGATTGTGGTGATGAATGCCGGCCGCGTCGTCGAAGTGGGAACACCGCTCGAACTTTACCGTGCGCCCAAACACGCCTTTACCGCCGGCTTTCTGGGTCAGACCAACCTTTTGCCGGTTTTGGCTGAGGGTAGGCACGTGCAATTGCCCTGGGGGCAGTCCGTAACTCTGGATGCGACTGCTGCCGGCCCCGCACAGATTTCGGTTCGCCCGGAAAACATCCACATCAGCGCCGACGAGGCGGGTGCCGGCACGGTCTCTGCCGTTTCCTTCATGGGCGCCAATGCGCTCTATACGGTCGAAATCGGCGGCCACCAGATTAAGATCAGCCAGTCCGGTGCGGAAAATCTTATCGATGCGGGACGCAGGGTCGCCTTGCGTTTTCCCGGATCGGTGCATCTGCTCGATGACGGGCAGGCAGGGGAGGCGGCGTGATGCGCGGGGTGCTGCGCGACAGGCGCGCCCAGCTGCTGGTCCTGCTTGCGCCGGGGGTGGGTTATTTGCTGATCTTCTTCGGCGGTCCGCTGCTTTCGGCACTGATCGGCAGCTTCAGGCAGGACGATGGCAGCTTCACGCTGATGTTCTACGAGCGGATCTTCACACGTCCCTCGATGATCCGCGGCCTGACGACGTCCATCTATTACGGTGTCATGCCGGTGATGGTGTCGCTTGCGGCTTCGGTGCCGCTGGCGCTTCTGATCCGCAAGAGCTTTCTCGGCCGCAAGCTGTTCAGCGGCCTTTACAAGCTGCCGATGGCGGTGCCGGGCATCATCGTCGGCCTGATGGTGATCGTCGTTTTCGAAAGGGGCGGTTTTCTCGACCGGCTGGTCGCGCCGCTCGGGCTTGAATTGCCCAAACTCGTGCGTGACGACTGGGGCATTGGCGTCATTCTCGCCAGTGTCTGGAAGCAGATACCTTTCATGACGCTGATCATCACCAGTGCCTTTGCCGCCATTCCGGAGGACATCCGTTACGCGTCGCGCACGCTTGGGGCTTCGCGGCTGAAGACCTTTCTGTTCGTCGAAGTTCCGCTTGCCATGCCCGGCATCACCGCCGCCATCCTTCTTACTTTCATCGGCTCCATGGGCTCCTACGCCATTCCCGATATTGTCGGTCCGCCCACTGCCCGGCCGCTTTCGGTTCTCATGGTCACGGAGTTCAATCAGGGGCGATTCAATCAGGTCTATGCCATGGGCATGGTGCTGAGCCTCTTCGCGGTCTCCGTCCTGCTTCTGTATTACTCCCTGACATCCCGCATCGGCCCCGGCCAAACCCGAGGAGACGCATAATGAGCGCCATTGCCCTCGATCCCGTCACCATGACACGCCGCCGCACCTTCACGCCGGACGACCGGATTTTCGTCTCCATCGGGCTCTTTACCGCGCTGGCGCTCGCTATCGCCGTGCCTCTGGTGCTGATGTTCCTGTGGAGCATTGCCGATGGATGGACGCCGCCTCTGGTGGTGCCGACGGATTACACCACCACGCGCTGGGCGAGCATTCTTGGCGATGCAAGCCTCATCCAGGCCGCCGTCAACAGCATCCTCATCGCCATCGTCGTGACTTTCTCGACGGCCGCTATTGCCCTGCCGACCGCGTGGGCCATGGCCCGTTTTCCCTTCCGGCTGAAACGGCTGGTGGAGATCTTCATTCTGGCTCCCATCATCATTCCGGGGCTGGTCGTCGCTGTCGGCATCGGCCAGGTGTTTCTTCTTTTCGGTCTCGCTTATTCGGTGACCGGGGTCATCCTTGTGCAGATCGTCGGCACGCTGCCGCTGATGATACGGCTGATGACGGCGACGCTCGAAACCATTCCCGACGACCTGATCCATGCCGCCCGTTCGCTCGGCGCGGGAACGGCCGGCATCGTCATCCACATCATCCTGCCGCTTGCGGTGCCCGGCCTTCTGGCCGGTGGCCTGATGTCTTTCATCGGCAGCTTCGAGGAATTCGACAAGTCCTTCATCGTCGGCGCGCCTGTCGTGCAGACGCTGCCGATCAAGCTCTACATGTATCTCGACCCCTATTCGATGCAGATCCCGCTCGCCTCCATCGTCTCCTTCATCCTGCTTCTTCCCGCACTCGTCGTTTTCATCATCGCCGGCCGCATTCTGCGTGACGACCTGATGGCGGCGGGCATGGGGAAAATCTGATCCGGGCAACCCAACTCCGGTAAACGCAACATCCGAAAGTGAAAAAAATGCCTCAAACCCTTGCAGCCCAACGAAAAGTCTCCAATCCGTGTAATGTTCTCGCCCTCTGCTCGCGCGACAATCCCGCGATCCTCACCATCGCCCATCGTGGGTTCTGGACCGCGACCGCTGAAAATTCGCTGGCTTCGGTTCGCGCAGCGGTCGCTGCCGGTGTGGAGATGATCGAGATCGACACGCAGGCGACAGCCGATGGCCGGCTGGTCGTCATTCACGACGAGACGCTCGACCGCACGACGACGGGGCGGGGGACAGTGAGCGAACTGGCCTTTGATGTCGTCCGTTCCGCACGGCTCAAGGCAGGTGCTGGCGGCGATGCAGCCGATGTGACGGAGGAATGCGTACCGACGCTGGAAGAATTGCTGGAAGAGGCGCGTGGCAAAATCACCGTCAATATCGATACCAAGTTCACCCGTGACCTGCCTCAGGTCATGGAAACCGTACTGCGCCTCGGTGTCGCGGATCAGGTTCTGGTGAAAACCGATATCGATCCTGAAGCCGCGCATTTCGATGTGCTGGATACCGACTGGTTCGGCAAAATCCCGCATATGCCGATGTTTCCGGTGAGAAAGGGCAAGTTTGCCGAGGATCTGCGCCGCATCGAAGCGTTGCGCGCGCCGATGATAGAGGTAAAATTTACCGATATCGCTGATCTGGTCGAAGGCCGCGCCGAAATGGAGCGTCAGAATATCCGCCTCTGGATTAACACGCTCGACGTTTCCCATTGCCTCGATCTCAACGACACGCGCGCACTTTCCGATGCAGAAGGTGTGTGGGGCGCACTGGCGCAGGTCGGCGTCGGTGCAATCCAGACGGATGAAGTCGAGGCCTTCACGGGCTGGCTGAAGGCTGATGCAGGCGAGACGGGCAGGTCATGGACACGATGAACCAGCGCCTCGAGCGTGCAGCCGGCATCATAGAGGAGGCGATGGGGCTTGCCCTTCGCTTTTTCGAAGCGCGCGGCAGCATCGCCACCCGCACCAAGGGTTTTCAGGACTTCGTCTCGGAAGCGGATACCGCGGTTGAAAGGCTGGTGCGCGACCGGCTGGCGGCGGCATTTCCGGGTGAAACCGTTCTCGGCGAGGAGATGGGCGGGATCGCAGATGACGCCTATTGGATCATCGATCCCATCGACGGCACCGCAAACTTCCTTCGCGGCTCACCACTCTGGGGCATCTCGCTGGGCTTCGTGCGCAACGGCTGCCCGGAAATCGGGGTCGTCGCCATGCCAGTCTTCCAGGAGATCTATTCGGCTGCCGAAGGAACAGGGTTGCTGCTGAACGGCAAGCCGCTTGCGCGCGATGTTCCATTTAAGGAAGTGCAGGTGATGTCGCTCGGTGACAGCGCGTCTGCCGATGCCGCGGAGGTGGCGGCGCTCAATGTCGGTTTGAGGCATGCCGGCTGGGTGGTGGAATCCATCCGTTCGACCTCGATTTCACTGGTTTTTGCGGCGCGCGGCATCTTCGATGGCCATCTGCAAAAACTGACGACCATGTGGGACATCGCCGGTGGCGTTGTTCTGGCAAAAGAGGCGGGTCTTGACGTGCGGATTGGAACGCGCGGCGAAACCGGCATTCCCTGGGTTGCCGCCGCAACGCCTGAATTGATGGCCGTGACGGAGACGCTCTGGCCGGAGATCGCGGAATTGGTCCCGGCCGAACTTGCCTGAAATTCCCATAAAAACCGGTACCGGGTGAGAGATTCAGACACCCGGCGCCTTCCACCGGCAACTGGACCGAAAAGCCTCTGACGACTGGCGGTTAAGCCCAACCCTTCAACGCCCGGCCGGAATAATAGCTGGGCGTTGTGGCGCGGTAGATCGGTATGCTGGCGGCACCGAGATGGGGTAGGTCGCTCATCATCGATTTGCGTATTTCAGGTGGCTCGACGAAAAAGTCTTCGCCGAGCATTTCCAGCGAGCCGATGCGCTGCACGATATGTTCAAGAACCCAGTCAGGTAGCGATCCGCCAAAAATGATGGCGCCGGGATCCATCGTTCTGGCAACCGTCAGCGCCAGCAGACGAAGCTGGTCGGTCGCCCTTTCCAGCCAGGCAACCACGGCGGGGTGGTCGCAATAGCTTTCATCAATATCCTTCAAACGCCGGATGCCCACTCCGTGGGCGGCCAGCGTGTCGCAAAGGTCCTGTCCAGAGGGACGTGGATGGGATTTGGGAAACAGGCCGCCAAACTCGCCGGCATTGCCGTTCGTGCCGCGATAGAGATGGCGCTGAACCACAACGGCGCCGCCTATGCCGTATGTCAGCCAGATCATCGCAAAATTGCGGATGCTTCGACCCGCTCCGTAATATAGCTCCGAGAGGATGACGGTATTGCCGTCATTTTCGTGAAAGACCGGGAAATCGAAATAGGGCTGGAAGTCCTTGTCCACGTCGATGTCGCGCCAGCTCTCGAATTGCTTGATGCGAAAGACATGGCCTCGATCACGTTTGAAGTGGCCTGGAAAGCTGATACCGCAGCCAAGCACATCCTTCTTTTTGATCTTTGCCTTTTCAACCACCTGTCGGGCGGCCGTCTCGGCCATCTCCATGATATGCTCGAAACTGTGCCCCTCAAGCTCGGACCTGATTTCCTGCCTGATCGTGCCGTTGAGATCGGCCAGGCAGATACGCAGATCGTCCGGGTTGAAATAGACCCCGAGCGTGAAAAGTCCGTTCGGATTGATCTCGATGGCAGTGGATGGCTTCCCCCGTTTGCCGTCGCTGCGCGCTTCCTCGGCTTCCAGGATCAGGCCGGATTCCAGAAGATTGGCCGTCAGGCGGGTGAGGGTCGGTGCGGAAACATCCATCTCGCGCGCCAGTTCGATGCGCGACATGCCTCCCTTGCCGCGCAGGATTTCGAGCAGACGCCGTTCATTGTAGCCGAGGTCGATCAACCAGGTCTCCCACGAGAAGTTAAGTCGGATGATTAGCGCAATTTCAGCGGCTGTGCACCTTGTTTTCCGGAACGTCCTGACTTTTCAGGTTCGAAGATTAAGCGCGGCTGTCTTCAAATGTTGAGTTTTTTCAGACGGATATTCAATTTTTGTATTCAAGATAAATTGCAGCTTGACTAATTAATTTACGTAAAGAAAATAAATAACAGACGGCGGGTAGCGACACGCAAAATCAATAAGAAATTATGTCGTACTGCCTTGCCAGTCAGGGAACAAAAAAACGGAGCACCCTTTATGCGTCAATCATGCACTATTTTCGCGCGCCTTGTTGCTGGCGCAACTTTCCTTGCCAGTGCGGCTTTCGCCCATGCGGAAGGTACCGTCGTGGTCTATTCGGCAGCGCCCCAGCAGCTCATGGATGAGTTGCTGCCCATGTTTGAAAAGAAGACCGGCACCAAGGTCGAGCTTGTCAAAGCCGGTTCCGGTGAGCTGATGAACCGCATCAAGGCGGAAAGCGGCAAGGCGGCTGGCGACGTGATCTGGAGCGTTGATGGCACCGTCATCGACTTTTCCGCCGACCTCTTCGAACCTTACAAGCCTGTCGAGGCAGCATCGATCAACCCTGCCTTTTCGCCGAGCACCAACTGGGTTCCTTTTACCGCAGTCGTTACGGCCTTCATCGTCAACAAGGAAGCGCTGAAAGGTGCGCCGGTTCCGACATCCTGGGCCGATCTTGCCAAGCCTGAATACAAGGGTCTGATTTCCTCGGCCCGTGCCGATCAGTCCGGCTCCGCCTATATCCAGATGGCGACGGTTTTGCAGGATTTCGATAGTGAAGAGAAGGGCTGGGAGGTCTATACCGGCATTCTCGGCAACTCCGTTCTTTCCACCTCTTCAGGCGCTGTTCCGCGTTTCGTCAATGATGGCGAGCAGGCGGTTGGTATTACGCTCGAAGACGCCGCCCTGCGCTACAAGCTTGGCAGCGCCCCGGTAGAGATCGTCTATCCGAAAGAAGGCACGGCAATCGCGCCTGACGGCATGGCGCTCGTCAAGGGTGCGCCGAACGCCGAAAACGGCAAGGCCTTCATCGATTTCATCGTCTCCAAGGAAGCGCAGGAAGTCGTGGTGAAAGCCGGTCGTCGCTCGGTCAGAACCGATGTTCCTGCCAATTCGGCGCTCGTTCCGCTGTCCGATGTTCCGGATGCGAAATACGACTTCAAGTGGGCTGCGGACAACCGCTCGCGTCTGATGGAAAAGTGGAACGAGATCCTGCTCGACGTCCAGTAAGAACATTGCCGGGGGCGGCGCGTCAGGCAGCCGTCCCCTGCTTACCTCTTTCACAACAGCATTTCGTTCCGTCCACCGTGGTCGCGTGCCGCGCAGGATATGTCATGGAGCAGCACATGGCCGCCGTAGAAATTACCAGCATCAAGAAAAGTTACCGGGATGTCGTTGCCCTCTCCGACATCAACATCTCCATTCCCTCCGGATCGTTTTTTACGCTTCTTGGACCCAGCGGTTGTGGCAAGACGACCCTTTTGCGCACGATTGCCGGTTTTCACCAGCAGGATAGCGGCAGCATCAGCATCGAAAGACAGGCGATCGAACATGTGCCCGCCCACAAGCGCGATGTCGGCATGGTCTTTCAGGATTATGCGGTGTTTCCGCATATTTCGGTGTTTGACAACATTGCCTTCGGTCTGAAACAGCGCAAGGCGTCTTCAGCCGAGATCCGCGAACGGGTCGGCAAGATTCTCGATGTCGTGCAGCTCGCTCCCTATGCCAAGCGTATGCCTCACGAACTCTCCGGCGGCCAGCAGCAGCGTGTGGGTCTTGCACGCGCACTCGTCATCAACCCGAAAGTGCTGTTGATGGACGAGCCGCTGTCCAACCTCGACGCCAAACTTCGCGTGGACCTGCGCCGGGAACTGCGTGAAATCCAGCAGGCCATGAACATCACCACGGTCTATGTCACGCATGATCAGGAAGAGGCGCTTGCCATGTCCGATCTGGTTTGCGTCATGTATGGCGGCGTCATTCAGCAGGCTGCACCACCCTGGGAAGTCTACAACAATCCCGCCAACCGCTTCGTCGCGTCGTTCGTGGGCGCAAACAACTTCCTGACGCTTGACCGTGCAGGCGGGCAGACATCCATTTCCGGCCACAAGGTCGCATTGCCGCAGGCGGATGCGATTTCCCCGCAACGGAAGATCGTCGCCGCCATCCGCCCGGAGGCGATTTCTGTCGGTCCTGCCGCGATCGATGGTGACGAGCGCATCGAACTGCCCGTGACCATAAGACTGGTCAGCTTTACAGGGCGTGAGATGAACGTTGCAGCCGTTCTCTCGTCGGGCGAGGAAATCGAGGCGATCACCAAGCCATCGCCTGAGATCATTGCACTGCAGCCCAACCAGAAGACCACTTTCTCCTGGCGCGCGGCCGATGCGAAGCTGTTCGGCGAGGGCGTAACCGGGGAGCGCCTGTCATGACGGATATGACTGCGACTGCAACTCCCGGCGGTTTCCGCCTGCGACTGCCAGGTTTTTGGACAAGCGTGACGGTGTTTGCCGTCATCCTGCTGGCGATCTTCCTGATCCTGCCGATTTTCAGCGTCTTCTTCATCAGTTTCTTCGATGCCAAAACCGGGGCCTTCGGTCTCAGCAACTATGCGGAAGTGTTCAC
Source organism: Agrobacterium sp. 16-2014-1-2a (assembly GCF_053522705.1). Taxonomy (NCBI): domain Bacteria; kingdom Pseudomonadati; phylum Pseudomonadota; class Alphaproteobacteria; order Hyphomicrobiales; family Rhizobiaceae; genus Agrobacterium; species Agrobacterium sp. 16-2014-1-2a. The sequence goes on from NZ_JBNWBX010000004.1 coordinate 131,539, forward strand.
GCGACGTTTTTACACCGTCGCACTCTGGAATACGCTTCTGATCGGCGTGCTGGGCATGCTGGGCGCCTGCCTTCTCGGTATTCCGCTTGCCTTTTGCACGTCCCGTTATCGCATCAAGGGGCGCACTTTCATTGCCACCTTCGCGGTTCTGGTTCTGTGCGCACCGCCGTTCATTGGTGCTTACGCCTGGATCATGCTGTTCGGTGCCAATGGTGCTGTCACCAATCTCTTGTCCTTCGCCGGCATTTCATTGCCGACGATCTACGGGATCCCGGGCATCGTGATGGTCTTCAGCCTGAAGTTCTTTCCCTACATCTTCCTGATGACGGAGAACGCGCTGAACACCATCAACAAGTCCTATGAGGACGCGGCGGAAAATCTCGGCTGCACGGCGTTCGAACGTTTCCGCAAGATCACCTTGCCGCTGGTCTTTCCGGCAGTCAGCACCGGCGCGATCATCTGCTTCGTGCTGTCCATCGCCGACTTCGGAACGCCGGCAATCCTCGGCAAGGGCATCAGAACGCTTTCGACAATCGCCTATGCGCAATACACCTCCGAAATGGCCGGTACGCCGACCATGGCGGTGACGATTTCCATGGTGATGATTGCAATTTCGATGGCGGCACTTCTGTTGCAGCGGCACATTCTTGCCAAGCGCCGCTACGCCAGTTCACTGACCAACAGGCCGGTAAAGCAGTCCATGCGCCCGTTGAAGTCGTTCATCGTGCACGGCTTCTGCTATCTGGTCGTCTTCATCGCCATGCTGCCGTCGCTCACGGTCATCTACACCTCGTTCCTCGCAACCAGCGGTCCCGTCTTCACCGGCGGCTTCGGGTTGGACAGCTATGCCCGTATCCTTCGTGATTCACCGCAGGCGATTGCCAACAGTTTCACGTTTGCACTGGCTGCCGTGGTACTGATTGCGATCGTTTCCGGCCTGCTGTCCTTCATCGTGGTGCGACGCGACAATGCTGTCTCCGGCTCGCTCGATCTCCTGCTGATGGTGCCTTACCTCATTCCCGGCGTTGTCATGGCGATCGGCTACGTCACGACGTTCCGCTATCCGCCGTTTGACATCACGGGGACGGCGCTCATCATCATCGTCCTGGTGTTCATCCGCCGGCTGCCCTACGGCGTCCGCTCCACGACATCGATCCTCAGGCAGATCAAGCCGTCCATCGAGGAGGCTGCGGTCAATCTCGGGGCTTCGCCGGCAAAGACCTTCGTGTCGGTGACGGTGCCGCTGATGCTGCCCGGTCTCATCATCGGTTCGCTGATGAGCTTCATAACGGCTATCAACGAGCTGTCCTCGACGCTGATCCTCTACACGGCACGAACGATCACCATGCCGGTTCTCATCTATGTTCAGGTGATTGACGGCGAGTTTGGCACGGCTGCGGCGCTTTCAACCGTCCTTCTGGTCAGCACCGGACTTTGCGTCTTCATCGTGTTCCGCCTCTCGGAAGACAAAGAAGCCTCTTTCGTCTGAAACCATACCAGCCCTCACCAAAAGCCTGCAGGAGCGGCGACATACGTGTCGCCGCCAGCCTCCCTCTGCCCAGCCTCCCTTTGCAAGGAATACACGACGATGAATATCGCGAGCTTTTCGCAATCGAAATATAAGAACGCCGCAACGCCCGGGGACGATGTGGCACTGATCATACCGGGACGGGTTCTGGCCGTTTTTGACGGTGCGACCGACCCGACCGGTGCAAGTTACGGCGGCTTGAGCTCGGGCCGTATCGCAGCACTTGCTGCCGCAAATGCCGTGGCGAAAATGGGCCTCGATGGCACACTGGAAACAATTGCCGCGCCCAAGCTCTTTCAGAACATCAGCGATATCTTGAAGCAGGAGGCCGAGCGCATCAATGCCAGCCATCCACCGTCGACAACCCTGGCAATTGTTGCCGACCTGGGAGACAGTTTCCGCCTGCTTCTGGCTGGCGATTCCGGTGTGCGTATCAACGGCTCCCGGTTGCTGCAGCATGCCAAGCTTATAGACAAGGTAAGTACATCGGCGCGCATCCTTGTCTTCAAGCAGCTTTTTGCCTTTATGGGGGATGGTGATGCAGCCGAGGCACGCACGCGTGCGACCATCTTTTCCGGCCTGCGTTCCGCTGTCGAAAACGGCATCATGACTGCGCAGGAGGCGGAGAATGTTGTCATTGCCGCAGCCCGCATGAGCGGTCTTGAGAGCGATATCGAAGCGGTCGAGGAATTCCTGATGGGAGGAATTCGCGTCCAGCCGCAATTCGCAAACAGGCAGGGACACGTACTGGGATACGCCTCGGTCAATGGCGGAACGGTCATAGAAGAGGGGACGGTCGATCTTAGCATCGCCAAGGACACGCTTGTAAGCCTTGAAATCTTTTCCGACGGTTATCTGTCTCTGCCGACTGGAACCGATGTCGCTGACTGGGAAGCGGAATTTGCCCGCGTCGAGACGGCCGATTTTCACAAACTAGCCGACTATCCTTCGGTAAAAGGCTCGACAAGCACCGAATTCAGCGATGACAGGACGGTCGTCTGCCTGAATGGCTGGTAAGGGCAGGGTGCGGTGCCGTCGCCGCGGCACTCTTAAAGTCCGAGGAATTTGAAAGGCTTGCTGTCCTTCAGCCTGTCGTTCGCCATGCCGGAGTAGATGTGGATCTGATTTGGCCCCAGGTCGAGTTTCTTCACGGAGCCTGTTTCTTTCGAGACGTCGAGCTTAGTCATGTCTATCCAGAAGATGTTCGGCGTCAAAGCGGATTCGAAGAAATAGAGCTTTCGCTTGTGGTCGATCACCGTGCGCCAGCGCGTTGAAGAAATGTTCGGCTGGTCGGGGGTGGTTATGCCATAGGGCACCGAGACGTTGCGGATGACGCTGAACACGCTGGCGATTGCCTCGACCGGGTCTTCGCTTTTGGGGATTGCATTGGCGTAAAATGCTGCGCGGGCAAATCGGTCCGATGCCCGGTTCGTGCCGGGAAGCATCACCGTGCCCCCGATCTGCGTCCAGTATTCGTTGAGGGCCAGCTGTTTGTCGAAAGTCGGTGAATTGGTCATCACCTGGTATTTGCGGCTGTGGTGAATGACCTGTTTGCCATCGATATATTCAACGATTGCGCTGTCACCGCTGGCATCCGACAGCGATAGATGCAGCGTTGCGAGACGTTCTTCCCCCGGCACACTGTCCGTCACCACCGTGAAGGGGTTCTTTTCGAGTGCGCTGACGGCCTCGCCGACCGTGGCGAAATTGTCGAGTACATATTGCGCCCATGCCGCAATGGAAAGTCCCGGAGACTTGCCATCATAGGCCGGGTAACTCGACTCGACCAGCCAGAGCACGTTGGCGGCAAGGCCAGCTTCGTTCATGCCATCCGTGGTGGATATATCGTAGCCCGAGGCAATGACGCTTCCGTATTTCGAGGTCCATTTGACCGAGTTCGGCCCGGCCTCGCCAGATCGCTCCATTCCGCGCGGAAAGACCCAGATGTTCGTGCCAACATCTGTTTTCCAGTCCATGGAGCGGGCAGTCATGACCTGGTCGTTTTCACCCAGATAGACGAACCGTGTGCAGGCTTCAGCCACCGATGTCGCAAGCGTGGCAATGGAAAAAACGGTGGCGGTGCAGGCAGACAAAAAAGGAATGGTCTTCGGTCGCATGGTGCATCCTCCGGTGCTCGCGGCGCGATTGCAGCGTATGATAGAAAATCGGACTTGTTGCCGGATGTCAAATCGGTTTACCTTCGGTGCCGGACGGGGGGTAAGCCTTTGCTAAAATTATCTATTTTTTCGACCGTTATGGTTTTTTCCGCAAGCTTGGCCTTAGGTGCGGATGCGCAGAGTTTCACTCCCGCGGGAGTTGATCAACCCGATTGGGCGCTTCAGGTCACGGGCTATTTGTGGGCAACCGGGTTGAACGGCAACATTTCACCGTTCCGGCGTGCGCCGACGCTTCACGTCGAGAAATCATTTTCCGACGTCATGGATGATCTCAACTTCGGGGGATTTGTTAATATCTGGGGGCGGTACGACCGCTTCGTTCTGTCCGGCGACTTGATGTATGTCGACACGACCGACAGCAAGGCCACCGGCCCGTTGCCGGCCCTGCAAATTCCCGGCTTGCCGACGCTGCCCCCGGGGGCGGCCATCAACGCTGATGTCGATACCCAGGAATTCATGGCAACGCTGCAGGCCGGGTATCGGATGGTGGATACCGAAGGCTTCACGCTCGATGCGCTGGCGGGCGCACGCTTCTGGCATATTTCCAACGAGGTCGCGGTTACGGCCAGTCACCCATTGATCGGCAGCGTGTCGGCAACCCATAAGGAAAACTTCGGCTGGGTGGATCCAGTCATCGGCGCAAGGGTATTTTTTGGCGTGACGGACCGGCTTTCACTTCAGGGTCAGGTCGACATCGGCGGATTTGGCGCAGGATCGGATCTGACATGGTCGGCCCTGGCGACGGTGAACTACATCTTTACCGATACACTCTCTGTCTCGGCCGGCTACAAGGTGCTTGATGTCGATTATTCGCATGGCGGCTACGTCTTCGATTCGCGGCTGAGTGGCCCTGTTGTCGGGCTGACCTACAGGTTTTGACGGTTTACGCCCGACGCACACCCTGTGCGGTCTACCCGCCTGTGGTTGTGAAGATGCACTTCACCCGCTGCGGCCGCGCTTTGCACTGATGTTTGTTGGGGCTCGTCCTGATCTCATCCGCGCATGGGCCACTGACCGTCCCGCGTGACCTTGACACAGCGACCATGCCGACTAGACGGGGTCTCATGTTCATTTTGGGAGTATAGACATGAAATCGCTGGCAGCCGTTTCGGCTTTCGTGGGAAGAACCTTTGCGGTCTGGGTCATCTTGTTTGCCGTTCTCGGCTTTTATTTTCCAGAAACCTTCAAGCAGATTGCGCCGTGGATCGTTACGCTTCTGTCGATCATCATGTTCGGCATGGGGCTCACGCTTTCGGTCGACGATTTTCGTGAAGTCGTGAGGCGCCCTGTTGATGTCACCATCGGTGTGCTCGGCCAATTCCTCATCATGCCGTTACTTGCGGTGCTGCTGACTCTGCTAATCCCGATGCCACCGGAAGTGGCAGCAGGTGTCATCCTGGTTGGCTGCTGCCCGGGCGGCACATCGTCCAATGTCATGACATATCTTTCGAAGGGCGATGTCGCCCTTTCCGTCGCCTGCACGTCAGTGACGACGCTTGCTGCTCCCTTGGTGACGCCATTCCTCGTGTGGTTGTTCGCCAGCCAGTTCCTGCCTGTCGATGGCTGGGCAATGTTCCTGAGCATCGTCAAGGTCGTGCTGGTCCCGCTGGCGCTTGGAGCCGCCTTGCAGAAGCTGTTGCCGAACGTCGTCAAGGCGGCTGTGCCTGCGCTGCCGCTTGTCAGCGTGATCGGTATCGTTCTGATTGTTTCGGCGGTTGTCGGCGCATCGAAAGGTGCGATAGCCCAGTCCGGACTGATGATATTTGCCGTCGTGGTTCTCCATAACGGTCTTGGATATCTGCTTGGCTATTTTGCGGCGAAGGCGACCGGTCTCTCCCTCGCCAAGCGCAAGGCAATAGCCATCGAGGTGGGAATGCAGAACTCCGGTCTCGGTGCCGCTCTCGCGACAGCCTATTTCTCGCCTCTCGCAGCTGTGCCCAGCGCCATCTTCAGCGTCTGGCACAATATCTCCGGCGCGTTGCTGGCCAACTGGTTTTCGGGCCGCGTGGACACGACGGCGACGACGAAAGCCGGATAGAATCGCCGGCCGGAGACTGGCCGAAGGGATGTGAAGCAGCCTGAAGAGGTTCTTCGGGATATGACGCTGCAGGTCCGCAACGCCTCGACCAAAATCGCCATCGACGCGGAAGCACTATCCGCGTCTATGGCGGCAGGCGACGATCAAGAGCATGAAAGCGTGAAAGCCCCGACCGGTTTCATATCGATATAGGTGTCGGCGGCAAGGTCGCTTGTTATCGCCCCACAAAGGCTGCCGGTGGTGACGATCTGTCCGCGCTTCAGCGTTCCATCTCTGTTGAGGGGGGAATTGGCGAAAGCGATAAGCGGCGCTAGCGGATCGATATTTGGGTGTTTCACCACCGCATCAAAACGAAGCTCTGTACCTTCGGTCACCGTAAGATGCGGCAGATCCCCGGTATTTTCGGCAAAGGTATCAACTATTGCCGCGTTGATTTCCGGCCCTAGAACAAATCCGCGATTGGCAAGGCGATCCGCCAGAAAAAGCGGGAAGGGAACCTGGTTCTTTTCCACCAGCCGGTAGCCGAGGAGCTCGACGCCGAGGTGCACCGCATCGATATGCGTTAATATATCGGCTCTGCTGAACGGGGTCGTCGTTGGGGCAGGAATATCGGAGGCGAGGGTGAAGCAGATTTCCACTTCGATGCCTTCAATGTCTCTTCCCGTAAAAGACGCGACGTTATCCTCATCGACGCCATAACAATCGACCATCGGCGCAGCAACCGCCTTCCCGTCCGGCCGGATCGCCAGCTTCCAGCCTCCCACTGTTTTGCCTGAAGCTTCAACGAAAGCGCGTTGAACGGCCATGGCATCTTCAAGGCTGTCTGGAACTAGGCCATCCACCTCGATTGACGCCAGCGGAATTTTGCCGCTGTTCAGGCCTGCTTTCAGAAGGCGCCGGGCCAGTTTTTCGATCGCCGTCATTCCAGTCATCATCCCTCATTCTGTCTATTGGCCGAATGCTGTCACGATTTGGCGCTGCTTGCCAAGGCCATCCATGCCAAGTTCGACGACTCTCCGGCTTTCAGGAAGACCGGCGGCTTACTTCCATGGCCGACGCGTGGCGGCATGCCGGTTGTGACGACGTCACCGGGCATGAGCCGCATCGAGCCAGAGCACTAGGTTTTGTAGATTGTCGATTTATCCGTCAGGGGAAGGAAGTCGTCGGCACCATGAGCGTTGCCGCGCCGCTAATAGGGTTGAGCGATGAACGCGTGGCAGATTCTGCCGCTCCTGGTGAGGGCAAGCGAGCGATATGGATATCGCCTTGTAATCGGCATAACCGTCCGAAGGTATCTGACGTAACAGGCAAGCTTAATAAGGATCGGGCGGCAATGCCGCCCAATAACTGTCTGACTTAGGCTACGTCCGCATCGAACTGGATGCTGTGCAAGCGTTTGTAGAGACCATCCGTTGCGAGCAGCTCGCGACGGCTTCCCTGCTCCACAACCTGACCATTATCCATGACGACAATCTTGTCGGCCCGGTTGATCGTGGAGAGCCGGTGGGCAATGACAATCGACGTCTTGTTAAACGTCAACCGCTCAAGCGCGTCCCGGACAAGCGCTTCGGATTCGGAATCGAGCGCGCTCGTAGCTTCGTCGAGGATCAATATGTCCGCATCTCTCAGCATGGCGCGGGCGATGGCAACACGCTGACGCTGGCCACCGGACAGACCGGAACCGTTTTCGCCAAGCTTGCTGTCATAACCATCAGGCATGCTCATGATGAAATCATGTGCGTTGGCCGCTTTGGCCGCAGCGATGATTTCCTCATCGGTAGCGTTGTCACGACCGACAGAAATGTTGTGCTTCACCGTTCCCGAGAAGAGGAAGGTTTCCTGACCCACGTAAGAAACATGCTCGCGCAAGCTTGCGAAGGACACGTCGCGCAAATCCATTCCGTTGATCTCGACCGAACCGCTTTGCGGATCATAAAGACGCATCATGAGGTTGATGATCGTCGACTTGCCGCTGCCGGAAGGCCCGACCAGCGCAGTCATCTTGCCACCCTCGAAGAGGACACTGACGTCCTTCAGAACCGGCTGGTTAGCAACATACTCGAAGCTGACGTTCTTGAGTTCCACATTGCCGCTTGCCTTGGGGAGCGGCTGGGCATCCTTCTTTTCGGCAAGTGTCAACGGAGCGTCCAGAACCTCGAACATCATACGCACGCCGATCATACCGCCCTCGATCTGGACACGCATGCGTGCCAGACGCTTGGCTGGCTCATAGGCGAGAAGCAGGGCAGTAATGAAGGCCATCAGGTCGCCCGGCGAACCACCTTTTTCAAGAACGGTGTAACCGGATACGGCGATGACGACTGCAATGGCGAGACCGGACAGTGTCTCCATGATCGGGCTGGTCGCCGCTTCAAGCTTCGCAATGCCATTGGCGCGTTGCTCGACATCGGATACCGCCTTGTTCATGCGCTGGCGCATCAGCTTTTCAAGCGAAAACGCCTTGATAACGCGAACCCCAATGCTGGTTTCCTGCACGACGTTGACGATCTCGCCGAGCGAAGCAAGTTCCGCTTCCATGATTTTGCGAACGCGACGCAGAACAAGGCGAACGCTGAGAATCGCGATCGGTCCGATAATCATGGAAATCGCACTCAGAAGGAAATTCTGGGCGAACATCACGATGATCAAGCCGACGAGCGAAAGCAGGTCACGGATAAAGGATGTAACGATGGTGTCTATGACGCTACGGGCTGCCTGCGCGTTATAGGTGACGCGAATTAGCAGTTCCGAGGAGGGCAGGTTCTGAAAAAAGGAAACACCCTGCTTCAAAAGCCTGTCGTAGATTTTGCGCTGTTGCTCGGCAACAATGCTGTTGCCTGCTTTGCTCAGGTAATAGCTCTGCACGAACGTGGCGAGGCCCTTCACGATGAAGATAGTCGCAACCGCGAAGGCAATCTTCAGGACAACGTCGAAGCCCTGCTTCAAATAAACGCTGTTGACGATATCGCGCATGATCCAAGCGCTGAGAGATGTCGTGCCGGCAACAACAACCATTGCCGCAATCGCCGCAGAATACCAGCCAACGTGTTTTTTGAAGTTTTCCTTAAAGAGCCGCGCTAGCAGCTTTTTGTCGTCTGCCGACAAAAACGATCCGATCACTGCAATATCCTTGCGAATTCAAGATAAATAACGTTCCAAGATAAGACCTGCTCACCGCCCCATGGCAAAGGTAAATGTCGTGTCACCTAGTCAGCATGTCACTTGTATTCACCTTGCTACACTGGTCAATCCACGTTGCGCTTACTTAACTCGACCGTTACTTAGGGATATCCGGCGCGCGAATCCAGATATTCCGGTAACGACTTGCGCATGTCAGGACGAGACGCTTCTGTCCAGAGCTATATGTGGCCCGCATTAGCTGCTAGCAAATAGTCTCCCGCATTCTGTCTGTCAATATCGGCGTTTTGGCCTAGTTCTCGGGCAAAGCGCGATCTGCCTTCCAATTGCGTGCTCCGACTGAATCGTAATATTAGATCCGCCATTGCCGTAAAAGAGACTATCGCGAGACGGCGATGAGTGTGTCCAACAGGGTGTAAGAAGCTGCGTCGAAATGAAGTCGATTTCTGAAATGTTCCCATCGCCTTTCGTTCGTTTCGTGTTATCTGGTGGCATAGCTGCAGGCGTCAACGTCCTATCGCGGGCAGCATTGTCCACAATTACCAGCTACTCTGCTGCCATCGTGATAGCCTATATCTTCGGGATGACGACGGCCTATGGCCTCATGAAGCTATTCGTTTTCGAGGAGTCTGGTTCCCGACAAGAGGCGGAATACCTGCGCTTTGGCTTGGTGAACGTGGTTGCGTTTGCACCGGTATGGGTCGTGAGCGTCGGACTGGCCACACGGCTATTCCCATGCGCCGGGTTCGGTGTTCATTCGCAGGCCGTGGCTCGTGTAATCGGTGTCTTAAACCCGGTCGCTACGAGTTACTTTTAGCGAGGACGCTATAAAATCAAACGTGTTCGAGAGTAACGTGATCTGGAATGGTTTAACTTCATGTTTTTGAAGCGGTGGAAATAAAATGCAATGTGTGGTTTGCGGCAGCGACGAATTCGTCAATAACAATGTAATTTGGGATGAGCTCGCTGAGGAATGGGGCATAAACAGCTTCGAACGGGGCTATATTGATCGACAACAGGGTACGCAGTGTTTGGGTTGCGGGTGTAATATTCGCAGTCAGGCCCTTGCGCGTTCTATAATGCGTCATTGGTCGTGGAAGGGTAGATTTGCGGACTTCGTTATTGATAGTAAGGGAAAAAAAGTTCTAGAACTCAATGAGTGCGCACAGCTATCGAACTACCTGAGGCAAATGCCTGATCGAACACTTGGAGAATATCCGGAAGTCGATATGCATTCGCTCCCATACGCGGATCAAACTTTCGATTTGATTGTCCATTCGGATACTCTCGAGCATGTCGAAAACCCTGTGAAAGCCCTGTCAGAGTGCAGACGGGTTTTGAAACCGGGCGGTCTTCTAGCCTACACGGTTCCGATAATTGTAGACAGGCTGACGCGTGATCGGAAGGGATTGCCAAACAGCTATCATGGTGCTCCAAGCTCCAACGCATCCGACTTTCAGGTTGTTACCGAATATGGAGCTGACGCTTGGAAGCATGTCGTTGAGGCTGGGTTTGAAGATGTCTGCCTGAGCACGTTCGACTATCCCGCGGGAATTGCAATTAGTGCATCGTGCGCAAGCGATCATCAGCCGGAAGCCTCGTGGTTGGGAAAATTCCTTTCAAGAGGAAAAAAATCGTAAGTCTTTCTCAGATGGCCGTCGCTTGGAGGTATCAATAATGCCTCTGAGCGCCTCCCGAATCCGTCACGGCGTTTTGAGAAGCGTGAGGTGTGTCTGAACTTCCGCACAACAGCTGCAAATAATCCCACTTGTTTTTAGGGGCGGGATCATTGTCTCGACTTGAGCCAGAGAATAGGGTATCCGCCTCGAAACATAACAGCTGCGTATTTTGCCGAGGAACAGTATGACCGACGATCTTGATTTCACCGGCGAACGCTATCTACCGACGATTGGTGGCAATATCTATCTCGAACATATGCATCGGTATCATCTGGCAAAAAATTTTGTCAGAGGTAAAGACGTTCTGGATATCGCAAGTGGTGAGGGTTTTGGCACTGCACTCCTGGCGGAAACTGCCCGATCAGTGATTGGCGTTGATATTTCAGATGAAGCAGTCCGACACGCGCAAGTGAAGTACAAAACCGGGAGCATTTCGTTTAAGACGGGGTCGTGCGAAGACATCCCGCTCCCGTCGGCGTCTGTGGATGTCGTCGTCTCATTTGAGACACTTGAACATATTGAGGCCCATGATCGCTTTATGCAAGAGATCAAACGCGTCCTGCGGGCTGATGGAATACTGATCATTTCGACGCCGGAAAAACACGCCTACACCGTCGCGACGGGGCTGGTAAATCCCTTTCATGTAAAAGAACTTTTTAAGAACGAATTCAATGAACTCTTGGGGCAACATTTTGCTCATGTCTCGATGCATGGCCAGAAGATAGGTTTCGGCTCGATCATCGCATCAGAAAACCAGTCTGCGCGGTTTTTTGAAACAGACTCTGGAAGTGGCGCAACTGCGGCCGGTATCGATGCGCCGATGTATATGATCGGTGTCGCATCAGATCGACCCGTTGAGAATGTGAGCATGAGCGGGGTTTTCTCGCAGGATATTCAGTCTTCCGAACCCGTCTTGAAGCGCGTAGAGTTCGAGGAAGCACAGTGGTCTGATGCGTTGATGAAGGATATTGACCATATTTCCGGTCAAGTAGATGCGCTTCAGCGAAGCAATTGGATGAGCAGTGCTTCTTTGGCAAAACTGTTGAAGCGACTGATTTACGCCCGGCTGCTTTATACACTGTCGAAAATAAAAGCTTTCAGTACGCGTCGACGGAAAAGATTTTTGAAGTCTGCTGAGAAACGCGATCCCATGTTGCTGTCGCGCAAGGTGGATCAGTTTTGCCTCGACTATTATCAAAAGATCACAACAAACAAAATTATCGCGGCTAGCCGTTCAAACCTCAGTGCGCGTAGCGGCGTGAGGGTGACAGCTATTGTTCCCAATTTCAACCATGCCCGTTATCTACCTCAACGCCTCGACAGCATCTTGGCGCAGACTTATCCTCTCATCGATATTCTGGTCCTTGACGACTGTTCCACCGATGACAGCCGGTCGGTGATCGATTCCTATGTCAAACGTTTTCCAGAGCGTATCAGGGCAATTTACAATACCGAGAACTCCGGCAATGTTTTCCGCCAGTGGCAAAAGGGCCATTCCCAGGCAAAAGGTGACCTCGTCTGGATTTGTGAAAGCGACGATTTTTGCGAGCCCACATTTGTTGAGCGGACGATAAGTGCATTCCGAGATCCAAGCGTGATGTTAGCGTTTGGCCGCATTCAGTTTGCCAACAGTGATGGCAATTATTTCGCGGGACTGGATCACTATCGGGAAGATAGTGAACCCGGGATCTGGGACGTTCGAACCGTCCGCCCCGCGGCGGAATGGTTCCGTGGCGGCTTTGGAGTAAAGAACGTGATTGCAAATGTCGGCGGCAGCTTGTGGCGCCGGTTCGACATTTCCGACCAAGTCTGGGAAGAAGCGCGCAGCTTTAAGATAATGGGAGATTGGTATCTCTACTCGGTTATTGCCGGTGGTGGACAGATTGCATATGAACCGAGCGCAATAAGCTATTTCCGAATTCATGAGAGCAATACGTCCGGCAGCAGTGCCCAGTCTAAACCCGAATATTACAAGGAATACGCGCGACTGATGGCGGCATTGAAAGGCCGCTGGGATATTCCGGATGATACTCTGCAGCGCTTTATCGAGGTATGCCGCAGTGTTTCAAAAGGTGCCGGCTTGCAGGGAGCAAATTTTGACGAATTATTGAATGCGCCGGCACTTCGCGCCATACCGCGCGACAACATCCATGTGCTTATTGGTATTTTAGGCTTTTCTTTCGGCGGCGGCGAGATATTCCCTATTCATCTCGCAAACGCGCTTCGCCGCAAAGGCGTGATGGTTTCTATTCTGCAGATGCACGATGTCGATGACCATAGAGATGTCAAACGGATGCTGAATCCGGGAATTCCCGTCTACACGGCAAATGCGGTTCGTGACATGGGCGTAGACAACTTTATCAAAAATGCCGGTATCTCCATCGTCCATTCGCACGTTGCCAATGTCGAGGGGTTTTTGCTCGATGGTGTAGGCGTTTCAGTTCCTTTCATCTCTACGCTGCACGGCTCCTACGAAGCTATGGATGTTGCAACGACCAGGATTTCGCGTTGGAGTAAAAAAATTGATCGGTTCGCGTATACGGCTGATCGAAATTTGACGCCGTTCAATAACTTGCAGATTCCGCAGGACAAATTTCTAAAAGTGAAAAATGCGATGCCTGTCGATGATGTCTCATTTCCAAAAAATCGAGCGCAACTCGGTGTCGCGGATGATGCGGTGGTATTTGCTCTCGTCGCAAGAGGAGCGGAAGGAAAAGGTTGGGCTGAAGCTGTAAAGGCCTACCTTATCCTGCGTGAACGGCGGCCAGAGGTGCCGATGGCATTGCTGATGGTTGGCGAAGGACCTGCAACCGATGCTGCAAAACAGTTGGCGGCTTCCGATTCAACAATTCACTTCCTCGGCTACGTGACAGAGATTTATGGTCTCTATCGCATGAGTGATGTCGCCCTGATACCCACGCGCTTTCCGGGGGAATCTTATCCTCTTTGCCTGATACAAGCGCTGCAGGTTGGTGTGCCCTGCGTTGCAACCGATATCGGTGAGATCAGGGGCATGTCTCAGATCGACGATCGGCAAGCTGGCATCATTATCGCCAATGATAGCGATAATGTCCGGTTCGTGGCAGAGTTGACGGCAGCAATGGAAAAGATTTTGGACAAAACGCTTCGCGAGGGGCTGAAGGAAAACGCAGAAGCTTTGGGGAAGACATACGACATCGATGTGTTGGCTGGCGAGTATCTGGATGAGTATTGTACGATCCTGACGCGACGTTCCTCTCCGCAGTCGAATTAAGGTGATTGGCTTTTCATGAACATATTGGTTCTCGGCGGAGGCGGCTTCATAGGCTGCCATCTTGTGGAAGATCTGGTGGCGGCAGGGCATGCCGTCACGGTTATGGGAAGAAGCCGGCTATCCTCACGTCCTCTTTCAACTGAGGTTCAGTACATCTCGGGAGAACTGGCCGATAGCAAACTGATGCGCAAGGTCTTACGAGATGTCGATGCCGTCGCTCATCTTGTAAGTGGCACGGTTCCGTCTACGGGTGACAAGGATCCAGGAAGAGACGTGGAAGTCAACCTGCTGGGAACCCTCAGTCTTCTGGAAGATATGGCCGCGTGCGGCGTAAAACGGATATTGTATTTGTCGTCCGGTGGCACGGTTTATGGAAAACCGCAGGAAATTCCGATTCCGGAAGGCCACATTCTGGATCCGATATGTTCATACGGTGTGGTGAAAGTCGCAATTGAGTCCTATCTCAAGCTCTACGAGATGAAGGCCGGCTTGCAACCGATCGTGATACGTGCGTCCAATCCCTACGGCCCGTATCAGGGCAATCTTGGGGTGCAAGGCATCATTGGGACTTATCTGAATCTCGCTCTCAAGCATCAACCGATCGAAATTTGGGGTGATGGTTCGACCATCAGGGACTATATCCACGTCAAGGACCTCGCCAGCCTCTGTGTCGCCGCGCTGCAAAGCGACAAGATCGGGATCTACAACGGCGGCAGTGGTACTGGCACGTCAGTCCTGCATATAGCGGAAGTGGTTCAGGAGATTACCGGAAATCCCATACCGATCATCTACAAGCCCCATCGCAGTCTGGATGTTCCTGTATCGGTTCTGGATGTGGAGCGGGCAAAGATGGATTTCGACTGGAATCCGAAGATTGGCCTTAGGGAAGGCATTGCTGGCGTATGGTCTTGGCTCAAGGAAAGTCAGGTAAAATCCTAAGGTACTTGGAGAGTGAAAAACTTGCGAGTGCTGAACTCTGTTAGAGGCCGATGGGATTCTTGCTGGTCGCCCCCTTGAAAAAACCGACAGCCTTTGCCCGACGCCGCGCTGAAAAAAGAACGGTTGGCGAAAGTAGAAGCGCAAGCGCCTGAACGAATGTCGAAGTTTTTGGGAAGGGTCTCTTGTGTTTGATGCCCGTGTAAATCCTCGATCGAGCCATGTGAAAGGCCTTCAGATGCGCGATCTGAGGTGAACGCCCTGAAGAATGTCCCGCCGCATGAACGGTCAGGGAATTGCGCACGAACATGAGTGGCCCCAGTTGCGCAAGACGCAGGGAAAGGTCGTCATCTTCGTGATAGAGGAAAATATTGGGGTCAAAGCCTCCAACTTTTTCGAAATTTTGCTTCGAAACAACAAATGCGGCGCCGCTGAGGACCGGCACGGGGCGGTCGGCGTCGGGCCATCCCTTCTTCATGTAGTCGCTGCGCGGCAGGAGCCATGAGCGACGCTTGAAGTACTCACTTCCATCCGCGTTGGCGATTCGCGGATTGAAAGCGACTGCTGAAGGATATTGCTCTATTGCCTCCAGCAGTGCCTCAAGAGCGCCGGGCTTCAATCTCGCGTCTGGATTCAAAAACAGGATCCAGGGTGTCTGGACGACTTCCGCTCCTGCATTGCAGCCTCGGCCAAAGCCTAAATTTTCATCAAGCCGGACGATGTCGATGTTTCTTCCTTTAGGAAGACTTGCGAAACTGTTAGTCCGCCCGTTGTCGACAAGAACGATTGGCGTCTCCGCGGGGATCGATGCGATCATGTCAACAATGAGCGCATCGCTCTTGTAGCAAACGGAAACGATTGTCACCGCTGAAAGTGGGAGTTTTGCCATTTCGTATCCAATGGGTGGGTAGCGAGTGTGCGCCTGCATTCATTATTGTTTCAAGCCTGTCCAACGAACAGACGTCTAACGAATTCAGTCTCCATCTTACATCAATGGCAGATGATCAAAGCGCTTGCTAGGATGCCGCAAGCATTCTCAAGTAAACACCGTAATCACCTTTGCCGGCCTTTTCGGCGATTTCTGAAAACTGGGCCTTCGTAATGAATTCCTTGCTGAAGGCAACTTCTTCAGGGCAAGCTATCTTGAAGCCCTGACGCTTTTCCAGGGTGCGCACAAATTCCCCGGCTTCGAGCAGGCTATCCGGCGTTCCGGTATCAAGCCAGGCGTAACCGCGACCCATGATGGATACCTTCAGCTTTCCGCGTTCCAGATAGACGCGGTTCACGTCCGTTATCTCATACTCGCCGCGCGCGGAAGGCTTGAGATTGGCGGCGATGTCCACGACATCGGCGTCATAAAAATACAGACCGGTAACGGCCCAGTTGGATTTGGGCTTTAACGGCTTTTCTTCAATGGACAGCGCGCGCATCTCGCTATCGAACTCAACGACGCCATAACGTTCAGGATCGTTGACGTGGTAGGCGAAAACGGTGGCTCCGTCATTGACGCCGGTACCGCTTTGCAAGAGCTCCGGCAGTCCGTGCCCGTAATAGATATTGTCGCCGAGGATCAGGCAGGACGGGGAGCCACCAATGAAGTCGGCGCCTATCATGTATGCTTGGGCAAGCCCGTCCGGGCTTGGCTGAACGGCGTATTCGATCGAGAGACCCCATTGGGAACCGTCTTTCAGAAGGTTCTGGAAAAGCGGCATGTCATGTGGAGTCGAGATGATGAGGATCTCGCGAATGCCGGCCAGCATCAACGTCGTCAGCGGATAATAGATCATCGGCTTGTCGTAGACGGGCAGAATCTGCTTCGAGACCGCCAATGTCATAGGATGCAGACGGGTTCCGCTGCCTCCGGCAAGAATGATGCCCTTCATGGCATTTCCTTTTTGTTCTGCGCTAGGGCGGCCATGACCGCGCGCGTTGATGTCTGCCATTCCGGCAATCTTATTCCATAAACTACTTCCAGCTTGCTGCAATCAAGCCGGGAGTTTGCCGGGCGTCGGGCCGGGGTAGGGTATTGTGCGGTCGTGATGTCATTGACAATCATCGACTTTCCGCCGTTTTCCGCAGAAAACTCGAATATCTGTTTGGCAAAACCCGCCCAGTTCGTTTCACCTGTGCCTGACATGTGAAAAACGCCGCGAAGATGCGCCGAAGGATCCGTCGCAAGTCTTTTTGCGATCGACACAATTGCGATGGCGATGTCATTTGCCGAGGTGGGGCAGCCAAACTGGTCCGCAACCACATTGATCTCGTCGCGGCTTTCGCTTAGCCGCAGCATGGTTTTTACGAAATTGCTGCCATATTCCGAATAGACCCATGCCGTTCGCAAAATGGCGTAGTTGTCGGTGTTTTCAGAAACGGCGTGTTCGCCTGCGAGCTTTGAGCGGCCGTAAACGGAAGCCGGTCCTGTGGGATCATTCTCGACGTAAGCAGTGGTCTTGGTGCCGTCGAACACATAATCTGTGGAAATATGAATGACGGGAACACCGATGACATTTGCGGCTCGCGCGACGGCTTTTGCTCCGTCCCGATTGACGGCAAAAGCGATGCCTGGTTCGCTTTCCGCTTTATCCACGGCGGTGTAGGCAGCGGCCGATACCACGACATCGGGTTTCGCCTCCCGCAGCGCTTTGAAGACGGTGTCAGGTCGCGCAAGGTCAAGCTCCGGCCGGCCAAGAGCAACAATCTCCAGACCGGGTCCGGCCAGTGCCTGAAGGGCACTAACGACCTGTCCATTTTTCCCGGTGACTGCCAGCCGCATCCGGTTCAGTCCTTCGTCAGAACGCCGAGGCGCTCACCTGAGTAGACGCCTTGACGCAGCGGCTCCCACCACCATTCATTGTCGAGGTACCATTCAACGGTCTTGCGAATTCCAGTCGCAAAATTTTCCTGTGCTTTCCAACCCAGTTCCGTTTCGAGCTTTGTTGCGTCGATAGCGTAGCGGGCATCGTGACCAGGGCGATCCGTGACGTATTTGATAAGCTCGGCATAAGGCTTTGACTGCGGGCGCAGTTCGTCCAGAATGGAGCAGATGCAATTCACAACATCGATGTTCTTCTGCTCGTTTCTACCGCCGACATTGTACTTTTCGCCGGCGAGCCCCGTCTGGACAATGAGCCACAGAGCGCGGGCGTGGTCTTCCACATAAAGCCAGTCGCGGATGTTAGCGCCGTTTCCATAGACCGGAAGCGGCTTGCCTTCCAAGGCGTTTAGGATAATCAGCGGAATGAGTTTTTCCGGGAAGTGGAATGGCCCGTAATTGTTGGAGCAGTTGGAAATCACGACCGGAAGGCCATAGGTCCGCTGCCATGCCGTGGCGAGATGGTCGCTTGCGGCTTTTGAAGCGGAATAGGGCGACGAGGGATCGTAGGGCGTTGTTTCTTCGAAGAGGCCATGCTCTCCGAGCGAACCGTAGACCTCGTCGGTGGAGACGTGAAGCATGCGGAAGGCTGATTTTGCGTCTTCGACAAGACCGTTCCAATATTGCCGCGCTGCTTCCAGCATCGTGAAAGTGCCATTGATATTGGTCTGAATAAAATCAGCCGCGCCGGTGATGGAGCGATCGACATGGCTTTCGGCCGCCAGATGCATCACGTAGTCCGGCTGAAATGTCGCGAAAGCGTCATTCATTGCGGCACGGTCGCATATATCCGCCTGAAGAAAGCGGTGGTTTGGCGCGTTTTCGATAGGCTTCAGTGAAGCCAGATTTCCCGCGTAGGTCAGCTTGTCGACTGTGAGAACATCCGCGCCGACCTCGCTTACGAGATAGCGCACAAGGGCCGACCCGATAAATCCGGCGCCGCCGGTGACTAGAACGCGCATCATCAATTTCCAGTTTTTTGATAGGTGAAATATTCAGGCAATTCGGACAGAGACGGCTGCTTGGCATCCTTGTCGGAAAGCACGCAACTGTCCATCTTTGGCCAGTTGATGCCGATGGCGGGATCATCCCATTTGACACCGCGATCATGGACGGCGCTATAGGGAGCTGTCACCTTGTATGAGATAACGGTGTCGTCAACCAGCGTCATGAAACCGTGGGCAAAGCCTGCCGGAACCCACAGCTGCTCGCCGTTTTCCGGTGAAAGCTCAACGGCGGTCCATTGTCCGAACGTGGGTGATCCGGTTCTGATATCAACCGCAACGTCCAATAGTCGTCCACGAAGGCAGCGGACGAGTTTGCCCTGTGCGAAGGGTTGCGTCTGGAAGTGAAGGCCACGAACAGTTCCGGCCTGCGCGGACAGAGATTCATTGTCCTGCACGAATTCGACATCCGAGACATTCTCGCGAAACCATTCCCGTTTGAAAACTTCGCTGAAGTAACCCCTGCTGTCTCCAAACCGAGCTGGAGTTATCTTTTTTAAGCCTGATATCGAGAATGCTTCTACCTGCACGTCGCGGATCCTGTCTGGTCTGCCTGCTTACGGTGATATGACTTCATCGCTTCGGACAGTCAATAACGCTTTATCAGTCTACCACACAAGAGTATCTCGTCTCCGACAGGGAGTATAACGGATAGCTTGCCGGTCCGAACCTCGCCTCGACACTATGTCCGCTTGTGCGGCCTGATCGACGTTCTCAGTTCCACCAGCCTTTCCAGTGTCTCAAGGCTTCGATCGGGACGGGCAGCGGAGAGGGCGAGCGCCATGGTTTCCATGGCGATGAAGGATGGGGCGTGTAGTGCTACCCCTTCGTTCTTTGCACGGGGCAGCAGGAGATAAGCGTTGGCGTGTTTTTTGAGAACGCTGTCTTCCTGGCCGAGCAGCATGATAATCGGGATGTCGAGGCGACCAGCCTCAGCGATTGCGGTTTGGGCTTCGCGGTGGGCGCGGCCGTGCAGGAGCATGATGAGGACGTGGCCGTTTTCAAGGTCGAGCAATTGTTCGGCAAGCGTAATGCCGGTGGCGTTCAGCGCATAGGAGCGAACGCCTGAGCGCTGGAACAGCCGGGCGGCATAGGTGGCGATGACGCCGGAGGCTCCGATGCCGAGGACACCGATGCCGTGTGCTTCCGCCAGAAGACGCACGGCGGCGGCCATGGCGTCGCGGTTTTCCACAGTGGCCAGCATTTCCAGCGCGTTTTTCTGGTTCTCGAGAACGAAGTCGATTGCCGCGTCGCAGTTGCCCGAAATGGATTTCGTGGTAGCGGCCAATTTTTCAACCGGCGAATCCGTCACGCCGAGATAGGCCTCCAGAGTTTCCTTGAGGTCGACTAGCCCCTGAAACCCAAGTGCCTGAATGGCGCGAATGACCGTCGCATCGGAGGTATTGGTCTCAAAGCCGATCTCCAGCGCCGATTTACCGAGAACGGCATGGCGGTGGCCGTCAATATATTCGGCAACGGCAAGCAGCCCTGGCGAAAGACGGTCGCGGCGCTTGCGTAGTTGCTCACCGAAACGGTCTGTATGTCTAGGCCTTGATGTACGGGTCTCGCCAGTCGTCATGGGACTTTCCGTGAAGGTGAGTTTCTTACTCTTCTTCACGGATTAGCAGTGCGCCAAGCTCCCAGGCAAGCGCTTTTGTCGCGGCAATCGTTCCCCCTACTTTTCAGCCGTGGGCCTTACCGTGAGATGCGACTGGATGGCGGAGACCATGAGGCTGAGGGCGGCGTAGGAGTTGGAGATTGCCTCCTCCCGCGGCAGAAGGATGTAGCGACCGTTGCGGCAGGCCTGCAGAAAATTGCAGAAACCCGGCATTACAGCTTCCATCATGTCGATTTCGGCCTGCGGAGAAGCGCCGGTATCGGAACGATAGGGATCGAAAATGAAGTCGGCGTCGAGCTCCGGCAAACGCTCTGCGCTGATCTCGATGCGCTCGCCGTCTGGAATATCGTCGATGATGGCTGGGAAACGAAAACCGGCATCTCGCAGCACCCGGCCGAGCGCACGATACGTATGGTAGACGCTAATCTTGCCATTCAGTGGCTGGAACACAGAGACAGTGCTCGCGCCGGTATCGACCGATGCCTTCAGCGCTTCGATCTGCGCCCGGTAGCGTCGGTCCAGAACGGCAAGTCGCGCCTGCGTGCCGGTCAGTTCAGCCAGCACCCTGTAGATATGCGGCGCGCCGTCCTTCGTATTGTCGATGGCGACGGTCGGGGCAATCTGTTCCAGTTTTTCGATAGGGGTGGGGCGGTCCGGTTCGGTCAGGATGAGATCGGGCTTGAGGGCGACTATCGCTTCCAGATCGGCGTTGATGGAGCCGATATAGGCGATGTCGCTATTGTCGAAATCGACACCGGTCAGAATGGCGCTGGAGCGCAGGTAGGGTTTGCCGTCTCCACCCATGCGGCCATGGCTACCCACCGGTATCACACCCAATTCTATCAGCGGGATGGTGAGATCGATGTCGTGCAGGGCGACGATACGTTTCGGCTGTAAGGGGACAGACACGGTGCGGCCGAGGTCGTCGGTAAAGGTCCGGCTGCCCTCCGCGTGAGCAACGCATACCCCCAGAAGAAGTCCGGCGGTTGAAACGAAAGCGAGAATGGTATTGCGCATGAATGACCTATAGGCGGTGCCGGTGAAACCAAAGAAGGGTAAGAAGCGTGGGGGCGCCCACGGCCGAAAGAACGAGCCCGGTCGGCAATTCCAGCGGTGAAAAAGCGGTTCGGGCAATCGTATCGGCAATTGCAACCAGCGTCGCTCCTGCCAAACCCGCGCCCATAACAAGCCCGGTATTGGAGCTGCCCGGCAGCAAAAGTCGGGCGATATGCGGGCCGATCAGGCCGACAAAACCGATGCTGCCGATAAAGGAGATACAGGACGCGGTGAGAACGACCGCAAGGATGGCATGCAGCGCTGATAGCCAGCGGGTGTGAACGCCGAGTGCCGCTGCATTATTGTCGCCGAGCGCCTGAACATCGGCGGCGCGGGCGGTGAGGAGAACAAGACAAAGGGTGATGGCCAGGATGGCTGAAAGGATGGAGACGGCGCTCCAGGATGCGCCTTGCAGGTTTCCTACCATCCAGATCATCGCCGTCTGCAAATTGCGGATATCAAGCGATGCCATAAGGATAAGCAGCAAAGCTGATAAAAACCATGAGAAGCCGATGCCCGTCAGAACGAAGCGCAGCCGTGAGGTGACACCGGAAAGCGAAAAGACGATTGCAGCACTCGCCATCCCCCCGGCGATACCGGCCAGGGGGCGTAATATCACCGGCAGGGATGGCAACAAAAACAGGCAGCCCAGCACCGCGAGCAACGCGCCTTCGCGCACGCCGAGCAGGCCCGGGTCGGCAAGACTGTTGCGTGTGGTCGCTTGCATGATGGCACCGGCAACGCCCAGCATGGCGCCGGAGACCATGGCAAGCGCCAGACGCGAAAAACGAAAGTCGAGAAGCATCACGGCGTCATTCGAGGCGGGATGATTATTTCCAGCGGTCAATAAAGACCACAGGGAGGAGGCCGGGATATATTGGCTGCCGGCGGTAAGCGACCAGACGGCGACAAGCGTAAGGCAAAGGGTAAGCGTCACCAGAAAAACCAGCCGCTGCGGCAAGAGGCGAATTGAAAAATGCGCCAGTCTGATGACCCTGTAACGGTTCATTTAAGCACCCTGCGCACCAACCAGAGAAAGACCGGCGCCCCGACAAGGCCGGTCATTGCCCCAGTCGGCAGTTCCGTTGGTGCAAGGATCAGGCGGGCGGCGAGATCGGCGGCGATCAGTAAAACCGCGCCGCCGAGCGCGGCTATGGGAATGGCAAGCAGAAGCCGCCCCGTTTTTAGCCGCGACACGAGTGGTGGCACCACCAGACCGACGAAACCGACAGGCCCGGTGACGGCTATGGCCGCGCCACAGAACAGCGATATTGCGGTAAGCGCCAAGATCCGGGTCGAGCGGACAGGTACGCCAAGCGTTGTGGCGGTGGTGTCACCCAAAGCGAGCAGATCGAGCCGCGGCGCGACGGCGAATGCAAGGAGAAGTGCGATAATGGCGGCCGGCAGGGCGGCGGCGACGGCTGCCATCGAAATGCCTGCCGTATCGCCAACCAGCCAGAAGCGCATCTGCTGTAATGTTTCCTCGTTGAGAATGAGGATGGCGGAGGTAAGGGTTCCGGCAAGCGTCGACAGCGAGATGCCGCAAAAGACGAGTTTTGCTGGCGTCAGACCCTGCCGTCCGGCGGATGCGAGCAGAAGGACGAGTGAGAAGCTGATGCCTGCGCCGGTGGCCGCCAGCACAGGGCGCAAGGCCGGCGTTGCTATTAACCCCAGCGGCGTCACGGTCGCCGCGACGACCGCGAGGCTCGCGCCCGCATTTAATCCCAGAATATGCGGCTCGCCCAGCGGGTTTCGAAGCAGGGTCTGCAACA
This sequence comes from Agrobacterium sp. 16-2014-1-2a, assembly GCF_053522705.1. Classification (NCBI taxonomy): domain Bacteria; kingdom Pseudomonadati; phylum Pseudomonadota; class Alphaproteobacteria; order Hyphomicrobiales; family Rhizobiaceae; genus Agrobacterium; species Agrobacterium sp. 16-2014-1-2a. Next base: position 154,610 of record NZ_JBNWBX010000004.1, read on the forward strand.
AAAGCCCTGCCACTCCAAGGCAGGCGCCGGCTTGCAGCGCCGCGAGCAGACGCGGAAGCCGCAGACGCAGCAAAACCTGCTGGTCAAAATTGCGGGCGTCGTAGGAAAATATCAGGTCATTCAGAACATGTGGGGCAATGGCGCGCGGGCCAGAGCCAATATGTGCCAGAATCAGAAGCAGCATGGCCAGAAGCATAAGCAGTGTTGCCGCAAGCGCGCGGCCATAGGCCTTTTCCTGCATGGCGGGCTTGCTGTAGCTCATCCTGGCGAACATCATGCCGCGCCAGTCCGTCCGGGCAGGGGAAGAAATACCGGCCTCGCCGTTACCGGATGCGTGAGCTGGGCGACAGGCATGTCGAAAACGTCCGAGATGATTTGGGCATCGCACAGCGTCGCTGTTTCGAGCCGGTGCCGCAACCGTCCATCCTTTAGAAAAATCAGGTGATCGGCATATTGCAGGGCGAGATTAATATCATGCAACACGGCAACGATCGTGCGGTTGTGGTGGGTGACGAGGCCAGTCAGCATATCCAGCACCTCTATCTGGTGATGCAGATCCAGAAATGTCGTCGGTTCGTCCAGCAGGATGATATCTGTCTGCTGCGCGAGCGCCATGGCGATCCACGCGCGCTGGCGCTGGCCGCCGGAGAGGCTGTCGATTGCTCTTTCAGCAAGGCCTGACATTCCGGTCACAGAAAGTGCCTCGTCCACTGCGTCCGCGTCTTCCTCGCTCCACTGCTTCAAAAATCCCTGATGCGGGTAGCGGCCACGGGAGACGAGATCGAAGACCGAAAGCCCTTCCGGCGCGTGGTTCTGCTGTGCCAGCATGCCCAGCCGCTTTGCCACCTCCCGTGTGGGATGATGAAATATGTCGCGGCCGTCGAGAAGGATATAGCCGCTTGCCGGGCGGTGCAGGCGGGCAAGTGCGGAGAGAAGCGTCGATTTTCCCGACCCGTTCGGACCGAGCAGAACGGTGAATCGGTTCGGGGCAACGTCTATGGACACGTCGGCAAGCACGGGCGTGTCGCCATAGGCAAACTCAATTGCCTTGGCCGCAAGACGTATGTCCGCGCGTCTATTTTTGCCACCGTCGTCCAAGATCTTCCCCGTTTGAATAAGCCGCCACCAGAATTATTGATGACTGTAGTAGTCAAGTATACAGCTTTCGAAAAGCCGGTTTTTACGCGGTGATTTGCACAAAAAGCGACGATCTTGAGCTCGAATCAGAACTGTGGAGGCATGAGGGAGCGCGCATTCGCCAGATGTTTCGCCCGTCACAAGCTGAATTAAAGTTGACTACTACATTCATCAATTGAAAGAGCGGTGCATCATCGTCGCGATGACGTAAGGGGCAGCCGGGGACAAGACAGATGCATGACGGTTCGATGATCATTCAGGTAGGCTCGCGAGCGCTGTTGGCGTTGCTTCTGGCCGGAGCTGCCCTGCCTGCTTTTGCGCAGGAGAACACGGCACCGAAGAAAAATGCCGACGGGACGACCGTGCTTGAGACGATAACCGTCAATGCCGACGTCAAAAAAGGCGCACGCGGCTATCAGCCGATAACCACGGGCACTGCGACGCGCACCGAGACGCCGATCCTCGATATTCCGCAATCGGTCAACGTCGTGACCAATGAAGTGCTTCGCGACCAGCAGGCGCGCTCGCTGGATGATGCGCTCGCCAATGTCAGTGGCGTTACCCAGTCAAACACGCTGGGCGGCACGCAGGATGCCGTTATCCGCCGTGGTTTTGGTGACAATCGCGACGGCTCGATCCTCATCAACGGGCTAAAGACCGCATTGCCGCATTCCTTCAACGATATGGCGGAGCGAGTGGAAGTGCTGAAAGGGCCGGCATCCACGCTCTACGGCATTCTCGATCCGGGCGGCATGGTGAATGTCGTGACGAAGGAGCCTGAAGAAATTTTCTCCGCCGAAGCCTATTCGCGCTTCTCAGCCTTTGGGGCGGGCAAGTATGGTACATCCGGCGGTTTCGATGTGACCGGACCTATTGCGGGAACGGATTTTTCCTATCGCCTGATCGGTCAGGGGGAGAACAGCGACTACTGGCGCAATTTTGGTGAGAAAAAGAACTGGCTGATCGCACCCTCGCTAAAATGGAGCGGCGAGGATACCGACATTACGGTTTCCTATATGCATGAGGATTACAGCGTGCCCTTCGATCGCGGCACGATCTTCGATCCGGCGACAGGAAAGGCAATCAATGTCAGCCTACGTCTCAGGCTGGACGAGGCCTATAACATCACCGATGGCAAATCCGATCTGGCGAGTATCTCAATAGACCGCCAATTGTCCGAAGACTGGAAACTGTCGCTGAACTACGCCTATAGCCAAAACGAATATTCCGACAACCAGGCCCGCGTGATGGGTTACAATTCCCGCACGGGGCAGGTGACGCGGCGCGCTGACGCCACGCAATATTCCACCATCTACAACCACGCGGCCCGCGCTGACCTGACCGGTGAGGCTGATATTGGTGGCCTGCGCAACGATCTGCTGTTCGGCATGTCCTACGATTACAGCGACACGCTGCGCACCAACATGTTGCGATGCGCAAATTCCTCGAATTTCAACATTAACAATCCCGTTTACGGCAGGTTGCCGGCGTGCACGACGGTCAGGGACGTCGACAGCGACCAGACGGAGGAGCTTTCCACTGCTTCGATCTATATGCAGGATGCCGTGCATCTGGGCGATCAATGGATCGCTGTCGGCGGTTTGCGCTACCAGTATTACGACATCTATGCCAGCAAAGGCCGCCCCTTCGTCGTCAACACCCAGAACAATGGCGGCGAACTCATTCCCAATGCCGGTCTCGTCTACAAGATCACGCCGGATGCATCCCTTTATGCCAATGTGGCGAAAACCTTCCGCCCGCAATCCTCGATCGGAGCCTATTATGGCGGGCTAGATCCGGAGGACGGCATTTCCTATGAGGTGGGCGCCAAGTTCGAGCTGTTCACCGGTTTGAATGCCAATATTGCTTTGTTTAATGCCCGCAAGCGCAATGTCGCCTATTCGGAGGATGTAGGCGGTGTGTCGACGGTGAAGGCCGCCGGTCTCGTTCGCTCGCGCGGGGTGGAGGTGGATATTGCCGGCAACCTTACCGATAGTCTCGATCTAATCGCAAGTTATGCCTATACGGACGCTCTCGTTCTCGAAGATTCCACCTATGCCGGCAAGCGCTTGCCGAATGTCGCGCGTCACACCGGCTCGCTGTTTCTTGCCTATGATGTCGGTGAGGTCGGGCCGAACGGCAACACGCTGCGGATCGGCGGAGGAGTGCGGGCCGTCGGCCAGCGTGCCGGCATCAACGACAATTCCTATGACCTGCCGGGTTATGCCGTCTTCGACGCCTTTGCGACCTATACGCTTCAGCTGGAGAAACCGGTGACCCTACAGCTCAATCTGAAGAACATCTTCGACAAAAGCTATTATACCTCATCCATTGGCTCCACTAGCTACGCCAATGCTGTCGGCGAGCCCTTCAACGTCAGCCTCACGGCCAGCGTGAAATTCTAAGGGTACAGGCGGCGCAGTCCATCTGGGTCTTGCCGCTGCTGATGAAAGCAGACTCGTGCGTTTCTTGCATGGCTGCGCTGCATTAAAGCCTATTTAATATGCGGTAAAACCGGGTATCTTATTTTCATCGAAGCGATGCACCTCCTCCCGCAAAGCTTCGGATTGAGATGACCCTATCCTCCTCCCAAGGGTTGTCTTGTGAACAATGGCACTCCTCCTCCCAGCCGTTGTTCGAAATTTCGGAAAGCCTGCCGCACCTCCTCCCGCGGCGGGCTTTTTCGTTTTCGGGACAGGGGCATCACAGGCCAAGCGCGAGCTGCGCTTCCTCTTCACTCTCTTCGGTGCTCAGCGAGGAAAGGGTAATCCCCAACAGCCTTACCGGACGTTTGAATGGAAAGACGGAGGCAAGCAGGGTCTCTGACATCTCTTGGATCGTTGCGAGGTCAGACACGGCTCCCGACACTGTTTTGCTGCGTGTCGCCTGGCTGAAATCCGAATATTTGATTTTCACGGTCACCGTCTTTCCCGTGATGTCGTGGGCCTCGCAATAACGCCAGACTTTCTGAGCCAAAGGGCCAAGCTCCGCCTTCGCCAAGTCGAGATCGTCGATATCCTCGACGAATGTGTCCTCGGCGCCGACAGATTTGCGGATGCGATCGGGCTTGACCTGCCGTTCATCGATGCCGCGGGCGATGTTGTAGAAATAAGGGCCGGACTTCCCGAAATGCTGTTGCAGAAAACCGAGTGATTTCGACTTGAGATCGAGTCCTGTTTCGATGCCGTGCCGTTTCATGCGCTCGGCCGTGGCGGGTCCTACGCCATGGAATTTCTTGACGGCCAGGGCTTCAACAAAGCCAGGCCCATTCTTTGGCGTGATGACAGCCTGGCCATTCGGTTTGTTCAGGTCGCTTGCCATCTTGGCCAGAAATTTGTTGTAGGAGATGCCGGCAGATGCATTGAGGCTGGTGACCGCCTTGATTTTTGCGCGGATCTCCAGCGCAATTTCGGTGGCGATCTCCATGCCTTTCAGGTTTTCGGTGACATCGAGATAGGCTTCGTCGAGCGATAGCGGCTCGATCAGCGGGGTATATTCGGCAAATATCTCGCGTATCTGTTGCGACACCTGCCGGTATACCTCGAAGCGTGGCGGTACGAAGATCAGATCCGGGCATTTCCGTTTGGCAGTGACGGACGGCATGGCTGAATGCACGCCGAAGGTTCTCGCCTCGTAACTTGCCGCAGCCACCACGCCTCGTGCGGCCGATCCGCCGACGGCGACGGGCAGGCCGCGAAGTGCGGGGTTGTCGCGTTGCTCCACCGATGCATAAAAGGCATCCATGTCGATATGGATGATCTTTCGAACAGCCGTGTTATCCATCGTTCCAGCCTATACGATCTTCCCTATTTCCACATCGCCCGCATCCGCGCGCCTACATCGATGCGGATCTGCTGTGCGCTGCGCTCGGAGGCTGCGGCCGAAACCAGGGGCCAGGTGGCGGTTTCAAAGAACTGCAGCAAAGTTGCCGGTATGAAGCGGGTTCTAGCGGCATAGACATGCCGGTCGCCCTGCGCGTTCTGGCCATGGGTGAAGAACCGTTGCGGGGTTATCAGTGACAGACTGTCCTTGGCGCGAGTCATGGCGACATAGAGCAACCGGCGTTCCTCCTCTACTTCATGCGTGGAGCCGACGCCCAGATCGGAGGGTATGCAGCCATCGACCACGTTCAGGATAAAGACGGAGCGCCATTCCTGGCCTTTCGCCGAATGAATGGTTGAAAGCGTCAGGTAATCCTCATCGAGCAGCGGCACGCCTGCCTGATCGCTGGTGGCATCCGGTGGATCGAGCGTCAGTTCGGTGAGGAAGCGTTCGCGGGAAGGATAGCCGCCGGCAATCTGCTCGAGTTGCAGCAAATCGGCCTTCCGCGTCTCGGCATCCACATGGATGCGTTCGAGGTGGGGCTCGTACCAGAGCCGCGCCTGCTCGATATCTGATGGCCAGCCGCCGTGCGATTTTCGCATGTTCGCCAGCAACTGCACGAAGGATACCCAGTCATCACCGGTTTTGGGTGGCGGCGGAATTTCGGCAAGGGCGAGCAGAGGTTCCGGGTCTGCCGCAATCGTATCGAGAATATTGCCGGCTTTCTTCGGCCCGATACCCGGCAGCATCTGAAGTAGCCTGAAACCTGCGACGCGGTCGCGCGGGTTTTGCGCGAACCGCAATACCGCCAGCATGTCCTTTACATGGGCACTGTCGAGAAACTTCAGGCCGCCAAATTTGACGAAGGGAATGTTGCGGCGTGTAAGTTCAACTTCAAGCGGCCCGCTATGACTGGAGGTGCGAAACAGCACGGCCTGTTGCTTCAGCGTCATGCCGGTCTCACGATTGGCCAGCACCTGGTCGATAATGAAGTTCGCCTGCTCGGTTTCGCTTTTTACTGTCACGAGCTTCGGCCGCTCGAGTGACTGTCGTTCGGTCCAGAGGTTTTTGGTGAATCGCTCACGGGCAAGGTCGATGACACCATTGGCGGCAGCCAGTATCGGCTGTGTCGAGCGATAGTTGCGATCAAGGGTGATAATATCGGCAGGCGGGCTGAAAGATGCCGGAAAATCAAGGATATTGCGCACCGTTGCTGCCCGGAACGAATAGATCGACTGGGCATCGTCACCCACCACGGTCAACCCGCGACCGCCCGGCTTCAGTGCCATCAGCACCGCGGCCTGCAGCCGGTTGGTATCCTGATATTCGTCGACCATCACGTGGTCGAAACGATTGCCGATATCGCCTGCAAGGTCGGGATCGCTGACCATCTGGGCCCAGTAGAGCAGAAGATCGTCGTAATCGAGAACGTTCTGGGCCTGCTTGGCCTCCACATAGGCGGCGAATAATTGCTTGAGTTCTTCTTCCCAGCTGGACACCCATGGATAGTGCTGGCGCAGGATTTCTTTCAGCGGCGTTTGTGAATTGACGGCGCGCGAATAGATCGCAAGGCAGGTGCCCTTTGTCGGAAAACGGCTCTCGGTCTTGGAGAAACCCAGTTCGTGTCGGGCAAGGTTCATCAGATCAGCGCTGTCTTCGCGGTCGTGGATCGTGAAATCCACGTCCAGTCCAATCTGTTCCGCATAGATTCGCAAGAGGCGCGCGCCGATCCCGTGAAACGTGCCGGACCAGGTCATCGCATCCGTGAGGGCTCCGGCGTTAGCGCCGATGACCTGCTTGCAGATACGCTCGACACGACGCGACATTTCGGAAGCGGCACGCCGTGAAAACGTCATCAGCAGGATGCGGCGAGGATCAGCGCCATTAACGATCAGATGCGCCACCCGGTGCGCCAGCGTATTGGTCTTGCCGGAACCGGCACCGGCGATAATCAGCAACGGTCCCGCCGTGTGTCCGCCTGAAGGCCCAACGCCATGTTCCACGGCCTTGCGTTGCTGCTCGTTCAGTTTGTCCAGATAGGCAACCGCCATGCCTGCATCCTTGATATTTGCCTATCCGCACGAAGACGGCATTTTTCAAAAGCACTCTTGTTGCAATGATTAGCAAAAACTCAAACAGCAGGCCAGAACAAATAATGAACGCATGTCTCTGTCCTCCACACTGCGGTGGACAAGCCTGGCTGATCGATAGTCGCAGCCTCAATCGGGTTCCGCATGGCGTGTTGACCGGCATGCTTTTCAAACCACTGAACCAACCCGGCGGCTGATGAGTTCACCAGTCGCGTCTTGGAAGACGTGTTTGTTGGGAGGACAAAAGCATGAAGCATCTTAAACTATGCCTGATCGCTGTTGCGGCACTGGCCACATCGACATTTGCGTTTGCCGAGCAGAAGGCCATGAGGTCTGACGCCACGATCGCGTCGGATATCAATTATCTGCTTTATACGCCCAAAGACTATGCCGGTTCGGACAAAACCTATCCTCTCGTGGTATGGCTGCATGGCGGCGATCAGGGCGGGAGCGACGTCGAAAAGCTGCGCCGCAACGGTCTGCCAAAATTGATCGAAGGGGGCCGTGATTTTCCTTTCATGGTGTTTTCGCCACAAAATCCGAGCGAGGAACTGCTTTATCCGATCGAACGTGTCGCAAGCGTCCTGGCTTCCGTTGTGGCGGATCATCGGGTGGACCGCAGCCGTATCTATCTGATTGGATATAGCCGGGGAGGGTTCGGCGCCTGGTCAATGGCCGAGCAGTTTCCACAAACTTTTGCTGCGGTCGTCCCAATTGCCGGTGGCGGCATCCGCCATTACCTCAACCGCACCAATGAAAAGACAGCATTCTGGGCCTTTCACGGCTCAAGGGATGAGGTGATTCCTTTGTCCGATACTGTTGTCCTCGTTCAGCGTCTCCAGGAACTGAAACGTAATGTGCGGCTGACGGTTTTTGAAGATACGAACCATGAAGAGGTGGAGGCAAAAGTGCTCGACGATGAGGCGATGTGGACCTGGCTTCTCCAGCAAAAGCTTGCAGACGCAAAGACGCCTTCGGTACCCTGAACCCGCAGCGGGCACCATTTACCGATGGTATGAAAGCCCATAACCCAGCGCGGCCGTCATAAGGCCGGGCTGGCCGCCTCATAAGCCTTCGTCAAAACATCTCTCCGCAAGCGTGTCTTTCCCCTCTTGACACAGAGTAGGGAGGCCATGCTAATACGCATTAACAGCTAATACGTATTAGCAGGCAACGAATGTCGGGGAGGGCATTGCGTGACCAGCCATAAACGCCTTACTCAGAACGATATTGCGAAGCTTGCCGGCGTCAGTCAGGCAACAGTATCGCTTGTTTTGAACGGCGCGCCGACCGCGATTGCACGTATCCCGGCTGAAACACGCGAACGCGTACAGGCGGTCATTCGCAAGACGGGTTATGTCGCCGACCCGATCGCGCGCCGCATGGCCAAGGGGCTTAATCGCATCCTCGGCGTCTTCACCTACGAGCCTGCTTTTCCAAGCGCACAGGCGGACTTCTTTACGCCGTTCCTGTTGGGCATCGAGGAAGAGGCGCAGCAGCAGGCATACGATCTTCTGCTGCTGACCAGTGCCGGCGTCGGCAACAACCGCAAGATTTTTTCCGAGGGCAACAGGCTCCGGATCGCCGATGGCTGCCTGGTCCTGGGCCGTGAATTCGACCGCAAGGAGCTTACCCGGCTGGTCTCGGAAGATTATCCATTCGTGGCGATCGGCCGACGCAACGATGCTGGCGGGCCCGTGCCCTATGTTGGCGGCGACTATGCCGCGGGCACACGGCAGCTTGTTGAGGATGCCATGATGCTCGGGCATTCCAAACTCGCCTATATCGGCCCTGCGGGTCCGGCGGAATCGATTGCCGACCGCTGGCGAGGTTTCAGTGATGCGCTCGGCACGGCGGCGACGCTTGCATTGCACATAAAGGCGGTAAACCGGCCTGCCGAAAAGATCCTCGACGCGATCATCGAAAGCGGCGCGACGGTGGCATTTTTCATAGAACTGGCGGATGCGGTGCGCGTCGAGACTTTGGCACGGGAGCGCGGAATTGGGGTGCCCGACGTGTTTTCGATGGTCGTGCTTGGCAGCCATATTCGTGCCGGCCGCAGCCCGGTGCGTTTCACATCCTATGAAATTCCCCGTGAAGAGATGGGCCGGCAGGCGACCGCAATGCTGGTGAACCGCATCGAGACCGGCAGCCCGGGAAGTCAAATTCTACTCAGGTGCCAACCCGTCAAGGGTGAAACATTGGGGCCGGCTCCAGTGGCCTCCCCAGATAAGTCCCCAGTCAACAAAACGGATGAGACGACGTGAAAGAGATGCAAGCAGACATTCTTGTGGTCGGTGGTGGCCTTGGCGGCGTGGCGGCGGCCCTCGGTGCCGCACGCGCCGGAAAGCGCGTGATCATGACCGAGGAATATGACTGGATCGGCGGTCAGCTGACCAGCCAGGCCGTGCCATCGGACGAACATAGCTGGGTCGAGCAGTTCGGCATCACCCGCTCTTATCGCGCACTACGCAACGGCGTGCGCCAATATTACCGCGACCATTATCCGTTGACGGAAGGCGCCCGCTCCTGGAGTGACCTCAATCCGGGTGGCGGCTGGGTCAGCCGCATCTGCGCCGAGCCGCGCGTCAGCCTTGCGGTGATGGTAAGCATGCTTATGCCATATATCGGCGCCGACCGGCTGACGGTGCTCAAGCCCTATCGGCCGGTTGCTGCCGATGTGGATGGCGACCGGGTGCGCTCGGTCACCCTGCGTCATCGCGACAGCGGAGCGGAGATCGTCATTTCCGCCGACTACATTCTTGATGCCACCGAGCTTGGCGATCTGTTGCCGATGACGGGCACGGAATATGCCAAGGGGTTCGAGGCGCAATCGGACACGGGTGAGCCCAGTGCGCCGGCCAGCGCCCAGCCTGATAATGTGCAGGCCGTGTCGATCTGCTTTGCAATCGATCATGTCGACGGCGATCAGACGATCGACAAGCCTGATAATTACGACTACTGGCGCAAGTACCAGCCGCATTTCTGGGGTGGGCCGATGCTCGGTTTCACCGCGCCGCATCCGCGCACGCTGGAACACACGACCCGCTCCTTCACGCCCAATCCGGACGACGATCCGTTGCTGGTTGATGCCGACCAGCGCAAAGGCGGTGGCGATGAAAACCTCTGGATTTTCCGTCGCATCGCGGCACGCAAGAACTTTGCGCCAGGTTTTTATAAGTCCGACATCTGCCTCGTGAACTGGCCGATGATCGACTACATGGACGGCACCATCATTGATGTGTCGGAAGAAGAAAAGGCGCGGCATCTGAAGGCGGCGGCCGAACTTTCCTATTCGGTGTTTTACTGGTTGCAGACCGAAGCGCCGCGCCTTGATGGCGGACAGGGTTTTCGCGGCCTGCGCCTCAGAGGCGATATTACCGGCACCGAACACGGCCTTGCCATGGCGCCCTATATCCGGGAAAGCCGCCGCATCAAGCCGGTCAGGCGCATCGTCGAACAGGATCTTTCCTACACGGTTCGCGGTGACAGGGGGGCTGTCCGCTATCGCGACAGCATCGGCATCGGCATGTACCGCATCGATCTGCACCCATCGACCGGTGGCGACAACTATATCGATGTGCCTTCCTGCCCGTTCGAGATTCCGCTTGGCGCACTCATACCCGAGCGCGTGAAGAACCTTATTCCGGCGGGCAAGAACATCGGCACGACGCATATCACCAATGGCTGCTACCGCCTGCATCCAGTCGAATGGAATATCGGCGAAGTGGCTGGAATGCTGGCGGCCTATTGCCTGGAAAAAGGTCTCACACCGCATCAGGTGCAGGAAGACGATGACCATCTTCATGCCTTCCAGACGGCGCTGACCCGCGAAGGCATTGAAATACGCTGGCCGGATATCGCGGCCTATTAGGACGGCGGACTGTCGTTCGATCGAACCCATCTTTGGAGGAGGACTGGGAATGAATAGTCATTGGAAAATGCAAACCACGGCCTGCGCGCTGGCCCTTATAGGCTCGTTTGCGCTGGCAGGGGCAGCGGCGGCGCAGGATGCGGTCAAGCTGCGCATGACGATCTGGAGCGCCAACGAGGCGCATCTAAAGCTGTTCAACGACATCGCAGCCGGCTTCAAAAAGGACCATCCAAATGTCAGCGTGACCTATGAGTCCCTGCCTTTCGACACCTATACCACTGCGCTCACGACCCAGATTGCGGGCGGCAATGCGCCTGACATGGCCTGGATTTTCGAGACCTCGGCCTATGATTTCGTCAAATCAGGCGCGCTCTATCCGCTCACCGACACGCTGAAGGCCGCTCAGGGTTACAATCTCGACGAAGTCAGCGCCGGGGCCACGGAACGCTGGTCGCAGGACGGAAAGCTCTTCGCCTATCCGTTCTCGACGTCGCCCTTTGCGGTCTTCGTCAACAATGATCTCATCAAGGCCGCAGGTGCAAAGACGCCGGCGGAGATGATCGCTGCCGGCGAATGGACCTGGGAAAACGCCATCGCCACCGCCTCGGCGGTCGCGAAATCCGGCAAGGGCGGGCTTGTCGTCCGCGACTTCAATTACCAGAGCTGGCAATATCTGACCTCCGTATGGAACAGCTGGGGCGCATCGCCCTGGAGCGCAGATGGCGCAACGTGCACCATGGCGGAACAGCCGATGGCGGATGCTGTATCGTTCATCCATGATGCCATCTTCAGCAAGAAGGCCATGCCCGGCCCCGGCGAGACGGTCGATTTCTTCGCCGGTAATGCCGCGATGACCATTACCCAGATCAGCCGGGCCTCGCTTTTGCCGAACGACAAGCCTTTCGGCTGGGACCTCGTGCCGCTGCCGAGAGGACCGGCCGGTGAATACGCGCTGATCGGGCAGGCCGGCATCGGCGTCATGCAGTCTGGCAAGAATGCGCAGACGGCGGCCGAATTTGTTGCTTACATGACCAATCCGGAAAATTCGGCAAAGCTCAGCCAGTTCTTCCCCTCGGCACGCAAGTCGCTGTTGAATGCGGAGGTGTTGAAAAAAACCAATCCGCTACTCAGCCAGGAACAGATCGAAAAGGTCGTCATATCAGGCATCGCCAAGGGCAAGGTCATGCCCGGCCACACCGGCTTTGCCCAGATCCAGCAGATCGTGCGCTCAAACCTCGATGCGGTCTGGCGGCCGGAGGCCGATGTCGCGGGAGCGCTTCAAAAAATCTGCGGCCAGATCGCACCGCTCCTGAAGCGCTGAGGAGAAAGCCATGGCTGTCGCGCAGGAGATTACCCGTCCCCGGCATCGCCCGGTATCGGCGTTCTGGACCATCGCGCGGCGCGACAGTCTCGCTGGCTTTCTGTTCATCGCCCCGCAACTGATCGGGATCATCATCTTCGTGCTGATTCCGCTCGGGCTGGTGTTCTGGTATTCGCTGCATGAGTGGAACGTGCTCGCCAATACCTTCACCTATACCGGTGCGCAGAACTACCGGATGCTCATCGAAGATGGCAATCTTCTGGAGGTGCTGGGCGCGACCGGGATATTCTCCGCCGGCCTCGTCGTGTTCAACCTGTCGCTGGCGCTGCTGCTTGCCGTGCTGCTCAACCAGAAGCTTGCCGGCATAGCGATATTCAGAACGCTGTTCTTCTCGCCCGTCGTCGTGTCTCTGGTTGCCTGGACGATCGTTTGGGGTTTCCTGCTGCAGAAGAACGGTGGCATCAACGGCATGTTGCTGATGGTCGGCATCGAAGGCCCCAACTGGCTGCGCGAGGAGACGACAGCGATGATTTCGGTCATCGTCGTACAGGTCTTCAAGAATGTCGGGCTCAACATGATCCTGTTTCTGGCGGCACTTCAGGGCGTGCCGAAGGAACTCTACGAGGCCGCCCGCATCGACGGCGCGCCAGCCTTCAAACAGTTCCGCCGCATTACCCTGCCGCTGATCAGCCCGACGATCCTGTTGACCTCGATCATCACCATTGTCGGCTCGTTACAGGTTTTTGCTCAGATCGCTGTTTTGACCCAGGGCGGGCCGGGTCTGTCGACCACGGTGCTGGTCTACTACCTCTATCAGCAGGCCTTCCAGTTCCATTTCTTCGGTTACGGCTCGACGCTGTCCATCCTGCTGTTTCTGATCGTTGCCGTGCTGACCTTTGCCCAATGGCAGATGCGCAAGAGGATCGTCTTTTATGAAAGCTGACCTTTCCCCCCGCATGCAGGTGGCGCTCTACGGGTTGCTGTGCGTGCTGCTTGTCCCCTTCGTCTTTCCAACCTGGTGGATGGTTACCTCCTCCATCAAGCCCATAAGCGACATCTTCGCCTTCCCACCGCAGCTCATACCGCAGAGCCACGACTGGACGACCTATGCGAAGGTGTTCGAGTTGCAGCCCTTCGTGCGGCAATATTGGAACTCCGCCTACATTGCCGCTGTGGTGACGATCGGCACGATGATCATCTCCTCAATGGCAGGCTATGCCTTCGCACGGATCCGGTTTCCGGGCGCCAATGTGATCTTCATGATCGTGCTGCTTGGCCTGCTGATCCCGTCCGAAGTGACGATCGTGCCGCTCTTCCAGATGTTCCTGAAGGCAGGCATGGTCAACACCCACTGGCCGCTGATCCTAGTGCCGATTTTCGGGGCGCCAAGCGTGTTTGCCACCTTCGTCATGCGGCAGTTTTTTGTGACACTGCCGGGGGAACTGGAGGAGGCGGCGCGCGTCGACGGTCTTGGACGTTTCAAGATATTTCGCAAAATTGCCTTGCCGCTGGCGAAGCCGGCGCTTGCTTCGGTCGCGATCTTTACGTTCCTGCATTCCTGGAACCTGTTCCTCGAACCCATCGTCTTTCTCTCCAGCGCCGAGATGTTCACGCTGCCGCAGGCACTGACGCAATATACCGACGCCTATGGCGGGCCGATGTGGAACATCCAGCTTGCCGCAGCGACGCTTACTGCGCTGCCCGTGCTCATCGTCTTCGTGATTGCCCAGAAGCAGTTTGTCGAAGGCCTCGCCCATACCGGCCTCAAGGGCTGAAGAACCGGAAACCGATTGATGGCTGACGTTACTCTCTCCGACATCCGCAAAAGCTATGGCGCGGTGAAAACCATTCACGGCATCGATCTCGCCATTAAGGACGGCGAGTTTGTTGTGCTTGTCGGGCCTTCCGGCTGCGGCAAGTCGACCCTGCTGCGGATGATAGCCGGTCTCGAAACGATTACCGGCGGAGAGCTCAGGATCGGAGAACGGGTTGTCAACGATCTCGATCCCAAGGACCGCGATATTGCCATGGTGTTCCAGTCTTATGCCCTATATCCGCATATGACGGTGGCCAGCAATATGGGCTTTTCGCTGGAGCACCGCGGCTCGAGCAAGCAGGAAATTGCTGAAAAGGTGAACTGGGCAGCGGATATTCTTGGCCTTGCGCAGCTGCTCGACCGTTATCCGCGCCAGCTCTCCGGCGGCCAGCGCCAGCGCGTTGCGATGGGCCGGGCCATTGTTCGCAATCCGCAGGTGTTCCTGTTCGATGAGCCCCTGTCAAACCTTGATGCGAAGTTGCGCGTCGTCATGCGCGGCGAGATCAAGGCGCTGCACCAGAAGCTGAAGACCACCACGATCTATGTGACGCACGACCAGGTCGAGGCGATGACGATGGCCGACAGGGTCGTGGTTCTCAATGGCGGCAGGGTCGAGCAGATCGGCACGCCGCTCGAACTTTACGACCGCCCGGCAAATCAGTTCGTTGCGGGCTTCATCGGTTCGCCATCGATGAACTTCCTGACCGGCGCGATAACTGAAAGAGGTTTTGAAACCGCAGGTATCGTGTTGCCCTTGCCAGTTTCCGCGGCCGGCTTTGCCGGCAAACAGGCCGTTTACGGCATCCGCCCGGAACACTTCCTGCTTGATGCCGGCGGCGTGCCTGCCGAGATAATGCTGGTTGAACCATTAGGATCGGAAACGCAGGTCACCATGAAACTCGGCGATACCAAGGTGCTCGGCGTCTTTCGGGAACGCATAGGGCAGGCAGTCGGCGACAGCATCATGGTCTCGCCGACGCTTAACTGCGTCCATCTGTTTTCGAGTGAAGACGGAGCACGGCTGAACTGATCACGGGGCCATCTGCCTTTCGCGCGGGCCGACGGCCTGATCAGATACTGGACTGCTAGGGAAAACCTCGCAGTCCAGCTGTTCCAATGGCTCACCCCATGACGGTTTTCAAAGGAAGCTGCTCTCGAAGAGTTCGCCTGAATAGGCCGCGTGGGTGATGCCCGCTTCAAGATCGGCCTTGGTCAACTCATCGACAAAAACACCATTCTGCATGACCAGAACGCGGTCGCACATATGGGCTATAACCGACAGGTCGTGGCTGACGAGAACGAAGGTGAGGTTCTGCTCGTCGCGCTGATCGGCCAGCAGGTTCAGGATTTCCGCCTGAATGGAGACGTCGAGAGCGGATGTCGGCTCGTCGAGAAGCAGGATCGGCGGCTCGAGGATAAGCGCGCGGGCGATTGCAACACGCTGACGCTGGCCTCCGGACAATTCATGCGGGAAGCGCTCGGCAAAATGCGCGGGCAGGCCAACCTGCTGCAGCGCGGCCGGAACCTTCGACCAGCCGTCACCAAGCCCCATGGAGCGGATCGGTTCGGCAAGAGCCCGGCCGATGCGGTGGCGTGGGTGCAGGGAACCATAGGGGTCCTGGAACACCATCTGCGCCAGCTTCAGCTCGTCGCGGCTACGCACTTTGCCCAC
This sequence comes from Agrobacterium sp. 16-2014-1-2a, assembly GCF_053522705.1. Classification (NCBI taxonomy): domain Bacteria; kingdom Pseudomonadati; phylum Pseudomonadota; class Alphaproteobacteria; order Hyphomicrobiales; family Rhizobiaceae; genus Agrobacterium; species Agrobacterium sp. 16-2014-1-2a. Next base: position 170,342 of record NZ_JBNWBX010000004.1, read on the forward strand.
AGGCTTGCCTTCGAAAGAGATCGATCCGGTCCAGCCGGATTCCAGGCCGGCAAGCGATCGCAGCAATGTCGACTTGCCGCAACCGCTTTCGCCAACGATGCCGAGTGTCTCGCCTCGATTGACCCGAAAGCTGACGTCACGCACGACGTGATTGCGGTTTTCCTTCGTGCCGTAGACTACATCAAGCTTGTCTACCGTGATCATCGCATCACCTCCGCATCGATTGCCTGGCGATCCAGCACCTTGAGGCGCCGGACCGGATTGCGGGGATCGGGCATGGCCGCGATCAGGCCCCGTGTATAGGGGTGTTGCGCATCTTCGAGCTTGGAAAGCGTCTCCACGACGCGTCCGCCATACATGACCAGCACGCGTTCGCAAAAGGCCGCGACCATGCGGATATCGTGACTGATGAGGATGAGGCCCGAATTGTTTTCGCGCACCATCTCGTCCAGAAGCAGAAGGACATCCTTGCGGACGCTGACATCGAGTGCTGAGGTCGGTTCGTCGGCGATGACCAGCTTGGGTTTGGCAAGCAGCATCATGGCGATCATCACGCGCTGTCCCATGCCGCCTGAAATCTGGTGGGGATAAAGCCCCATCACGCGGTCAGGATCGTTTATGCGCACGCGCAGCAGCATGTCGCGCGCGGCATTTCTGGCGGCCTTGCCCTTGAGGGCCAGATGCAGCTCGGCCGCTTCCGCCACCTGCTTTCCGATCGGCAGGACCGGATTGAGGGAATAACGCGGATCCTGCATGATGAGCGCCATCTCGCTGCCGCGGATCGCACCCATCTGGCGCTCGGATTTTTCAAGCAGGGGTTCGGAGAGGAAATCCATCCGTTCTGCCGTCACCGTGGCACTCTTGGGCAGAAGGCGCATGGCGGCACGGCCGGTCGTGGACTTTCCGGACCCGGATTCGCCGACGATACCGACACGCTCGCGTCCGACGTCGAAGTTGACATTGGAGACGGCGGGGATGGCGTTGCGGCCAAAGCGAACGTTAAGATCGCGGACCGAAAGAATGGGAGAGCTATCAGGAACGGGCATGACGCGGATCCAGTAGGTCGCGCAGCGTATCGCCAGCGATGTTGAAGGCAAGGCTCGTCAAAAGGATCGCGATGCCGGGCATGACGGCGACCCACCAGTAATCGAGCATGAATTTACGGCCGCTGGAAATCATCGCCCCCCATTCGGGAAGCGGCGGCTGCGCGCCAAGACCGAGGAAGCCAAGCGAGGCGGCCGTCAGGATGATACCGGCCATATTCAATGTCAGTCTGACGATGACCGAAGGAATGCACATCGGCGCGATATAAAGAAACAGGATGCGCATCGGCGAGGCCCCATAGAGGCGTGCGGCCGCAACATAGTCGGTGTTGCGCACGACCAGCGCTTCGGCACGCGCCAGGCGTGCGATGGGCGGCCAGGCGGTCAGCGAGATCGCGATGATTGCGGTGCCGAGACCGGCTCCCATTGCAGCAGCAAAGGCAAGTGCCAGAACGAGCGAAGGGAAGGAAAGGACAATATCAGTCGCGCGCATCAGAATGGCGTCGGTTCTGCCGCCGAAGAAACCGGCCATGACACCGATTGCAAGGCCGATAGGGCCGACGATGATCGAGACCGACAAAACGGTCTGGATCGTGATGCGGGTGCCATAGACGAGGCGGCTGAAAATGTCTCGGCCAAATTCGTCGGTTCCCGCCAGATGCGCCCAGCTGGGAGGCTGAAGCGCATTTTCGAGCACCTGGCGCACCGGATCATATGGCGCAATCAGGGGAGCGAAAATGGCAACCACGACCAGAATGGCGAGAATGGCAAAGCCGAACATTCCAAGCGGCTCGTCGCCAAGCTTCCGCAGCGTCCGCGCCGTCGTTGTGGATATCCGAGACAATGTGCTGCGGCTCCGCACGGGAGTGTTCTGAGTTATATCGGTCATCGAGCGACCTCCCGTGTCCGCGGGTCAAGCGTGGTGTAGGCCACGTCTGCGAGGAAGTTGAGCATCATGAAGATGAAGCCGATGACGATCGTGGCTGCGAGGATCGCATTCATGTCACCGATAAGCAGTGCATTCGTCATGTATTGTCCGATGCCGGGCCAGGAAAAGACGATTTCGGTCACAACGGCGCCTTCCAGCAGGTTGCCATAGGAGATGGCGAGAACGGTGATCAGCTGAACCGCGATATTCGGCAGTACATGGCGGGTTACGGTGCGCGCCGGGCTGACGCCTTTCGCACGCGCCGCGATCACATAATCCTGGCTGAGTTGTTCGAGGGTGAAGGCGCGGGTCATGCGGGTAATGTAGGCCATTGCCATATAGGCAAGGATGATCGCCGGCAGCATGATATGCGCGAGCGCATTCCAGAAAATCTCTGTCTCACCTGCGAGAAGAGTGTCGACCAGCATCAGCCCTGTTCTCGGCTCCACGAGGCCTTCGTAAAAGACGTCCACGCGACCGGGCCCGGCGACAAGGTTGAGATTCGCATAAAAAATCACGAGCCCGACGATACCGAACCAGAATACGGGTATCGAATGCCCCACCAGCGCAAAGACACGTGCGAACTTGTCGATGAACGTGTCGCGAAACAGGGCCGCGGCGAGACCGAGCGGGACGCCGATGACGGTGGAGATGATGATTGCCAGCGTTGCAAGCTCAAGCGTCGCCGGGAAGGCCTGCGCCAGGTCCCGCGTTACCGGGTTTCCGGTCAGGATAGCTATACCGAAATCGCCGTGCAGCAGCCCGCGGAGATAGATGAAAAACTGCTGGTAGAGAGGGAGATCAAGCCCAAGCCGAGCCCGCATGGCTTCATAGGCCTTGGGATCTGCAAGCTCACCGACGATTGCCCCGACCGGATCGGTCGGCATCACCCGGCCAATGATGAAGGTGATGCAGAGCAGGATGAAGAGGCTGACGACAAGTTGCAGGAAGCGATGTCCAAGCCCGCGCAATGAAATTTCAGTCATCGCAAATCGCACTTCCACGAGAAAACGCTGTCAGCGATGCCACTTTTTGAACGGCTCGCCGCAGACGAGCAATTCTACCCTGCAAAAACTTTTGATGGTACTTCATCCCAACTCCTCCCTGAGCTAACATGAAAACATATGACGTAACGCCACGTCATCATATGAGTAACGAAGGGATTCGTTTTCTGCAAGAGGGAAGAGTGGCATGATGGGCGATAGGGAAAAGCCGCGGGAGCGGCGGGCACAACAGATCATCGATAATCTCAGTGCAGAAATTCGCAGTGGAAAACTGAAGAACGGCGATCAGCTTCCCACGGAACCGCAGCTTGAGCGTACCTACGGCGTGAGCCGCACAGTGGTTCGCGAGGCGATCGCGGATCTGCGCTCTTCCGGCTATGTCATTCCCATCCACGGCAAGGGCGTGTTCGTCAGCAATGTCAGCGAGTGGGCGGGTGTGAAGCTGACGCAATCCGAAGTTGGCACAATTGCGGAAACGCTGGAAATGCTTGAGTTTCGGCTCGCAACCGAAGGCGAGGCAGCGGCAATTGCCGCCTATCGCCGCACAGCCCAGCAGGAAGCGGCGATTTCGGCCGCCCATCGGAAAATGGGCCGAGCCATCGATGCGGGCGAAAGCACCGTCAGTGCCGATTACGAGTTTCACACGGCCATTGCGATAGCGACCAACAACCGGTTCTATCTCGAGGCACTGCGCCAGTTCGGGTCACGCTCGATACCGCGCGGTCAGTTTCCCACCCTGCCGGAGACGGGCGACGCGGATTATCTGCGCAAAGTGCAGGCCGAGCATGAGGCAATCCTGCGCGCCATCGTAGAGCAGGATCCGGATGCCGCGCGGAAAGCCATGCGCGATCATATGCTTGCGAGCCAGCGTCGATACAGGTTGCTTTCCGAGGCGCAATAGCATCTCGACACTCATCTTATTTCATGCGATGTCATATGATGACTAGCATGGAGTGAGGAGAGAATCGATGTATGTCGGCACCCAGGTGACAGCGCGCGATGACGAGGATTTCAAGGTTTGGGCGCAGCTTGGCGTCAAGAATATCAACGCCGATCCGCCTGGTGCACCCGCAAGCTGGACCTTTGAGGATTTTGAGCGCCACCGTGACAAGGTCGAGAGCTTTGGCCTCGTGCTCGACATGGTGCAATTGCCGTTGCCATCAAGGCCGATCGAACAGGCATCGTTTCCCGATATCCTGCTTGCCGGGCCAGAACGCGACCGGCAGATCGATGCCGTCTGCAGAATGATTGAGGATATCGCCAGGGCCGGCATCCCGGCGGCGAAATACAACCTCAATCTCATCGGCATCCCGCGCACTGAAATGGAGCGTGGGCGCGGTGGTTCGCTCAATGAAGCCTGGCGATGGGACAAGGCGGACCATGACGCGGCTCCGGGCCTTGCCGGTGTTCTATCCGAGGACGAAAACTGGGAACGCATCGACTATTTCCTCGAACGCGTGGTGCCGGTTGCCGAAAGCAACAAGGTGCGGCTCGCCTGCCATCCGCATGACCCCTACACCCCGCCCGGCTACAAGGGTGTCACCCGGGTGCTCGGTACCGTCGAGGGCCTGAAGAAATTCGTGCAGATGCGGGAAAGCCCTTATCACGGCCTGAATTTCTGCCAGGGATCGATCGGCGAGATGCTCGACAATCCGCGCGAGGAGATCGACGAGATCATCCGCTGGTTCGGCAGCCGCGACAAGATATTCAATGTCCATTTCCGCAACATCAGCGGCGGCAAGCTGTCGTTCATGGAAACGTTTCCCGACGAGGGTGACATGGACATGGTCCGTTCGCTGAAGCTCTACCATGAACTCGGCTACCGTTACATGATCATGCCAGATCATGTGCCGACGATTGCGGGCCGCGATCCCGTCGGTGTCGCCTTTGCGTTTTGCTACGGCTACATCGCCGCGCTCATCGAGGCGCTCAACAACAACCATCTTTGACTGTTTCAGGCCGGTTGGCGCACGTGGCGCTGCCGGCTTGCAATTACCGATCTGTAGGAGGAGCAGGTATGAAAAAATCAATGATCCGTCTCGCATTCACCACCGTTCTGGGAGCCATGCTGGTGCAGGCGTCGCCGGTGGCGGCCAAGACCCCCAACGACCAGCTCGTCGTCGGGACATCGCTTGCCCAGGTGCTGTCGCTAGACCCCCATCAGGCTACCGAAGCGAAAGCCAACGAAATTATGGCCAATCTTTACGATCGGCTGATCTCGGTCGATGGCTCGGGAAAGGTTTCGCCGCAGCTGGCAGAGCGCTGGGAGACAGATGACAAGGGTATCACGTTTCATCTTCGCGCCGCCAACTTTGCCTCGGGCAATCCCGTTACCTCCGCAGATGTGGTTTATTCGTTCAGCCGCCTTTTGAAGATGAATCAGGCGGCGGCCGCCAACCTCAAGCGCGTTGGTTACAACGCGGAAAATGTCGACAAGCTGGTGAGCGCCCCGGACGAAAAGACGGTCCGCATCGAACTGTCAGGGCAAACGACCTCCGAACTACTGCTCTATCGTCTGGCGATGGTCATTGCCAGCGTCGTCGACAGCAAGGAACTCAAGTCCCATGAAGTTGATGGCGACTGGGGCAATGCGTGGCTCAGAACAAATTCCGCCGGTTCAGGCCCCTTCACCCTCAACCGGTGGTCGCCGAACGAAATCATCATTCTTGAGGCCAACAAGGACTATGTAGCCGGCAGCCCGAAAATGCGCCGCGTGATCGTGCGGCATGTACCGGAAAGTCAGGTGGAGCGCCTGATGCTGGAGCGAGGCGACATCGACATTGCCAGCGCGCTGACGGCATCCGACCTTGCGACCTTCAACAACAAGGAAGGTTTTCAGATCCAGCGCGTGCCGACGGGTGGTTTCTACGTCCTGTCCATGAATGCCGGCAAGGAGCCTCTTTCCAACCCCAAGGTTCGCGAAGCGATTGCTTACGGCATCGACTACAAGGGAATGGAAAAGACCATCATGGGCCCCTATGGCAGGGCGCGCACGGTGCCGGTTCCGGAGAATTTCGAATATGCCATTCCAAGCCCCGACTGGAAGCTTGATGTCGAGAAAGCGAAATCTCTTCTGAAGGAAGCCGGTTATGAGAATGGCTTCACGCTTAATCTGAAGACGATTGCCCAAACGCCGCGCATCGATCTTGCTACGGCCATCCAGGCATCGCTCAGCCAGGTCGGTATCAAGGTGAACATTCAGCAGGGTAACGGTTCGGACGTGATTGCCGCTCACCGTGCGCGGGACTTCGATCTGCTCATTCCGCAGACGGGCGCCTATATGCCCAACGTCCTTGGCTCGATGGAGCAGTTCTCCAGTAACCCCGACAACTCGCTTGCTGCCAACAATGCCGGCAATTTCGTCTGGCGCTCTGCCTGGGACATTCCGGAACTGACGGCTCTGACCGCAAAGGCTTCCCTTGAGCCCGATGCCAAGAAACGTGGGGAAATCTACACCCAGATGCAGGAAATGTTCGTCGCGCAGAAGCCAGCGGTTCTGCCTCTCTTCGAGAGATACGAGCCGATCGTTTTGACGTCGCGCGTCAAGGATTATGTCGGTCACCCCAGTCAGACGACACGACTGGAAAACGTGACGAAGCAGTGACTGCAAACCACTAGACGAAAAACATGTGACGGGCGGTGAATTTACCGCCCGTTTTTTTTGGGTCCCCCGACTGCTTGCTGGCCAATTAAGACAGGGCCGCCGTGCGAACTATTACGCCCCCATCCTTGAATTCTTGGGGTTTTCGCGATGGCTCCAGCGGGTTAGACCGTGCAGCGATCGACCCTTTCCCAGAGCGGGATTCCCAAACCCCGCTCGCTCACATTCCACTAAATGCGTTGGCACCATGAGCTTCCCACAAATAAAACTTCCCGCAAGGCCGCTCAGTTTGAAGCGCGGTGTCATTTCGGTACCGGCGGCCTATTATTTCTCCATTCCCGTGCTGCTGGTGATTACAGTCGTCCTGCTCGTGGCCGAAGGCCCGGGTGTGTTGCGCGACTATCAGATCAGCCGCGACCCGCTGGAGATCGAAAGCGGCGATATCAACGGCAGTTGCAAGACCCGCAAGGCGATCTTCACGAATTGCGAAGCGGAGCTTTCCTACGACCATGGCGGTGTGAGCTACAAGAAGGATGTCGAGGTCATGTTCGTCGATTTCCATACAGGTGACTATGAAACCGGTCTGGTCATTTCGGCGAAGAATCCCGAACTTGCAACGATTTCACTTGGCCTCGATATGCTCTGGAACCGGATCATAACCCTGGGCGTGTTCGTTGCCCTGCTCGGTTTCGGCTGTTTCGCACTGCTGCTTACACTTATCCGCACCTTGCGGGCTCGTCTGCGTCTGCGGCACCCGGCGCCATTGACTGTTATTCCGGTGGCGCTGACGGCGGTCGCCGAAAAACGCAGCCGTCTCTTCGTGACCTATGCCGATACGGTCAGGGAAGGGAAGACGAAGAGGCAATCCTTTACCTACCTGGAGAGAGGGCGAATCCCGGTCGTCGTCGGCCACACCGGCAAACACGATGTCGCACTGGCGGTCTGGCACGATGAAACCCCGCTGCCTGTTCTGCTTGACGATCAGCTGGAGCGAATTGACCTATCGGAACAGGAAAGAGCGGAAGCACTTGCCTCGCTCGAACCGGTGCTTGCGAACCGTGGGCAGGAGGGCGTATCCGCCCCCGGCGCGGCGGTGACAAAGGCCCCAAGCCTTGCGCGACGGCTGGCAATGTTCGTTGCAATTGTCGCCTTTATCGTCGTTGCAACCTTGGGGTACTGGCTGTGGTACGTCACCAGCGCACCTTCGCAATTCAACTCTCCGGGCATGGACCTCAACAACATGATGCCCGCGGCGCTCAACGAGTGGGGCTGCGCGCGTCTGCAGGAGCGTTTTGCTGATGGTCCAGCACCTTTCGGTTGTGCCGGGAACGATTTTCGAAGTTGGAAATAAAGGCTTTTTCTCTTGGCGTTTATCGGGCCGGTCGCAAGAGCTTGATGGGCTGGCGCGTCGGCCCCGGCGTCTCCTGGCTCTTTGTCGATGAGATCGATCAATTATCCAAAGTTGCATTAGAGATTTATAAATAAACCAACTCCATAGTGCGATCGTGGGCGGTTCTCGAGGCTGGGAGAGTGCATCATGTTCACGGTTCTGGAATGCGTTGCGGTACAACACGATCATGCGATCGTACTGCTTGCAGCGGTTATTTGCCTGCTTGGCATGCATGCTTTTTTCCATTTGTTGTTGCGTGCGGAAGAAAGCCCGGCTGGCCGCAAGCCTTATTGGGTGCTGGTTGCCGCCTTTGCAGCGGGGCTCAGCGTCTGGGCCACGCATTTCGTTGCCATGCTTGCTTATAAGGGTTCAGTCCCGATCGGCTTTGATTTCCAGTTCACGGCGCTGTCGGCGGTTCTGGCCGTTCTGGGGTTCTGGCTGGCGCTCAGGGCGCGCTCGCAGGCGAGCTACAGTCCCGTTATCGTCGGAACGCTGGTTACCCTTTCGGTTGCCGTCATGCATTTCGTCGGAATGGCGGGCATGGATGTGGCCGCTACGATCAGCTATCGCTGGGGCCCCGTTTTGGGTGGCTTTGCCGTTGCCTGGGTATTTTTTCTGCTGGCCTTTTTCCTGTTCCTTCGTTCCGCCGCATGGAAACGCATCGTCATTCCGGCTGGATGTTCGATCTTGGCAATCTGCGCTTTGCATTTCACCGCCATGTCGGCCACGATCCTGTCGCCGGATCCGTCCGTCGCTGGCCCGGATCCCGACAATCTCGCCAGAGTAATCATGATTGCTGCCGTTTCGGGCGTGACTTTCCTGGTCCTCGCGGCGACTGCCACCGCCGCTCTCGTTGACCGTTACCTTGTCGATCTCAAGGGGCTTGTGGATGCGACGCTGGATGGTCTTGCCGTGGTCCGTGATGGTCGCATTGTTGAGCTGAACACCCGTTTTGCCGGGCTTGTCGGCAGCGATGAGGCATCGCTGATGGGTAAAAATCCCGATGATCTCTTCAAGGCCATGGACGGACAGCCCACCTATCTGCCGCGCCTGGCGCCGGTTGAGGCAATCCGCGAACGCACCGACCGGCCGCAGGTGTTCGAGCTTGCCGTGCGCACCATCGAGTATCGCGGCCATCCTTGCGAAGTGCTGGCCATCCGCGACCTGACGGAAAAGCGGGAGGCGCAAAGGGAGATCGAATATCTGGCCCGCCACGATGTGCTGACCGGCCTTTCGAACCGCACCATGTTCCAGACGCGGCTGCACCAGCAGATCGAACATTGCGACGCGGAGGATGAGTTTGCCTTGCTGGCGCTCGATCTCGACCGGTTCAAGGCGGTCAACGACATTTTCGGCCATGCCGAGGGCGACCGGGTGCTGAAAAAAGTTGCGACCATCCTCGATGAATGCGCAAGGCCGGGAGATATCGTCGCCCGTCTCGGCGGCGATGAATTCGTTATCCTGACTGCCCGGCACACCAAATCGGAGGAGGCACGTCTGCTTGCCGAGACAATCCTTGCCATGTTCGGGTTGAAAATGAATGCGGCCAACGACCCGACCGCTGTCGGCGTCAGCATCGGTATCGCCGTCTTTCCGCGGGATGGCAACAGCAACGAAAGCATCTTGCACGCCGCTGATCTGGCGCTTTACCGCGCCAAGATGGGTGGGCGCGGAATATTGTCCTTCTATGATCCCCTGATGGATCAGGAGGCCCGCGAGCGCCGCCAGCTCGAAACGGATCTGCGGCTCGCCATCAACCGCAACGAATTGGTGTTGAACTATCAACCTGTCCTTTCCGTCGAATGTGGTCAGGTCGTCGGTTATGAGGCGCTGGTACGCTGGCAGCATCCGACAAGGGGTGTCGTACCTCCGGATGTCTTCATTCCGATTGCAGAGGAAAGCGGGATCATCATCTCGCTCGGCGAATGGGTGCTGCGCGAGGCCTGCCGCCAGGCGAGCACCTGGGCGCCGCACTTGAAAATCGCAGTCAATGTTTCACCCTTGCAGTTTTCGCTCGCAAATCTCGGCCATGTCGTCTGCACGGTTCTCATGCAGTCCGGCCTTTCGCCGAACCGGCTGGAACTCGAGATCACCGAAGCCGCGTTGCTGAAGGACCGCAAGGCGACGCTGATCATCCTCAACCAGTTGAAGGCGCTGGGTGTGGCCATCGTCATGGATGATTTCGGCACCGGTTATTCCTCGCTCAGCAACTTGCAGAGCTTCCCCTTCGACAAGATCAAGATCGACCGCAGCTTCATCGCCGCCATGAGCGAGGATGATAATGCCCGCGCCATCGTGCGCGCGGTGATCGGCCTCGGTCGCAGCCTCGATCTGCCAGTGACGGCGGAGGGTATCGAAACCGACGCGCAATATCGCATGGTTGTCGATGAAGGTTGCGCGCAGGCGCAGGGTTATCTCTTCGGCAGGCCGGATGTGGCTCCTGCCGCGGCGGCAAGTACCGGCAAGCGGAAGAAACATTCCGTCTGAAAGAGGAGTGCGGCGGCGTGATGCCGTCGTAATTCCATTCTCCTACGCCAATGGAACGAGAGCGAACGCAGATCGTTAGGATTGTGTGTGGTGCGTCCGTGTCGCCACCGCCGCAGCCGGCGGAAGACGACAGCCCTGACCTTCCGATGATGAATTCGCTGGTCATGAGACGCACCAAGGATGGAATTCTATCTCTGGGAGAAACCAATGACAGACCGCCTTGAGCCGCAGGACCCGCGCAACCAGTATCCGCGCCCGCCCTTTTCAACGCCGACTCAGGAAATGCCGGGGCTGGTCACGAACATGATGCCTTTCCCTGATCATGGTGAAAAGACCTATCGCGGCAGCGGCAAGCTTGCCGCGCGCAAGGCGCTCATAACCGGCGGTGATTCCGGCATCGGTCGCGCCGTGGCAATTGCCTTTGCGCGAGAAGGTGCAGATATCGCGATATCCTATCTGCCGGAGGAAGAATCGGACGCCGAAGAGGTGGTAGCACTTATCGAAGCGGAAGGCCGCGTGGCGGTCGCCTTACCCGGAGATATTACCGATGAGGCATGGTGCCGCGAACTGGTTGAAAAAGCGGTAGGTGATCTCAACGGCCTCGATATTCTGGTGATCAATGCCGCAAGACAACAATATCGCGAGGGTATCGCCGAGTTGTCGACTGAAGATTTCGACCGCACGATGAAGACCAATCTCTACGCGCTGCACTGGATTGCGCAGGCCGCCGTTCCTTATCTAGAGCCCGGATCGTCGGTGATTACCACCGCATCTATACAGGCCTATGAGCCGTCTCCCATTCTTCTTGATTATGCCACTACGAAAGCCGGCATCGTTGCCTATACGAAAGCGCTCGCCAAACAGCTTATCGAAAAAGGCGTGCGGGCAAATGTCGTCGCGCCTGGTCCCTTCTGGACGGTTTTGCAGCCAAGCGGCGGGCAGCCGGACGAAAAGGTCAGGAATTTCGGTAAGGACAGCGATTTTGGCCGTCCAGGCCAGCCTGTGGAACTGGCACCGGTCTATGTGCTGCTGGCTTCGCAGGATGGCAGCTTCATCAATGGCGAGGTCTATGGTGTGACCGGAGGCCGGGGCGTTGCCTGATCGGCTTTGAGGACTTGACATGAAACGACAGACAGAACGTTCAGAAAGAGATGTGAAGCCCTTCGATGTCCGCGACCGGCTGATACTGGCGCTTTATGCGCAGCTGAAGGCCGAGCGGCAAACGCGCGAGGCCATGGAATGGGTCATCCGCAATGGCGGGCTTTCGCCAGAGGTCCTGGAGGCAATGGCATCCGACCCTGTGCCGGTGTTGGCGGAGGCAGACGTTCCCGCTATCGAGCGAATACTTGCTGCGGACCGGGGCAGAGGCCAATCCTCTCAAGACGACCATGGGCGGCCATCATGAACCGGAGAGCGAGCTGGAAGGGTCATCTGACATTCGGCGATTTCAACTGTGAAATCGGTCTTTATTCCGCGCTCACTTCATCGGAAAAGATCTCCTTCAACATCGTCAACCGAAAGACCGGCCATCGCGTCGAAAGGCAATATGTCGATAGCGATACCGGCGACGCTGTCGACCGCGAGGATCAGGTTAAGGGATATGAACTCGACAATGGCGACCATATCGTCATCGAGGGAGATGAGATCGCAACGCTGATGCCGGAAAACGACAAGGTCATCCGCATCAGGCATTTTCTGAGCCACGACGAGATCGACAAGCTCTATTTCGATAAATCCTATTATCTGGCGCCGACACAGGAAGGTGGCGAAGAGGCTTTGACGCTGCTGGCAAAAGCCATGGACGACGAGAAGGTCTCGGCACTTGGCGAAGCGGTACTCTTTCGCCGAAACCGCGTGCTGTTGATCCGTCCAAGCGGCAAGGCGCTCGTGGCGACGACCTTGAATTTCGGCTACGAGGTTCGCTCGCAAACCACCGTTTTCAAGTCCATTCCCGATATTCAGTTCGATGAAGAGATGCTTGAACTCGCCGGTCACATCATCGGGAAACGGGCAGGCACATTCGATCCGGCGGAATATACCGATCGTTACAATGATGCGCTGGCGGAACTGGTGAAGGCGAAGATCGAGGGCAGGGAAATCAGCAAACAGCCGCCGCGCAAGCAAGATAACATCATCGACCTGAAGGAGGCTTTGCGCCGCAGCGCCGGTGACGGCGACAGCGGAAAATCTACCGCTGGTGCGGGGCGCAAATCCTCCCGGAAAGCGAGCTGATCCATGGGTTTGCAGAGCTATAACGCCAAGCGCAGTTTCGACAAGACGCCGGAGCCGAAGGGCGACAAGGTCGATGCGCAGGGATCGAGTTTCGTCATACAGAAGCACGATGCCCGCCGGCTGCATTACGATTTCCGGCTGGAGATGGACGGCGTCCTTAAAAGCTGGGCGGTAACCCGCGGGCCGAGCCTTGACCCTGAGGACAAGCGCCTTGCGGTCCACGTCGAGGACCACCCTTTAAGCTACGGCGACTTCGAAGGCGTAATCCCGAAAGGTCAATATGGCGGCGGCACCGTCATTCTTTGGGATCGTGGTGTCTGGCGCCCGATTGGCGACGCGAAGAAAGGCTACCGCAAAGGCCATCTCGAATTCGAACTGGAGGGCGAAAAGCTTAAAGGCCGCTGGCATCTTGTACGTATGCATGGAAAGCTCGGTGAAAGCCGTGAAAACTGGCTGCTGATCAAGGGCGACGACGAAGAGGCAAGGCATGATGGCGGCGCCGATATTCTGGAGGAGCGGCCGGAATCCGTGAAGACTGGCCGAAGTGTTGAAGAAGTTGCCGCCAAGCCGAAAGACACCTGGAATTCGAAGCCCGTATCGAAAAAGGCCGTTAGTTCTTCCTCGGGCCAAAAACAGGCGCATGCCCTGCCGAAAGGTGCCCGCAAACAGGCGCTGTCATCCTTCGTGCCGCCGGCACTTGCGACGCTGAAACCCAAGCCACCGGAAGGCTCCCGCTGGCTGCATGAGATCAAGTTCGACGGCTATCGCCTGCAGGTCCGTATCGACCACGGCAAACTCCAGCTTCTGACCCGTAGCGGACTGGACTGGACCGAAAAGTTCGGCGATGCCGTGGCTCGAGCGCTCAAGTCGCTGCCGGCAGAAACACTGATGATCGACGGTGAAATCGTGGTGGAACGGGACAGCGGCGCCTCGGATTTCTCTGCCTTGCAAAAGGACTTGAGCGAAGGGCGCAGCGACCGCTTCGTTTTTTATGCCTTCGATCTCCTGTATCTGGATGGCACGGATTTGCGCGGGGCGGCGCTGACGGACCGCAAGGCGCTACTGGAAAAGCTGCTGCCCGCCAGCAACCCGCATCTTCGCTACAGCGAACATTTCGAGGAAAGCGGCGGGCTTGTTCTCGATCATGCCTGCCGCCTCAGCCTCGAGGGCGTTATCTCCAAGGTCAAGGCCAGCAAATACGTCTCTGGCCGCAAGGGTAACTGGGTGAAATCCAAGTGCTCGATGCGGCAGGAATTCGTCATCGGCGGCTATACGCTTTCCTCCGCGTCGGACCATGCCATCGGCTCGCTGGCGCTCGGCGTTTATGAGGAAGGCAAGCTGCGTCATGTCGGCCGCGTCGGCACCGGCTATACCGCTGACATTGCCGAAATGCTGCTTGGCCGCCTGAAGCCGCTGGGCATCGATGACAGCCCTTTCGGCGAAAAGCTCACGGCACTTGCGCGCCGCGACCTGCATTTCGTCAAGCCGGAACTGGTTGCAGAAGTGGAGTTTCGTGCCTGGTCCGGAGATGGCAATCTGCGCCATGCATCATTCCGCGGCTTGCGGGAAGACAAGCCGGCGGGCGAAATCGAACGCGAGGATAAAGCCGTGTCGGAACAAGGGACGCCGCAGTCAAAGATCAAGTTCACCCATCCGGAACGACTTTATTGGCCGGACAATGGCGTGACCAAGGAAGGGCTTGCCGATTATTACACCCAGGTCTGGCGCTATATGGCCCCCTTTGTCGTCAACCGGCCTCTGGCGCTGCTGCGTTGTCCTGAAGGGATCGATGGGCAGCGTTTCTTCCAGAAACACGCCTGGCGCGGTGTGAACAAGGCGATAGAACAGATCAAGGATCCGAAGGACAAGGGCGGGGAACCGCTGATCAGGATTAAGGATTTCGATGGCATGATGGCCCTGGTCCAGTCCGCTGCGCTTGAAATTCACCCATGGGGGGCGACAACCGCGAACTGGGAAAAGCCTGACATGATCACCATGGATATAGACCCCGGCGAGGACGTGTCATGGCAGGATGTAATCGATGCGGCACTGGAACTGAAGCGGCGTTTCGAAGATGCCGGTCTGGCCGCTTTCGTGAAAACCTCCGGCGGCAAGGGGTTGCATGTCGTGGCACCTTTGAAACCAGAAGCGGGATGGCCGGCCTTGAAGGCCTTTGCAAAGACCATGGCGGATGACATGGCCAAGGCGGAGCCGGAGAAATATCTTGCGGTGGCAACCAAAGCGAAACGCCAGGGCCGCATCTTCCTCGACTATCTGCGTAATGGCAGGGGCAATACGGCTGTTGCGCCCTATTCGACACGTGCCCGACCGGGAGCCGCCATTTCAGCGCCAATCGAATGGACGGAACTCTCAGATGAGATAGGTCCGGCACACTTCACGGTCAGCAATATCGGCGCGCGCCTTTCTGCCCTGAAGAAGGATCCATGGGACGGCTTTTTCGCTGCCGCGCGACCCCTGCCGAAAAAGGCCCGATGAGCGTCAGCCTTTCTTGTCCGAGGCAAGGCTTTTCTTCAAGGCATCCATGATGTTGATGACATTGCCGCCGGTCCGGGTTTTCGTGCCGGTCTTCTTTTCCGGGGAAGAGACGGTCTTACTCTTGGTTTTCAGCAAAGCGCTGATCTTTTTCTGGATCGGATCCTGCACCAGCGCCGGTTTCCATCCCGTCATCTGTTTGCCGATGCGTTTTTCCATCGCGTCCAGCAGCGGCTTTTCGAATTTCATCTTCGGATCCAGCGCGTCGATGCTTTCGCGCACTTCCTCGCCATAGTGCAGGGTCCACAGAATGATGCCCTTGCCTGACGGTTCCAGCAGAACCGCTCTTTCGCGGCGATAGAGAACAAGCCGCGCAATGCCGACAACGCCGTTTGCCCGCATGGCTTCGCGGATCACGCTGAAGGCTTCTGTGCCGATCTTGTCTTCCGGGCGCAGGAAGTGCGGCCGGTCGTACCATATCCAGTCGATAGAGCCTGTGGGTACGAAGGTCTGGATGTCGATGGTGCGGGTGCTTTCGAGCGCGACCGCATCGATCTCGTCATCCTCCAGCAACACATAATCGTCTTCGGCGCGGGGAAACCCCTTTACCTGGTTCTTTGCGGCCACCGGCTTGTGGGTAACGCTGTCGACATAGCGGCTTTCGACGCGATTGCCGGTTTTGCGGTTGAGAACGTGGAAGCGGTATTTGTTGCTTTCTGTTGTGGCAGGCGTCAGCGAAACTGCGGCCGTCACCAGCGACAGCTTCAGATAGCCCTTCCAGAAAACCTGCCGTGCCATGATCCGCGATCCGCCTTGTCGCCTGTTGTCTCCCGGATCAACAACCACAGGGTGGCTTTTGTTCCGGGAGCTTTGGCAGAGAGGGCGGTACTCTGTCTCAGCCGAACAACGATGTAAGACCATAGACAGATGCGGATATCAGGGCAGCGGCCGGCATGGTCACGACCCAGGCAATGACGATATTGCCCGCAAGGCCCCAACGCACCGCCGAGACGCGACGCGCGGCACCGACGCCGATGATGGCGCCGGTGATCGTATGGGTGGTGGACACCGGAATGCCGAGCCACGTCGCGCCGAAAAGTGTCAGCGCACCGCCGGTTTCGGCGCAGAACCCCTGCATCGGGTTCAGCCTGGTGATTTTCGACCCCATGGTGTGCACGATGCGCCAGCCACCGAACAGCGTGCCGAGCGCCATGGCCGACTGGCACGAGATCACCACCCAGAACGGCACGTAGAAGCTCTCTCCAAGATGCCCCTGGCTGAACAGCAGCACAGCGATGATGCCCATGGTCTTCTGTGCGTCATTGCCGCCGTGGCCGAGCGAATAGAGCGAGGCGGAAATGAACTGCATGATGCGGAAGGTACGATCCACGGCGAAGGGTGTCTGGCGCACGAACAGCCAGGAGACGGCAAGCACCAGCAGCAGTGCCAGGAAAAAGCCGATGGCCGGCGACATGAAGATCGCGCCCACGGTTTTCAGAAGACCCGACCAGACGATGGAATTGAAACCGACCTTCGCAAAGCCCGCACCGACGAGACCGCCGATCAAGGCATGTGACGAGCTGGAGGGAATGCCGAAAATCCAGGTGACGATGTTCCAGACGATGGCGCCCATCAATGCCGCGAAGATGACCTGCGGGGAAACGATGGCCGGATCGATGATGCCGGTGCCGAGCGTTTCGGCCACATGCAGGCCGAAGAACAGGAAGGCGATGAAATTGAAGAAGGCCGCCCATGCCACCGCATATTGCGGGCGCAATACACGGGTGGAGACGATGGTGGCGATGGAATTTGCGGCGTCGTGGAGACCGTTCAGAAAATCGAAGAACAGCGCGATGGCGATAAGGCCGACAAGCAGTGGCAGTGCAAGCGCGACATCCATCAGACGTTCTCGATAACGATGCCGCTGATCTCGTTCGCCACGTCCTCGAAGCGGTCGACGACCTTTTCGAGTTCGCCGTAGATCTCGCTGCCGATCATATAGGCCATGGCATTGCCGGTCGCACCATGGCGCCGGAAGAGGTCCTTCAGGCCCTGGTCATGAAGCTCGTCGGAGCGCCCTTCGACGCGGGTAACCTCTTCGGCAATCACCGACAGGCGCTGGGCATTGGTGCCGACCTTTTCCAGAAGCGGGATGGCTTCGGCGACGAGGCTTGCCGCACGCACGATCTCGTGACCCATCTCGCGCATCAGCGGGTCGAATTCGGTTTGCTCGAACAGCCGGATCGTCTTGACGGTCTTGTGCATCATGTCGATGGCGTCATCCATGGACTGGATGAGGTCCTTGATATCGCCACGATCAAAGGGCGTTATGAAGCTGCGGCGCACCGCAAGCAGAACGTCGCGGGTAATATCATCCGCCTGGTCTTCGAGGGCGACGATAAGGTCGCAGTTTTTCTCGACGGCGACGCCGCTCAGAAGGTGGTCCAGAGCTGCGGCGGCTTTGACGACCGTTTCCGAATGTTTGCTAAACATGTCGAAGAAACGGTCCTCGCGCGGCATCAGCTTGCGAAAAATGCTCATCATGCGAATTGGCCCTCAATGGCGCTTTATTAGTTGTGGGGGGTGACTGTCATAAAACTGTCATAAATGCACGCGGGGCATTGATGCAACCCGGAAAATCGGCAGTATCAACGGATATGAAATCCATGAAGAAAAGCCGGAAAGCCCGTCCGGCGCGTTCCCTGACATTGCTTCAGCAACTTGCTGCTGTTCCTGAAAAGCTGTTCACCGGCTCTTTCCGGCAGCAATATGCCGCCTTATGCTTCCGTTATACCGGAAGCGGCGAAGAGATCGAAATCCTCGTCGTCACCTCCCGCACCAGCGCACGCTGGATCATTCCGCGCGGCTGGCCGATGAAACGCAAGAAGCCGCATGAGGCTGCCGCGATCGAGGCGTGGGAGGAAGCGGGCGTTCGCGGCCGCGTGAGGAAGGACGCCGTTGGCCGCTACACCTATCTCAAGATGCTCGACAATGGCGATGTCGTTCCCTGCGTTGTCGATGTCTTCCAGATCGAGATCACCGGGGAGGAAACGAGTTTCAAGGAGCGCGGCGAACGCCTTCTGGAATGGGTTCGCCCGGACGAGGCAGCAAGGCGCGTCCGGGAAATCGAACTGAAATCGCTTCTGGTCGACTTCCGCCCGAGGGGGAAGAGGAAACGCCTGACCGAAGAAAAGTCCTGACGGCAGTGTTGACTGGTCGAAATTAGGAAAGCCTGATGCCGTGATGGACCGGCGTCTCATGAGTAGCCAGTTCTGTGGCTGCGGTTCGGAATGATCTTTTTGAACGAGGTCCGAGGGCGCCTTTCGGGCTGTAACGATTCTGGCATCTACGGATTATCGTCATTAGATCAGCTTGAACTCGCGGCCCCTGCGGTTCTCCTTTACAAAAACAGGGGCTGATTTTTCTCTCGAGCGCCTGACCTTGATCATATGTGGAGACACTATCACTTCCTCGATCATGGGGCCAAGTGCCATCTCTTCCATCAAGTCGATAGCCAGATTGGCGAGAGAGTGGTGTTCTGCCCAGGGATGATCTGGTGCTTGGTAGTCGTCAAAGAAACTCCAGCTCCAATCCTCAATGATGTACAGGCCGCCGGGGCGCAATTGCGGGAACAGCGTTCTGAAGCTTGCCTTTGTCTGATCGTAGAAATGCGAGGCATCATCGACCACCAGATCAAGCTCGCCGCCAAAATCGGTTTGCACAATCTCGGCAAGTCTTGCCTCATTATCCTGAGAGGTCCCGTAATAGAGCTTGGCGCGCCCCTGTTGGGCATCAATGTACGTGTCGAGCGCGGGGATCGGCACTTCGGACAGCTCGACGGCAGCGATTTTGCTTGGCTTAAACACTTCGTTCAGGAACACAAATGAGCCGCCCTGATATACGCCGAGTTCGAAAATCCGCTGAAAGTCTTCGCCCTCATGGGCGAGATATTGATCGAGAAAGGTTCTTGATTTCATCATTGTGAAATCGGATTGACCGGATTCACGCTTGCTGCCGCCATACTCGTAATCCATCGTGATTGTGTGACCACCGACGGAAAAGGTTGCTCCGTCCACCCACGTTAATGCTGGGCGGCTCGTTTCGCCATCTTGATCAAACGCATTCATTAGCTCCTCCGTAGTCAACTAGAGGGCGAAGAGTACAATCAAGCCGAGATAGTGGCAACGCAAAATAGGACTTTGCGGGACGTGCAGAAGTGTTGGGCGTCTCCCGCAACTATTATACTGTGCTTGCGCGGCGCCGGAAACTGAAGCTACGAACGAAAGCCAATGCTGGCTTTTCCACAAACGTCAAGGACAGATATCCAGCCAAGAGAGCGGCAGGAATCGTAATCAAATGCGCGACGGTTTGCTGAATGGGCCAACCATAGATGTAGACGCCATAGGCGATAGGAATAGCCACCGGGGAGCTTGATCCGATGAAAGGTCTGGGATGCCGAGAATACAAGCACCGAATAGAAAAGGGCATACTCCTGAACGAAGGCCCTCTGCAAAATGGTAGCGGCAACGATCAACAGCATGGCGAAAAGGGCAGGCAAAGACGCCGGGCATGAAAAACAGCCCAACCTTCAGAATGTCGGAATATTCTACGTCCGAAAAATAAAGGACTGCACGCGGCGCAACTGAATGAACCACCAGGATTGCGGCCAACGTGGCCATTATCCTGATCCTCGTTTTGATGAGCCCGAGCACCTCGAACGCCAGCACATACGCATAGCAGATGATTTCGGGCGTGAGAGCCCACAACGACCCGTTCGGTGCTGAGGGTATGCGGTTTTCCGCGAAAGCACCCGGCGAATCCCAGCACTTTACCGGGAAGATGCTCAGCAAGCTGACGTGGTCTGCGAAATAGCAAAAGACCTGCCGGCTCGCGAAATAGTCCATCACACGCATCGTGGTTACGACCGGCCCGATCACGAATGATATGATAGCCAAGCAGACGATGACGCCGGGTTATATGCGGAATGCACGCATAAGAAGGAAGCGTGCCGGTGAGGCGTTAAGCGCATAGCTTTGCGTTACCAGGATGCCGCTCAGGAAGAAGAAAACGCCGACCGCAAGCGTGCCGGTGTAATTCTTCTCTATCAATTGCGTTTCCAGCTCCGAATAGCCGCCCGTCTGGAATATATAGAAGGAGTGCCCGAAAACCATTGCGCAGCGGCGGCGAGACGCACGAGGTCGAAGCCATTTTTGTCGCGAGGCAGGATATCGGCCAAGACAATCTCGTCAGGTCTCATTTCTATTTCGCAACCCTCGCTCGCGGCTTACATACGACTTTACCCTACAGGAAGAACCCGAGACCTACAATAAGGAGACCACCATGACCATGTACGAGAAGTATAGCAGCGCTTGCTTGCGCTTGGTTTGCCGCTATAGGTGATTGGTATACGCCGGTGAAACGCTGTTCGCGATTAATGGTACTTTGCCCTGCCGAGACGGACAGCATAAAGCGTTCATGTTCACGGATAAGCACATTATCGAGATATCGAGAGAGCAGGTGAGCGGCCTGGCGGCCGATGTCCGCCGGAAGCACGGATATCCAAAGCGACCTTCTACAGACACTTGCACGCGTTGATGACGATGGTCGCTTGTGCCTTCCTGCGATCTCTACGCCTCAGACAAGCGACGGGAAAAAAAGAATCCTGGACTCTCGACCAACGCCAAACCTTGCTCGAACAGGACCCTCTTTGTTAAAAACCTACCAAAGCAACGCTAAGCCGGGTGATCTGGAAGTTCCGTCTCCCCCATCTCGTCCGGTGCCTTCGGTAGCAGGCGGGCGAAACGCCGGGTGATGCTGTCGATGTAAGACAGGATTGTCGGCACGACGATCAGGGTGAGCAGGGTGGAGCTGATGAGGCCGCCGATTACTGCGTGCGCCATTGGCGCGCGCTGCGCCCCGCCACCGCCAACAGCCAGCCCGAGCGGGATCATGCCGAAAATCATCGCAAGCGTCGTCATGATGATCGGGCGGAAGCGGATGATGCCGGCGCTCGCCAGCGCTTCGTTGAGCGGAAGTCCACGCTTCCTTTCGCGGTTAGCGAAATCGACAAGCAGGATGCCGTTTTTGGTAACGAGGCCCATCAGCATGATGAAGCCGATCAGCGAGAACATGTTGATCGTGCTGCCGGCAACCAAGAGCCCGACGAGGACGCCGATGAGAGATAGCGGCAGCGACGCCATGATGGCGAGCGGTTGCAGGAAACTGCCGAATTGCGAGGCGAGCACGATGTAGATGAATATGACCGCCATTGCGAGCGCGGTTACCATGTGGCTAACCGTCTCCTCCATGGTTTCGGCGTCGCCGCCGAAGCGGATACGGTAGCCGTCCGGCAGGTCGTGGGCGGCGGTGAGGGTTTTCAACACATCTGTCACTTCGCCAAGCGCTCGTCCGGATATGTTGGCCGAAATCAGCACCTCGCGGCGATTGTCGATGCGGCGGATTTCGGCGGGTGCTTCCACGGTGGTGATATCGGCGACCTGATCCAGACGCACCATCAGGGGCGAGCCGTTGGATGCCGTGCGGCTGGTGGCGATCATCAACTCGCTGATCCTCGTCGTGTCGGCACGCCGCTCGCCGGGCAGGCGCACGACGATGTCGTAGCTGTTACCGCCCGCATCCGTCCATTTCGACACGTCCTCACCGGCGATGAGCGGCGAGAGCGCTGCGGCAAGATCGGATCGGGAAATGCCGAGATCGCTTGCCGCCTCGCTTTTCAGGCGTACCGAAAGGATGGAGGTTACGTCGCGGGTGCTTGAGGTCACATCCACCAGGCCGGGGATTTTTTTCATGTCTTCCATCAGACCGTCGGCGATCTTTTCGAGGATCGCCCGGTCGTCACCAAGAATGCTGAGCTGGACGGGGCTTTCGCCACCGCCGAGGCCGTTTTGCAGGATCGCGACCTCTATGCCCGATAAGGCCGACAGGCGTTTGCGGATCGGATCGGCCAGCGTGACCGGAGTTCGGGTGCGCATCTCCAGCGGCACCAGCCCCACCAGAACGGCGGCGCGATGTTTACCGACGGTGCCGCCGGTATTGACGGTGGAATAGAGCATTTCGACCTCCGGGAATTCCTGGAGTGCCTTCTCGACCTGCCGCACCTTCGCCGTGGTGTAATCCAGCGAGGAGCCGACCGGTGCCGTGACGTTGATCTGGAAGCGGCCTTCATCCGTATTCGGGACGAATTCCGCACCGACCAACGGCACCATGAGCAGGCTGCCGACAAAAATGCCTGATGTGACGAGCAGGGTGACGAGCCGGTGGTGCAATGTCCAACCGATCACGTGCCGATATTGATCGGCGAGCCATTCGAAGCCGTGATCGAAACGGGCGATCAGCCGGCCCACCGGCCCGCGCGGGGCGTTGGGTTGCGCATCCGGATCGTACCAGACGCTCGACAGCATCGGATCGAGCGTGAAGGCGACGAAAAGCGAGATCAGCACGGCAGCTGAAACGGTGATGCCGAATTCATAGAAGAACCGACCGACGATGCCGTCCATGAAAGCGACCGGCAGGAAGACCGCCACGATTGTCGCCGTTGTCGCGATAACCGCAAGTCCTATTTCGTTCGTGCCGTCGAGTGCTGCGCGGATATGGGATTTCCCCATGTGAAGGTGACGGGTGATGTTTTCGCGCACGACGATGGCGTCATCCACCAGAATGCCGATGGAAAGCGTCAGCGCCAGGAGGCTCAGTGTATTGAGCGTGAAGCCCATAACATCAATGACCGCCAGCGTGCCGATGATCGCAATCGGCAGCGTCAGTCCGGTGATGACGGTGCTGCGCCAGGAATTGAGGAACAGGAAGACGATGGCCACGGCAAGTGCCGCCCCTTCTATCAACGTCGTCTGCACCTGGGTGACGGATTCCCGGATGGGAATGGATGTGTCCGTAATGACTCGCAATTGCACGTTTTGTGGAACAAGGTCGGCATTGAGGGCGTCCAGGCGCTTTCTCACATCCGCGACAACCTGAACCGTGTTGGCATCCTGAACCTTGACGATGTCGATCGCCAGCGCAGTCTGGCCATTATAGAGGGCACGGTTTTCGGCGTCGGCAGCCCCTTCGGAGAGTGCGGCGATGTCGCGAAGATAAATGGCTGCGCCACCGCGCCGGGCGACGACCATGTCCAGCAGCGCCTGCGGTTCGGCGATGCGGCCCTGCACCTGGATCGTGCGTTCGGAAACGGTATCGACAAGGCTTCCAGCCGGGCTGTTGCTGTTGCCGGTGCGTAGCGCGCTCACCACCTCGTTGATGCCGATCCCAAGCGCGCGCGTACGGGTATCGTCGATCACAATGTCGATCTGCCGCTTGCGGGCGCCGACCAGCGTTGCCTGCCCGACGCCGGGAACAGTCGTCAGTTGCCGCACCACCTTCTGGTCGGCAAGGGTGGTGAGTGCGGGTACGTCGAGCGACGTCGAGCTTATCGCCACCGACAGGATAGGCTCGGCGGCGGGATCGAACCGGGATATGACAGGCTTTTTGGCCTCTTGCGGGAAATTCGCGTCGATGGCGGCGATCTTGTCGCGCACGTCCTGTGCCGCGGTCGCGCTCTTAACCTCGAGCTTGAATTTTGCGACGACGACAGAGCGTCCCTCGTAGGAGGTTGACGTGATCTCGTCCAGACCGCCGATGGCGTTCAGCGCATCCTCGACCGGGCGCGTCAATTCTGTCTCCACCGTTTCCGGCGTGGCGCCCGGATAAGCTGTGGACACCACAACGACCGGAACGTCGACATTGGGGTAGAGGTCGAGCCCCAGCCGCTGCAACGAGAAAAGACCCATGACCAGAAGCGCCACCATCATCATGGTGGCGAAAACGGGGTGCGAGACGGATATGCGGGTCACAAACATCTCAGCCTGCCTTGTCGACCGTAACAGCCATGTCGGGCTGCAATTCGGGAAGCGGTGCGGTCAGGATCGTTTCGCCGTCCTCTAGACCGGCGCCTATCTCGATCAGGCTGCCATCGTTCCAGCGCGATCCCACCGCCACCGTCTGGCGGCGAAGATGGCCGTTCATGACTTTAAGGACATGGTAGCCGGTTTCGTCCTTGCGAAGCGCGATTGCAGGAACGACAAGCGCATCGTTCTTTTCGCGCACGAGGATGGACCCGCTGGCGAACATTCCTCCCCACAGCCGGCCGTCGCGGTTGGCAAGCCGGAGATAGACGGCGACAAAGCGCGTCCCGTCTTCGGCGACCGGGCTGATGCGCTCAACGGTGCTTCTGAGAGGCTGGCCGCCGATGCCGTCAATATCGAGTTCGGCGGTCTGGCCAACGGCGACACGTGGGATATCGCGCGTGGCAACGAGAACCTTCGCCTCAAGCATGCTTGTATCGACCAGCGTCATGAGTTCACCATCGGCACTGACGCGGGAGCCGGTTTCTGCCTGCCGGCGGGTAATGGTACCTTCAAAAGGCGCGCGGATTTCGGCATTGCGAAGGGCAAGGCGGGCGATATCCACCTGCGCCGAAAGGCTCTGAAGCCTTGCCGTTTTCACAACGACATCGCTCTTCGCCTTGTCGAGCTGTTCAGCCGATGCGATGTTTTTTGACGCTAGCTGTTCGGTTCGGGTGAGGGCCTGCATCGCTAGTGTCAGTTCGGCCTCGGCCGCATCCCGGTCGCTCTGCCGCAGCAGGAGAGTCGATTGCAGTTCCTCGGTTTCGAACCGTACCAGCAGGTCGCCCGCCCGCACCGCCTGTCCGTCCCGGACATTCATATCCAGAATTTTTCCAGCCTCGCGGGCGCGGATCACGACACGGCTGACCGGCTGAAGTTCGCCACTGACGCTGAGCCGCTCCGCCATCGCTCGTATGCCGATCCTTGCGATTTCCGCAGCCGTCAGTTCGAACGGGATACCGGCCGGGCTCATCGAGGTTGACGCCACGATTCCCTTCACGCGCTCGTTCGCATCGACGCTTCCGCGCGCCGGATCAAGAGCCGTGACGACGAGAGCGCAGCCCGCAAGCGCGATCCCCGCCTTGATCGTTCTTTTCACCCACATAACATAATCCTTCCAGGCAAAACTCATCCTGTGACCGCCGATCGAGCGGTCATGTCGCCTGTCTTGCAGGCTGATGGCTTCTGGATAAGTGTTGATAATTGCAGCAGCATTACCCGCCCGCATCTTCTGCGCCGCAATACTGTCGCAACCTTTCTGGCAGACAAGGAGGGGGCGAAGGGACGGTGGCAAATGAGACTTCTGTTGATTGAGGACGAAAAGGAAATGGCGGATGCGCTGTCGACGACGCTCGGCAAGCAGGGGATCGTCATCGACCATACGATGCGGCTCGGCGATGCGATGGAGCTGGCGCGCCAGCATGTCTATGATGCCATTCTGCTCGACCGTCGTCTGCCGGACGGGGAGGGGCTTACCTTCATTCCCAAGCTGCGCCGCGCCGGTATCGATACGCCGATCATTTTATTGACGGCGATGAACGAACCGGAGGAGCGGATCGAGGGGCTGAATGGCGGCGCCGACGACTATCTCGGCAAGCCGTTTCTCGTCGGCGAACTGCTGGCGCGGCTGCGCGCGGTTTTGAGAAGGCCGGCAAGCATCGCCCCGTCGCAGATCGCTGCAGGCCGCATCGTGATCGATCCGCTTCATCTCAGCGTCACGATCAACTCGCTTCCCTTCGATCTGCCAAGGCGCGAGTTGATGGTCCTCATCACGCTGGCGAAACGAAAAGGCAAATCCGTGCTGCGCTCGACGCTCGAGGCCGCCGTCTACAATTACGAGGAGGAAATCCAGTCCAATGCGCTCGATGCGCATATATCGCGACTACGCAAACGCCTGCTCGACGCTTCGGCCGGGGTCAGCGTGCATAATATTCGCGGCATCGGTTATCTGCTCAGGGAAGACACATGAAAGCGCAGGGCAAGTCCAATCCGTCCCTGTGGTGGCAATTGAGCTGGCAGCTCAGCATTGTCGTCTCCTCCATGATCGCTGTCGTCACCGTCGGGCTCTGCGTTTACGGGGTGATGAAGCTCTCGCCCAATATCGGGCTCTGGAACGATTTGTCGGCGACGCTTGACGAGTCGCTGTCGCTTGATCCGCAAAAGGGTCTGGTCGTTACCGAGGGGCCGGCATTACGCGCCTTGAAGGCGAAGAATGAAACGTTGTGGTTCGTGGTCTCGACACCTGACGGTCACGCGGCGACCTTCGGAACCGTCCCGGCTGTTTACGCCGAACTGGCGCGCTACGTCCATCTGATGACGGACGCCGATATTCGCGGCGGCAGCGGCATATCCGAGGTTGCTTCGGCTGAAAGTATCGAGACGACGTCGGGACCCGTCAGGATCATGTTCGGCGGAACCTCAAATGCACGAGCGTCGTTTCTGACGCTTCTTGCCGGCACCTATCCGATTTATGTCCCCCTGCTGGCGGTTCTTTTGCCTGCGGTGTTTTTCTCCGTGCCGCACATCGTGCGCCGGGCGCTTGCCGGACTGAGCTCCGTCGTCAGAAAAGCACCGGAGATCGACCCGCGACGACCGGGTTCGAAGCTTCCCGTCGAAGATGTGCCGCGCGAAGTCGTTCCGTTGATCGTTTCCTTCAACAGCGTTCTCGAGCGGCTCGAAGAGCAGTTCCAGGCGCGGCAACGTTTTCTGATCGATGCCGCGCACGAATTGAGGACGCCGATTGCAATCATGCAGACCCGGATAGAGGGCCTGCCCGGACCAGACCAGCAGCGCCTGATGGGGGATGTCGCGCGGCTCGGTGAAACCGCCGAACAGCTTCTGGCCTTTGAGCGAAACGATCAGGTGAACGACCGGCGCGAGGTGGTGGACCTGGTCGATATCGCCCGCACGGTGGTGGCAGAGCTCGCGCCGCTTGCGCTTTCGGCAGGTTACGACATCTCCTTCGAAACGCAGATCGAAAAATACGACATGCAAGGCAACCCCTTCGCCCTGCCGCGCGCCATCAGCAATATTGTGCGCAACGCCATCGACCATGGTGGAAACAAGGGGCTGATCCATGTCTCGGTTCTCGCAAACGGCGAAATCGCGATCTCCGACGAGGGGCAGGGCATACCCGAGGACCAGCAGGAGCGGATATTCGAACCTTTCTATCGGGTCACGCCGAAAAGCACGGGTGCCGGACTTGGCCTCAGCCTCGTCAAGAAGATCGTCGCCAATCATAACGGCCGTATCGTGCTGGAAAGCAACCCCTCTGGAAGCACGTTCCGGGTTCGATTCTGATAGCGCTTTGCGCGCTGTAGACCGGTCGCGGCGATTGTAATGCTGCCGCAACGTTCGCGGTCATAATGTGTGGGCACGGGATCAACCGTGCCAACCGGAGTACATACAGTGACCCACCCACCGGATCGTTTTCTTCCGGATTGCCGGCGAGAAGACGGCGCGTAGAAAGCGCGTCGCCGGCCCGGAACCTCGCGCAATGCTGCAGCGCCAATAATCGCAGCAGAGCACCAATCCGATTTCATATTCGGTTCATCCTGGGCGCGCACAGTCCCGGCCAAATCACTCCACGCCCCAGTCCAAACAGTCATACTCCCCGGAATTTTACGATGTCGCATACTGAAATCGCCGCATTCGCTGCGGAAAAAAACTCGGCGAAACCCGAGCCGGTCATCGCTGCGCAAACCATGACTGGCGATGGGCTGGAACTCCTCCGTTTTCCCCTGGCCTGGAGCGTTGCGACCTTCGTTATGCGCGCCCACTGGAAACGGGGCTTCCTTTTCTGGATGCGTTTTTTGGCTCATCCGCTTGTAACCCTGCGGTGGTGGCGGTTTCTGTCCCGATTCTCGGCGACGCAAAAACTGCCACCGCCGCATGACGAGCTTCTTCAGAAACCCCTGTCGAAATTCCTCGTCGGCAAAATCTCCTATGGAAGACGGCTGGATTTTCTCATGAAGAATTTCGTCATCGCCAGCGGTTGTTTTTCCAGAGATGTTATGGCTGCGCTCTGGAGTGGAAAAACGATCGAAATCGGCACCATAGGCGGCCGTGCTTACGAATATCGCTGCACGCTTGCTCTTGCGGATTTATGTGGCGGCCGCCACGAAGGCGCTCTCGCGGTTCGGCTGATCAGAACCCGTGACGACGTCACCTTGTGGACGACGAAGTTTATCTTCGTGACGCAGGATGGGGGCGGGTACAGGACGATTGCTGTTGGCGGCATGCAGGGGCCACGCTCCGCAAAGCAGGAGATGGTGGCAGTAACGCGCGACCTTGCGGGTCTTCGCCCGAAAGATGCCGTTTTGATGCTGCTGCAAGGCCTAATCGAGACGGAAGCGGGTTCCTATTTCGCAGTCTCCCACGCCCGACATCCGATCAATTATCGTCGCGCGCGGCGGCAGAGAATGTTGCTTTCCGACATAGACGCATTCTGGCGGGAACGTTCCGCTGAGCCGGACGACGTGTTCGGTTTTCAGGTGCCGGTTTCAACCCTCGAGGGCGCGGACAAACGCAGCAAGATGAAGCTTGCCTTTTTTGCCATGGCCGGCCGGCTTTGCGAGGGCAAAGCTGGGAGTGCTGCGAAGAGTTGAGGCCGCAGATCCGAGTTGGCCCTCGACACCGTCACGCCGCTGCATCGGCAACACGGCCGAGTTTTTGCAGGCCGCATTCGCGGACGATCTCGGCAATGTGGGTAAACTGCGCCGAGAGCGGATTGCTCTTGCGCCACACCATGCCGATGGTGCGGGATGGTCTTGGCTCTGCCAGCCGAAATACCGAGACGGTGGATTGCCGCGTTTCCATATCGACAGCCATCTGCGGAATGAGCGTGACGCCGATGCCGGCGCCGACCATCTGGACCAGTGTCGAGAGCGAACTGCCCTCCATCAGCACGCGCGGCGGCGCGTTCGTTGTACTGCAGAAAGACAGTGCCTGATTGCGGAAACAATGGCCTTCCTCGAGCAGCAGTAGGCGCATTTCACCGAGCTTGCCGGCACTCGGCACCGGCATCCCCGCATCCTCCATCGGCCGGACCAGAATGAATTCCTCGGAAAACAGCGGAACCTCTTCCAGCGACGCTTCAGATACCGGAAGCGCGACGATTGCCATGTCCAGCCGGGCTTCCAGGAGGTCCTCGATCAGTTTCTGTGTCACCGCCTCGCGCGGGCGCGTTTCCAGTCCCGGATAATGCCGGGTGAGCGTCTTGATGACCTGCGGTAAAAGATAGGGCGCGACCGTTGGAATCACGCCGATGCGCAGGCGGCCGCTGAGCGGGCCGTGCCTTGCCCTCGCCAAATCCTGCAATTCATCCACCGAACGCAGGATCAGGCGGGTGCGTTCGGCGAATTCATCGCCGAGAGCGGTCAGCCTGATCTGGCGGCTGCCCCGTTCGACGAGCGGCGCGCCGATCAGCTCTTCCAGTTCCCTGATCTGTAGCGAAAGTGCTGGCTGGGAAATGGCGCATGCCTCCGCCGCCCGCCCGAAATGGCCGATCTTCGCCAAGGCGTCGAAATAACGCAGGTGTTTCATCGATAGTCCAATCATAAGCTGAGCATATCGCAGCCTTTAGAATATACAATTGGAAATTATGGAACCCGGCTGTTAGTCATCGTCATGACAGAAAGAGGATGTAGCTGTTCGGTATCACCAGCGTCACTGCGCGGTTTCCGTAAGAATGACCTGCTGTGGGCTGTGGTTCCAACATGCTGCGCATGTCGAATTGACTATGTCGTTTAATTACTAAACCCATCGGAGGGCGAAATGGACGCAACTTCAAAACCGGCTGGCAAGTGTCCCGTCATGCATGGAGGCAATACGGCCTCCGGTAAATCGGTTACCGAATGGTGGCCGAACGCGCTGAACCTCGATATCCTGCATCAGCACGACACCAAGACCAATCCGCTCGGCACCTCCTTCAATTACCGCGAAGCGCTAAAGACGCTCGACGTGGAAGCCCTGAAGGCTGATCTGCGCGCCCTGATGACGGAAAGCCAGGACTGGTGGCCGGCCGACTGGGGCAGCTATGTGGGCATGATGGCCCGCGTGACCTGGCATGCAGCCGGTTCCTACCGCGTGACGGACGGACGCGGCGGTGCCAACACCGGCAACCAGCGCTTTGCACCGCTCAATTCCTGGCCTGATAATGTGAACACCGATAAGGGCCGCCGCCTGCTGTGGCCGATCAAGAAGAAATACGGCAACAAGATTTCCTGGGCCGATCTCATCGCGCTTGCCGGAACGATCGCTTATGATGTCGCGGGTCTGAAGACGTTCGGTTTCGCCTTCGGCCGCGAGGATATCTGGGCTCCCGAAAAAGACACCTATTGGGGTGACGAAAAGGAATGGCTGGCACCGAGCGATGGTCGTTACGGTGACGTGACCAAGCCCGAGACGCTGGAAAATCCGCTTGCCGCCGTGCAGATGGGTCTCATCTACGTCAATCCGGAAGGCGTCAACGGCAAGTCCGATCCGCTTGCGACAGCCGCGCAGATGCGCGAAACCTTTGCCCGCATGGGCATGGATGACGAAGAAACCGTTGCGCTCACCGCAGGCGGCCACACCATCGGCAAGTCGCACGGCAATGGCAGCGCCGCCAACCTCAGCCCCGATCCGGAAGCAGCAGGCCCCGAATTTCAGGGCCTCGGCTGGATCAACACCAAGGGTCGCGGCATCGGCCGTGACACCGTTGTGTCCGGTATTGAAGGTGCCTGGACAAGCGAACCGACCAAGTGGGACAACGGCTTCTTCGACATGCTGTTCAAGCATGAGTGGACATTGACGCACAGCCCGGCTGGCGCGTCCCAGTGGGCGCCGATCACCATTGCCGAAGAGGACAAGCCTGTTGACGTCGAGGATCCCTCGATCCGCACCATCCCGATGATGACCGATGCCGACATGGCCCTGAAGGTCGATCCGATCTACCGCGAGATTTCGCTGAAGTTCAAGGATGACCAGGACCACTTCTCCGAGGTCTTTGCCCGCGCATGGTTCAAGCTGACCCACCGCGACATGGGCCCGAAGTCCCGCTACTTCGGCCCGGATGTTCCCGCAGAAGACCTGATCTGGCAGGATCCCATCCCGGCAGGTTCCACGAGCTACGATGTCGCTGCCGTAAAGGCAAAGATCGCCGCTTCCGGTCTGGCGGTCGCCGATCTGGTCTCGACCGCATGGGACAGCGCCCGTACCTTCCGTGGCTCGGACAAGCGCGGCGGCGCCAATGGTGCGCGCATCCGCCTTGCCCCGCAGAAGGACTGGGAAGGCAACGAGCCCGCCCGTTTGGCCCATGTGCTTTCGGTGCTGGAGCCGATTGCCCGTGAAACCGGCGCCAGCATCGCTGATGTCATTGTTCTCGCCGGCAACCACGGTGTTGAGCAGGCGGCGAAATCAGCCGGCTTCGATGTCGCCGTGCCTTTTGCACCCGGTCGTGGCGATGCCTCAGCCGAGCAGACTGATGCAGACAGCTTTGCCCCGCTCGAGCCGCTGGCGGATGGTTTCCGCAACTGGGTGAAGAAGGACTATGTCGTCAGCCCTGAAGAACTGCTGCTGGACCGCGCTCAGCTTCTGGGCCTCACGGCGCCGGAACTGACAGTTCTCATCGGTGGCCTGCGCGTCATTGGCGCCAATTACGGCGGCGCAGCGCATGGTGTGTTCACGCAGACCCCAGGTGCTCTCACCACCGATTTCTTCACAACGCTGACGGATATGGCCTTTTCCTGGGTTCCGACCGGCGGCAATCTCTATGAGATTCGCGATCGCAAGTCCGGAGCAACCCGATATACGGCGACCCGCGTGGACCTCGTTATCGGCTCCAACTCCATCCTGCGTGCCTATGCGGAAGTTTACGCGCAGGACGACAACAAGGAAAAGTTCGTGCGTGATTTCGTCGCCGCCTGGACGAAGGTCATGAACGCCGACCGTTTTGACCTTGTCTGATAAGGCTGACTAGTCCAAAAAGCCCCTCCCTGAGCGATCAGGGAGGGGCAATTTTCTATCTGCGGTCTGAGGATGGAACCGGTTTTCCGGGTGATGGCTTTTCGCCACTATCCCCCGGCGCCTTGCCGCCCTTTTCATTCTCATGCGCATCCGGCCCAGCGACGATGACGCCGCGGCCCTGCTCTTCGCGCTTCTTGTCGGCGAAATCGCCGGGTTCCTTTTTGTCGTTCATAGTGATCTCCCTTCGTGATTTCATTTGTCTGGAGATCAAACGGCTGGTCGGGGCAGAGGTTCCAAGGCTCACATTGGAGCGGGATCGTCTGCCAGCACAGCAATGTTTTGCATTACAACCATCTTTGCTATTAACATGAATTGATAAGTCATGTTATTGCGGCCTCATATGGTGGAGCGTGCGGCGCCGTTATCGTGACGCGCATGTCTTACATGGCTTCAACCTCGGCTCGACAACTGAACGGTACCCGCATTGAGTTTCTGGCACTCCATGACCTGGCACACGGAAGGGATCAGCGTCACTGCGCCGGTCAAATGGCGCCAGCTGGACGGGCTCGTCAGCGCCTTCTGGGAGGCAGAGAGCCAGATGGGCGCGAAGGGTTATTACCTGGCCGCCGATCCACGTATCATGATATTTTTCAACGATGTCTCGTCGCGCATCAGCATTTCCAACCGCGACGGCGAGTTCACGCAGCACTCCCGCCCCATGACGCGGGCGGTCTATGTGCCGGCCGGTGTGCCGATGTGGACGAGCAGCAATGCTACGCACAGGTTTTCGCACCTCAATCTGCATATCCACAAGGACCGTCTGCTGCGTTTCCTGTCGCCATCGGTCGGCAGTTCGGCGGCGATGACAGCCTTGCGCCGCCCGGTCGAGATACAGGATATCGGCTCTGTCGAAACACTGGCTGGACTGCTTGTCGATGAACTCGCCGAGCCTTCGAAACATGCGGTCTATGCGGAAAGCCTTGTTGGCAGCATCGTTGCCGGTCTTCTCGATATTCCCGGATCTTCGCCGGAACAGGTAAATGGCAGGCTGACGCAGGCGCAGATGAACAAGCTGCTTGCCCGTGTCGAAAGCCGCGGTGACGACCGCATGACGGTTGCAGAAATGGCCGACATCGTCGGGCTTTCGGAAAGCTGGTTCGCAACGGTGTTCCGCCAGACAACGGGCAAGACGCCGCTGCAATGGCAACTGGAGCGGCGGATAAGCCTTGCCCAGAAACTGTTGCTCGAAGGCGATCTCACGGTGGCCGATATTGCCGCCCAGCTAGGCTTTTCCGATCAGGCCCATTTGACCAAAGCCTTCCGCCAGTCCGTGGGCAATACGCCAGCCGCCTGGCGGCGCATGCACAGGCTGCTTTGAACGGGCGCCTTGCCGTCTATGCGGAGCGGGTTCGGCGCATGCCTCGAGCTTCGTTCTACGTCACCCCAGGGGATGACGTGGAACGTTAGGATGGTTACGTAGTATGTTGAAAAGTAGGGATATACTTACCCTCACCACGTCTTGCGCAGCGTAGCTGAGAACGCTCGGCCGGGGTTGTAGAAGTCTGCGCCGAAACCGCCATAAGAGACGTGCTTCTCGTTGAAGAGGTTGGAAACATTCACCTCCAGCGAGGTGGTTTCCTGGATTTTGTAGCTGAACGCTGCGTCCATGGTCACGCTGCTGCCGGTCGAAACCTTGTTCGCGTCATCAAAATAATACGAGCCGGTGAAGCGTCCGCCGAGCCCGAAGGTCATGTCGCCGCGTTTGTCGTTGCCGGCCAGCGTGTAGTTTACCCAAAGCGAGGCCTGATGTTCAGGCACGAATTGCGGGCGGTTGCCGACATTGCCAGCGATGCCGTTTTCGGTGATTTCCGCGTTGAGATAGGAATAGGCCGCCGTCAGGCTCAGCTCGTCGGTAACTTCCGCCTTGGCCTCGAGGTCGAGACCGCGCACGCGCACCTCGCCGATGGTGGTGGGCAGGCTGGTGATCGGGCTGGTGACGGTAATATTGTTCTTCTTGAGGTCGTAGATCGATGCCGTGAACAGGGCAGGGAAGGCATCCGGGCGATACTTCACGCCAAGCTCGATCTGCTCGCCGCGTTCGGGCTCGACGGTCAGGCCCGAGGCCGGCACCACGGATTCGGCGTAGCTGATATAGGGCGCGATCTCGTTCGTGACCTTGTAAGATACGCCGATGCGCTTTGTCAGTTCGCTGATGTCGCCGCTTGCCGTCGTGCCGTTCAGCCTGTTGGTCTGGTCGGTGTCGATCCAGTCATTGCGCAGACCGGCGCTGACGGTAAGCCTGTCGAAGAAGGTCAGGTCCTGCTGGAGGTAGAGTGCCCTTGTCTTTTGATCCGTCAACGAGCTGGCGTAGAGCGGCACCGAAGCGGGCGCACCGGTATAGACCGGGTTCAGCCAGTTGATGCCTGGCGCAGGACCGAAGTAGCTTTTGCTGCCGGACGAGTAGTCGTTATAAAAAACGCCGACAAGGCTGCGGCTTTCGACGCTTTCGAACGTCGCGTCATATTGCAGCCGGGTGTCGATCAGGAAATTCTCGGTTTCGGTCTCGTTGCCGAAATAGGAACGGTTGGCGATGGTCGAGCCATCGGTCGGTGTGGACGAGATATACGCATAACCGAAATCGGTATTTGCCTTGCTGTACCGCGCGTTCGAACTCAGCGTCAGGCCAGAGCCGAAATCATGGTCGAACATCACGCTCAGCGAATTGCGGTTGGTGCCGCGGTAATTATAGTCCGGTTCACCGAAGAAACGGCTTCTGTCGAAATGCGAGCCGACCGGATGGCCGCCGCCGCCGGGAACGCCGTCCTTGTTGAGATGATCGTAAACGACGGTGAGGCTGGTGGCATCGGTGGGCCGCCATGTCAGGCCGCCCATGAAGAATTTTTCATCGTCGCGGGAATAGTCATATTCCGCGTCGGCATTTCTGAGCTTGCCGGTCAGGCGGTATGACAGGGTGTCGTCGCTGGTGATGTTGTCACCGAAATCGAAGCCGGTTTCAGCGCGGCTATAGGAACCGCCTGTCACATAGGCCTCACCAAAGCGGCTGCGTTTGGGAACCTTGGTCGAGTAGTTCACCGAACCGCCGGGATCGGACACGCCAAAGGTCGTGGAATTGCCGCCCTTCAGGACTTCCACGCGTTCATAGGCATAGGTCTCTTCGCGCAGCGCGCCGAAGGGACGGCCGAGCGTCAGCCCGTCGCGATAGGTGTAGGCGTCGAAACCGCGAATCTTGAAATAGTCGAAACGGTCGTCCGAGCCGTAGAAATCCGTGGTCACACCTGCCGTGTATTGCAAGGCTTCCTCCACGGTCTGCACACCACGCTGCTGCATTTCCTTGGCGGTGATGACGGAAACGGCGGCCGGCGTATCGAGAATGTCGGTTGCCATCTTGCTGCCGCTTGTCGTGCGGAATGCGACGATCGACTTCTGGTCATTGTCACCGCTGTCGATGGTGATGCGCTCGAGAACCGTGCTTCCGCCCGTATTGGCGGCCTCCTGCGCCAGCGAACGAGCGGGCAGTACCGTCACAAGCGCCGTGCAGGCAAGAAGGGCTGCCTGCCCGTAGCGCAGTCGCGCGGTCCTGCCGTTGACGCCATTCATTTCAGTGTTCATTGCTAAATTCCAGAAGTTGATGCCCCAATCGCCGCTTCCACGGCCCGCTCTCGAAGCGCCCAATAACTTGAGAAAGTTTGTCCGGTATTGTAACTTTTTGCGGTTTTGTACAAAACCCCGGAAATTTCACCACTGTTGTGGCGGCATTTCCTCACCGGGGTTGACGGGGGCATGTGAAGCTGAGAGTTCAAGTCCACTTTTGAACCGTTGAGAGCTTCGCCCATGCTTTTCCTGTTTCGCTGCCTCGCGCCGGCATTCGTGTTTTTCCTGTCGATGATCGCGCCAGCCATTACTTCGGCGGAAGAAGCGACGCGCTATCCCGTCGTCATCAAACACGCCTTCGGTACGACCACGATTGCGAGGAAGCCTCAGCGTGTCGCGACCGTCGCCTGGGCAAACCACGAGGTGCCGCTGGCGCTCGGCATCGTGCCCGTCGGTTTTGCCGCTGCCAATTTCGGCGATGATGACGGTGATGGATTGCTGCCGTGGGTGGCGAAGCAGCTTTCTGAATTGGATGCTGCAAAGCCTGTTCTGTTTGACGAGGGTGATGGTATCGATTTCGAGGCCGTGGCGGCAACGCAGCCGGATGTCATCCTCGCCGCCTATTCCGGCCTCAGCCAGTCCGACTACGATACGCTAAGCCAGATCGCACCGGTCGTTGCCTATCCCGTGTCACCGTGGGCAACCGACTGGCGCGAGATGATCCGGCTGAACAGTGCCGGGCTTGGCATGGCGCCGGAAGGTGAGGCGCTGATCAAACGCATCGAAGGTGAGATCGCGCAGGTGGTTGCCGGCCATCCGCAGCTGAAAGGCAAGTCTGCGATGTTCGTCACCCATCTCGACGCCACCAATCTCAGTGTCGTCAATTTTTATACCGCCAATGACAGCCGGGTGAAATTTTTCACCGATCTTGGGCTTACCTCGCCGAAGAGCGTGGCGGAGGCGACGAAACCGGGGCAATTTGCCGCCGGCGTCAGCGCCGAGCGAGTCGATGCCTTCGACGATGTCGATATCGTCGTGACCTATGGCAGCCAGCCATTGCTCAAGGCGATGCGGGCCGATCCGCTGCTTGCCCGCATGCCCGCCGTTGCCGATGACGCCATCGTCATGCTGGGGCGTGATCCGCTCGGCACCGCATCCAATCCCACACCGCTGTCGATTTCCTGGGTTATGAAGGATTACGCCGATCTTCTGGCGAAAGCAGCGGATAAGTCCTCTGGTAAAGCGAAATGACAATGGAAGGGCCTGCCAAAGGTCCGGCCGTGCTGCCAGGTGGCCGCTCCAACCGCATGCGGACCGCATGGCTCAGCGCCGTGCTGGCGCTTCTGGCGCTGCTATGTGCGCTTTCCGTGGCGATTGGCACCCGTGACGTCACGTTCGCTGACATCACGGCAGCGCTTGCCGGTCGCGTCGAGACGGTGGCGGAAGCGGCTGTCGCGGTTCGCCTGCCGCGAACGCTGCTTGCCCTGCTGTCTGGGGCAGCGCTCGGGCTCGCTGGCGCCATCATGCAGGGCGTTACGCGCAATCCGCTTGCCGATCCCGGTATTCTTGGCGTCAATATGGGCGCATCACTTGCCGTCGTTATCGCCATCGTCTGGTTCGGCATTGCCTCGGCGCAGGCCTTTATCATCACGGCGATTGTCGGGGCGGGTGCAGCTGCGGTTTTCGTTTATGTCGTCGGCTCGCTCGGACGCGGTGGGGCCACGCCGCTGAAACTCGCTCTGGCCGGTGCCGCCACCTCTGTCGCCTTCTCCTCACTCGTCATTGCCGTCGTGCTGCCGCGCAGCGATATTGCCGGCGGCATCCGTTCCTGGCAGATCGGCGGTGTCGGTGGTGCGACCTTTGACCGGATTGAGACCGTGCTGCCGTTTCTCGCCGCCGGTTTTGCCATCAGCCTTCTTTCGGCACGCAAGCTGAATTCTCTGGCGCTTGGTGATGAGTTGGCTGCCGGTCTTGGCGAGAATGTCGTAGTCGCGAGAGTCATCGCATCCTTTGGAGCTATCCTCCTCTGCGGTGCGGCGACTGCCATCTGCGGGCCAATCGGTTTCGTTGGGCTGGTCGTTCCGCATCTCTGCCGCCTGCTCGTTGGCGTCGACAATCGCTGGCTTCTGCCATTTTCCGCGCTCGGCGGCGCCTGTCTGCTGCTTGCGGCCGATATTGTCGGGCGCATCGTGGCGCGACCGTCCGAACTCGATGTCGGTATCGTCACCGCCCTTGTCGGCGCACCTTTCTTCATCTGGATCGTCAGACGTCAGCGGGTACGCGAACTGTGAACATGCACACGTCCGTCATGGAAACATTGGTTTCCAATCGTCACGACCGCCAGCGCCGGCGTCGCCTTGTCATAGCAGCCCTTTCAGCTCTTTTGATCGCGGTTTTCGCATTGACGCTGATGCTGGGACAATCCTTCACGCCGCCCGGTGACGTCCTGCGGGTGCTGCTCGGAGAGGACATTGCCGGGGTCACTTTCACGGTCGGGCAGTTGCGCCTGCCACGCGCGTTGCTCTCCGTTCTCGCGGGTATGAGCTTCGGGCTGGGTGGTGTCGCCTTCCAGATCATGCTGCGCAACCCGCTTGCCAGCCCTGACATTATCGGCATCAGTTCCGGCGCAAGCGTGGCAGCGGTGTTTGCCATCGTTGTCCTGCATCTGAGTGGACCGCTCGTTTCGGTGTTCGCGGTCGTCGCGGGGCTTGGCGTCGCATTGCTGGTCTATCTACTGTCCTTCCGCAACGGGGTTGCCGGAACGCGGCTGATCCTTGTCGGCATCGGCGTTTCGGCAATGCTCGAAAGTTTCATCGCCTATATCCTGTCCGTTGCACCGGCCTGGACGCTGCAGGAGGCGATGCGCTGGCTGACGGGCAGCGTCAACGGCGCAAAACTTGCCCAGACGCTGCCGCTCTTCGTTGCGCTCATCCTCTTTGGCGGCCTGCTGCTCAGTCGCGCGCGCGATCTCGAGGCATTGAGGCTTGGCGATGATACGGCCGCGGCGCTTGGGGTCCAGGTGGGGAGAACGCGCATCATCGTGATTATCGCCGCCGTCGGCATGATCGCCTTCGCCACGGCAGTGTCGGGGCCGATTGCTTTCGTCGCCTTTCTGTCCGGGCCGATTGCCGCGCGTATCGTTGGCAGCAATGGGTCGCTGCTCATTCCGGCCGCGCTGGTTGGGGCAGCCCTGGTGCTGGTGGGCGATTATTGCGGCCAGTTCCTGCTGCCGGGCCGTTACCCGGTCGGCGTCGTCACCGGCGCGCTCGGCGCGCCCTATCTGATCTACCTTATCGTGCGGGTGAACCGCAGCGGAGGCTCTTTATGACCAGCCACTCCCTTTCCGTGAACCGTCTTTCGGCCGGATACGGTGAAAGCCTCATCATCGAAGGGCTGGATCTTGTCGTTCCGCGCGGACGGATCACCGTCATCGTCGGTGCCAATGCCTGCGGCAAGTCCACGCTTCTTCGCAGCATGTCGCGGCTTATCTCTCCCCGCGCCGGTCAGGTCCTGCTCGACGGAAAGTCGATCCACCGTCTTCCCTCGCGCGAACTTGCAAGACGGATGGGTCTTTTGCCGCAGTCACCGATTGCGCCCGAGGGCATTGTCGTTGCCGATCTGGTCAGCCGCGGCCGTCACCCGCATCACGGCCTTTTCGCGCGGTGGTCGCGCCAGGATGATGAGGCCGTGGCCGCAGCCCTCGTCGCCACCGATACGGTCGAACTTGCCGAGCGGCCGGTGGACGAACTCTCCGGCGGGCAACGGCAACGCGTATGGATCGCCATGGCGCTCGCCCAGGAGACCGAGATATTGCTGCTCGACGAACCCACCACCTTCCTCGACATCAGCCATCAGGTGGAAGTGCTGGATCTTCTGACGGACCTCAACCAGGCCCGTCAGACCACCATCGTCATGGTGCTGCACGATCTCAATCTCGCGGCGCGCTACGCTGATCATCTGGTCGCCATGACCGGTGGAAAGCTGCATATCTGCGGCACGCCGGAGGAGGTGCTGACGGAAGAAAACGTGCGGCACGTCTTCGGCATAGAAAGCCGTGTCATCGAAGACCCGACGTCTGGCAAACCAATGATGCTGCCGATCGGGCGGCACAGGACGGCGGCGCAACGGCCGCAATAATCCATCTATTTTTGCGGTGACCGTCTGCGTCCACGGGTGGTGGTCTTAACCGGAACGCTCGCGCCGTACTCGTTCCACCATGCCATCAATGCCTCCATGGTCGGGCCAAGTCCTTTCGCCTTTGCCGTAATTTCATATTCCACGCGTGGCGGAACCTCTGCAAAGACGGTGCGAGAGACCAGTCCATCGGCCTCGAGCTCACGCAATTGGGAGGTCAACATGTGCTGTGTGATGCCGGGAATGGCTTTGCGCAGCTCGTTGAAACGATAGATCCGCTGGTTGAGAAGCCACATGATTTCGAGCTTCCACTTGCCGGAAAGCAGCGCGAAAGCGCGACGCATTTCCTCGTGCATGTTAATGGTTTCACCGCCATTAGTCTGGTTTTCCATACTTACCACGCCAAATTCATCCTACTTGCGCATATTCATTCAATAGCACATTTTCCATGTGAACGCCGGATCATGAGCCGCAAGCTGTTCCGGAACAACGAAAATATTGAACAAATCAAGCTGCCGAAGACATTCGGCGGCAATGGATATCCCATGTCTTCATTCTACATCTACTGGGTCGCAACAACCCTTCTCGTCCTGCTCTATCTGGCGTCGGCAGTCACCTACGTCGTCAAATCCGACTGGGTGAGGGAGACGATAACCGGCTTCGGTTACCCTGCCTACCTCGTGCCTCTTCTGACGGCGGTGAAGATCGCCGCCGTCATCGCCATCCTTGCGCGGTTCAACGTCGCCATCAGCGATCTGGCGTATGCGGGGGTACTGTTTCACCTGCTGCTGTCCGGCCTTGCACATATCGGCGTCCGCAAACCTGCCGGCGCACTGCCTGCCGCCATCGGCCTCGGGCTGCTCGTCGTTTCCTTCGCCATGCAGAACGCTGCACGCGAAGTCCCATCCCCCTATGCCCTTGCACGGCAGCTCTGACGCATCCATCACGAAAGGAAATCAAAATGGGAAAACTGACCGGAAAAGTAGCCATCGTGGCGGGCGCTGGCAGAGGGATTGGCCGTGCGACGGCAGAACTCTTTGCAAGGGAGGGCGCCAAGGTCGTGGTATTGTCCTTGACGCCTGCAAATGTGAACGCGGTCGTCAGTCAGATACAATCCAGTGGTGGCACCGCGCTCGGCATCGTCTGTGATCTTGGCGATGGTCAACAGATCACCCGGGCTGTGGCTGAGGCAGCGGAGGTATTTGGCGGCATCGACATTCTCGTGAATGTCGCGTTCGACCCGACTGTCGTCCACTCCCCGATCCTCGAGCTGACAGTCGAGCAACTGCAACGAAACCTCGATATGGGGCCGATCGCCTATCTTCGCATGATGCAGGCTTGTTATCCGTACTTGAAGGCCAGTGGCGAGGGCCGGATCATTAATTTCGCGTCGCTGGCCGGTATTCTCGGCATGTCGCCGTATGGACCTTACAATCTTGCAAAGGAGGCCGTCCGCGCCCTGACGAGATCTGCTGCGCGCGAATGGGGTCCTGACAATATCACCGTGAACAACCTGCTTCCCGTTGCCGACACCTGGGGTGCGGGCGTCGACGCTCCTGCTCCCACGAATGCCCTTGGTCGTTACGGTTCCCCTGAAGAGGATGTCGCTCCGGTCGCTCTTTTCCTCGCAAGCAGCGATTCGAGGTTCATTACAGGCTCGAGCCTGACCCCCGACGGGGGCCAGATTATCGACAGCGCCCGCTAACGCCCCGTTGGAGTGCCGGGCAAACAGGCCGGCACTTCGCTCCGTTATCTCTTCTGCCGCTCCTGATTTGCACCCGCCGGGCAGAAATCAAGGCCATGCGGCATAGGACGGCGGTGCTACGTTCTGTATGCGCACCGCCGTTCGCCGGAAACGGCCGGGAGACGTGCCTTCATTGCGGGTGAAGAAGCGGTTGAAATACCCAGGATCCTGAAATCCCAATCGAAACGCAATTTCAGCGACTTGCAGTGAAGAGTTAAGAAGAAGGTCACGCGCTTCGGAAAGCAGTTCGCGGTGAATATAGGCCTGTGGTGAAAGCCCCGTTGCCTTGCGCACCACAAATCCAAGACGTTCACGGTTGACGCCGAGTTGACCCGCATAGTCTTCCACGCCCCATTGGTCGCGTTTGTGCTGACTGACAAGTAGCACAAACCGCTCCGTAAGGCTGCCTGCGGTGGAAGCCGCGCCCGCGACGTCGGCCATGGCATGCTGGCAGATGCGGATAAGGGTGACGGATAACAGGCTGGCGATGATCGTATCCGATCCTGTCGATGACCGGAAATTCTCATCCGCGATGGTGTCGAGATAACCCGCCAGTTCTAGGCTGTCTTTTTCAGCCAGCGTCCGGGTCAGAACGCGCTGCAATGTGCTGCGCACCATGATTGCGCTCGTTCCGGTTGGCATGGCATGCGCAAGGCCGATTTCGGTCGTTTTCAGCAGTGATCCGCGGCTTCCGGCATTCAGCCGCAGGCGGCCGGCGGGGCCGGAGGCAGGCAGCCAGGCCAGCCCCGGCGCGGTAACCACAAGTGTCTTTTCGCCCTGAATGATCTCCGCTTCACCGGCTGAGACGAGGACAAGATGGGCTGCGCCCTGTTCCAGCTTGAACTCCGACACGCGCAGGGACGAAGTCAGTATGCGCGCCGTCGTTTCGATCCTGTTAGCAGCTATCTGGCCGTGATGCGGCATTCACCCTCCAAAAGTACAATAATGCATTACATTAGTGCATTTTATATGCGCCTGTCGTTGCTAAACTTCCATCAGCGCAGGGAAGCCTTGAGGAGAATGGCAATCCCGCTACTGCGCCGTTGGAGGAAAATCATGAATGGTATGAAGCGCAGAACGCTGTCCTGCCTTGCGCTGGCGCAACAGGTTGTTCGCGGAAGCTCTGCCCTTGTCGATCGCGATTATCTGCTGGAGGCCGGAAGGATCACAGGGGCGGGGACGGCAGCAGCCCTTTCCTCCCGTCCCTCCGTGCAACGGGCGGGTTTCGGCGGTGCCGCCGCCACTATTTTCTGAATTCAGGAGGAAGACTATGCAGACTGTCAATCTTTTCATCGGTGGCGACCATTGCCCAGCCGCAAACGGCAAGCGTTTCGAGCGCAACAATCCGATCACCGGGGACCTGGCAACCAGTGCGGCGGCGGCAACGCCTGAGGATGCCACACGTGCGGCCGATGCCG
The DNA here is from genome assembly GCF_053522705.1 of Agrobacterium sp. 16-2014-1-2a. NCBI lineage: Bacteria > Pseudomonadati > Pseudomonadota > Alphaproteobacteria > Hyphomicrobiales > Rhizobiaceae > Agrobacterium > Agrobacterium sp. 16-2014-1-2a. Next base: position 213,290 of record NZ_JBNWBX010000004.1, read on the forward strand.
CAGCCGCAGCCTTTCCCGTCTGGTCGGCAACGCCGCCCGGCGAACGCCGTCGTCTGCTTCTTGCCGCGGCGCAGGCGCTACGCGATGCCGGGCCGCAGATTGCGCTGGCGATGAAAGAGGAGATTGGCGCGACGGATGCCTGGGCCGGTTTCAACGTGATGCTGGCCAGCGACATGCTGGTCGAGGCGGCCAGCCTGACGACCCAGATAAAGGGCGAAATCATTCCCTCCAACCGCCCGGGAACCACGGCGATGGCACTTCGCCAGCCGGCAGGCGTGGTTCTGTCCATCGCGCCATGGAATGCACCGGTCATTCTCGGCGTACGCTCCATCGCCACGCCACTTGCCTGTGGCAACACCGTGGTGATGAAGACCTCGGAGCTTTGCCCGCGCACCCATGCGCTGATCATCGAGGCCGCCGCTTCGGCAGGTCTGCCGAAAGGTGTGCTGAACGCCGTCTCCAATGCGCCGGAAGATGCGGCGAAAATCGTTGAAACACTGATCGCCCATCCGGCTGTCAGAAGGGTGAATTTCACCGGTTCGACCCGCGTCGGTCGTGTCATTGCGGAAACGGCGGGCCGTTACCTGAAGCCAGCGCTTCTGGAGCTTGGCGGCAAGGCACCCTTCATCGTGCTTGATGATGCCGATATCGATGCGGCAGTGGCTGCGGCCGCCTTTGGCGCTTACATGAACCAGGGCCAGATCTGCATGTCGACGGAACGCATCATCGTACTCGACAGCGTTGCCGACACCTTTGTCGAGGCCTTTGCCAAAAAAGCGGCGAGCCTGAAGGCTGGAGACCCTCGCGAGGGAAAAATGCCGCTTGGCTCCTTGGTCAGCGCCGAGGCCGCGTCCCGCATCCGGGCGCTGGTCGATGACGCCGTTGCCAAAGGCGCACGCCTTGTGGCCGGCGGAGGCGGCAATGGTACCATGCTGGATGCGCTTGCCGTCGATGGTGTGACCTCTGCCATGCGGCTCTATTCCGAAGAAAGCTTCGGCCCGGTCGTTTCCATCATTCGCGCCGGCAGCGTCGACGAGGCAGTCAGTATCGCCAACGAAACCGAGTTTGGTCTTTCCGCAGCTATTTTCGGCAGGGATCAGGCAAAAGCACTCGCGGTAGCCGGACGCATCGAAAGCGGCATTTGCCACATCAACGGACCCACCGTTCACGACGAGGCGCAGATGCCGTTCGGTGGGGTGAAGGCCTCCGGTTACGGCCGTTTCGGCGGCACGGCGGGCATTGCGGAATTCACCGAACTGCGATGGGTCACGCTGCAGGACGGACCGTTGCATTACCCGATTTAAGCCGGAAGCATCACCGGCTGGCTGGTCACGTCAACGCTTCTCGTCGATCAGCCAGCCGGTGAGTTTTCTGACCGCACTGTCGCTGCTTTTCGGCCTCAGCAACCAGTAGCCGCGACCCGGCGCATCCAGACTCGGGCCTGCGGTCACCAGCACGCCTGCCTCGACCAGCGGATCGACCAGTCCCGCCCAACCGAGGGCAAAACCCTGTTCGCCGATCGTTGCCTGAACCACCATGGTGTAATTGTTGAAGCTGATGTCTCCGCTTTCGTTTTCCGCGCCTCTCAGCACGCCGAAATGCTTGAAATAGGAGGCCCAGTCGAACCAGTGCGCCTGTGAGGTATTTTCGAGGTGGATGAGTTTCAGCCGCGAAAAATCAGCCACGGTTTCTGGTGCCGACTGCTCCGCCAAAAGCGCCGGCGAGCAGACGGGCGTGACCTTCTCCGAAAGCAGCAGCACCGCGCCGTCGCCGGCATCCTGCCGCGTGCCGAAGATGATCATCACGTCGCTGTCGTGTTTGCCCTGTCCGAGCGGATCCTGCGTGGCGACGATCTGGATGTTGATGTCAGGATTGAGCGCGCGAAAACCATGCATGCGTGGGATCAGCCAGAGAGAGGAGAAGGCATAGTCCGTGTGCAGGCGGATTGTCTGCCGCTCCTCCGTTCTGCGAAGTTGCTGGGCCAGAAGATCGATGGCATCGACATTGCGCGAGACGATCTCGAACAGCTTTAGCCCCTCGGCCGTCAACTCGATGCCGCGATGTTTACGCCGCACCAGTGCAACGCCCAGATCGTCTTCCAGCCGGCGGATCTGATAGCTGACGGCTGGCTGGGTCAGCCGCAGGGACGCCGCCGCTGCCGTCAGGCTGCCGCGACGGGCGACCTCGGTAAAAATGCGCATCCATCCAAGATCGAGCGGCCGCTCTGTCATAGAAATTCCTTATATCAGTCATCGAAAAATACCCGCTTCACAGCCAAAAACAATGTGGTGTTCAATAAACTGGACTAATAAAAGGGGAGCCGCAATGAAAACCGTTTCTCGCATGCACCGCATCGCCGCCGGTCTGTTTTTGTCCGTGGCGGCCTTCTCCACCCCGCTTTATGCCGCCGATGATGCGGCCTGCAAGACCATTCGCCTCAGCGATCCCGGCTGGACCGACATCACCGCCACCAATGGCGTCGCCTCGGTTCTGCTCGATGCTTTGGGGTATGAGGCTGACGTCAAGACGCTGTCGGTGCCGATCGGCTATCAGGCCATGAAAAACGGCGAGATCGACGTCTTTCTCGGCAACTGGATGCCCGCCCAGAAATCCTTCGTTGACGACCTCAACGCCGCCAAGGCGGCCGACGTGATGACGAAAAACCTTGAAGGCGCCAAGTTCACCCTGGCAGTGCCTTCCTATATGGCCGAAAAGGGCGTGAAGGATTTTTCGGATCTTGCCAAACACGCTGACGAATTTGAAAGCAAGATTTACGGCATCGAGCCGGGCGCACCCGCCAACCAGAACATTCAGAAGATTATCGATGCCAATGATTTCGGCTTGAAGGGCTGGCAGCTTGTCGAATCCGGCGAGCAGGCGATGCTGGCGCAGGTGGAACGGGCCGGAAAAGACAAAAAGGCGGTCGTCTTCCTAGCATGGGCGCCGCACCCGATGAACGAGAAGATCGATATCGCCTATCTCTCCGGCGGTGACGCCTATTTCGGCCCGAATTTCGGTGGCGCCGAGGTCTATACACTTGCCCGTACCGGCTGGCCGCAGCAATGCCCGAATGCGGCGACGCTTTTCAAGAACCTTAAATTCGATATCGGCATGGAAAATGCCCTGATGGGTTCCATTCTCGGTGGCGAGGATTCCAAGGCGGCGGCAGCGACGTGGCTGAAAGCCAATCCGACATCGCTGGATGGCTGGCTGCAGGGCGTTACCACGCTGGATGGCAAGCCGGGTGCGGATGCCGTCAAAGGCAAGCTTGGCCTCTGAGACTGTAGGGTGAAATGCCGCGTCCCAATATCCTGATCCTGATGGCCGACCAGTTCAACGGGACGTTTTTTCCCGATGGCCCGGCCGACTTTCTTCATGCGCCACATCTGAAAGCGTTGGCGGAGCGGTCTGTCCGTTTCGCCAATACCTATACGGCAAGTCCGCTTTGCGCGCCGGCCCGGGCTTCGTTCATGTCCGGTCAATTGCCCAGCCGGACGCGGGTTTACGATAATGCCGCCGAATTCGCGTCGGATATTCCTACCTATGCGCATCACCTGCGGGCAGCTGGTTATTACACCGGCCTTTCCGGAAAGATGCATTTTGTCGGACCGGACCAGCTGCACGGCTTCGAAGAGCGTCTGACGACGGATATTTATCCGGCGGATTTCGGCTGGACGCCTGATTATACCAAGCCGGGCGAGCGGATCGACTGGTGGTATCACAATCTCGGTTCGGTCACCGGCGCGGGCGTTGCCGAAATCACCAATCAGATGGAATATGACGATGAGGTTGCCTATCACGCAACCCGCAAGCTCTACGATCTGTCGCGCCGGCTCGATGACCGCCCATGGTGCCTGACCGTCAGCTTCACCCATCCGCATGACCCGTATGTGGCACGGCGGAAATTCTGGGATCTCTATGAGGATTGCCCGGCACTCGATCCGCAGATAGGGGCGCTTCCCTTCGAGCAGCAGGATCCGCATTCGAAGCGGTTGCTGGAAGCCTGTGATCATCAGGCCTTCGATATTTCACCCGACGAGATACGCCGGGCGCGGCGCGGTTATTTCGCCAATATCTCCTATATCGATGAGAAGGTCGGCGAAATTCTCGACGTATTGAAGGCGACGCGGATGGAGGAGGACACGATCATCCTGTTCCTCTCCGATCATGGCGACATGCTGGGCGAGCGCGGCCTGTGGTTCAAGATGTGCTTTTTCGAGGGTTCGGCCCGCGTGCCCTTGATGATCGCAGCACCCGGCTGGAAACCGGCGCTTATCGACGCGCCGGTTTCGACGCTGGATGTCACACCGACGCTGTGCGGTCTGGCAGGCCTCGATATTACCTCACTGAAACGCTGGACGGATGGCGAAGACCTTGCGGCTTTGGCTGCGGGAACAGGCGAGCGCGGGCCGGTGCCGATGGAGTATGCCGCCGAAGGTTCGATCGCGCCACTGGTCGCTATCAGGGATGGCCGTTACAAGCTCTCAGTCTGCGAAGCGGATCCGCCGTTGCTCTACGACCTCGAGACGGATCCTGAAGAGCGGATAAACCTTGCCGGCAATCCTGAATTCGCGGATGTGCTGTCATCGCTTTCGGCTGAAATCGGCCGACGCTGGCAGCTGCCCGTTTTCGACGCATCGGTGCGGGAAAGTCAGGCGCGGCGCTGGGTGGTCTACAAGGCGCTGCGAAACGGCGCCTATTTCCCGTGGGATTATCAGCCGTTGCAGAAAGCCTCGGAACGCTACATGCGCAACCACATGGACTTGAACGTGCTGGAGGAAAACCAGCGTTTTCCACGCGGGGAATAACGCTGGCAGGGATTATGCGGCGGCGGTCGTTCTCGGCGCGCCGCCCGTGGCCTGCACGGCAAGGCTACCCGCCGCGACGCCTGCCTCAAGGCATTGCTTCTCGTCCGCCTGCCGAAGCCAGGCATCGATGAAACCGGCATTGAAGGCATCACCCGCGCCCGTCGTGTCGACGACGGGTACCTTCTTCGCCGCCGCATGGTGTAGGCCTGTCTGCGAGGACACCCAGGCGCCCTCTGCCCCGCCTTTCAGGGCGACAACAGGAAACGACCCCGACAAGGCTCTGGTCGCCGACTCAGGGTCAGAATGGCCTGTGATCGCCTCGGCTTCTTCGAGGTTGGGCAAAAACACGTCGACGCCATCGCACGCCTTGAGCAGGCCTTTGTCATAAATCAGCGAGGCATCCCAACTGGGATCGAGCGAGACGGATAGTCCGCTGTCCCTGGCGCGGGCGACGAGATCGGGGATTTCGTGCAGTGTGGCGAATTCTGCGATGTGCAGATGGCAGGCCCCGTTCCACGAAAAGGCGGCATCAAGGGTCGATGGCCGGGCGATACCGGCGCGCCGTGTCAAAAACGCCCTGTCATGGCCAACCACCGTCGCGACGGTGACCTGCGGGCCCGCATCTGCCGAGTGTTCCAGAAATTGCAGGTCTACACCGCTTTGCTGCATTTTCTCGCCGATGGCGCGTGAGAAGGTGTCGGTGCCGAGCCTTGCCAGCAGCGTGGCCGTGCGGCCAATATGGGCGAAATGCGCAGCCGCAATGAAAGCCCCGCCACCGGCGGCGATTTCCATGTCGCTGGCAAACAGCTCCCGTCCAAGCACCGGCAATTCGTCAAGCCCGGTGAAAATGAGGTCGCAATAGATCCGGCCGATACTGATGACCGCTGACTTTTCCGTGTCTGTCGTCATCATGCGCGGCCCAGAAGCTTTTCCGTCTTGGCATCGAAAAGATAGAGCGCGCCTGCCTGCGCCTCGCATTGCAAGCGGCTACCCACCTGGGGAATGGCCTTGCCCCTTGCTGTCGCGATGACCGAGGTCGTGGGCGTGTCCAGATGAACCAGCGTTTCCGGGCCGAGCGGCTCCACGGCTGTCACTGTTCCCTCCAGCGAGAAGGACCCTTGAGTTGCCTCGCCTCCTCCAACCAGCAGATCATGGGGGCGAATGCCAATCAGCAGATCGCCATCGGCAGACTGTGTAACGCTGTTCGTCGTTCTTTTGCCCCGCAGCAGGTTCATCGACGGGCTGCCGATGAAACGCGCAGTGAAGACGTCCACCGGCGTCTCGTAAAGTTCCGAGGGCGTGCCGACCTGAAGGATATGGCCGTCCTTCATCACGACAATCCGGTCGGCCATGGTCATCGCTTCCACCTGATCGTGAGTGACGTAGACGGTGGTTGTCTTAAGACGTTGGTGCAAGCGCTTGATTTCAATGCGCATCTGCGATCTCAACTGGGCGTCGAGATTGGACAGCGGCTCATCGAAAAGGAAGGCTGAGGGATCGCGCACCATGGCGCGGCCGATGGCGACGCGCTGCCTCTGCCCGCCGGACAAAGCCGCGGGCCGACGGTCTAGCAATGCCTCAAGTCCGAGCACCCGACCGGCCTCCTCGATACGCCGGTTCTTTTCCGCCTTGTCGAGCTTTGAGGTATAGAGCCCGAAGCCGATGTTCTGGCGAACCGTCATATGCGGGTAGATCGCATAGTTCTGGAAGACCATGGCGATGTTGCGCTGTTTCGGTTCTTTCTCGTTGACGACGTTTCCGGCAATTTTCAGCGTTCCGCCCGAAATCTCTTCCAGACCCGCGATCATTCTGAGTGTCGTGGATTTGCCGCAGCCGGAAGGGCCGACGAATACGACGAATTCGCCGTCTTCAATGGCAAGGTCGATGCCTTTGACTGCCTCCACCTTGCCGTAGCGCTTTACGAGTTGATTGAGTTCGATTGTCGCCATTATCGCGCTCCCGTCAGGGCGGTAAATTTCTCTGCAAGCTCAGCGGCTTTTGTCGCTGCGTAGTCGGCGGATCGCTGTGCTTCTGCTTCAAACGCAGCAAGTTTGTCGCGATAGGCCGCAATCGCCTCGCGCATCGGCTCCGGGGCAGGGCCGCCGAAGCGGCTGCGCACGGCGACAAAGTGCTCGGGCGAGACGATCTGCCTAAACTTTTCCTCATCGACACTGGTCTCGCGTCCTGCCAGTTCCTCGAACGCCCTGCGGAACGGCTGGTAACCGTCGTTCGGCAGGTCACCCTTCAGCGCGACAACGCTTTTGGCGACGGTTGCGGCAATTTCATGGGCCTGGCGGAATGACAGGTCTTCGATGCGGACAAGAGAATCTGCCAGTTCCGTGATGGTGATGCAGGAACGGCGAATATTCTGGTCGACCCTTTCCGGATCGATACTGATCTTGCCGACGAGGCTGGCAAGGAGATCGAGCACCCGGCCGGCAGAGGCGAAGGCTTCGTAACCCATGCCCTGGGTTTCGCCCTCGCTGTCGTTCATGTCGGTGAAGGGCGTGTTGTGCATCACGTCGAGCATGGTCCTTGACCGCCCGAATGTCTGGCTTGCAAGGTGGCGCAGATGTTCGATCGGGACCGGGTTTCGTTTCTGCGGCATGATCGACGAAATCTGCACCAGCGAATTCGGTACGTAGATCTGCCCGACTTCGAAACTCGTCCAGAACTGGAAGTCCTGAATGAGCCTGCCGAGATGTAGAAACATCAATTCGATGGCGCCATAGGTCGCTGTCGTATAGTCGACGGCGGCGATGCAGGAATAGGAATTGCGCAAGGGTGCCGCAAAGCCGAGAAGTTCGGCGACACGTGCCCGGTCGATGGGAAAGCCGGACGTGGTGATGGCCGCAGCGCCCATGGGTGAGAGATCGACGATGCGCCGGGCCTCAGTGAAGCGGTCAATATCCCGGATCAGCACTTCGATGGCGGCGGAAAGATAGTGGCCGAAGGTGGTGGGCTGGGCCGGTTGTCCGTGCGTATAGGCGACGATCAACGTCTTCTCATTGCGCTCGGCGGCGTCGATCAGGGCGGCCAGCAGAAGCCGCGCCTTGGCAGTGAGCGTGTCGATCTTGTCTTTCAGGCCGATTTTGAAAAGCGTGTGATCGATGTCGTTGCGCGAGCGTGCCGTGTGCAGGCGGCCTGCCACATCGACACCGATGCGGGCTTTCAGCTCCTTTTCGATCAGGAAGAAGAAATCCTCGACCTCGCCGGTATAGACCAGCTCCGACGGATTGATGGTCCTGTCGATGTCATCAAGCGCTCCGGCGATTTTTGCTGCCGTGTCCGCATCGAGAATGCCGGTCTCGCGCAGCATGACCAGATGGGCGCGGTCGATGCGGCGGAAACCGTCGACATGGTGGTTCTTAGCGCCATCGAAAAGCGGACGCAGCACGGTTTCCTTGTAAACTGGGTCGGGAAACTTGCTGGTATCCGACAGGCGCGGGTTCATATCGGCCATGATGTTATCCTTTCAGGCCTGCCAGCATCACACCGCGAACGATGTAGCGTTGCAGGACGATGAAGACGATAAGGGTTGGGATGGTCGCAATGGCAGCGCCGGTCATGATCATTTCCCACTGGATCTGTTGTTCCACCGCAAAGCTCGATAGGCCGACGGGCAGCGTGTACAGCTCCTTGCTGGTAGTCACGATCAGGGGCCAGAAGAATGCTGTCCAGTTGCCGAGGAAGGTGAAGATCGCAAGCGCCGAAAGGGCAGGCGTCACCAGCGGCAGGGCTACCTTCCACCAGATCTGGAATTCGTTCAGCCCGTCGACACGCGCTGCCTCCAGGAAGTCGTTCGGAACCGTCTCGAAGAACTGCTTCATCAGGAAGGTGCCGAAGGCCGTCATCATTCCCGGGAACATGATGCCCCAGTAGCTGTCGAGCCAGCCAAGCTGGCTGGACATCAGATACCAGGGGATAACAAGCATTTCGGTCGGGATCATCAGTGTGGAAAGGATAGCTAGGAAGATGAAGTAGCGACCGCGAAACTCGAATTTGGCCAGCGTATAACCGACCAGACTGTCGAAGAAGCAGTTGGAGACGGTGACGATGACCGCAACGAACATCGAGTTGAAGAACCAGCGGAGAAAACGGCCGTCGGCCATGACAGTCATGTAATTCGCAAGCGTCGGTGCTGCGGGAATGAGCCTGAGATCATAGACCTGATCCGCGGTCTTGAACGAGGTCGAAAACATGAAGAGCAGCGGCGAAATCATGATCAGGCCGCCGATGAACAGCAGCGTCCAGGCAAGGATGCGGCCGGGGCGGACGCGGGCGTGGGAGAGTGGCAACGCTTCGCTCATTTCTTTTCCCTCAGAACCCAGAGCTGGACCAGCGACACGACAAGAAGAATGGTGAACAGGACAACCGTCTGCGCGGCGGCATAACCCATCGCATAAGAATTGAACGCGGTCTGGTAGATCATCAGCACCAGCGGTTTGGTTGAGCCTAGCGGTCCACCCGGATCGTTGGTGGTCATGTTGTAGACCTGATCGAAAATGCGCAGGAACCCGATTGAGGAGAAGACGACCAGGAAAACGGTAGTTGGTTTCAGGAGCGGCAGCGTGATCTTTCGAAGGATCGCCCATTCGCCAAGTCCGTCGATGCGCGCGGCCTCATAAAATGTCGTCGGAATGGAGCGCAGGCCCGCCATGAAGATGATGATCTGGAAACCAAGCCCCGCCCAGATGGACGTCACCATGACCGAATAAAGCGCCTGATCGGTAGAACGGATGAACGGCTGTTGCGGAATTCCGATCATGCCAAGCACGTCGTTGATGATGCCGATCGGCGGCGGCTGATAGAACCAGCGCCAGACCCATGCCATTGCCGCTGCCGTCGTCAGATAGGGCAGGAAATAAAGCGCGCGGATGAAACCGTGCAGGATGCGCACCCGATCCAGATAAAAGGCGATGACGAAAGCCAGAACCAGACTGATGGGCGTGCCGACGATGAGATAGGTGAAGGTGTTCTTGAAAACCTTCCAGAATTGCGGATCCTTGAACAGCTTGACGTAATTGGCAACGCCGATGAACTTTGCCGGGCGCAGCAGGTCCCAGTTGGTGAAGGACAACCAGAAGGCCTGCAACGTCGGGTAAAAACGGATGATGCTGTAAAACAGGATCGGGATAGCCAGAAAGCTCCAGATCCACACAAGCCGCTTCGTGCGCATGGAAAAGCGATCCCCGAAGGAGCCGCCGGGGCGGCCGGATGCCGCCCCCTGTTGATCGATCGCTGTCATGATTGGACCTGCGGTTTTACGGTTTGGCCGCGTCGATGATTTCCTGCTCGGCGCTGGCGGCCTGCTTGATGGACTCCTCGACGGATTGACCCTCGAGCAAAATCCGGTTCGTCATGTCGATGGCGTTCTGCCGCTGGGCTGCCTCATCCATGAACCGTGTCGTATGGGCGTATTCGAGACCCTTCAGGAACGGTGCATAGATCGGGTCTTTCAGGTTCTCTTCGGTCAACGCCGCAGATCGCCGCGCCGGCAACTCGCCAACCGTCTTCAGCCAGATCGCCATCGCTTCCGGTGAGGAGATGTAAGCGAGGAATTTCTTCGATGCTTCCAGTTCTTCACCGGTTGTCTTGGCGCTGATGCCATTGGCGAAATAGCTGGCATAGTTGGAGCGGATATTCTTGTCGTTGGTGGGAAGCTCGGTCACGCCCCACTCAAAGTCCTTGATGGTTCTGAAAGATCCAAGCCTGAACGTGCCGTCGATGGTCATGCCTGCCTTGCCCGCACGGAAGGCAGCCTGGCCTTCGTCCATGAAGCCCACCTGACCGATCTTCTTTTCAAGCTGCAGGCTCGTATAGAACTTCAGCGCCTGGATGCCCGCCTCGCTGTCATAGGTGACTTTCTGGTCGTTGTCGGTGTAGGGCTCGCCGCCATATTGGCGGATAAGAACTTCGCGCCACCATTGGTGGTCCTGACCGCCCATATCGAGCGTGGAGCCTGCAACGGTCAGGTTTCCAGCGGCATCGTGCTTGGCAATCTTTTCCGCCGCGGCAACAAATTCGTCCAGCGTCTTCGGCGGATTGGCGGCGTCGAGACCGGCTTCCGTGAAGAGCTTCTTGTTGTAGAAAAGTGCGAGCGAGCGAACCGCCGTCGGCAGGCCGTAATAATCGTCGCCGCGCTTCATGGCGCCGACGATGGGGAAAAATTCGCTTTCGATCTTGTCATGCGGGAAAGCGTCTGTCGGCAGCGGCTGCAAGATACCGCCGGCTGCAAACTTGTCGAGCCAGCCGTAGAAGAGCTGCATCACGTCAGGGCCTTTACCGGACATGTTGGCGGCAATCACTCGCGTCTGGTAGTCGGCATAAGGGAAGGTCACCTGTTTGACGGTGATATCCGGATTGGCCTTCTGAAACTCGGCGATAAGCTCGTCCATCGCTTTGACGCGTGTGTCGAAGACATATTGCCAATATTCGATTTCAACCGCCTGCGCGGCGTTGAATGCAAATGTGCTGAAACCGGCGACCAAGCCGGCGAACAAAGTTGCCCTGCGCATGTAAGCCTCCATTTTCTCCGCCCGGTCTTCCGGATGCGGAGTGATCGTTCCCTTTATCCGCGCTTTCGCGCGCTCTCATCGATTTGCCGGCAGCGGGATTTTACGCGTTCCGCCCCTTGCAATTCTGACCCCCGGTCGCTCTCTACGGTTCTCTGAAGGCGAGCATTTGTCAATAACATAATTTACTTGAATTATTATATTGCGCTTATCCTCACTTCGACGCTATGAATTTTCTAACGGACGGGAAGTTGAAGAGATGACGGTGCACACGGTGGATACCTATCCCGTAGCAATCGGAAAAAATCCTGAGCGCAGCCGCGAACACAACAGGCGAGTCGTACTCGACATCGTCAGGCGGCACGGCTCGCTCGGTCGCGCCCAGTTAGCCAAGATCACGCATCTCACACCCCAGGCGGTCGCCAATATCGTCGATGAGCTGGTGGGCGAGGGGCTCCTGAAAGAGCTTGGTCGCCGGCGCACCGGCAGGGGCCAGCCGCCGATACAGTTTGCTGTCAACCCGGATGGTGGCGCAACGATCGGGGTGGAGATTGCCGCAGACCATATGGTCACCGTCGGTCTTGATCTGGCCGGCGTGTTGCGCACGCAGCGCGTTACCCCGCTCAAGGACACCACGCCGGACGCCATACTCAAAACCTTTGCGGCGGAACATGCAGCGGTTGCGAAGAATGTCGGGTGCAGGCTGCTTGGTACCGGCGTCGTCATGCCCGGGCCTTTCGAGATTGACGGCATGACCTCTGTCGGTCCGACGACGCTTTCTGGCTGGGTGGGTATCGATGCCCGCCAGATGCTGAGCGATGCCTGCGGCCAACAGGTCGTGGTGGAAAACGATGCGACGGCGGCTGCCGTCGGCGAGCGCCTGTTCGGTGCAGGGCTGGCTATCCCGAATTTTTGCATGATCTATTTCGGCGTCGGCATTGGTCTCGGCATCATCCAGGATGGTTCACCCTATCGCGGCGCTTTCGGCAACGCCGGCGAAATCGGCCATGTGACGGTCTCGCCCAAGGGAAGGCCTTGCCCGTCTTGCGGGCAAAGAGGTTGTCTGGAGGCCTATGCTTCCGTCTATGTGCTCAAGGAAAAGCTCGTCTGCGCCGGTGTTGCGGACACGGAGCTTGATGATCTTGAAGCCCTGTTCAGCGCGGGCAATCCGGTCGTGATGGAATGGATCGACGAGGCGGCCGTCCATCTGGCGCCCATGGTGGCGATGCTCGAGAACATTCTCGATCCGCAGACGGTCATTCTCGGCGGTGCGCTGCCTGAAAACATCATCAGCGAGATCATTGCGCGGATGGGGCATCTGCCGACTTCGGTTGCAAGCCGGCGGCAAAGAGAGTTGCCGCGCGTCATCCACGGCAAGTCCGGACAGTTGACGGCGGCGCTTGGTGCTGCCGCCTTGCCGCTGTTCGACATTGTCACACCAAAACTTGAGACGTCCCTGGGCGCCGCAGCGCAGGTGCCCGGCTGAATATTGGAGGAGACCGCCCATGCTTAACCCCCGGGAGCGCATCGAACGGCAGATGGCCGATCCATGGCTCGTGCGTCTGCACCGTAAACTGAGCGCACTGAAATCCACTGTCACCGTCATGCACACCGGTGCGCATCCGGACGACGAGCAGAACGGGCTTCTTGCCTATTTCCGGATGGAACTGGGCATGCGGATCATCATCGCCTGCTCGACGCGCGGTGAAGGCGGGCAGAATGCGCTTGGGCCGGAGCGGCTGGGCGCGCTTGGTGTCATCCGGTCGCGGGAGCTGGAGGAGGCGGCCCGCATCATCGATGCGGACATAAGCTGGCTCGGCCATGGCCCGGTGGATATCATCCACGACTTCGGCTTCTCCAAGGATGGCGACCAGACCTTCGGTCGATGGGGGCAGCAGCGCATCGTCGAGCGGCTGGTGCGCGCCTATCGAAAGGAACGGCCTGATATCGTCATTCCGACATTTCTCGATGTGCCGGGACAACACGGGCATCACCGCGCCATGACGCGCGCGGCGAAAAGCGCAATCGCGCTGGCGGCTGATCCTGCCGCCTATCCCGAGCATTTCTCCGAGGGGCTGAAGCCGTGGAAGGTGGCCAAATATTATCTTCCTGCATGGTCTGGTGGTGGTGACACCTATGATGACGAGGTGCCTCCGCCGGAAACGACGCTGACAGTCAATGCGGTGGGCAAGGAGCGGGCAACCGGCGCGCAATATGACCGCATCGGCGAATGGTCGCGCTATTATCATGCCTCACAGGGAATGGGGCATTGGCCGAAGCGGGCGCAGGAAGCATGGCCACTGCATCTGGAACTCTCCAACGTCGCAGTCGGTGAGGAAAGCTCGATCCTCGACAGCCTGTCGTCGTCGCTGGCTGATCTCTCGGCTTTTCCGGGTCTTACCGCCGATTTGGCAAAGGCGCTGGTTGCGGCCGAACAGGCAATCACTGACGCAATCGATGCCTTTCCCGACACGCAGCGGATTACGGCCTCACTTCTGACGGCGGCAACCCTTTTGCAAGAGGTCGACGAGGTCGCAGCGCCGGACTTCAGGGAGTTGCATGGGCACCGGATCGCGCGCAAACGGGCGCAGGTCGATGCCGCTATCCTGACGGCACTCGATCTTTTCGAGCGGGCCTATGCCGAGCCAGCCGAGATCGTTCCGGGTGGGACGTCATCTCTCTATGTGGAACTCGCGGGAAAGGCGGCTGAATTTGACGTCGAGGTTACCCCGGTCCTTCCGGCTGGCGTATCGTCTTCGGTTCAGTCGCGTGGCCAGACAATGGTCTTCTCACTTGCCGCCGATCAGGACGCGGCCGTTTCCGGGCTTTACCAGCCCGACTGGAAAGCCTCAGGCGGCAATGGTCATGCCTCGGTGCGCCTGTCCGTAAGGATTGGGGGCAGGGAGGTTTCGGCCGCTTTCGATCTGGAGGAGCCGTTTTTCGTGACGCCGGCGCAGTCGCTGACGATTTCGCCCGATGCGCTTCTGGTTCCACTTGGACAGGGGCAGGATTCCCATGTTTTTCAGGCACACATAAAGGGTGCCGATGCACCGCTGTCGTTCAGGAGTACGGGTGGCTGGAACCTGCGCAAGACCGGCAATAACTGGATGGCCGAACGTACCGGTGAGGCAGCGGACGGCCTTGCCCAGATCGGAGCGCTTGTCGGTTCGCAACCTGCCTTCCAGATCACGCCCATCGCTTATCCGCATATAGGCCGGGCGCGGTTTCTGGCGCCCTCCGCTCTGAAAATCCTCTCGCTCGATCTCAAGCTGCCCGAGGGGGCGCGCGTCGGTTATATCTCCGGCGGTGCCGACCGGGTCGGGTCATGGCTTTCGCGCATGGGCCTTGATGTCACCGAACTCGATGCGCAGGCGCTTGGCGGTGATCTCTCGTCCTTCACGACGATTGTTGTGGGCATCTTTGCCTTCGGCATTCGCAAGGATCTGGCTGCGGCAACCGAAAGGCTTCACCGCTTCGTCGAAGAGGGCGGCCATCTTGTCACGCTCTATCACCGTCCAACCGACGGATGGAATCCCGAGACGACGCCCGTCAGGCGGCTTGAGATCGGTAAGCCTTCCCTGCGTTGGCGGGTGACGGACCCAAATGCGGAGGTAACGGTGCTATTGCCCGATCACCCATTGCTTGTCGGGCCCAACACGATCGGTGCTGCCGACTGGACGGGCTGGGACAAGGAGAGAGGGCTCTATTTCGCTGCGCGCTGGGATGATGCTTATGAACCCCTGCTCGCTATGCACGATGTCGATGAACAGCCTCTGAAGGGGGCGCTGGTCTCGGCAGCCATTGGCAGGGGTCGGCATACGCATACAAGCCTCGTGCTGCACCACCAGATGGACAAGCTGGTGCCGGGGGCATTCCGCCTCATGGCAAACCTTGCGCAACCCGCGTGAATGGCCAGGACCAGAGTGAAAAACAGAAAAACCCGCGCGAAAACGATGCTCGCGCGGGCATCGGCTGGCTGCTCATGGATATGGCCCTCGTTTCGGGCGGAATGACGGCCCTGGTCAAGGCGCAGGGTGTGACCTATCCGGCATTTCAGCTCGTCTTCATAAGAGCGATGATCGGCCTGATCTTCATCCTGCCGCTTATCTGGCGACACCGGGGGGAAATGGCGCGCGTCAAATATCCCTGGCGTAACCTTTTCCGAATCTGCTGCAACGCCATTGCACTCACCAGCAACTTCGTCGCCATCACCCTCTTGCCGCTCGCCACCGTCAATGCTGTCGGCTTCTCACGCCCGCTGGTGACGATGGCCATGGCGGTTGTCTTTCTCGGTGAAAAGGTAAGCCGATATCGCTGGGTCGGCGCTTGCCTCGCATTTGTTGGCGTTCTTGTAGTCATCGGGCCGGGCGGCGCGGAGATTAACGCAGGCGTGCTCGTCGTCCTCGTCTCCGTCGTGTTCGGCGCGCTTGCGGTGATCCAGACCCGGGCGCTGCGGCAGGAAAACACCACTGTCATGATGGTGTTCTACACGGTGGGTCTTGCCGTCATTACCGCCGTTCCGGCGATCTGGACGTGGAAACCGGTCATGCCGCTCGACTGGGTGGCGCTGCTCGCCATCGGACTGCTTGCGCAAATGGGGCAATATTGCTTCCTGCGGGCCTATCGCATCGCTGACGCCAGTGTTCTGGCGCCCGTCGGATATCTGTCGATATTGTTCGTGACCGCTGTGGGATACTTCCTGTTTGACGAGGTGCCCGAAGCCCGTGTTGTTCTTGGCATTGCCATCATTCTCGTCTCCTTGCAGGCAACCGCCTTTGCGGAATATCTTTTGAAGAAGTTGCGCGGCCGGCGGTGAGAAGTGCCGCTTTTATCTTTGACGCGCCAGAACGCTCAGCCGGATCCAGCCCAGTGTCGCGCGCTTGAAGCGATCGTAAAACGAACGGGCAAAGCGCACATATCTCATGATCCATGCGAACCAGGCGTAGGTGAGGAGCTTCTCCCGACCGGCGTGGTAAATGCGCTCGACAATCAGGAATGTGGCGAGGTGAGCGAGGATCGTCAGCGCAATTCCCATTTTGACGGTGCCGTGCGCGATGAGGAGCAGGCCGATGATTTTCATCGGTTCGGCGATGGCAAATGGCACCGCCAGCAAAAGAAGAATGGCAAGACGCGGCAATCCGCCAATCCGGCTTTCCAGTTTCCTGATGAATGTCAGTCTGGATATCGCCTTGATGATCGGCCGATAGAGCGGGCGAAAAATGCCGTCGAGGATCAGGGCAAGCACGATGATTGCCCGAAGCGGAAAGATGAGGATCTTCCTGATTTTGTTGTTCACCTCATTCGGTCTCCAAAAGGGGCTGTATGGCCAATTCTTAATCGCCTGAAACGTGGCAAAACGAAGTTGTTTTTTACGATCTGCTCTGCTGAACGCTCGCATACATGCCTGTGGTGCGGAATTCGCTTGGATTGATGCCATATAGCCTGCGGAAGACCTTCGAGAAATAGTTCGGGTCTTCGAAGCCGCATAGCACGGATACCTCCTTGATGGGGATGTTTTCGGCTGTGGTGAGAAGCTTGGCTGCCCGCCTCAACCGTCGCTGCAATACAAATTCGGCCGGTGGCAGGCCTTCGCTTGCCGTGAAGATGCGGGAAAAATGCGCACGGCTGAGGCCGGCGACGGCGGCAAGATCGCTGACGGAAAGACGCTCTCCGAGATGCCCGTCTATATAGCTCAGCACCTGCTGCATGGTGCGATATTCACCGCCAAAGGAGGGATGCGAGCCGAACACGTCGTCATAAAGCGTCATCGCCGCTTCATAGGCGACGGCGGAGGCCGCACCTGGTGTTTCCGCGCCGTTGACGAGGCGCGAGCAACAATGGGCGAGATGATCGACGGTTTCCTGTTGCAGCTTGAGGATCGGCCCGGTGACGGCAAGAATATTGCGGTGAATGCGCAACGCCTCTTCGCCATTCATGGAGATCCAGAAGAACTCCCATTGCTTTCCCGCTTCCAGCCAGTAGCGATGATTGTGCGGGATGAGCAGGAGGAGAGTTTCGCCCGGCTTCACCACGTAATGACGGTTCTCGTAACGAAGGTTTCCCTGTCCGCCAATGCAATATTGCAGCACAGTGAATGGTGTCTGTCCGCGCTTTCGTCCGTCCCAGTCATAATTGCCACTGCTGCGGATTTCATAGCCGCTGCTGGTGGGCATTGTGTGCAGGGTCTGGCGGCCGCGGGGCAGCGAGACGGTCCGCATCCCCGGCCCCTGATCGATCAAATCGCGCAGCACAAAATTACCCATGAAAGCATAATCCTTCTCTGGTTCCGCTCGTCATTATACGCATAATCCCGAACCGAGGAGACAGCCAGCGCGATATTGTTGCGGAGAATTTTTCAGGAGTGCCGGTTTTCCGGGGTTCTTACAGGTATATTCTCGCATCGCCTTATTATGATCGTTTGGCCCGTTTCACCCGTTCGATTTGCAACAGAGGTGGCGTTATGAGTTTCAAAATCGCTATAATCGGCGCCGGAAGCGTCGGATTCACGAAAAAACTGTTCACCGATCTCCTGTGCGTGCCGGAGTTTCGCGACATCGAGGTCGCGCTGACGGATATCAGCCAGCACAATCTGGATATGATCAGGGCGATCCTCGACAAGGTCGTGGAAGCCAACGGTTTTCCGGTGAAAGTGACGGCGCATACCGACCGCCGTCGCGCGCTTGAGGGTGCGAAATACATCATAAGCTGTGTGCGGGTCGGCGGTCTGGAAGCCTATGCGGACGACATCCGTATTCCGCTGAAATACGGGATCGACCAGTGCGTCGGTGACACCATCTGCGCCGGCGGCATTCTCTATGGCCAGCGTAACATTCCGGTCATTCTGGATTTCTGCAAGGATATCCGCGAGGTTGCCGAACCCGGTGCCAAGTTCCTGAATTACGCCAACCCCATGGCCATGAATACATGGGCAGCCATCGAATACGGCAAGGTGGATACGGTTGGTCTTTGCCACGGTGTGCAGCACGGTGCGGAGCAGATCGCTGAAATTCTCGGCGCAAAATCCCCGTCCGAACTTGATTACATCTGCTCGGGCATCAACCACCAGACATGGTTCATCGATCTGAGGCTGAATGGCCGCAAGATCGGCAAAGAAGAGCTGGTCGCCGCTTTCGAGGCGCATCCGGTTTTTTCACAGCAGGAAAAGCTGCGCATCGACGTGCTTAAGCGCTTCGGTGTCTATTCGACGGAGAGCAACGGCCATCTGTCCGAATATCTGCCGTGGTACCGCAAGCGCCCGGATGAAATCGCTCGCTGGATCGATATGTCGGACTGGATTCACGGCGAAACCGGCGGTTATCTGCGTCACTCCACCGAGACGCGGAACTGGTTCGAAACGGAATTCCCGCAGTTCCTGGCGTCAGCCGCCAAGCCCATCGAACCGGAGAAGCGCTCCAACGAACATGCGAGCCACATTCTGGAAGCGCTTGAAACCGGGCGTGTCTATCGCGGCCACTTCAACGTCAAGAACAATGGCGTCATAACCAACCTTCCTTCTGACGCGATCATTGAGTCGCCCGGTTTCGTGGATCGTTTCGGCATCAACATGGTCTCGGGTATCACGCTGCCGGAAGCCTGCGCGGCGACCTGCATGGCGTCTATCAACGTGCAGCGCATGTCGGTACATGCGGCGGTCAGCGGCGATATCGATCTTCTGAAGCTTGCCGTGCTGCATGACCCGCTAGTCGGCGCCGTCGCCACTCCGGAGGAGGTCTGGCAGATGGTGGACGAGATGGTCGTCGCACAGGCGCGCTGGCTGCCGCAATATGCGGATGCCGTGCCTGATGCCAAGGAGCGGCTTGCGAAATCCACCGTCAAGACCCGCGACTGGGCGGGTGCGGCGCGCCGCAATGTGCGCTCAATCGAGGAACTACGGGCCGAGAAATCGGCGCTGAAAAAGGCCGTTTGAAGGAAAAGGCATGGGAACAGGCCGGTGGTGAAAAGGGAGTTCGCCGCCGTGGCTATCGCGACAACAGAGGGTGGGCGGTCGAAGAGCTGCCATTTGGGAGGAATGACGATGCAACTTCAACGCAAGATCGGTATCATCTCGGCATTGGGTCTTGGTGTTTCGATGATCGCACTCAGTGCGAACGCCTTCGAAACCACCACGCCGCCGGAGCCGCCGCAGTTTCCGGCGGAAGGCAAGATCAATTATGTGGCGCGCGACTCGATCCTCGAATTCAAGGCCCTGCCTGATTACAGCGAGCCAGACTGGATCACCGAAAAATTCGAGAAGACAGGCAAGCTGCCGCCCTTGAAGGAACGCTTGCCTGAGGAGCCGCTGGTCTACAAGACCGGCAACATGGTGGATGGCATCGGCGTTTATGGCGATACGATGCGCCATGTGATCGGCGGACGGCCCGAGGGCTGGAACTACATTGCCGGCCAGAGCCAGGGCTGGGGCGGCATCGATATTGCGCTTTCCGAATGCCTGACGCGCACAGCGCCGCTGTTTCAGGTGAATGCCAAGGACACCGAACCGCTGCCCAATCTCGCCAAAGGCTGGGAATGGTCGCAGGATGGCCACAAGCTGACGATGCATCTGGTCAAGGGTGCCAAATGGTCTGACGGTGAGCCGTTCAACGCCGATGACGTCATGTTCTACTGGGAAGACGCGGTTCTCGATCCCAACGTGTCGCCGCTCGGCGGCGGCGCGTCGCCTGAAGCCTTCGGCGAAGGCACCACGCTCAAAAAGATCGATGACTATACGGTGGAGTGGACTTTCAAGACCGCTTTCCCGAAGCAATATCTCTATACCATGGCTTATCCGAGCTTCTGCCCCGGACCGGCGCATATTCTGAAACCACAGCACCCGAAATATTCCAAGAACACCTATAACCAGTTCAAGAACGCCTTTCCGCCGGAATATATGAACATGCCTGTCATGGGTGGTTGGGTGCCGGTGGAATATCGCCCCGACGACATCATCGTGCTCAGGCGCAATCCATACTACTGGAAGGTCGACGAGAAGGGCCAGCAGCTGCCTTATCTCAACGAGCTTCATTACAAGCTCTCCACCTGGGCCGATCGCGATGTGCAGGCTGTGGCGGGATCGGGCGATTTCTCCAATCTCGAGCAGCCGGAGAATTTCGTCGCTTCGCTGAAACGCGCAGCTGACCCGAATGCGCCGGCTCGCCTTGCCTTCGGGCCACGCCTGATCGGCTATAATCTGCAGATGAACTTTTCCGCCAATGGCTGGGGCAATCCGGACGAGCGCGGGCAGGCCATTCGCGAGCTGAACCGCAACGAGGTGTTCCGTCAGGCGGTGACCTCGGCCCTTGATCGCAAGGCAATCGGCGACTCGCTCGTCAAGGGCCCGTTCACGGCGATCTATCCGGGTGGCATTTCCTCGGGCACCGGTTTTTACGATCGCAATTCCACGGTCTATTACCCCTTCAACCTTAAGGAAGCGAAAGCCGCCCTTGCATCAATCGGCCTGAAGGACACCGATGGCGACGGCTTCTTGAACTTCCCGAAGGAGACACTGGGCGGACGAAACGTCGAGATCATTCTTCTGGTCAATAACGGCTACACAACGGACAAGAGCATCGCGGAAGGCCTTGTCGGGCAAATGGCGAAACTTGGCCTTCGCCTCGTCATCAACAGCCTTGATTCCAACCAGCGCGATGCGGCCCATTATGGCGGTCAGTTCGACTGGCTGGTGCGTCGCAACTCCACCGAGCTTTCGTCCGTGGTGCAGAATACCGAGCAGTTGGCACCCGTTGGCCCGCGCACCAGTTGGAACCATCGCGCACCTGAAGGCAAGGAACTGGATCTGATGCCGTTCGAAAAGGAGATGGCCGATATCGTGCGCAAATTCATCTCCTCGCAGGACAATGCCGAGCGGGCGGAACTGATGAAGCAATATCAGAAGGTCTACACGCAGAACCTCTACACGATCGGGCTTACCGAATATCCCGGCGCGCTCATCGTCAACAAGCGGTTCTCGAATGTGCCGCAGGGTACGCCGATCTTCATGTTCAACTGGGCTGAAGACGCCATCATCCGCGAACGCCTTTGGGTCGCGGCCGACAAGCAGGGCAAATACGAGCTTTTCCCCGAGCAGCTTCCCGGCAAGCCGGGTGAGGGCGGCCCGATCAACTAGAACTCCTCCCGGAGAAAACCCGGTACCGGTCGCGCGTGAAGCGCGGCCGGAGACACACGGACTAGCCAAGCGGAGGATACCCGTTCGATGCTGAGATTCCTGACAATACGCATAGCCTCCGCCATTCCGGTGCTGCTTATCCTGAGCGTGGTGACATTCGCCATCATTCAGGCGCCACCCGGCGACTATGCTGACTACATCCGCTCGCAATTGATGAACCAGGGCGGTGCGTCCTTCGAACAGGCGGAAGCGCAGGCGCAGGCCTACCGCATCGAACACGGTCTCGATAAGCCGATCGTCGTGCAATATTTCAACTGGATCGGCGGTATCATCACACGCGGCGATTTCGGCTACAGCTTCTATTACAACAAGCCGGTTGCCGATGTGGTCGGCGAACGCCTGCCGCGCACCATCGCACTCGCCCTTGTCTGCCACATTCTTTCATCGCTTCTCGGCATCGGTTTCGGCATCTGGGCTGCCACCAGACAATATTCCTGGATCGATAATCTGCTTTCGACCGTCGCCTTCCTCGGCATGACCATTCCGCGCTTCCTGATGGCGCTGATCCTCGTTTACCTGATGGTGTTTCATTTCGACGTGTCGGAAATCGGCAGCTTCTTTTCGCCGCAATATGGCGGTGCGCCATGGTCATGGGGGAAGTTCGTCGATCTCGTCAGCCATGTCTGGCCGGTGGTTGCCATCGCCGTTTTCGGTGGACTTGCCTATAATATGCGGGTGATGCGCGGCAATCTGCTGGACACGCTGAACGCCCAATATGTGGAGACGGCGCGCGCCAAGGGCCTTTCGGAAGGCGCGGTCATCATGCGCCACGCCGTGCCGAACGCCGTGCATCCGCTCATTATGTATCAGGGCGTCGTGCTGCCCTATATGCTGAGCGGCGAAATCGAAACTGCGATCATCTTTGCGCTGCCGACCGTCGGTCCCGCCATCGTCGGGTCCATGGCGGTCGGCGATGTCTATGTCACCGCAACCTTCATGATGGTGCTGGCCGCCACGCTCATCATCGGCAACATCATCGCCGACATGCTGCTCGCCATGCTCGACCCGCGTGTGCGCGAATTCGGGAGGGCTTGAGATGGTGGCCGTTGACGAACTCAAGAATGAATCGGCTGCCGCAGCGAAGCCCGAGCGGGGTGTTCAGGGTAACGAGACCTATCTCGCTCTGGTGTGGCGGCGCCTCAGACGCTCTTTCACCGGCATGGTGGGGCTGGTGCTGGTGGTGCTGTTGATCACGATCTCAGTCTTCGCCGATTTCTTCGCGCCGATGAACCCGCTTGAAACCAATGACAGTTTCTCCCCGCCGCAGGTGGTGCGGTTCTCCGACAAGGACGGCAATATCAGCCTGTTCCCTCGGGTCTATGCCACCGCTGAAACGGACGAGCTCGATCCGGTGACCTTCCAGCCTATCGTCGGCCCGGATTACGACAATCCGCTTTATCTCGGCTTTTTCGTGAAAGGCGCGGAATATCGGCTGTTCGGCCTCATCCCGGCAAACCGGCACTTCTTCGGCACCACGGACGGGCAGCCGGTGCATTTTCTCGGAACCGACAAGTTCGGACGCGATGTGCTGTCACGCGCCATTTATGGCTCGCGCATCTCGCTTGCCATCGCGCTCAGTGTCGTCACCATCGTTACCGTCATCGGCACCAGCGTCGGGTTGATCTCAGGATATTTCGGCGGGCCGCTGGATGCATGGGTGCAGCGTTTCGTGGAAGTGGTTCTGGCCTTTCCTCAATTGCCGCTCTATCTCGCCTTGACGTCGCTTATCCCGGTCACCGCCCCGACGACTGTTTTCCTCCTCTTTGTGGTCGGCGTCATGTCGGCGCTCGGCTGGGCGCAGATGTCTCGCGAAGTGCGCGGCAAGACGCTGGCGCTGGCGCGTATCGATTATGTCCGCGCCGCGATTGCCGTCGGCGCCACCGACCGGCGCATCATTTTCCAGCACATCCTGCCGAATGTGATGAGCCATGTGATCGTTGCCGTCACGCTGCATATTCCAAGCGTCGTGCTGCTCGAATCCTTCCTTGGCTTTCTCGGTTTCGCGGTCAAGCCGCCGCTGATCTCCTGGGGGCTGATGCTTCAGGATACGGCCACCTATTCAGTCATTGGTTCCTATCCATGGATCCTTGCGCCGGTCGGCTTTGTGCTGGTCACCGTTTTTGCCTTCAACGCGCTGGGCGATGGCCTTCGCGATGCTGTCGATCCCTATTGAGAGGTGCGTAACATGGTTGCTGCACAGAACACCTACGCCCCTGCCATCCGCTTCGATGCTGATAATCGAAACGACCAGGCCATCATCGATGCACGCAATATTGCCGTGACTTTCAAGGTTGAGCACGGCACGGTGGAGGCAGTGAAGGACATTTCCTTCCAGCTTTACCGGGGGGAGACGATCGCCATCGTTGGCGAATCCGGTTCGGGAAAATCGGTGACCGCCCGCACCATCATGGGGCTTTTGACGAAGCGGGCCTCGGTTTCGAAAACCGCGACCGTGCGCTTCAACGGCGACGACATCCTGAAATTTTCAAGTCGCCAGCGGCGGGCGTTGCGCGGCAATCGTATCTCGATGATCTTTCAGGAGCCGATGAGTTCGCTGAACCCGATCTATACGATCGGCAGTCAGATCGTCGAGGCGATCCGCGTCCACTCGAAGCTGAGCAGGAAGCAGGCCGAGGCAAGGGCGCTCGATCTTTTGCGGCAGGTGCAGATTCCGGAACCCGAGGCGCGGCTGAAGCAATATCCGCACCAGCTTTCCGGCGGTCAACGACAGCGTGTCATGATCGCCATGGCGCTCTCCAACGATCCGGATGTGCTGATCGCCGACGAACCCACCACAGCACTGGATGTGACAGTACAGGCGCAGATCCTCAACCTCATACGCGATCTGCAGAAGAAGCGCGGCATGGCCGTGGTGCTCATCACCCATGACCTGACGATCGTGAAGCAGTTTTCCGATTACGTCTACGTCATGCAGCATGGCGAGATGCGTGAGCACAACACCACTGAGCGGCTGTTTGCAGCGCCGAAGCACCCCTATACCCGAAAGCTGCTTGCTTCCGAGCCGCATGGCACCGCCAAACCATTGCCGGAAAATTCCGGTGTGCTGCTGACGGCGAATGGCGTGCGGGTGTCGTTCATGATGCGCTACGGTGGCCTGTTCAAGCCGGAATTAAAGGAACTTGTTGCCGTCGACGATCTTGGTCTTACCCTCAAGCGCCATGAAACGCTGGGAATTGTCGGCGAATCCGGGTCTGGCAAAACGACCTTTGGCCAATCCCTGTTGCGGCTGAACGAGCCGGTGGCCGGGGAGGTGATTTTCGATGGCGAGAGGGTCGACGGCCGCTCCCGGTCTCAAATGCGGCCTCTGCGCTCTCGCATGCAGGTCGTCTTTCAGGACCCTTTCGCCTCGCTCAATCCACGCATGACCATCGGCCAGATCATCGAGGAAGGGCTGGTTATCAACGGGCTTGGTAAAACCAAGGCCGAAAGGCTGGAGCGGGTGCGCGACGCGCTGGAAGCGGCAGGCATGCCCGGCAACATCCTCTCGCGTTTCCCGCACGAGTTCTCAGGCGGCCAGCGCCAGCGCATCGCCATTGCGCGTGCAGTCGCGCTGGAGCCAGAATTCATCCTGCTCGATGAGCCAACCTCGGCGCTCGACCTTTCCGTTCAGGCGCAGATCATCGACCTGCTGCGCAAGCTGCAGGACGAGCGGGGCTTGAGCTACCTGTTCATCTCGCACGACCTGAAGGTCGTTCGCGCTCTCTGCCACCGCGTCATCGTCATGCAGCGCGGCAGGATCGTGGAGGAAGGCCCCGTCGAGGAGGTGCTGAACCGTCCGAAAACCGAATACACCCAGCGGCTCGTCCGGGCCGCCTTTGAAATCGCATAGTTCAAGATGCCGGAGGCAAATATGGTACGAGATCCCAAGATCACATTTATCGGCGCAGGTTCCACGGTGTTCATGAAGAACATCATCGGCGACGTGCTGCAACGTCCAGCCCTTTCAGGCGCAACGATCGCGCTGATGGACATCAACCGGGAAAGGCTGGAAGAAAGCGCCATCGTCGTCAACAAGCTGATTTCGACGCTGGGGGCAAAGGCGAAAGCCGAGACTTTTACAGACCAGAAAAAGGCGCTCGCCGGTGCCGATTTCGTCGTCGTCGCCTTCCAGATCGGCGGATACGAGCCCTGCACAGTCACCGATTTCGAGGTGCCGCGCAAATATGGCCTGCGTCAGACCATTGCAGATACGCTTGGTGTCGGCGGCATCATGCGGGGCCTGCGCACCGTGCCGCATCTGTGGAAGATTTGCGAGGATATGCTCGCCGTCTGCCCCAATGCGATCATGCTGCAATATGTCAACCCGATGGCGATCAACACCTGGGCGATTGCGGAAAAATACCCGACCATCCGGCAGGTCGGCCTTTGCCATTCGGTGCAGGGCACGGCCATGGAACTCGCCCATGACCTCGATATTCCCTATGAGGAAATCCGCTATCGTTCGGCCGGCATCAACCACATGGCGTTTTTCCTGGAATTTGAGCACCGCCAGCCTGATGGCAGCTACAAGAACCTCTATCCCGATCTCGTGCGCGGCTATCGCGAAGGCCGTGCGCCGAAGCCCGGCTGGAACCCGCGCTGCCCCAACAAGGTGCGGTACGAGATGCTGACGCGTCTCGGCTACTTCGTCACCGAAAGCTCCGAGCATTTCGCCGAATACACACCCTATTTCATCAAGGAGGGGCGCGAGGACCTGATCGAGAAACTCGGTATTCCGCTCGATGAATATCCCAAGCGCTGCATCGAACAGATCGAGCGTTGGAAGGGGCAGGCGGCGGCCTATCGCTCAGCCGAAAAGATCGAGGTTAAGCAATCCAAGGAATATGCCTCCTCAATCATCAACTCGGTCTGGACCGGCGAACCGTCTGTCATCTACGGCAACCAGCGCAACAATGGCTGCATCACCTCGCTGCCATCAGATTGCGCTGCGGAAGTGCCCTGCCTTGTCGATCATAACGGCGTGCAACCAACCTTCATCGGGGAATTGCCGCCGCAGCTGACCGCGCTGATGCGCACAAACATCAACGTGCAGGAGCTGACGGTGCGGGCGCTGATGAGCGAAAACCGCGAGCATATCTTCCACGCGGCGATGATGGACCCGCATACGGCAGCGGAACTCGATCTCGACCAGATCTGGTCGCTTGTGGATGATCTGCTTGTCGCGCACCGGGACTGGTTGCCGGAATGGACGCAGGTGGAGGTGAAGCGCGCTCGCGCGGTGTAAGCTCGCTTCGCCGGACTGCTGAATGCAAAAGGCCGTGGGTTTCATCCACGGCCTTTTTCTGTTTCACCTATGCCCCCACGACGGCAACGGTGGACGACTTTTCTCGCCCATTTCCGAATGTGTTAAATTAATTGTGTTCGGTAAGGGTATGTTCGCCTTACGTGAATACCCTTATGAGGGCGGATAAAAGCGGCCATGTTCAGGAGTAGCAAAATGAATATCGCACCAAGTCTGTCACTGGCAGCCATGATTGCCCTGGTCGCGACGCCGTCTCTTTCTTCGGAGGATATGGGCTCGGAGACAAGCGAAGCGATATTCGGTTTTGGCGGCGCCCTCACCACGGAAGACATGCTGAAAAGCGCAGCACTCATTCCGGTCGACTATGAGAAGAACGCCATTCTGGGTGGCGGTTATCAGTTCTATCCCTATCGCATCGGCAATGTGAAGCTGGGCGGTGAAGTCGGCGTTGCCGTCAGATTTGGCAAGGGTTTCACCGGTGAAGTCTGGGCGGGGCCTGTCGCGCGTTATGACAAGATCAGGCTCGGGGAACGGTTGTTCGTTTCGCCGAGTTTCACGGCGGGTCTGAGCCTCGTCTCGGATGCGCAGCCGGGGCGGGAGAGGCAAGAAGAAATCAAGGACAACGGCAACGCAAATGTCCTGTTTTACCTCGGCCCGGAAATCAACGTTTCCTTCAGCGAAGAATCCTCGACGGAGTTCTTCTGGCGGCTTCACCACCGTTCCGGCGGCGGCAAGACGCTGGGCAATATGAAGGGCGCGACGAATGCCAATGTGTTTGGCGTTCGCTACAAGTTCTGACGACGTGGTGCCGGTAGCGGCCCCGGATATGACTGAATTTACGCCATACTTCTGTTTTTCCGCGCCCCTCGGAGGATGACCCTTGCATTCAGCGCATGGGTGGCCTGCCTTATTCTGTCTGTTCTTTGGTCCCGACAAGGCGCATATAAGGGACATCAAAGGACGCCGGAACGAAACGTTACTGACGTCGCCAACACCTTGAAAGGGTAATGTCATGAACGTAGCACGCAGCTTTAATAACTGGCGCAAGTATCGTCAGACCGTCAATGAACTGGGCCGCATGAGCAGCCGCGAACTGCACGATCTCGGTATCGACCGTAGCCAGATCAACAGCGTTGCCCGCGCCGCCGTCGGCAAGTAATCAGGCAGCTATTGCCGCTTTTGAATGACTAAACGCCCGCTTCGCGGGCGTTTTTGTTTTTGGCGAACCGTCGACGCTTGTGTCTCCCACGGGGCATACCATGCAAAGGCGAAAATCAGCCTGTTGCATTGATGTTTCGCGTTGGAAAAATCGCCATGCGTTTGATGCATGTCTGAGGTGCAAGCTTGTGTCTGTGAAATGCAGAAAAAAATGATATCTTCAAATCATCGAAACGGATGTACCTCCTCCCACATCCTTTCGGTAATGCGGGTGATCCTACTCCTCCTCCCAAGGATTGCCCCGGGGACAGCGGTTTCCTCCTCCCATATCGCTGTTCAATCTTTCAAGAAGCCTGCCGCACCTCCTCCC
Organism: Agrobacterium sp. 16-2014-1-2a; assembly: GCF_053522705.1. NCBI lineage: Bacteria > Pseudomonadati > Pseudomonadota > Alphaproteobacteria > Hyphomicrobiales > Rhizobiaceae > Agrobacterium > Agrobacterium sp. 16-2014-1-2a. Next base: position 241,587 of record NZ_JBNWBX010000004.1, read on the forward strand.
GCGGCAGGCTTTTTTGTTTTCAGCGCCGGGCGGCGTTTTCAGGCAACCCGCTTTTTATCTCCACGACAATGGTTCAGTCGAAAGCCATCATGCCGATGGGCGTAACCGCCCGCGTGCCCGCGCGCTTGGCAAGTGCGTAAGAAAGGCACTGCTCCACGGCGTCCTGCGGCACAGGTTTTACGATAACGCCTGCGCCGATACCGAGATTGACCACCACTTCCGGATTTGCCGTCATGAAGATCACCACGACGCCGTGATCCTGCGAAAGCCGCCTCCCGATCTCCGGGCCGGTCTGGCCGTCGGCGAGATTGACGTCGACAAAGGCAATATCTGCGCGGCTGCCGAGTGCCACGGCCTGATCCAGCCGGTTGGCGATGCCGATGACGTCAGCTTCCTCTTCCGCCTGCATAATGGAATCTTCGATATCCATGGCGATGAGAAATTCGTCCTCCACGATCAGCACACGCGGTTGTTCCGTGCGGAAACCCGGTTCGTTTTGCAGGATGTATGCGGACATATGACTGCCTCCATTCCATGCGCTTTAGCGCGGTCGGAAGGCAAACACCTGCCGAAGCAACTCGTTCCAAAGTGAGATAAACATGGTGAATACAGTGTAAACGGACTGGCTTTTCGGCTATCACCTCTAGATAGCGAAGCAGTTGATTCGGTTTGGTTTTCATCCGGGGAAGGGGTCGGAGACAGTCGCCGTAGCGCATCTTTCGCCCCTGGAGCACAAGCCTTTAGCCGCAAGCGGGGCAAAGGCTTGCATGCAAATTCAAAGCGTTACAGCGTCCTTCACGCGCCAGGAAGGACATGCAGGAACGTTGCCGATCATTCGCGTGCCGCGGTTAAAAAACGGCGCGAGACCCTATGAGTTTAGAAAGAGAATAAGACGATGACCCAGTCTCCGCGCGCTCCAATCGCCCGCAATACGCCCAATATCGCTGTTATCGGCGTCGGTGGCGGCGGCGGAAACGCGATCAACAACATGATCGACGAGGGCATCGGCGGCGTTGATTTCATCGCCGCCAATACGGATGCGCAGGCGCTGAAGAAAACCAACGCGCCAAGGCTCGTGCAACTCAGCTCCGAACTCACAGGCGGGCTGGGTGCCGGGGCTGATCCGGAGGTTGGCCGGCAGGCGGCAATCGATTCGCTTGACGAGATCATGGATCACCTCAACGGTTACGACATGTGCTTCATCACCGCCGGTATGGGCGGCGGTACCGGCACCGGTGCTGCGCCCGTCATCGCGGAAGCGTGCCGTGCGAAGAATATCTTGACCGTCGGTGTCGTCACCCTGCCGTTCAGCTTCGAGGGCGCGCGCCGCATGCGTGCTGCCGAATATGGTTTCGCCAATCTGCTTAATACCGCCGATACCGTCATCGTCATTCCCAACCAGAACCTGCTGCGTATTGCGGATGCCGGCACGACCTTTGAAAGCGCCCTGAAGACGGCGGACAAGGTCCTGTCCCTCGGCGTGCGCTGCATTACCGATCTCATCCTGCGCGAAGGCCTGGTCAATCTCGACTTCGCCGATGTGCGTTACGTCATGAAGAATGGCGGACGCGCGCTTATGGGTACGGCGCAGGCCAAGGGTCCAAAACGCGCTTCGGAAGCGGCAGCAGCCGCCATCGCCAACCCGCTGCTCGGTGAACCGTCGCTGAAGGAGGCCCGCGGCGCGCTTGTGTCGATTTCCGGCGGCAACGACCTGACGCTTTACGAGATCGACGAGGCGATGACGCTTGTGCGCGAGGCAGTCAGCGAAGAGACCGATGTGGTGATGGGCGCGTCCTTCGATCCGACGCTGGACGGCGCTTTCAAGATTTCCGTCGTGGCCACCGGCCTGCGTAACTGAGGTCCCTACCTCGAAGCGGTGCTTCGTAAAAAAGCAGCTATGTCACAAATTGAATTATTGAAGCCGTCGCGGGTAATTTTCGTGACGGCTTTTTGTTGTTTTTGAACAATTATTCCGCCATTCGAAGGGCAGGTGCTGCAACGCGGCGTTGATATGGAAAAAATATAATAGTACTCTTTATGTCGACAAGAGGGATTTGGTTATGACGGATATAATTGCTTCTGCCGAGCGTAAGCGTGGCTCCGGCGTGAAGATGGTCTACGATCTGCTGCGCGACGAGATTCTCGATCTGGTTCTGCCGCCGGGTAGTCCAATCGATGAGGTGCAGCTTGCCGAGCGGTTCAAGATGTCGCGCACCCCCATTCGCGAAGCGCTGGTGCGGCTCTCGGGCGAGGGGCTGATCGATACGCTGCCGAACCGTTCGACCATGGTGTCGAACATCGATTTCCTCAATATGCATACCTATTTCGATGCGCTGGTGCTGATGTACCGGGTGACGACCCAGCTTGCTGCCCAATATCACCGTCCGGAAGATCTGGCCGGCATCCGCGCCCATAATGCGGAGTTTGCCATTGCGGTGGAAGAGCAAGACGCGCTGGCGATGATTTCCACCAATGCGGCCCTGCACCTTTCCATCGCCGAAGCCGGGCGCAACCCCTATTTCACCAGTCTGTTCAAGCGTCTGCTGGATGAGGGACGGCGCATCTTGCGGCTGTATTACCAGTCCTATGATGATCGCCTGCCGAAACGTTTCGTCGATGATCACGATGCGATCATCGCGGCGATTGCCGCGCGCGACACCGTTCTGTCCGAGAAACTGGCCCGCGAGCATGCCGAACAGATCGTGCAGCAGGTGCAGAAACTACTGGTGCGCAATGAGCGGCTGGAAATAAATCTGTAGCTTGTCGATTTCTTGTCGACAAATAAAATACAAGATTGTAATGTCCTTGTTGAAAGGGTGGCGCGGAGGTGCGTCCATTCCCGAAAAACTGTCCCTTAGGAGCTAGTAATGACGGCCAGCATTTTTTCCGGCGTGATTCCCGCCTTGATGACCCCCTGCAAAGATGATCGCACCCCCGATTTCGACGCGCTTGTCCGCAAGGGCAAAGAGCTGATCGCCAATGGCATGTCTGCCGTCGTGTATTGCGGTTCCATGGGCGACTGGCCGCTTCTTTCCGATGAGCAGCGCATGGAAGGTGTGGAACGTCTGGTAAAAGCCGGCATTCCGGTCATCGTCGGCACCGGCGCGGTCAACACGGCATCTGCCGTTGCGCACGCCGCCCATGCCCAGAAGGTTGGCGCAAAGGGCCTGATGGTTATCCCGCGTGTTCTTTCGCGCGGCTCGGTCATCGCTGCCCAGAAGGCGCATTTCAAGGCCATCCTTGCGGCCGCTCCCGAAACGCCTGCTGTCATCTACAACAGCCCCTATTACGGTTTCGCCACCCGTGCAGATCTCTTCTTCGCGCTGCGTGCGGAACACAAGAACCTCGTGGGCTTCAAGGAATTCGGTGGTCCGGCGGATATGCGTTACGCTGCTGAAAACATCACCAGCCGCGATGATGAAGTCACCCTGATGATCGGCGTCGATACTGCCGTTGTCCACGGCTTCGTCAATTGCGGCGCAACCGGCGCGATCACGGGCATCGGCAATGTCCTGCCGAAGGAAGTCATTCATCTCTGCAAGCTGTCGCAGGCCGCCGCCATGGGCGATGCGGACGCCCGCGCCCGCGCGCTGGAACTGGAGCAGGCGCTCGCCGTCCTCTCCTCCTTCGATGAAGGCCCGGATCTGGTTCTCTACTTCAAGCACATGATGGTGCTGAAGGGCGACAAGGAATATACGCTGCACTTCAACGAGACCGATGCCCTCAGCGACAGCCAGCGCGGTTATGTCGAGGCGCAGTTCAAGCTGTTCAACAGCTGGTACGCCGACTGGAGCAAGCTTCCGGGTGCGGTGCAGGCCTGCAAGGCTGCCTGATTACTTTCTGCAGTGAAAAAGGCCCGCATTTGCGGGCCTTTTTTTCGTTTTATGAGGTTCGATAGATATCCTTCGTCATGCCTGATTGGGTTCGCATGACGAAGGACTGATGTCAGGAGACGGCGTCCATCCCCTGTTCCAGCAGCCGGTCGAGACCGGCGATTTCGGCGGCGGTCAAGGTAATGCCTTCGCTTTCCGATTTGGCGCGTGCAGTGAAGCGGCGACCGGAGGGCAGGCGGGCTCCCTGGCCGATAATGGCGTCGAACAGGATTTCCGCCCGATGGAAAGGATCGCCCGGACGGCCCTTAGCAAAGGCTTCCGGGGAAAAGGCGACGATCAGCTCGCCATGGAAGGGCGCAAGCGTTGTGGTGCCGAGATACTCCAGTACTTCAGGGCTTGTCAGGTCACCGATCATGATACCCGCGAGAAGCTCGATCATGGTGCCGATGGCCGAACCCTTGTGGCCGCCGAACGGAAGCATGGCGCCGGCAAGCGCAGCCTCCGGGTCGGTCGTCGGGTTTCCGTCGGCGTCCACGGCCCAGCCTTCAGGCAAAGATTTGCCTGCGCGACGGTGCAGTTCTATCTCGCCGCGCGCCGCAACAGATGTCGCAAAATCAAAGACATAGGGTGAAGTGTTCTTACGGGGCCAGCCGAAGGCGAAGGGGTTGGTGCCGAGCAGCGGCTTGGTTCCGCCAGTGGGGGCGACGGTGGAATAGCTCGGGCACATGACCAGACCCGCTAGACCGTTCGCTGTCAGCCCCTCGACTTCCGGCCAGAGCGCCGAGAAATGCGTGCAATCATTGATGACGAGCGCGGCGATGCCGGTGCGTTTCGCCCGCTCCACCAGAACAGGCAGGCCAAGCTCGAAAGCGGGATTGGCAAAACCGCCATTGGCGCTGACTTTCACGATCGCTGTGCCGTCGTCATCGGCCACCTCCGGCATCGCATCGGGCTTAACCTTGCCTGCCTTGACGGTGCGCAGGGCGCCTTCGATGCGGTAGATGCCGTGCGATTTGCAGGCGTCGCGCTCACCGGCAACAATAACCCGCGCAAGCGCTCCCGCCTGCACGGCATTGAGACCCGCCTTGCGGAAAATCGCTTCGACCCGCTGAAAAAGCCCGTCGATGGTCAATGTGGTGTTGTCGCTCATCATAATCCTCCGATATTGGGCTCGCACATTTTGAATACATAAAGTATACAACGGTTATTCTATTGCAACTCGTCTTTTCGGCATTCTGCGTCCGGTGCCCATTCCTGCCACAAGCGCCGGGATGAGAGTAGGGCAGACTTGTCCACCCAGGGCGCCATTTTCACGTGCTCTTCGGTCCCGAATTGCAAGCTCGCTCCCGTAGCACTGTTCGCTGCTGCAAAAATTCTTTTTGTATACTCATTGTATTTTTATGTTGATTTATCGCCTCCATGGGGAAATAGTGACCTCGCCTTCAATGGCAGAGCAATTCTGGGAGCAAATCAACAATGAAAAAATCGGTCATCGTCGCCGGCCTGCTGGCCGCCACTTTCGCTATTACTCCGGCCAAGGCCGACAAGCTTGACGACATCATTTCGTCCGGTACGCTGCGCTGTGCGGTCGTGCTCGACTTCCCGCCCATGGGCGCGCGTGATGACGCCAACAACCCGATCGGCTTCGATGTCGATTATTGCAACGATCTCGCCAAGGCGCTCGGCGTCACGGCTGAAATCGTCGAGACACCTTTCCCGGAACGTATTCCGGCGCTGATGTCCGGCCGCGTCGATGTTGGCGTTGCCTCCACGTCCGATACGCTTGAGCGCGCCAAGACGGTTGGCATGACCGTGCCTTACTTCGCCTTCGAAATGGCAGTCACCGCCAACGACAAGTCCGGCGTCAAATCCTTTGAGGACATGAAGGGCAAGACCGTCGGCGCGACTGCCGGTACGTTCGAAGCCATTGCGCTCGAAAAGACCGTCAAGGAATGGGGCGTGGGCGAGTTCCGTCCTTACCAGACGCAGGCCGATGTGTTCCTCGCGCTCAGCCAGGGCCAGATCGACGCCACCGTTTCGACCTCGACCGTTGCACAGGCCAACGTCAAGACCGGCAAATTTGCCGGCATCTCGGTCGTCGGCAAGGCACCCTATGACATCGATTATGTCGCTCTCTTCACCAACCGCGATGAATATGGCTTCATCAACTACCTGAACCTGTTCATCAACCAGCAGGTTCGCACCGGCCGTTACGCCGAACTCTACGGAAAATGGGTTGGCGGCGAAGTTCCTTCGCTCACCGTCAACGGCGTCTATCGCTGATCGGAACTTTTCCCAAACGGCGCGGTCGGATCGATCGCGCCGTTGATCGTTTCTGAAAAGGTGAGACGGTTATGTTCAATTATACATTCCACTGGAATCAGGCGCTGAAGGCTTTGCCGCAGCTGCTGGACGGTGCGGTGGTGACGCTGCAGATCGCGATCCTGTCGATGGTGATCGGTCTTTCCTGCGCCATCGTGCTGACCCTGTTCCGGCTTTCCGGTAACCGGGTATTGGGTGCCATTGCCGCCGTCTGGGTGGAAATCGCCCGCAACACGCCGGCGCTGTTCCAGATTTACATGGCCCATTTCGGCCTTGGCAATTTCGGCATTCATCTCAGCCCCTATACGGCGCTTCTGGCCGGCATCGCCTTCAACAATGCGGGCTATCTTGCGGAGAACTTCCGTGGAGCGCTGAAGGCGATACCGGATACGCAAACGCGCTCCGGCCGTTCGCTCGGCATGACGTCGATGCAGACCTTCCGCCTCATCATCATGCCGCAGATGCTGCGCGTCGCCTTCCTGCCTGCCACCAACCAGATGGTCTGGGCGATCTTGATGACCTCGCTCGGTGTCACCGTCGGCATGAATACGGATCTTGCCGGTGTCACGCAGGCCTTGAACGCCCGTTCGTTCCGCACCTTCGAATTCTTCGCGCTTGCCGCGGTCATCTATTACGTGATCGCCAAGATCGTCACGCTTGCCGCCAGATTGCTGGCCGCTCGTCTGTTTCGTTACTGAGAGAGGTGCGCCATGTTTGAAACCGCTCTCACCTGGAGTGATCTTGCCTTCCTTGCCAAGGGCGCGGGGATGACGCTTGCCGTCACCGCCGTTGCCGTGACGGCTGGCACCCTCATGGGTATCATCTTCGGTGTCATCCGCTTCCAGCTCGGGGCCTATTGGTCGCTGCCGCTGACCTTCGTGCTGGATGTTTTCCGCTCCGTGCCGCTCCTCATCCAGCTGGTGCTTGGCAATGCCTTCCAGTCGATCGCCAAGCTCGGCTGGCCGCCATTTACCACCTCATGCGTGGTTCTGTCGCTTTATACGGCGGCCTACTGCACCGAGATCGTGCGTGGCGGCATCGAAGCGGTGCCGTCGAACACGCGCCGTGCCTGCCGTTCGCTCGGCATGACCTGGTCGCAGGACATGCGCTACATCGTGCTGCCGCTTGCAACTCGCGTGTCGTTGCCCGCCTGGATCGGCCTGACACTCGGCGTCATGAAGGATTCGGCGCTGGTGCTGTGGCTCGGACTTATCGAGCTTCTGCGTGCCTCGCAGATCCTCGTCACCCGCCTGCAGGAACCGCTGACCATTCTCATGATCTGCGGCGCCATCTATTTCCTTATCAGCTTCCCCATCGCCCGTTTCGGCGGGTATCTCGAAAGACGGTGGTCCCCCAATGATTGAGATCGAAAACGTCCGCAAATCCTTCGGCCCGCTGGAGGTTCTGAAAGGGATCAACCTGACCGTCAACAACGGCGAGGTCGTCACTATCATCGGTGGTTCCGGCTCCGGCAAGTCGACACTGCTGACCTGCATCAACGGCCTGGAGCCGATCGATAGCGGCAAGATCGTCATCGACGGCACCGAGGTGCATGCCAAATCGACCGACCTCAACAAGCTGCGTCGCAAGGTCGGCATCGTCTTCCAGCAATGGAACGCCTTTCCGCATCTGACGGTGCTCGAAAACGTCATGCTGGCGCCGCGCAAGGTGCTTGGCATTTCGAAAGAGCAGGCCGAGGAAATCGCGGTCAAGCAACTGACCCATGTCGGTCTTGCCGAAAAGCTGAAGGTCTATCCGAACCGCATGTCTGGCGGTCAGCAGCAGCGTATGGCGATTGCCCGCGCTCTTGCCATGTCGCCGGAATATATGCTGTTCGACGAAGTCACCTCAGCGCTCGATCCGATGCTGGTGGGCGAAGTGCTCGATACGCTGAAAATGCTGGCCGACGAGGGCATGACGATGATCTGCGTCACCCATGAAATGGCCTTCGCCCGCGATGTGTCGAACCGTGTCGCCTTTTTCCATCAGGGCGTGATGGCGGAAATCGGCACGCCGGATCAGCTTTTCGGCGCGCCGCAGCACCCCGAGACGCAGAAATTCCTGTCGAGCGTGCGGTAATGTCTGCAAACAATGTCATCGTCATAGGGGCCGGCGTTGTCGGCCTCTCGGCAGCTATTGCCGCGCAGGGACGCGGCCTTTCGGTCACGGTTATCGATCGCGAAGGCCCGGCGGCCGGCGCTTCCGCCGGTAACGCCGGTGCCTTCGCCTTCACCGATATCCTGCCGCTCGCATCCCCCGGCATTCTCTGGAAAGCGCCGAAGTGGCTTCTCGACCCGCTCGGGCCGCTCAGCGTACCGCCTGCCTATGCGCTGAAGATTGCACCATGGATGTTCCGGTTCTGGCGCGCCTGTGCCGCCTCGAAGGTTGAACATTCCACCGCCGCCCAGACGGCGCTGATGGACCTGTCGAAATCTGAACTTGAGCCGTTTCTCAGGAGAACCGACACGATTGCCATGCTGCGCAAGGAGGGCAATCTCCAGGTCTATGAAAGCGAAGCCGAATTCGAAGGCTCGCTTGCCGGCTGGAAGGCGCGCGAGCGTCATGGCATCGAGTTCCGGCACCTCAATGCCGAGCAGATGGCCGAGATACAGCCGGGCATCGCACCGCGTTTCACCTGCGGCACCTTTACGCCCGGCTGGCATTCCATCGCCGATCCAAAGCTCTATACGCTGGCTCTTGCCGAGCATTTCCGCAGCATCGGCGGTCGTATCGAACGTCTCGACATCGCAGCGCTCAGGCCGCTGGAAGACGGTGTGGAAGTGGTGAGCCATGACGGGCGCACCCGCAAGGCCGGCAAGGTGGTGCTTGCGGCGGGCGCATTTTCGCATCGCATTGCCCGTTCGCTTGGGGAAAAAATTCCGCTGGAAACGGAACGGGGGTATAATACCACCTTGCCGTCCGGTGCCTTCGATCTGCGCACGCAGGTGACCTTCGGCGGTCATGGTTTCGTTGTCACGCGGCTTTCGACCGGCATTCGCGTCGGCGGTGCAGTGGAGCTGGGCGGGATCGAGCTTCCGGCCAATTTCGCCCGCTCCGAGGCGCTTCTCGCCAAGGCGGCAAGTTTTCTGCCAGGCCTGAAAACCGAAGGCGGCAAGCAATGGATGGGTTTTCGCCCGTCGCTGCCCGACAGCCTGCCGGCGATTGGTGCGGCGCGCCACACGGCGCGGGTGGTCTATGCTTTCGGTCACGGCCATCTGGGGCTGACGCAATCGGCCGGCACGGCCCGCATCGTCGCCGATCTACTGACGGGGCAAAAACCCGCCATCGATACAAGGGCATTTTCGCCACAACGTTTCTAGAGAATTTTGGCTTTTCTCGGAAACGCAAAAATTCTCTGGTTTTTTTTACGCATTTTCCAGACGTAAAACCGCTACGCACTTTTACTGGAAATGTTCTTGGGGAGATTTTCGATGTCTTCTTCCGGTTCGGCAACAGCCGTTCCTCAGGCGCGCAGCATCCTGCCGGGCGCGGCTGAAGGCGTGGTGATCGCCACGACTGAGGCGCTGAGTTTCTGGGGCGGTGTCGATCCCGCCACCGGCAAGGTGATTGACGTGCACCACCCGCTGCACGGCGTCTGTCTCACCGGCGGTGTGCTGTTCATGCCGTCAAGCCGTGGCTCCTGCACCGGTTCTGGCGTTTTGCTCGATCTCATCCTGACGGGCCGCGCACCCTCAGCGCTTGTCTTCTGCGAGGCCGAAGACGTGCTGACGCTCGGCGCGCTGATCGCTTCGGAAATGTTCGGCAAGCCTTTGCCGGTCCTGCGCCTGGACGCGGAGAATTTCGCGCGGCTCTCCCAAGCCTCTCATGTGCGTATCGATGAAAATACCATTGAGGCTGACGGCGTTTCCCTCGCGATCGCGCCGCCTGCGACGACGCATCTCGATCTCAAGAATGACGACAGGGCAATGCTCGAGGGCGGCGACGGCATTGCCGTGCAGCAGGCCATGCGCATCATTGTCGCCATGGCCGCCCAGCAGGGGGCGTCAGCGCTCGTTGATGTCACGCAGGGTCATATTGACGGCTGCATTTATGCGAGCCCCGCCAATCTCACCTTTGCGGAGAAGATGGCGGAGATGGGCGCAAGCGTGCGCGTGCCGACGACCATGAACGCCATCTCGGTGGACAAGGCGCATTGGCGCGCGCAGGGCGTGCCGGAGGATTTCGGCGATCCCGCCGCAAGGCTGGCAGATGCCTATGTACGCATGGGCTGTCGCCCCACCTTCACCTGTTCGCCATATCTGCTCGACAGCGCGCCGCAGGCCGGCGACATGATCGCCTGGGCCGAATCGAATGCAGTGATTTTCGCAAATACGGTTCTCGGCGCACGCACGGCTAAACATCCGGATTTTCTCGATCTCTGCATTGCCTTGACGGGCAGGGCGCCATTGTCCGGCGTCTATCTTGAGGAAAACCGCCGACCGCAACGCATTGTCGATGTCGCTTTGCCTGAGGATATCAATGACGCCTTCTGGCCGCTCATCGGTTATCTCGCTGGCAAGGCAGCCCCCGATTGCATTCCGCTTCTGCGCGGTCTTGGTGCAGCAAAGCCTTCGCGGGATGATCTGAAGGCGCTCTGCGCCGCTTTCGGCACCACGTCTGCGGCTCCCATGCTGCATATCGGTGGCGTCACCCCGGAAGCGGGACTGGAGCCGGTCGAAACGGCGGAAACTGTCACAGTTTCGCTTGCTGATATGGCCGCAGGCTGGTCGCTTCTGAATGAGGGACCAGAGGATGTGCAACTGGTTGCCATCGGCAGCCCGCATGCCTCGCTGGAGGAGTGCCGCGCGCTGGCGTCCGCCTTCAACGGACGCAGGCGTCATGCAAATGTTGCCGTCATCGTCACTGCCGGACAGCAGGTCATCGACGCAGCAGAACGGGACGGCACCCTGCAAAGCCTGCATGACAGTGGCGTCCAGGTACTACCTGATCTGTGCTGGTGCTCGATTTCCGAACCGGTCTTTCCGACCAGGACGCGCGCGCTGATGACCAATTCGGGCAAGTACGCCCACTACGGTCCTGGCCTCAGCGGCCGCGCGGTGCGTTTCGGCAGCCTTGCCGACTGTGTTGAAAGCGCACTGACCGGTCGTGCTATTTCCCGTCTTCCATCCTGGCTATCCTGAGGAGCACTAAATGCGCAGTATCAAGACAGTTCACGTCATCTCCGCCCATGCGGAAGGCGAGGTGGGTGATGTGATCGTGGGCGGCGTCAGGCCGCCGCCGGGCGAGACGATCTGGGAACAGAGCCGTTTCATCGCCCGCGATGAGACCCTGCGCAATTTCGTGCTCAACGAGCCGCGCGGTGGCGTGTTCCGCCACGTCAATCTTCTGGTGCCGCCAAAACATCCTGACGCGGATGCTGCCTTCATTATCATGGAGCCGGAAGATACCCCGCCCATGTCGGGCTCCAACTCCATCTGCGTTTCCACCGTGCTTCTGGATGGCGGTATCGTGCCAATGCAGGAGCCTGAAACCCATATGCTGCTTGAAGCGCCGGGCGGGCTTGTGAGGGTGCGTGCCGAATGCCGCAATGGCAAGGCCGAACGCATTTTCGTGCAGAACCTGCCGAGCTTTGCCGCGAAGCTCGATGTAGAGCTTGAGGTCGAGGGTCTCGGTACGTTGAAGGTGGATACGGCCTATGGCGGCGACAGTTTCGTCATCGTCGACGCCGAGGCGATGGGCTTCAGCCTGAAGCCGGATGAAGCGCACGAGATTGCCCGTCTCGGCGTGCGCATCACCAATGCCGCCAACAAGGCTCTTGGTTTCGAGCATCCCGAAAACCCCGATTGGCGTCATTTTTCCTTCTGCCTATTTGCGGGCAAGGTGGAGCGCACCGCTGAGGGCCTGAGGGCAGGCGCCGCCGTCGCCATCCAGCCCGGCAAGGTGGATCGCTCACCGACCGGTACGGCGCTTTCGGCGCGCATGGCGGTGCTGCATGCACGCGGTGAGATGAAAGAAGGCCAAACGCTGACGGCCGTGTCGCTCATCGGCTCCACCTTTACCGGGCGCATTCTGGGAACGACAACGGTGGGCGACCGCCCGGCCATCCTGCCGGAAATTTCCGGCCGCGGCTGGATCACCGGCATTCACCAGCACATGCTCGATCCTTCGGATCCATGGCCGGAAGGATATCGTCTGACGGACACTTGGGGCGCTCGATAAGGACGATACACCGTACTTACCTCATCCCTGTGACCAGCACAGGGATGAGGGAGGAAACTCCTCACCCGCCCACCCGCTTCGTTGTCTCCCTGACGATCAACTCGAACCCGACATCCACCCGCGCACCTTCGGGAACGGCAGCGCCTTTTTCTGCTTCCAATATGGAAAGCAGCAATTCGCCCGCTTTGCGGCCGATCATCTGGGCGTCTACACGGATCGTTGAAATCGCCGGATAACATTGCCGGCCGATGTCGAAATCGCCGAAGCCGAGGATGGAAATCTGTTCGGGCACGCGAATGCCGCGACGATGACACTCCATCAGTGCGCCAACAGCGGAAATATCGGAGACCGCGAAAATACCTTCGACATCCGGCGCCTTCGCCAGCAATGAGCCGAGCGTTTTGGCCCCATGGTCGTAGGAGACTGGGGCGCTGCCCTCGCGGATGATGAGGTCGTCGGCAATCCCGGCTTCGCGAAGTGCAGCACCAAAACCGAGCAGACGGCTTTCGCCGCGCCAGTCCTTCACGTCGCCATCCGCACGCGATCCCAGTGCGCCAATTCTCTTAAATCCAAGCGATATTAAATATTTGGCGGCGTTTCTTCCCACTTCATAGTTGGAAAAGCCGACCGCGTGGTCGATGGGATGTTCGGGCACGTCCCAGATTTCCACAATCGGGATGCCGGCGCGCATCAAAACTTCGCTCGCCATCTTGGTATGCACCGTTCCGGCAACGACTATGGCGTCTGGCCGGCGCTCCATCATGGTGCGGATGACGCGCTCCTCCTCCTGGAGATCGTACATGGTATAGCCGATCAGCAGTTGGTAGTCGGCCGCCCGCAGAGCATTGGCGAGCCCCTGTGCGCTGTCGGCGAAGTTGGAGTTGGTGAGCGTCGGCAGGATGGCGGTGATGAAATTGGTGCGCCGGGAAGACAGCGAACCGGCGATCCGGTCAGGCACATAGCCAAGCTTCTCGATGGCCTTCATCACCTTCTGGCGCGTGTCCTCAGACACCAGCGCCGGATCGGCCAGCACCCGCGAAACGGTCATCTTGGAGACGCCCGCGAGTTTCGAGACGTCGCTCATGGTTGCTTTTTTTGACGTGACTAACGCTGCGGCCAAGGGCGTGCGCTCCACCAAAGCATGTCTCCCTGAATTAGAACCGGTTCAGGACAAGACATACACGAAGATATCAAGGGAAAGCACGCCGCATGATTGCAGATCGGTGCGGCGTGCACCGGATTTATGCGATGCGACGGTAGACGAGGTGATAAAAGCGCCCGTCGCACATGCTCATCATCTCGTCCGTCAGCACCCGGCCTTCCAGTCTGACCGGCGAAACCAGCGCTTCTTCCACAGCCTCAATCGACGGATAGTCGATTTCCTGCACCATAATGATGGCCGCCGCGTCCGGGTCCGTACGCTCTGTGCGCATGACGCGCACGGCCTGCGCGTTCGGCATGCGTTTCCAGACCGGCAGAAGCTTTTCCTCGACGATGCGGAAAAACTCCTCCTCCCGACCGGCGTGGATCTTGCCTTCAAAAATTGCCGAGCGTGTATACATGGTTCCCTCCCGAATTAATGCCCGATGCAACAGTTCTGTAGATCGGACTTGCAATGATACCGATAACATGCATTATTGATCCTGCCAAGAACGCGAAATGGTGTCGACCAGAGGAAAATCGATAACCAGCCAAAATCATTGAATTTTATAGGGAATTCTAATGGTTTTGGATCTTCGCATCTTCTTGGGAGGAGTTTTTTGCAAATCGGGTTGAAATGTTATCGAGAACATTTTTCGGTTTGCGCAAAGGCCGCTGTTCCCGTGCGGACGGCAAATAAAGGGTTGGAGGAGAAACCATGAGCATTTCCAGATTTTTGAAGAACATGACCGTCGCAGTCGGTGTTGCCGCAGCAACGCTTGCCGCCACCACCTCGGCCCATGCCGTCTCGCTCAGCGAGATCACCGCGCGCGGCAAGGTCAAGATCGGCGTTCTCACCGGCGCGCCGCCGATGGGTATGGTGGACGAGAAGGGCAATCCTTCTGGATACGACGTTGATGTCGCCAATCTGATCGGCTCTTACCTGTCGCTGCCGGTCGAACTGGTGCCGCTGACGCCGCCAGCACGTATTCCGGCGCTCCAGACCGGCAAGGTCGATTTCCTTGTCGCGACGCTCGCCCCGACCGGTGAACGCGCCAAGACCGTCATGTTCACGCAGCCCTACAGCGCCTTCAACATGGACATCATCTCCGGCAAGGACCAGAAATTCGAAAATCTTGATAGCCTCAAGGGCAAGCGTGTTTCGGTCAATCGCGGTTCCTCGCAGGAAACCGCGCTGCGCAAGGCCAATGTCGAAGGTCTCGAAATCGTCGTCTACGAAGACGATTCCACCAGCGCCCAGGCTCTGCTTGCCGGTCAGGTGGATGCCGTCGCCCTGCCGTCCACGGTGGGTGAGGCGATCATCAAGCAGCGTCCGGAAGCCGGTCTGCAGGTCGGTTTCACCTTCTTCCAGCAGGGCAATTCCATGGCGACGAAGATTGAGGATTTCGAGCTGCGTCAGTGGCTGAACACCTCCATCTATCTCATGAAGATGTCGGGCGATCTCGACCGCATCTCGGTTAAGTGGACCGGCCGTCCGCTGCCGCAACTGCCTAGCTTCTGATTGAGCCATTCAACGCGCCCGCCGGGAGAAATTCCGGCGGGCCGGGAAATGTCCACGGAGTGACGCATGTCCTATACATTTCAATTCGGCGCGCTTGCCCAATATCAGAACGAATTGTTGAGCGGCATATGGCTGACGATCAAGCTATCGGTCCTCTCCATCGTGCTCGGTTGCGCGTTCGGCATTCTTTTAGCCTCGCTGCGTTCCATCAATGGCGGCATCGTCCGCATCATCGTGGACGGCTATGTTGAGGTGATCCGTAACACGCCATTTCTGGTGCAGCTTTTCATCGTCTATTTCGGTCTGCCGGGGCTCGGCTTTCGCGTTGGAGCCGATACGGCAGCGCTGATCGGCATGACGATCAATCTTGCCGCCTATTCCACGGAAATCATCCGCGCCGGCATCGAGGCGGTGCACAAGTCGCAGATCGAGGCAGGCGAGGCTCTGGGCTTCACCAAATATCAGATCTATCGTCACGTCATCATCGTGCCTGCCATCGCCAAGGTCTATCCGTCGCTGTGCAGCCAGTTCGTGCTGATGATGCTGGCATCGAGCATATGTTCGGCCATCTCCACCCATGAGCTTGCGGCCGCCGCTGCCTTCGTGGAATCGCAGACCTATCGCTCCTTCGAGGTCTATATCGTCGTCACGCTCATCTATCTTGCGCTGGCGCTCAGCCTGCGGCTCATCCTTGCCCTTGTCGGCATGTGGCTGTTCGGCCGCCGCGTGGCGCGCAAGACGATGACCGCCTTGCCGGAGGTGCAGTCATGACACTCAGAACTTTCGGCTGGAACGAGTTCGGCTTCCTGCTCACCGCCCTGCAATGGACCGTGCTTCTGACGATCATTGCGCTCATCGGCGGCGGCATCGTCGGTTTCTTCGTGGCGCTTGCCCGCACCTCGGATCTGAAGGCGCTGCGTATCGCTGCCGGCACCTATATCCAGGTCATCCAGGGCATTCCGGTGCTGATGATCCTGTTCCTGTCCTATTACGGCCTAAGCCTTGCCGGACTTGAACTGCCACCACTGATTGCTGCCGGCGCATCGATGACGATCTATACGTCGGGTTATCTCGCCGAAATCTGGCGCGGCTGCATCCAGGCGGTGCCGAAGCAGCAATGGGAAGCGTCGGAGTCGCTGGCTCTCACCCGCGCCCAGCAATATCGCTACGTCATCCTGCCGCAGGCGATCCGCATTTCCCTGCCGCCGACCGTCGGTTTTGCCGTTCAGGTCGTCAAGAATACGTCCATCGCATCGATCATCGGTTTCGTCGAACTGGCGAGAGCGGGGCAGCTTATCAACAATGCCACGTTCCAGCCGTTCCGCGTCTTCGTCGCGGTGGCCGTGCTTTATTTCATCGTCTGCTACCCGTTGTCCCAGCTATCGCGTTGGCTGGAAAGGAGGCTTCATGCCGGAAGTAATCGTTGAAAACGTTCACAAGAGCTTTGGCGCTCTGGAAGTCCTCAAAGGCGTGTCGCTGACGGTCGGCCGTGGTGAAGTTTTCGCCCTCATCGGCCGCTCCGGCTCGGGCAAGAGCACGCTGCTGCGCTGCATGAACGGGTTGGAGAAGATCAATTCGGGCCGCATCGAAATCGCCGGCCATGCGCTGGGGGGAGATGCCACAGCGCTGCGCAAGCTGCGCACCGATGTCGGTATCGTGTTCCAGAGCTACAATCTTTTCCCGCACCTGACGGTCGGCGAAAACATCATGCTCGCTCCGCGCATCGTCAAGGACGTGGCAAAGTCGGAAACGAAGGACATTGCCCGCGAGGTTCTGCAACTCGTCGGCCTGTCGGAGAAATTCGATTCCTATCCCGACCAGCTTTCCGGCGGCCAGCAGCAGCGCGTGGCGATTGCCCGCTCGCTTGCCATGCGGCCGAAGGTGATGCTGTTCGACGAGGTCACCTCTGCACTCGATCCCGAACTGACGGAGGAAGTGCTGACGGTCATGGAAAACCTCGCCAAGGGCGGCATGACCATGATCCTCGTTACCCATGAAATGGCCTTTGCACGCCGTGTGGCGACCGAAACCATCTTCATGCACAAGGGCAAGATCTGGGAACAGGGCCACTCGGCAGAACTCTTCGCCAATCCGCAAACACCGGAACTCCGGCAATTCGTCAAGGCCGATGTGAAATAGCGCCTGATCACAAGGACATATCCATGACTACTGAAATCGTACAACTGTGCCCGCTGATCCCGGCACTGGAAGAAGAACTCGCGCAACGCTTCACTGTTCATCGCCTGTTTGAGGCCGAAGACAAGGCGGCGTTCCTTTCTAAAAAGGGTGCTGCAATCCGCGGCGTCGTCACCGGTGGCCATATCGGCCTGCCGGCGGATATCGGCACCGCACTCCCCAGTCTCGAGATCGTCGCCATCAACGGCGTCGGTTTCGACAAGGTGGATCTGGCGGAAGCCAAGCGACGCGGTTTCCGCGTTTCCAACACACCGGATGTTCTGACGGCGGATGTCGCTGACCTCGCGCTCGGACTTGTTCTGGCGCAGGCGCGCAAGCTGCCGCAGGCTGACCAGCATGTGCGCACGGGGCAATGGCTGAAGGGTGATATGGGTCTTTCCACCCGTGTGGCCGGCCGCCGCTACGGCATTTTTGGCCTTGGCCGCATCGGTCAGGCGATCGCCAAAAGGCTGGAAGGCTTTGATGCGCGCATTTCCTACACCGCCAGAAACCGTCGCGATGTTCCCTATGATTATCATGACAGCATCGAAGCGCTGGCCGCCAATTGCGACGTGCTGATCATTGCCGCCGCCGCCACCGCCGAAACGCGCCATATCGTCAATGCGGATGTGCTGAAGGCTCTCGGTCCCCAGGGTGTGCTCGTCAACGTGGCGCGTGGTTCGCTGGTGGATGAAAAGGCACTGGTCGAGGCGCTTTCGAGTGGCACGATCGGTGGCGCAGCGCTTGACGTCTTTGAGGATGAGCCACGTGTGCCGGAGGCGCTTTTCGCCTTCGAAAACGTCACGCTCGCGCCGCATGTCGGCAGTGGCACGCACCAGACCCGGCGCGCCATGGCCGATCTGGTTCTCGCCAATCTCGACGCGCATTTTGCCGGTAAAGAGCTCCCCACACCTGTCGTGTGATGGATAAGCAATTGACGGTTGCAGTCAAACGCTGCAGCCGTTGCAGCTCATGAGATTGACTACGAAGTCCTGCAGCTCACGGTTCAGTGCTATGAAGTATTGAATGGGAAAAGCTTGCTTCACGGCGCAGATGCGCCGTGGCTCAATGCCGGCTCAAGGCCGGTATGTTGCAGGAGAGGTTTTGCCTTTCCCGACAATCTGATCGCGCGGTATTTGTCGCGCCATTTCGCTTCAATCCCCCGCCGTCGTTCATATTTATATAATATGTATAATCCTACTATTCTGCTTCCTTATACAGTAACGAGGCGGATAGTTGCGTTCCAAAGGCCCGAAGTCACGCTTGCAGAACCGGCCGCCGCGGACGAAGTCCGATGCGCCGCCATCCGACCGGCATGCGCTGCTTGAAGCGATGATCGATCATGTGCCGGATTTCATCTATGCCAAGGACCTGGAAGGCCGCTTTCTCTTCGCCAACCGTGCCATCGTCACCGAAAACGGCTTCGACACAGTCGAGGAACTGATCGGTCTCACCGACTACGATATTAACGGCGATGCGGCGCAGCGTGCCGGCATTCCAGAGACCGAGGCGCGGGTGATGCGCACGGGAGAGCCGGATCTCGGTTTTGAGGAACGCGCAATGCGCGGCGATATCGACCGCTGGCTGATGATGTCGCGCGTGCCGCTTAAGGACAAGAACGGCGCGATCATCGGTGTGGTTGGTGCATCCAGGGATATTACCCAGAAGAAGGCCTCGGAGCGACTGCTTCAGGCGCAGGCGCATATTCTCGAAATGATTGTTGGGGCGGCGCGTATCGAGGATTTTCTCGAAGAATTCGTGAAAGCCATCGAAAACCTCGCTACGGGTCTTGCCTGCGCTGTTCGCGTATTCGATGCCGCGGCCGGCGAACCCTCGGTCTATGCCTCACCTGCGCTTGCACAGAATGCGGGGGTGACAGCACTCATCTCCAGCGTCAGCGATCCCGAAAGCCTGACCTATCCCGCCGGTAATGTGGCCTTCAGTTTCGATATTCCCGCCAGCGAAGGCAATGCGCACGGTTTCGTCTGGTGCATGTTGGCGGGCCGCACACCGGATGCGGGGCTTCTGGAGTTCATCGCCGCCGCCGCGCGCATGGCGGGTCTTGCGATCGATCGCAAACGGGCGGCGGAACATATCGCGTTTCTTGCCGATCACGACATGCTGACACGGCTGCCCAATCGCCGCTTTCTGGATACGAGACTGCCGGAGATACTGGCAGCATCGGCAAAAGCGAAGCGGCATGTCGGCATCGGCTTTCTTGATCTCGATAATTTCAAGCAGATCAACGATACGCTCGGCCACAGCGTTGGCGATGCTTTGTTGTCCAAAACGGCTGAGCGCATCTCGCGCAGTCTCGGTCGAAACGATCTGGTGCTGCGGGTGGGCGGGGATGAGTTCGTCATCATCCTGCATAAGCACAAGGACGATTTCGAAAGCCGCCTGCAACATATCCGGGCTGCGGTCTCGCAGCCGCTGCGCCTTGGCAACTACGATATCAAGGTCACATGCAGCATTGGCATGGCATTTTTCCCGGAGCACGGGGAAACCACGGCGGAAATTGTCGCTGCGGCCGATCTTGCGATGTATGAGGCCAAGCATAGCGGGCGAGATGGCATTGCAACCTTCACGCCGCGCATGGCGGATGATCTGAGAAAGAAGTTCACCCGCATCGAGGAATTGCGCAAGGCGGTGGAAAGGGACGAATTCGTTCTACACTATCAGCCGCAGGTCGACCTTCTGACCGGTCGCATCAGCGGCGTGGAGGCGCTGGTGCGCTGGCAGCACCCGGTGGAAGGTCTGCTCGGCCCCGCGGAATTCATCGGCCTTGCGGAAGAAACCGGCCTGATCGTGGAACTTGGGGAAAGCGTTCTGAAGAAAGCCTGTCTTCAGGCGCAGGCATGGTGCAATGCCGGGCTGCCGCCCGTCAAAATGGCGGTCAATATTTCACCCAGGCAATTTCAGGGCGGCCTTGTGGAGCAGATCAGGTCTGCGCTCACGCAATCCGGCCTTGCACCGTCTCTGTTGGAAATTGAGATCACCGAAACCCTCATCATTCAGGATGTGGAAACATCCGTGCGGATCATGCGCGTCATCAAGGAGATGGGCGTCAGCCTGGCACTGGATGATTTCGGCATTGGTTATTCCTGTCTCGGCATGCTCAAGACCTTCCCCCTGTCGTGCATGAAGATAGATCGGTCGTTCCTCACCCATCTGCCGGAAAAAACCAAGGACAGCGCCATCGTCTCCATCATGATCCAGCTTGCGGGGTCTCTGGGCATCGATGTCATTGCCGAGGGCGTCGAGACCGGCGAGCAGGCAGCGTTTCTGCGCGCTGCCGGCTGCCCCTATGGTCAGGGTTATTACTTCAGCCGCCCGGTGCAGGCGGATGCGATCGAGGCAATGTTGGGGACTATGATGACTTTCCCCGCTGGTCTATCGAACGACAGGCAATAATTCCCACCTCGGTGGCCTGCCTCTAACCGGATTCGCCGGGCGCGAATTGGCGGAAGGCACGTTGCGCTGTCTTTGCCGCATAGTGTCGGGAGGGAGTGCGGCTATATCACCCGTCTTGCGACCCCACGCGGCATTAAAAGCCCGCATCCCCTCATCTTCATCCATGAAACTTGATGCCTTTCCCAAGCGATTGCGGGATTGGGCGCAAGTTTGCTCTAGTATTATAATTCAAAAATATTAGAAATAATTTGCGCTATAACTAAGTAATAAATATCGAAATCACCAAATAAAACATTTATGTATTATATATTAATCTGTTAATTTGTTGTAATTTTACTACGTGATTTGAATATATTCTATAAGTGTATTTGTATTCTTTAGATTTGAATTGCGAGTCTCCCGTAATTTCTGCCATTTGCTGAATCAGCGCAGAGAAGTGGGCGGCAGGGAAAAGACCAGCCCTCGGTTTTGCGCATTCGTTGAAAAATTTTTGACTGGAGATTAAAAATGAACATCAAGAGCCTCCTCATCGGCTCCGCTGCCGCTCTCGCAGCAGTATCCGGCGCACAGGCCGCTGACGCTATCGTCGCTGCCGAACCCGAGCCCATGGAATATGTTCGCGTCTGCGACGCCTTCGGCACCGGCTTCTTCTACATCCCCGGCACCGAAACCTGCCTGAAGTTCCAGGGCTACGTTCGCTTCCAGACCGACTTCGGCCGTGACAAGGCTGGCAAGTCTGATTGGGACGCATTCACGCGCGCCCAGTTCGAAGTTGACACCCGTACCGACACTGAACTCGGCGCTCTGCGTGGCTTCATCGGCCTGCGTGGTGATGCTGATACCGGTTCTGCCGCTGCTTCCACCACTTCTGGTTCCAGCGACAAGGGATCCGCAGTTTTCGTTCATCAGGCCTTTATCGAAATCGCCGGCCTGAAGGTCGGTAAGTTCCTGAGCTGGTGGGATGATGGTCTCTCCGGTGAAACGGACGATGTGGCGACCAACGCTTTGTTCAATTCCGTTCGTTACAGCTATGAAGCGGGTTCTTTCTGGGCTGGTGTCTCGGTTGACGAACTCGAAGGTATCGCGGTCGGCACGTTTAACAAGAACAACAACACAAGTAACAATGTCGGCGTCGTTGTTGGCGCTGGCGCGAAGATCGATAGCGTCTCTCTTCAGCTCATCGGTGGTTATGACACTGACCGCGAAAACGGCTCTGTTCGCCTGATCGCAACAGCTGGTGTTGGTCCTGGCACGTTTGGCCTGTCTGGTGTTTGGGCTTCCGGCGCAAACGCTTACTACAATGCTTCCGAGTGGGCTGTTGCTGCCGAATACGCCATCAACGCAACCGACAAGCTGAAGATCACCCCCGGCTTTCAGTACTACAGTGGCTACGGCCTCGTCTCGTTCGACAAATTCTCGAACAACGACGCCTGGAAGGCTGGCCTGACGGTTGACTACAAGATCACGGACGGCCTCTCGGCAAAGGTTGCTGCAAACTACCTCGACGTCGACACCAAGCCTGAAGCCTGGACCGGTTTCGTTCGCCTGCAGCGCGCATTCTAATAGCCATAAGAAAAAAGCCCAAACCGGGTTAGATGACTCAGATCCACCCCGCTCTTGAGCGGGTGAGTGCTAGCTCCAGTCAAAGTTCCTGACATGATGTCAGGTTTGCTCCCCGGACCCCTCCAGGCCGGGGAGATTTTGTTTTGAGAAAGGTTCCGGCAGATTTTTGTCAACAATGTCGTTGCGGGCATCTGCGGGCGGGTCGCTGGGTTGGCGGGTTGCCGGTCCTGGAGATCAGGTTGCGCTATCGCTCGCCAGGCATTGGTACCGGCGGCTGGGGAGGGTGCACTGGCTCTTCGAAGGTTCGCAGCAAACGTCCCCAGCCCGGATCATGCATATGCGCTTCAAGACCCGCGCGGGCGGCGAGTGCCAGTGCCTCTTCCTGTCCAAAGGAGAGAGCCGCATCGACGTCGGTCGTCAGAACACGGCCGTTTTCCATCAGCATCTTGCCATCGACGAAAACGGTGTCGACATCGCTTCCCAGAACCTGATGCACGAGACGGTGCACCGGCATCCACATCGGCATTAGATGTGGCTTGCGCATGTCGATGATGACGACATCGGCCTTTTTGCCAATTTCGAGCGAACCGATTTCATCTTCCATGCCGATGGCATGGGCGGCGTCGATGGTAATCATTTCGAATATCTTGCCCGGCGGCAAAAGGTAGCGATCGTGATTGTGCAGCAGGTGCTGCGTGAATTGCGCCAGACGGGCGGTCTGGAGCATATCGAAGTGACGGCTGGGTGCCGCGCCGTCGGTGGTGATGGCGACTCGAATCCCCTTGGACATCATTTCCATGATCGGAGTTGAGCGGCCCGGCGGGGCGTGGGTAACGCGCGTGCCGGTTTCCGCCAGAATGTCGATTTCTTCATGCGAGATGCCCCAGCAGTGCTGGAGGTGGATATCCGGGCCGAGAAGCGCATTTTCCTTATCCTGAAACGCCATGCGGATTTGTCCCGCAAATGCATCCGAATGCAGCCTGACGCCCATTTTCCGGGCCGTCTCGCGTATTCGGCGTGCCTGCATGCGGTCGTTTTCCGTCAGTTTCACCGCCTGGTCGGGGCTTGAAGCGTTGGAGGGTTCCACCGAGGGAACGATGGTAAAGGGCGTCAGAAAAACACTGATGCGTCCGTCTGCCGTTCCGTTAAGGGCGTCGATCGTGGCTTCGCTGCCTTCGATCATTTCCTCGAAGCTTACATTGCGGCGCTCCGGAGAGCCGCTTTCCCATCGGGTCACCGGGTGCGGCCAGGGCAGGCCGGAAGGTCCAACGCAGATGATTTCACGAAGCCCGATCTCGTCATAAGCGCGGGCGTGGTTGATGGCAAAGACGGGGTCGTCGGCGCGTGGCATCGAGGTGATGATGCTGGCACCTGTCGTCACGCCGGCGCGAAGCCGCTCGATGCCGGAGACCAGGCCGTCCGCATACCAGTAATCGCGTGTGACGTAGTGATAGTAGGTCGGCGTCACGACCTTCATCCACATGGCGTTGGTGTCGGCCGCAATGCTGCGGATCAGCGCGTGCCCTGCATGGCCATGGGCGTCAATGAGGCCGGGAATGATGAGTTTTCCCCGGCAATCTATGATCTGCTTGTCGGTGTGACGTGGCGCCAGTTCCGCTGCTGTACCGATGTCGACAATACGGTCGCCCTGAATGGCAAGGCCACAATCCTCGATGATGCGTCTTTCACGATCCACCGTCACCATCGTGCCGTGCAGCAGCAGAAAATTTCCCATTTCGTCCTCTCCCCCATTGAAGTGCAGCTTGTATCCAGAACCTCGCGATTTTGGATACGATAATTGTCAACAATATTATTGACAATACGGCTGTGCGAAACAATACTCCGCCTTGCCCGGCCGGTAGGTCTGCCGGCTATCCAATGATTTATAAAAAGGGGGGATCAAATGTCCCGAATTAGAAGTTTCGTTCTGGCCGCCATGGCTGCCGCCGCCATTGCCGTTCCCGCACACGCAGAAACCTTGCGTTGGGGCGGCCGCGCGGATCTTTACTCGCTTGATCCGTATTCGGTGCCTTCCACCTCCAACCTCGCCTTTCTCAATCATATCTATGAAGGGCTGGTGCGTTACGGGCCGGACTTCAAGATTGAGCCGGCGCTTGCGACGGAGTGGAAACTTGTTGATGAAAAAACATGGCGTTTCACCCTGCGCAAAGGCGTGAAGTTCCACGACGGTGCTGAGTTTACCGCTGACGATGTCGTTACATCTTTCACGCGCGCTTCGGATGCCACCTCGCCATTGCGCGGCAATATTCCGGTTTTTGCGGGCGTGAAGAAGGTCGATGATTACACCGTCGATCTGAACGTCACCGCGCCCACCTCGCTTTTCCTCAACGACATCACCAATATCTTCATCTTCAACGCCAAGTGGTTGAAAGATAACAACAGCGAAAAGCCGACCGACTTCGCTTCCAAGGTCGATGGCTACACGACGATGCATACCAACGGCACCGGCCCGTTCAAGCTTGAGAGCCGCGTTCCCGATAGCAAAACGGTTCTTGTCGCGAACGATTCCTGGTGGGATCAGAAAAAACACAATCTCGATCGCATCGAATTCGTGCCGATTGCCTCGGCCGCAACCCGCGTTGCAGCTTTGCTCTCCGGCGAAATCGACCTGATCGATTCCGCGCCGATCCAGGATCTGCCGCGTCTGGAATCCTCGCCCAACATCACGGTGAAGAAGCGCACCGAGCTGCGCACGCTGTTCATCGGCTTCAATCGCCGCGAAAAGCTGGAAGACGGCAAGCCTAACCCGTTCAACGATCTTCGCGTTCGCCAGGCATTCGAGGCCTCGATCGATCGTGATCTCATCAACAAGAAGGTCATGCGCGATCTTGCAAGACCATCCGGCTCGCTTATTGCGCCTGAGATTGCGGGTTACGCCAAGTCGCTTGATACCTATCAGCCTGCCGATCCGGCAAAGGCGCAGAAGCTGCTTGCCGATGCGGGGATGAAGAACCTTGCATTCACCTATACCTGCATGAATGACGAAAGCATCAACGAGGAAGACATCTGCTCCGGCGTTGCCAACATGCTCAAGCGCGGCGGTTTCCAGCCGACAATCGACATCGCCCCGCGTTCGGTACAATCTCCCAAGCGCAATGGTGGCAAGGCCGATGTCTTCAACCTTAGCTGGGCGAACGAGCCCACGCTCGATGCCTTCTCGTTCCTGTCGCAGATCCTGTCGACCCGCAAGGGCGCGATGGGCGTATCCAACTATGGCGGCTGGTCTAACCCCGAGATCGACAAGCTGGTGGATCAGGCAGCACACGAGCAGGACAATACCAAGCGTCTCGCGCTTGAAGAAGCTGCATTGAAAATCGCCAAGGACGAGACGATGCTTGTTCCGCTGCACCAGCAGCCCATCGCCTGGGCCATGCTCGGAAAGGTCAAGAGCGTTGATTTCCGCGCCGACAACAAGCCGCGCCACTGGCTGACGCAGGTCGGCAAGTAATCCGGACTATCAGGGAGGCATTGGGCATTTCGCTGAATGCCTCCCTGAATGCTCCGCTGCCGGTGCAATTGTTGACAATGTTACGGGCGCATGCGGCCCGTACCCCGTCTCTTGCAAAAATGGGCAAACCTGCCTGCCTTTTGGCCACGGGTTTGCATCCGAGAGGTTACAATGCTGGTTTTCATCATCAAGCGTATGGGAAATGCCATTCTGGTCATGCTTTCCGTCGCGCTTATTGCATTTCTCATTTTCAGGCTTGCCGGAGACCCCGTCGAGCTGATGGTGGGGGAGCAGACATCGCAGGAAGATCGCGCCGCGTTGCGTGAGCGTCTTGGTCTTAACGACAGTCTGCCAACGCAATATCTGCGGTTTGTCAAAGATGCCGCTCAGGGCAATTTCGGCGTTTCCTATCGCAACGGCCAGCAGGTGCTGCCGCTGATCGCGGAGCGGTTTCCAGCCACGCTGGAACTGGTTCTGGTGGCCACGATCATATCGCTTGTCGTCGGCTTGCCGCTCGGGGTGCTGACGGCGATCAGGCGCGGAAAGTGGTATACGGAGGGCCTGCAATTCCTGTCGATTGTCGGCGTCTCGCTGCCAAGCTTCGTTGTCGGCATTCTGCTTATTCTTGTCTTTTCGGTCAGCCTCGGCTGGGCGCCGGCCTTTGGTCGCGGTGATGTCGTGCAGCTCGGCTGGTGGTCCACCGGCCTGCTCACCTCATCGGGACGTGCCGCACTCATTCTGCCTGCCATCGCGCTCTCGCTTTACCAGATCACGCTCGTCATGCGTCTGGTCCGCGCTGAGATGCTGGAGGTGCTGCGGTCCGATTTCGTGAAGTTCGCCCGTGCACGCGGCATTCCCCGCTGGCGCATATATTTCCGCCATGCGCTGCGCAACTGTCTTATGCCTGTTGTGACGCTGACGACGATGAATGTCGGTTCGCTCATCGCTTTTGCGCTCATCACCGAGACGGTGTTTCAGTGGCCGGGCATGGGCATGCTGTTCATACAGGCGGTGACGTTTCTCGATATCCCCGTCATGGCGGCCTATCTCTGCATCATTTCCTTCATCTTCGTTGTCCTCAACACGTTCGTCGACATTGCATATGCGGTGATCGATCCGCGTCTGCGCACTGCGCGCTAACCGAAGGGAGCCGGTTTCATGGCCACAGACCTTCCGCAAACGGCAAAAGCTGCCCGCCCGTCGCTCATCAAGCGCATACGCAACAGCGATCTCTACTGCTCGTTCAGCCACAGCAGATCGGCCAAGATCAGCGCGCTGATCCTTGCAGTCCTCATCCTCGCCGCCGTTTTCGCGCCCCTGATCGCACCGCAGAACCCTTATGACGGCGCTTCGCTCGACATGTGGAAGGCCGAACTGCCGCCGGTGTGGCAGGAGGGCGGCGAATGGCCCTTTCTGCTCGGCACGGATACGCAAGGGCGCGATATGCTCTCCGCTATCCTCTACGGCACGCGCATATCGATCGTCATTGGTGTCGCCTCGGTGGCGCTTTCCCTGGTCATCGGCATGACTGCCGGGCTTGTGGCCGGTTATTTTGGCGGTTTTGCCGATAATCTCCTGATGCGCATCGGCGATATCACGCTCTCCATTCCGACAATTCTGGTGGCAATTCTCGTCTCCACGGTCGTCAGACAGATGCTTCCGGACAATCTTCGCGAGGTCGGCGCATCTGCCGTGCTCATTCTCGCCATCGCGCTTTCCGCCTGGGTGCAATATGCGCGCACCGTGCGTGCCCAGGCGATTGTCGAAACCGGCAAGGACTATGTGCAGGCGGCGAAGCTGATCGGCGTTCCCGCGCGCCGCATCATGGCAAACCATATTCTGCCTAATACGCTGACGCCGATCATGGTTGCCGCCACGCTCAACTTCGGCATGGCGATCCTGACTGAAGCGACGTTGTCGTTCCTCGGCATCGGCATGCCACCCAGCCAGCCGTCGCTCGGAACGCTGATCCGCATCGGCAACCAGTTCCTGTTTTCCGGTTCCTGGTGGATCGTGTTGTTTCCTGTTTTCCAGCTCTGCCTGCTCGTCGTCACCGTCAACCTTCTGGGTGACTGGCTGCGCGATGCGCTCAATCCGAAACTGAGGTGAGTTCCATGTACGATCTTCTGCTCCGCAACGTCAGGCCCATGGCGGGCGACACCTGCGATATTCTGGTAAGACAGGGAAAGATTGACGGTTTTGGAAAATTCGAAGCCGAACCCGGCATGGCGGTCGAGGATGGCAACGGCGCAATCGTCGCGCCCGGTCTCATCGATGCACACACCCATCTCGACAAGACGACATGGGGTATGCCCTGGCATGAGAACAACCGTGCCGCCATCCTGCGCGGACGGATCGATTTCGAGCGCGAGAACCGCACCCAGATCGGTATCGATCCGCACCGCCAGTCCATGCGCCACGCCATCGGCCTTGCTGCAAACGGCGGCACGCATATCCGCAGCCATGTGGATATCGATCCGACCCACGGCCTGAAGCTTGTCGAAGGCATATGGGAAACACGTGAGAAGCTGAAAGGCATCATCGACATCGAGGTCGTTGCCTTCCCGCAGTCCGGCGTCATGGTCATGCCCGGCACGGTGGAGTTGCTGGACGAGGCCCTGAAACAGGGATGCGAAGTCCTTGGCGGCATCGATCCCTGCGGCATCGATCGCGATCCCAAAGGCCAGCTCGATATTCTCTTTCAACTCGCGGTCAGGCACGGCGTGCCGATCGACATTCATCTGCATGAGGCTGCCGATCTCGGCGCCTTCACGATGGAGCTGATCTTCGAGCGTATTCGTGCCAATGGCATGGAAGGCAAGGTCGCAATCAGCCACGCCTTTGCGCTGGGCATGAATGATTACATCAGGGTCGGCAAGCTGATCGATGAAATCGCCCGGCTCGATGTGGCGATCCTGACGACGGGCGCGCCCTCGGCAACCGTGCCGTCGATCATGCGGTTGAAGGAAGCCGGCGTTCGCGTTGGCGGCGGTTGTGATGGCATTCGCGATACCTGGGGACCTTGGGGCCAGCCGGATATGCTCGACCGGGCCAAGATCATCGGCATGAAGAACGGCTTGCGCTCGGATATCGAGCTTGCGCATGTCCTCCATGTCGTCTCGCAGGGCGGTGCCGATGTCATGGGCCTCAAGGATTACGGTCTTGAGGTTGGCTGTGCCGCAGACTTCACGCTGCTGACCGGCGAAACATTGGCCCATGCCGTTGTCGATGTCGCGCCGCGGCCGCTGGTCGTAAAGGGCGGACGCGTGACCGCCAGAGGCGGCAAGGCGGTGGTGGAGGCGCCATGATGAGCAATCCGCTACAGTCTATCGCACTCGGTGAACGGCCCTCCGGTCGCACGCTGCTAACCGCAAGCTGGGTGGTCGGTCATAAGGACGGGTCTCACCGGCTGTTGAAAAACGGCGAAGTGGTTTTCGAGAACGGCGAAATCCTTTTTGTCGGCCATGGCTTTCCGGGCGAGGTCGCGCGCCGCGTCGATTTCGGCAATGCCCTGATCAGCCCCGGCCTGATCGACCTCGATGCGCTTTCCGATTTCGATACGACTATTTTGGGGATCGACAATCACCCCGGCTGGGCGAAGGGCCGTGTATGGCCGCGCTCCTATGTCGAGGCCGGTCCTTACGAGATGTATTCCGAGGAGGAGCTTGCCTTCCAGAAACGTTTCGCCTTTGGCCAGCTTCTCCTCAACGGCATCACCACGGCGGCACCCATTGCCTCGCTGTTTTATCGTGAATGGGGAGAAACGGTCGCTGAATTCGAGGCTGCGGCCGATGCTGCCGGCGAACTTGGTCTCCGGGTCTATCTCAGCCCCGCCTTCCGCTCCGGCGGCATGGTGCTGGAAGAGCCGGGGCGCATGGTGCCAGTGTTCGACGAGGAACGAGGTCTTCAGGGGCTGAAGGAAGCGGTGTCGTTCATCGAACGGCAGACCGGAAGGTACGGTGATCTCGTCCGCGGCCTTCTCGCACCTGATCGGGTTGAAACATCGACGCTCACCCTGCTGGAAAGAACCGATGCGGCCGCCCGTGATCTCGGCTGCAAATTCCGGCTGCACATGGCGCAGGGTACCATGGAGGTCGACACGGTTCGCAAGCTGCATGGCTCGACTGCACCGGTGTGGCTCGCCAAGGCAGGCCTGCTTAGCGACCGCCTTATCGCGCCGCACGCCACCAATGCGACGCAGGAAGATCTGGCGCTCTATGCGGAAAATGGCGTGTCCATCGTCCACTGTCCGCTGGTGTCGGCCAGAAGCGGCAGTACGCTGTCGTCCTTCTCCGCGTGCCGGCAGCTTGGAATAAACATTGCGATGGGCACCGATACGGCGCCCGCCGACATGTTGATGAACCTGCTTGTCGGTCTCATAACCTGCCGCATCAACGACGGTGCTCCAGATAAGGTCCGCTCGGCCGATCTGTTCGACGCCGCCACGCTCGGCGGCGCTCGGGCGCTGGGTCGCTCCGATCTCGGGCATCTTTCCAAGGGTGCGCGCGCCGATATCGCGGTCTTCGATCTGGATGACACGGTCATGGCACCGAGCCTCGATCCGATCACGACGATTGTCACTGGCGGTTCGGGCAAAATCACGCGCACCGTGTTTGTCGATGGTCGTCTCTCCATGCGGGAAAGACAGGTCGCGAACATCGACATGGCGAGCGCCCGCATTCAGGCGCAGGCACAGTTCGATGGGCTGATCGCGAAATATCCCGAGCGAAGCTGGGCCAATCCGCCCGTTTCGGAAATCTTCCCCCCGAGCTACCCGGTGGAGGTGAATACCAATGGATAACATGAACCAGTCGGTTATCGATGTCCGCAATTTGAAAGTCGAGTTTCCCGGCCGCCGGGGAACGGTGACGGCACTTTCGGATATCAGCCTTTCCATCCGCCCCGGCGAAATCCTCGGTGTGGTCGGGGAGTCCGGTGCCGGAAAATCCATGACCGGCCTTGCGATACAGGGCCTGCTCGAAAAACCGGGCCGCATCGCGGATGGCGAAATATGGCTTGGGTCGCGTCGTATCGATCAACTCGATGACAGGGCGATGGAAAGCATCCGTGGCCGGGAAATCGGCGCGATCTTTCAGGATCCGCTCACCTCACTCAATCCGCTGTTCACGGTCGGCGCGCAGCTTGTGGAGACGATCCGCCAGCATCTGCCGCTTTCGAAAAGGGACGCAAAGGCACGCGCAGTCCAGCTTTTGCGTGATGTCGGTATTCCATCTCCGGAAGAGCGCGTCGATCACCATCCGCATCAATTCTCCGGTGGTATGCGCCAGCGTGTCGTCATAGCGCTCGCACTTGCGGCGTCGCCGAAACTGATCATCGCCGATGAACCGACGACGGCGCTTGACGTGTCGATCCAGGCGCAGATCATCTCGCTGCTGCGCAAGCTCTGCAAGGAAAAGCAGACGGCTGTCATGCTGGTCACGCATGATATGGGCGTCATTGCCGAGGCAGCCGATCGCGTTGCCGTGCTTTATGCCGGCAGGCTGATAGAGGTGGGGCCGGTCGAACAGGTTCTCCATGCGCCTAGGCACCCCTATACGCAGGGCCTGATGGCCTCCATTCCTTCGCTCGGCGCGCGAGTGGAACGGCTCAACCAGATCGACGGTGCCATGCCGCGTCTCGACGCCATCCCGCCCGGATGCGCCTTCAATCCGCGCTGCGGGTTCTCAGGACCGCGCTGTCTTCGCGAGCGGCCGGAACTGGAAGCGGTGGGTGATGGCGCCAGCGCTTGCTGGATGAATGCAGGAGGTACAGCATGAACACGCCGGTTCAAAGAACACCCGCATTGACGGTCAAGGGCCTCACCAAGACCTTCGATGTCTCTGCCCCCTGGCTTAATCGGGTCATCGAGCGCAAGCCCCGGCAATTCGTCCAGGCCGTAAACGACATCGATTTTACGGTTCCGGCGGGCGGCTGTCTCAGCATCGTGGGGGAAAGCGGCTGCGGCAAGTCCACGGTTGCCCGTCTGGTGACCGGGCTGTTCCGGCCAAGTGCTGGTAATTTCCACTTTGCCAAGGGCCGCAAGGATACACCGCTTTCGGCGCAGATGATCTTTCAGGATCCCTATGCCTCGCTCAATCCGCGCTGGCGGGTGAAGAATATCATTGCCGAACCCATCCGCGAACTGAAACTTCGTGCGACCCGGGCCGAGACCATGGAACGGGTGGAGGAACTGTTGCTGACGGTTGGTCTGTCTGCTTCGGACGGCGAAAAGTTTCCGCATGAATTTTCAGGCGGCCAGCGTCAGCGCATCTCCATTGCCCGCGCTTTGGCAAGTGAGCCCGAGTTTCTGGTCTGTGACGAGCCGACATCGGCACTCGATGTATCGGTGCAGGCGCAGGTGCTGAACCTGATGCGACGCCTTCAGGACGAGTTGGGGCTGACCTATCTGTTCATCAGCCATGACATGAGCGTGGTTCGCCACATGTCGGATCGCATCGCGGTCATGTATCTTGGCCGCATCGTGGAGGAGGGCGACACGGAGGAGCTGTTCGCCCGCCCGCGTCACCCCTATACCCAGCTTCTGCTGCAGACCATTCCCAATATCGACGCGCCGCGCCGTGACCGGGAACTGGTTGCCGGTGAAGTTCCAAGCCCGCTCAAACCGCCATCGGGATGCACGTTTCATCCGCGTTGCCCGCTTGCAACGGCGCGCTGTTCGGCGGAGGTGCCAAAGGTGCGCACGCTTGCCGGCGGCACACGTGTCGCCTGCCATCTGGTGGCGGACGAAGAAGAGCGGGTTGTGAAGGAAAGAGAACTCGTCTGACCGTCGGGTCAGGCGAGTGCGGCGCGCAGATCGTGGGAAAGGTCGCGGATTTCGCTGAGATCGAGTTCCGCTTCCACATGTTCCAGATGGTGGGTCATCAGATGCGTGGCTTTCGCCGGGTCGTTATTGGCAATCGCATCGACGATTTCCGCATGCTCGTCCGGTCCGCAATTGAAGCGGTCGGTGTTGCGGTAAACGGCGGTGATGAGGGAGGAACGAGAAATGAGGTCGCGCATGGTGGTGAACAGGAAATCGGAACCGGCCGTTTCCGCAAGCAGCAGATGGAACCCGCCGGAGAGCTTGATGATATCGGTGGTGATGTTGTGAGCATTGGCCACGCGCTCCTTGGCAACATGGTCGCGAAGCCGTTTCAGATCGGCCTTGGTTGCCGATCTGCACAGACGTTCAACGACACATTGCTCAACGGTGCGACGCACGAAAAACACGTCTCTGGCTTCTTCGACCGATGGTTTCGAAACGAAGGCGCCGCGATTGGGAACGATGGTGACGAGACCGTCGCGCTCCAGAACGGACAGGGCCTGACGGATACGTGCACGGCTGACACTGAAAATTGTCGCCAGTTGTTCTTCCTTCAGCTGCACGCCGGGACGCAGCCGCCGCTCAGCGATGGACAGCCAGACTTTCTCGACAATTTGCTGTGTGGACTGGCCGTTCTGCTCGGTCATTTTGTTCGCTCTCCATTAGGGTTAGAAAAGCGTGATGCCGCCGAAAAAGTCAACTGTTTCAACAGGGTTTTGGTTGCATAATTGTCAACAATATGAAACAATATTGTATACTATAAACGGGACAACGTCATGGAATTCGACTTCACCACGCTTGAGCCACAGAGCCGCTATCGGTTGCTGACGAATTTTATTGGTCCACGGCCGATAGCGCTTGTCACGACCCGCTCGGAAGCGGGCCACAACAATGCAGCGCCGATGAGCTTTTTCAACGTCTTCTCCCATGATCCGCCCATCGTTGTTCTCGGAATCCAGCCGCGTCTGAATGGCGAGGAGAAGGACACGATGGCCAATATTCGCCGCACCGGCGAGTTTGTCGTCAACATGGTCGATATGACTATATCCGAACATATGCTTGTCTGCGGCCTCGGTTTCGACAGCGAGGTCGACGAACTTTCCATGGCGCAGCTGACGCCGACGCCCTGCAACAAGATCGATGCAAGCTTTGCAGCGGAATCGCCCTGCGCCTTCGAGTGCCGGGTGGAGCGTCTGATCGATTATCCGCGCCGGACGCTGGTGCTGGGGGAGGTCGTGCACATGCATGTCCACAGGGACTGCCTCGACAAGGAGGGGCATTATGTCGATCCGGACCGATACCAGCCGATCGCACGCCTCCATGCCGACAATTACATTACCTCGGATCGCCAGTTCGTCTTGAAGGCGCCACCCATTACCGACTTCATCAAGCCAGATGGCAAGTGACAGTCCCGAAAGGCTGACCTGAATGCATATTCGTCTGATCAACCCGAACTCAACCGCCTCGATGACGGCGCAGGCGCTCGAGAGCGCCTTGCGCGTCAGGCAGGCGGATACGAAGATTTCCGCCGCAAATCCTGTCGATACGCCGGTCAGTATCGAAGGCGGGGCCGATGAGGCGCTGGCTGTTCCCGGCATGCTGGAGGAAATCCGCAAGGGCGAGCGGCTGGGCGTCGATGCCTATGTCATTGCCTGCTTTGATGATCCGGGCCTGCATGCGGCGCGCGAAGTCGCGCGTGGTCCCGTGATCGGCATCTGCCAGGCCGGCATTCAGGTGGCGATGACGATCAGCCGCCGCTTTTCCATCATCACAACGCTGCCGCGCTCCATCCCCATTATCGAAGATCTCGTCGATAGCTACGGTGCACAGCGGCATTGCCGCAGGGTTCGTGCCATCAATCTGCCGGTGCTGGGTCTTGATGAGGATCCGCTTGCAGCCGAGGCGATGTTGATCCGTGAAATCGAAGCGGCCAAGAAAGAAGATGCGGCAGAAGCCATCATCCTCGGTTGCGCCGGCATGTCCGCACTGTGCGACAGGCTGCGCGAGGCAACCGGCATCCCTGTCATCGATGGTGTCACGGCCGCCGTCAAGCTGGCCGAAGCCCTGGTGGGCGCGGGTTACGTGACATCCAAGGTCAATGCCTATGATTATCCGCGGGTGAAGGAAACCAAGCTCGTCGCCTGACCAGGAAACGCGGGTGCGGCAAAGCGCCTCCACGGCGTTTGCGACAAAGCCCGCCTCGCTCTAGTGTCTGCTTTCGCGCCGGTCCGCAGAATGGCCGCGCGGGATGGGAGGCAGGATGATCGACAAGCTGGAGTTTTTCATTGCACTTGCGCGCGCGGAGCATTTCGGGCGGGCCGCGGAGGAGTGCGGCATCTCGCAGCCGACGCTGTCTGCGGCCATCCGGCAACTGGAAGATCAGCTCGGTGTCGTGCTCGTCGTGCGCGCGGCCCGATATCAGGGCCTGACGCCGGAGGGGCAGCGGGTGCTCGAATGGGCAAGGCGCATCGTTGCCGATACACGCACGATGCGGGAGGAAATGCGCGCCGCGCGTAAAGGCCTCGCCGGCCACATCCGGCTGGCCGTCATTCCCACCGCTCTCGCCATGGTGCCCAGGCTCACCGAACCCTTTCAGGCGCGTCACCCGGCAGTCACGTTTTCCGTCACCTCCCGCACGTCGTTGCAGGTTCTCAGCCAGATCGAAAATCTCGAAATCGACGCGGGAATCACCTATCTCGACAACGAACCTCTGGGCCGGGTGACGACGGTTCCGCTTTACTCGGAGCGATATCACCTGATTGCGGCTGCAGGCACGCCCCTTGCCGATCAAGAGAGCGTGACCTGGAAGCAGGTTTCTGGTCTTCGGCTTTGCCTATTGACTTCCGACATGCAAAACCGCCGCATTATCAACAAGCACATGGCCGAAGCGGGTGTTGAAGCGAAACCCACGCTCGAATCCAATTCGATGATTGTACTGTTTTCCCATATCCGAACCGGACAATGGGCTTCAATTATGCCGCGTAACATCGCGGAATCGTTTGGTTTTCCAAAGCAGATCCGAATGATCCCGATTGTCGAGCCCGATGCCGAGCATCTTGTCGGCCTCATCGCCACCTATCGTGAACCGCATACGCCACTCGTTTCCGCACTGCTGCATGAGGCCCGATTGCGCGTCGCGGCCTCCGCTTTTGATAGAAATTTCCTATCGACTGACGGAAAGACGATATTGACCTGATCTTGCTCCGCTCGCCATTCTTTCGCCATCAGGCAGCGCGGCGCGCCGGATAAGGATGTGGAGGTCCTCCGGTTCAAACGCCCGCCACCTGTCGGTTTGGGAGGACTGGCTCATGAATATTCGTGCTGTCGCCGCAGATGAGGCGACGCGTGTGCAGGCTATCATTGACGACTGTCTGCATATGGAAGGGCCAATGCTGCCCATCCTGCACAGGGTGCAGGAAGAATTCGGCTATGTGCCTGATAGCGTCAAACAGGTGATCGCCCTGGCCCTCAACGTATCGCGTGCCGAAGTGCATGGTGTTGTGAGCTTCTATCCCGATTTTCGCGACCATCCCGGCGGGCGCCATGTGCTGAAGCTCTGTCGGGCCGAGGCTTGCCAGTCGAGGGGCTGCGAGTCTCTTGCCGACACCATCAAGGGGAGACTTGGTCTCGACTGGCACCAGACGGCAAAGGATGGCTCGGTCACACTCGAGCCGGTCTTTTGTCTCGGGCTCTGCGCCCAGGCACCCGCGCTGATGCTGGATGGCGAGGTTCATGCCAGAGTGGATGAGCACTGTCTTGGCGACATTCTGGCGGAGGTGCGTCGATGAGCGTGACCGTTTTCGTGCCTTGCGATTCCGCAGCACTCGCCGTTGGTGCCGACCGCGTTGCCGAAGCAATCCAGGGTGAGGCCGCGGCCCGCAATCTTGATATTCGCCTTGTCCGCAACGGTTCGCGCGGCCTGCTCTGGCTTGAAGTGCTGGTAGAGGTCGACACCCATCATGGCCGCGTTGCTTATGGTCCGGTCAAAGCTTCTGATGTTTCCGGGCTGTTCGATGCGGATTTTCTTGATGGCGGCGATCATGCGCTCTGTCTTGGGCTGACGGAAGAAATCCCTTTCCTGAAGAATCAGACGCGCCTGACGTTTGCGCGCTGCGGCGTGACCGATCCGCTTTCGCTGGAAGACTACCGTGCCAACAAGGGCATGAAGGGGCTGGAGAGAGCCGTTGCACTCACCCCCTCGGAGATCGTCAAACAGGTCACCGATAGCGGCCTTCGCGGACGGGGTGGCGCCGGTTTTCCGACCGGTATCAAGTGGAAAACCGTGGCGGATGCCACCGCCGGTCAGAAATACATTGTCTGCAATGCGGATGAGGGCGACAGCGGCACCTTTGCTGACCGCATGATCATGGAAGGTGATCCCTTTGTCCTTATCGAGGGCATGGCCATTGCCGGCCTCGCGGTTGGTGCAACGAAGGGCTACATCTACACCCGCTCCGAATATCCCCATGCCGTTAGGACGATGGAAAAAGCCATCGACATTGCCCGGCGAGAAGGGGTTCTCGGCGCGTCTGTGCTGGGTTCGGGTCGCGCGTTCGATCTCGAGGTGCGCATGGGCGCCGGAGCCTATGTATGCGGTGAGGAAACCTCGCTGCTCAACAGTCTCGAAGGCAAGCGCGGCACGGTGCGCGCCAGGCCGCCGCTTCCCGCCCTGCAGGGGCTGTTCGGCAAGCCGACGGTAGTCAACAATGTCATTTCTCTCGCTTCGATCCCTGTGATCATGGATCGCGGCGCGGCGTTCTACCGGGATTTCGGCATTGGTCGTTCGCACGGCACAATCCCGATCCAGCTTGCCGGAAACATCAGACATGGCGGGCTTTACGAGACCGCTTTCGGTCTGCCGCTCGGGCAATTGGTCAACGAGATCGGCGGCGGTACCATTACTGGCCGGCCGGTCAAGGCGGTTCAGGTCGGCGGCCCATTGGGCGCTTATTTCCCGGTGTCGCTGTTTGATACGCTGTTCGACTACGAGGCATTTACCGCCGCAGGCGGCCTGATCGGTCACGCCGGCATCGTCGTCTTTGACGACACCGCCGATATGCTGCGCCAGGCGCGTTTTGCCCTGGAATTCTGTGCCGTCGAAAGTTGTGGAAAGTGTACGCCATGCCGGATCGGTTCGACACGCGGTGTCGAGACGGTCGACAAGATTTCCCTTGGAATAGAAGCAGAGCGAAATACGGCGCTGCTTGAGGATCTCTGCGAAACCATGAAGTTCGGTTCGCTCTGCGCGCTAGGCGGTTTCACGCCTTATCCCGTGATGAGCGCGCTCAGGCACTTCCCGCAGGATTTTGCACCCATCCCACGTGTCGAAGCGGCGGAGTAAGACCATGGCCCTTATATCTGAAATCGACTACGGAACACCAAAATCCACCTCGACAGAGATGGTCACGCTAACGATAGACGGCCGCGAGATCACCGTGCCGGCGGGAACGTCGATCATGCGTGCTTCGAGAGAAGCGGGCATCGATGTTCCCAAACTCTGCGCCACCGATATGGTCGATGCCTTCGGTTCCTGTCGCCTCTGTCTCATCGAGGTGGAGGGCCGCAATGGCACCCCCGCTTCCTGCACCACGCCAGTGGCGGCCGGTCTTGTCGTCCACACCCAGACGGAACGCCTGAAGCAGATCCGCAAGGGCGTGATGGAGCTTTATATCTCCGACCACCCGCTCGACTGTCTCACCTGCGCCGCAAATGGCGACTGTGAATTGCAGGATATGGCCGGCGCCGTCGGCCTGCGTGACGTGCGTTACGGCTATGATGGCGACAACCATGTGAAGGCCCGTGCCGGCGATGGCGACCTCAACGCCAACTGGATGCCCAAGGACGAGAGCAACCCGTATTTCACCTACGATCCGTCAAAGTGCATCGTCTGTTCACGCTGCGTGCGCGCCTGTGAGGAAGTTCAGGGAACGTTCGCGTTGACGATCGAAGGGCGCGGCTTCGAAAGCCGCGTTTCGCCCGGCGCCCACGAGGCATTTCTTGATTCCGAATGCGTTTCCTGCGGCGCCTGCGTGCAGGCCTGTCCGACGGCGACGCTGACTGAAAAATCGGTGATCGACATCGGCCAGCCGGAACATTCGCTGGTCACCACCTGCGCTTATTGCGGTGTCGGCTGCTCGTTCAAGGCGGAAATGCGTGGCGAAGAGCTGGTTCGCATGGTGCCGTGGAAGGACGGTCAGGCAAACCGTGGCCATTCCTGCGTCAAGGGTCGCTTTGCTTATGGTTATGCCAGCCACCGCGACCGTATTCTCAACCCGATGGTCCGCGAAAAGATCAGCGACCCGTGGCGCGAAGTGACGTGGGACGAGGCGTTTGCCCATGTCGCCTCCGAATTCCAGCGCATTCAGGGAACCTATGGCCGCGAATCCATCGGCGGTATCACCTCTTCTCGCTGCACCAATGAAGAGACCTTTCTGGTCCAGAAGCTCATCCGTGCCGGTTTCGGCAACAACAATGTAGATACCTGCGCCCGCGTCTGTCATTCGCCGACGGGGTACGGGTTGGGGCAGGCGTTCGGCACCTCTGCCGGAACGCAGAATTTCGATTCCGTCGAACATTCGGATGTTGTCCTCGTCATCGGCGCCAACCCGACGGACGGGCACCCGGTGTTCGGCTCACGCCTGAAGAAGCGGCTGCGCCAGGGCGCCAAGCTGATCGTCATCGATCCGCGCCGCATCGATCTCGTTCGCACGCCGCATGTGGAGGCGTCGTTCCATTTGCCGCTGAAGCCCGGAACGAATGTTGCGGTGCTGACAGCCCTTGCCCATGTCATCGTTACCGAAGGATTGTTCGACGAGGCCTTCATCCGCGAGCGTTGCGACTGGTCGGAATTCGAGGACTGGGCCGCGTTCGTGGCCGAACCGCAGCATGGCCCGGAGGAAACAGAAAGCTTTACCGGCGTTCCCGCCGATGAGCTGCGCGGTGCCGCCAGGCTGTTTGCCAAGGGCGGCAATGGCGCAATCTATTACGGGCTTGGCGTTACCGAACACAGCCAGGGTTCCACGACCGTCATGGCGATTGCCAATCTTGCCATGGCGACCGGCAACATTGGTCGCCTTGGTGTCGGCGTCAATCCGTTGCGTGGCCAGAACAATGTGCAGGGTTCCTGCGACATGGGTTCCTTCCCGCATGAGCTTCCCGGTTATCGTCATATATCCGACGATGCCACCCGGGAAATATTCGAAAAGCTCTGGGGTGTTACCCTCAACAACGAGCCGGGGCTGCGCATCCCCAACATGCTGGATGCAGCCGTCGATGGTAGTTTCAAGGGCATCTACATTCAGGGC
This sequence comes from Agrobacterium sp. 16-2014-1-2a, assembly GCF_053522705.1. Lineage (NCBI taxonomy): Bacteria > Pseudomonadati > Pseudomonadota > Alphaproteobacteria > Hyphomicrobiales > Rhizobiaceae > Agrobacterium > Agrobacterium sp. 16-2014-1-2a. The sequence continues at coordinate 281,332 of NZ_JBNWBX010000004.1, forward strand.
GAAGACATCCTCCAGTCGGACCCGGACACCAAGCATGTTTCAGCCGGTCTTGCCGCTATGGAATGTGTTGTCGTGCACGACCTGTTCCTGAACGAGACGGCAAACTACGCGCATGTCTTCCTGCCGGGTTCCACCTTCCTCGAAAAGGACGGAACCTTCACCAATGCCGAACGCCGCATCAATCGTGTGCGCAAGGTCATGTCGCCGAAAAACGGCTATTCGGATTGGGAGGTCACCCAGAAGCTGGCTCAGGCCATGGGGCTGAACTGGAACTATACGCACCCGTCGCAGATCATGGATGAAATCGCGGCGACGACACCGAGCTTTGCCGGCGTTTCCTATGACTATCTGGAGAGCAGAGGCTCGGTGCAGTGGCCGTGTAACGAAAAATTCCCGGAAGGCTCGCCGATCATGCATGTGGACGGGTTCGTGCGCGGCAAGGGCAAGTTCATCCGCACCGAATATGTGGCGACGGACGAGCGTACCGGCCCGCGCTTTCCGCTGCTGCTCACCACCGGCCGCATTCTGTCGCAGTACAATGTCGGCGCGCAGACACGGCGCACCGAAAACGTCGTCTGGCATGAGGAGGATCGTCTCGAAATCCATCCGCATGATGCCGAACAGCGTGGCGTCAAGGATGGTGACTGGATCAAGCTCGCCAGCCGTTCGGGCGATACTACGCTGCGGGCGCTGATCACCGATCGCGTTGCGCCGGGGGTGGTCTATACCACCTTCCACCATCCGGGCACGCAGGCAAACGTCATCACCACCGACTACTCCGACTGGGCGACGAACTGTCCGGAATACAAGGTCACTGCAGTTCAGGTCTCGCCCTCGAACGGGCCGACCGAATGGCAGGAAGGATATGACGCGCTCAGCCGCCGTTCGCGGCGGATCGCTGGCAAGCTCGAGGCGGCCGAATAATCGGGGCCGGGGCAATCTCGGCCTTTTGAAAACGTGAACGTCGTCCGTCAGGCGGCGCGGGGAAAACAGCCATGTTGCTTAATCACACCGACGAAAAACTGGTGAGAATGGCGAACCAGATCGCGACTTTTTTCCTTTCCCAGCCGGAGGATATCCGCGTTGAGGGGGTCGCCACGCACATTAACAAATTCTGGGAACCCCGTATGCGCAAACGGTTTTTCGAGATGGTTGATGCCGGTGCCGGGGAGTTTTTGCCGCTGGTGCTCGCAGCAGCGCTCAAGATCAAGAGGCCCGGGGTGCCCGCCGCCGATGCGGTCGGGCTTGGCAAGGATGCCACGGGAACGCCGGAGGGCAAGGGCGTTGCTGCGGGCGAGTCCTTGTCCGAACCGAGCATTCCCGAAACCACGTAAAGCCAGGCGGTAACACGCCGCAAACAGGTATTGCCGGATGGGGGACATCCGGCGATCTCGGTAACGCCCGGTCGATGCGGCCAATGCGGGCGTATCATGGTTGTCCAGACATTCACGAGGGAGGTAGTGTCGATGGCAGTAGCAGGCGTATCTGCGGGAGGGCCGGCGCAAGCCGGGATTCTAGACCGCGAACGGATCATAGCAAAACCGGGCTTCAACCGCTGGCTGGTACCGCCGGCGGCTTTGGCCATTCACTTGTGTATCGGCATGGCCTACGGCTTCAGCGTCTTCTGGCTGCCGCTGTCCAAGGCATTGCCGGCAACGGACCCCAGTTGCTCCAGCCTTACCCTTGTCGGGGCGCTGTTCACCACCGAGTGCAACTGGCGTGTGGCCGATCTTGGCTGGATTTACACGCTCTTCTTCGTCCTGCTGGGATGCTCGGCGGCGATCTGGGGCGGTTGGTTGGAAAGGGTCGGGCCGCGCAAGGCCGGCTTCGTTTCCGCCTGCTGCTGGTGCGGCGGCATTCTGGTTGCAGCGCTTGGCGTGATGACGCACCAGCTCTGGCTGATGTGGGTCGGGGCAGGTGTCATCGGCGGCGTTGGTCTTGGTCTCGGTTACATCTCGCCGGTATCGACATTGATCAAATGGTTTCCGGACCGGCGCGGCATGGCAACCGGCATGGCCATCATGGGCTTCGGCGGCGGTGCTATGATCGGCGCACCGCTTGCCAATCTGCTCATGAATACCTTCAAGACGGATACTTCAGTCGGTGTCTGGCAAACTTTCGTCGTCATGGCATTGATCTATTTCGTCTTCATGATGGCGGGTGCCTTCGGTTACCGCATTCCACCGGCGGGCTGGCGTCCGGAAGGCTGGACGGCCCCGGCGGCCAAAAGTGCCATGATCACCAATCGTCACGTTCATCTGCGTGATGCGCACAAGACGAAGCAGTTCTGGCTCATCTGGGCGGTTCTGTGCCTCAACGTGTCAGCGGGTATCGGCGTGATCGGCATGGCATCGCCAATGTTGCAGGAGATTTTCGCGGGTTCGTTGATCGGTCTGCCCGGCGTTGGCTTTGCTGACCTCAATATCGAGCAGAAAGCATCGATCGCCGCCATCGCGGCCGGGTTCACGGGCCTGCTGTCGCTGTTTAACATCGGTGGCCGCTTCTTCTGGGCTTCCATGTCCGACAAAATCGGCCGCAAGAACACTTACTTCTGCTTCTTCGTGCTTGGCATCATTCTTTATGCGCTGGCCCCGACGCTGGCAACGATGGGTTCCAAGGCGTTCTTCGTTCTTGCCCTCGGCATCATCCTGTCGATGTATGGCGGCAGCTTTGCAACCATTCCCGCCTATCTTGCCGACATATTCGGCACGCAGTTCGTCGGCGCGATCCATGGCCGCCTGCTGACGGCATGGGCAACGGCGGGTATCGCCGGGCCTGTTGTCGTCAACTACATCCGCGAAGCACAGATCGCGGCCGGTGTCGCGCCGGGTCCCGCGCTCTATACCAGCACCATGTACATCCTGGCGGGGATGCTCGCGATCGGCCTCGTCGCCAACGCGTTTGTCCGACCGCTGCCGGAGAAATGGTTCATGTCGGATGCGGAGGTTGCGACACTTCAGGCCAAGACTGCAGCCGCCAATGCAGGGCCTACCGGTTCCTTCGGTATCGGCAGGGGTGGTTTGGACGCCAAGGCCGCATTGGCCTGGGCAGCCGTCGGCATACCACTTCTCTGGGGCGTGTGGGTCACGGTCAAAAGCAGCCTTGTGCTGTTTGGCTGATTGCGACAAGCATCAGATCGTCCGGGCAGCCCTGTGGCTGCCCGGATTTGTTTTCAGGCCTTGAGTGACAGGCGGGCATTCTCGAAGGGCAGGCCGTCATCGTCAGTCGACCTGCGCGAGACTTCAAGGAAGCCGAGCGAACGGTAAAACCGCATCGCCTGCTCATTGGCGGTATAGACCTCAAGCGACAATTCACCCTTGAGATCAAGCGCGTGGGCGATGAGCCTGCGCCCGATACCCTTGCCCTGTTGTGCCGGTGCGACGAACAGGCCTCCGATGAAACTGTCGAGCAGGCTGATGAAGCCGACAGGGTCACCGGCCTGCGCCGCGACGAAAGTCTCCGATAGCGGCAGATAGGTATCTTCGATCAGTCTTTGCTGCTCGCGCAAACGCTGCGTGCCGATAAAGGGATGTGCCAGCAGCGAGGCATCGAGCCAGATGCGTGACAGGATTTGCGTATCCGCTGCCGCGTCAAACGGCCGGATGTCGATAGATTTGATATTCATGGAAATTCCGCAGAATTAGACATGCCAAAGGGTCAGCTCCGTTTTCAGAGCCGGCTGAAACCGCGATGGGCGGTCAGATTTTCAACCTCTGCGCATAAATCTCCCTGCTTCGAAACCTGTATTTAACGCTGCTGCGCATCAGGGTCAACAAAGGGAAAGGCGGGCTTTCCTCAAGCTCCTGCCGGCAGGGCCAGCGAACAGGTAAGCCCGCCATTTTCGCCGCGCTCCAGCCTGATGCTGCCGCCATGAAGCTCCACAAGTTCCTTGACGATGGTAAGACCGAAGCCGTCACCCGGAACGGTCTCGTCCATGCGTCTGCCCGGCTGGAAAGCCTCCGAAATCCGGTTGTCCTCGATGCCCTGTCCATCGTCCGAGATCACGATCCAGACGTCGCGTCCGGTCTTTTTCGCGGAAATACAAACCGCGCTTTTGGCCCATTTGAATGCGTTGTCGATGATATTGCCAACGATCTCGTCCAGATCCTCAGGCGTGACATGCAATAGCAACTCGGGGTCCACATCGACTGTTGCGACAATCCCCCGGTCGGCATGAATACGCGACATGATATCAACGATATCGTCGATCCTCGGTTTGAGCGCGGTCACCGTGGTCGTGCCGCCTGCCGCGGTCTTGCGGGCTCTTGCCAGATGGTGACGGATGCGCTGGTCGATCCTGTCCACCAGCGCACGCATTTCGCGGTCCGGGTCGTTGGTTTCGTCGAGCGCAAGGTAGAGGCTTGTCACGGGAGTTTTCAGACCATGGGCGAGATTTGCAAAGTGCAGACGTGTTTCCGCAAGCCTCTCGCTATTCTGCTCCACGAGACGGTTGATTTCGCCCGAGGCGGGACGCAGTTCCTCGACATCCGCCTCCGGCAACCTGTCGAGTGTGCCTGCCGAAATCGAGGAAATATCGGCGGTGAGTTGCCGCAGTGGTCGCAGACCATATCTGACCTGCAAGAAGATACCGCCGACGAGGCTCGCGCCCAAGAGGGTCATGGCAGGTATCAACCACAGAAGCGCGCTGCGGGCGGGTGCAACCAGCGCGAATTGCGGCGCAGTGGCAGTGATTTCGACGAGGCGCTGTCCAACCATGGTTTGAATGGATCTGAGATAGAGCTTCTCGCCGTGAAAATCGGTATTCGCGCCGGGACGAGGGCCGTGGCCCATCATTTTGCGCCATTCGAACGGGGAGGGCGGGTTGGTTATGGTTTGCCCCGCGAGCGACCGAGAGACGATCGCTACACCCTCGCCGGTGATCTGCCAGTACCAGCCGGAGCCGCGCCTGTCGAATGGCGGGCCGTCCAGCGCGGCGTTGAGTGTCACGCCGCCGCTTGCGCTGCCGGAGAGCGCGCTCCGCAATCCCTCTATCTGCGTGTCGAGCCGTTGGTCGATCTGTTCACGCACCACGGCGGCAACGATGAGATAGAGTATGATGGAAGCGACGATCACGGTCGCGGTGACGAAAACCACGGAAAAAACCGTGAGGCGGCGCGAGATCGACGAACCCGGAATGGCCGAAAACTCCCTCATGGCTCTGCCTTCAGCATGTAACCGCGCCCGCGAACGGTCTCTATATGCCCGGCACCGATCTTGCGCCGCAGGCGGGCAATGATCACTTCGATGGAATTGGAATCCACTTCCGCATCGCCCTCATAGACCCGTTCGATGAGTTCGCGGCGGTCGACCACCACTTCCTTGCGCAGGATGAGGCAGGAGAGGACCCGCCACTCCAGCGCGGTCAGCTTCAGCGGCAAGCCGTCCTGTTCGAAGGTTCCGAGCTGCGCATCGAAGATGAGCGAACCGCAGGTGATGGCGGAGGCGGCGTGGCCGGTGGCACGGCGAACGAGTGCACGCAGCCGCAGCACCAGTTCTTCCACCTTGAACGGCTTGGTGAGAAAATCGTCTGCTCCCGCTTTGAAACTCGCCACCTTGTCCGGCCATCCGTCACGCGCGGTCAAAACGAGCACGGGCAGGTTCCGCTGCGCCGACCGCCATGATTTCAGAACCGATACGCCATCGATTTTCGGTAATCCCAGATCGAGGACGGCCACGTCGTAAAGTTCGGTAAGCCCGGCATGTTCGGCATCCTCGCCATTCTGCGCGATGTCGACGACAAAATTTTCCGCCCGCAGGCTGGCTGCGATGCGCCGGGAAAGATCGGTATCGTCTTCAACGAGAAGTATGCGCATGATCCTGCCGTTTCGGTTTCGTGGGCGGTGTTTTAACTAGGCCCGGAAGGCTTAACTCAACCTGAACCACAAGGTTCAGGCTGCTGGTGGCGCCTGGCAGGTAAAAAGGCCCTGTCAATCAAACAGGAGACCACCATGTCCCACTCTGAAGAGAATAACGAAATCGCAGCACCGAAGGCCACTTCTGACACTCCCGTGCCGCCGCACCGGAAACATCGCCGTAAAACCGCCGCGTTCGCCTTTGCGGCCGTTGCCATGCTGGCCGTTGGGGCAGCTGCCGGAGCCGGTGCGGTGAAGCTGACACGGCCGACGCCCGAGATGGCGCCGATGACACCCGTTGCCATTTCCACCGTCAAGGAAGGAAATCTCGTGACCCTGAAGGGCAAGGTCGCCGAGATTTTCGACAACAAGTTCATCGTTCAGGATGATAGCGGCCGCGCACTCATCGATACCGGCCCCGAGGGCGACAATGGGAAGGTCGTGACTGTCGATGAAGCGGTCAGCGTTCAGGGCCGTTTCGACAGGGGTGTCCTGCGGGCAAGCTATGTCGTCCGTCAGGATGGCAGTATCGAGGCACTAGGACCGGCAGGCCGTCCGCCGCATCATGGTCCTAAAGAGGATATGATGCGCGGGCCAAAAGGCGACGGCCCGATGGGCGAGATGATGCCTCACCCCAAACCCTGATATCGGGGCCTGATCTGCGCCAGACGGCGCGGGCTCGAAGACGATAACCGTCCCGAGCCCGCGCCGCCGGTTTTTTAAGGTTTAGCCTGCACGCTTCAACTGCAGACGCGAGACACCCGCAGCGATGTTAACGCCGGTGCCGACTTCGGCGCTGAGCGGCTGAAGCGCGAAGTTCTTGGCATTGCCGCCGATCAGTGCATTGGCGCCCAAGCCCACGCCGACCGATGCGGCAGCGGAGGCACCAACATAGTTGCCGCTCAACGCACCGTCACCCACGCGGCTGGCTGCGGTGTTCAGCACGATCCAGCTCATATAGGTCTTGCCGGTTACGCCGATGTCGAGACCGAGCTTGCCGATCGTGCCGGTATAACGCTCGGTCTTGCCGGAGCGCTGGCGAAACTCGCAGGCCACGCTCTTGCTGGAGCCGACCACAAGGCCGACGCCGCCGGCAATTTCGCACGACAGGGTGCCGACGCGTTCCTTCTGCGCGGTTTCCATAGGGCGCTTTGCATTGTGCTTCGTTTCGGCTGAAGCAATCGGGGCAAGGGCCAGGGTTGCAATCGCGGTTGCGAGAACGAATGTCTTCATTGTTTTTCACTCCTGTTGTTATTCGCTAGATGGATGCGCCGGGACGGCGTCTCCAGATAGGTGCAAGGCCGCTGCCGTATCGCCAGATCGGCGATGATGGGCCGCGACGCGAAACATTCTGCGATGATGACCGCATGTTCGAAGGCAGAGAGTGTTTCCACCTCTCCGGAGAGCACGATACGGCCCTCCACGGAGGTGACGGAGATCGAGCTTTTTTCCTGCCCGTCCGCATAGGCGATCACGGCTTGCAACGCGGCGCACAGGCTGATCTCCTGGGGATCGCAGCTTGACACCTGGTTTGCATCGCACGAGAGCATCATCGTGAAACCTCCTGCCTTGAACATAGATGGTTCACTTGAGAACTTTGTTGACGGCGTCCTTTGCCTGTCCGAGCTTCTCCTGCGCCTGGCCAGCCAGTTTCTCGGCCTTGCCTTCTGCCTGAAGCTTGTCGTTGCCGGTGATCTTGCCGGCTGCTTCCTTGATGGTGCCCTTGGCTTGACGGGCGATACCTTCGATACGGTTATTGTCCATGACGAACTCCTTCCATCGTTAGAGGGTGCCGCTGTTGGTAGCGGCATGATGGTAAGGTAGTTCGGAAAAATCACAGTTTGCAGAGCAATAGCTACTAGTTGAACTGGTACAAACTGACCTATTTTCGCGTTCGGCTGCGGTTATTTTTCCCTATGGCCGGTAAAACCGCGCTCGCGTGCCCAGATCACGGCGGCGGTGCGGCGGTTGACGCCGATCTTGCCGTAGAGTGAGGCGATATGGTTGCGGATCGTATGCTTGGACAGGTTCAGCCTGTCGCTCATTTCCTTGTCGCTGCATCCATCGCAGATCAGTGACAGGATTTGCTCCTCGCGCTCGGTGAGATCCTTGAGGGAGGCTGAAGACGTTGTGCCGCGGGAGTTCTGCCGCAGCCCTGCCAGCCGCTCGACAACCGTCCGGCTGAACCAGGATGTATCGGTCATGACGCTTTCGATCGCTTCAATCAGTTCGTTCTCGGTTCTACGCCGCTCAGTCACGTCCTGTATCGCCCAGATGACACAGAGCTGATCGTTGATCTCGGCGCGTTCGGCGGAAACGATGCATTCGGCCAAACCGCCACCGGAAAGATTCATGCGCATGTTCTCATCGCGGATGGGGATGTTGTCCTTCAGCCGCTTTTCGAGATCGCGGCGCGCGCCCGCGTCCTCCCACAGCCGCAATTCGCTGGCCGTCTTGCCCACGACTTCGGCCTCGTTGCGTCCGCACAGCACCAGAAACGCGTCATTGACTTCCATCAGAACGAAGTCGTCCAGCCTCGAAATTGCTGCCGGGACAGGCGACAGGCGAAAGGATTTGAAGAAGCGCTCCTCGCTCTGTCGCAGAGCGTTCTGGGCTTTGCGGCGGCCGTCCAGATCGGCGAAGGTGAACAGCATGCAGGGTTCTTCGGCAACGGCGATCGTTTCGCCGGCCACGATGACCAGCCTGTCGCCTCCGGGGATGGGAATGAGCGCCTCGCGCTGACGGATGAGCCGGCCATCCTCCAGCTTTTTCAGGGCGTCCTCGCCTGTGTCGCACTCGGAAAACAGTCCGAGTTCCTCGACACTGATGCCGATGATCTCTTCACGGCTGAACCCGGTCATCTCAAGGAAACCCTGATTGACGCGAATGAAACGCTTGTCCTCCAGCCGGCATATCAGCCCCGGCGCCGGATTGGCATTGAAGGCGCTCTCGAAGCGCGCCTCCGCCTCGAAACGCGGCGTTTCGTCCCGGATGATCAGGACCAGAACATCCGGTTTTGCGCCAGCATCTTCAAGAACGAGGCCGCGCACCGTGTGGACCCAGCATTCCGCTTCATCGCCGCTTGGCGATATCTCTACCGTCACATCTTCGAAGGTCTCGCCCGCCAGAAGCCGTTCAAGCGGATATTGTCCCTCGTCGAGCAGGTGGTTGTTGCGGTATCGAAGCGTGAAATTTCGCCGATAGGCAGCGGCATCCTCCCCAAGCTCAGGCATTGCTTCTATACGGTGCATCTGAAGGGCGGCCTTGTTGGCCCAGGCTATCGTTCCGTCGTTTTCGAGCAGGATCAACCCGTCGCTGAGGCCAGCTATGAGGTTTTGCAACACGAGCCGGTTGATCTTGGGAATGTTTACGCTGTCGTCCATGTTGCCCCCGGTATTTCAATGCTTTGTGCCCGCTATAACGCGCGGTTCCGCCAAGCGTTGCAGGGCAGGCGTGTTGCGTGGCCTTCCAGCATGGTTTGCGATGCCGGTTGCTTGCTCTCAGGTCCATTTGAGCTACTATGCGCTGATGGCGGGGAGGCCATTCTACAGGAGGGTTCATGAATTACCGGTCTTTGAAACGGCGTATGGTGTTGAAACTTGCGGCTACGGCTGCTTCGTTTTGCATGATGGGACTGACGGCGAGCGCGCAGGGTTTTCCTGATCGAACGATTACGCTGGTCGTTCCCTTCGCGGCAGGTGGCTCAACCGACGTGGTTGCGCGTGTCATCGCACAGAAAATGGGTGATGAGCTTGGTCACCAGATCGTCGTTGAAAATGTTGCCGGTGCAGGCGGTAATCTCGGTGCCGACCGTGTCGCACGCGCAGAGCCTGACGGTTACACGATCCTGATGGGCACCGTTGCTACCCATGCCTTGAACCCGCTCATTCTCAAGACAAAGCCTTACGATCCGCAAAAGGATTTCGCCCCGGTCTCGCTTCTGGTCGTGGTTCCCAATGTGCTTGTTGTCAATCCGAAGCTGAACGTCAACAGCGTCGCGGAATTGATCGCGCTTCTGAAAGCCGAACCCGACAAATATGCCTACGCCTCGTCCGGCAATGGCACGCCGCTGCATCTTTCAGGGGAATTGTTCAAGAGCATGACCGGTGTGAGCATGCAGCACGTTCCCTATAAAGGTGCCGGCCCCGCGCTCAACGATCTTCTCGGCAACCAGATTTCGATCATGTTCGACAATCTGCCGTCGTCGTCCGGCCACATCAAATCCGGCACATTGCGGGCGCTTGGCGTAACGACCGCCGAGCGGGCGTCATCATTCCCGGATCTGCCGACTATTGCCGAAACAGTACCCGGTTATGAAACCTACACGTGGAACGCGCTGTTTGCGCCTGCCGGCACACCGGCCGATGTGGTGGACACACTGAATGCGGCGGCCAAGAAAGCGCTTGCCGATCCGGGTGTGGCGGCCCGCATGGCCGAATTCAGCGCCAAGATCGTCGGTTCTTCGCCCGATGAGCTGAAAAGCCACGTTGCAGCCGAAATCGCCAAGTGGGAACCGGTCGTCAAGAACGCAAACGTCCAGATGGATTGACCAGATATGTTCTCGCCGCGCACCGGAGCCTGGGTGCGGCGGGGAGCGCCACCACGCAAAAAAACGTGGCCGAAGCTTTCATTGGCATCGGCCACGTTCGTTGCCGTCACACCAGCTGATGTGTCGTTTTCGCATCACTTGCCATAAGGTTGCAATTACCCGGTTGGCAACGGCGAACAGCTCAGGTACAAATTTCTCACCGCGTCAGATCGAACATAGGGAGGCGTTGCATGACATCATCATTCATCAAGTTCCTCCCGCGTGGAATGAACCGACACTAGGTCATTTCCATTCGTGGCCCGCCCCGAGCGCGCCCCACATGCGGTTTTGTTTTCCTTCATAGCCCGATTGATCTGACGGGATCATTTTGTTTTCCGCCCGGGCTGTGCCATCCAACTTCCGTTTTTGAGGACCGGTTGCCGAACGCATGGCGCCGTGCTGGTTAAAATGTCTCGCAAGAAGCTCGATTTCCGCGCCGATGCCTATCGCCATGTGCTCGGCTTTGTTTTCCACCATTGGACCCACCGGCGGGCATTGGTGGGCTTTATTGTTGTGCTGGTGATTGCCAGCACGCTGGCCGAAGTCATGGTGCCGGTTTTCTCCGGCCAGATCGTCGATGCCATTGCCGGCGGCAACGGGGCTGACCGGGCGCTGCGCGCCTTTGTCGTCGTCGTGGCGCTGGGCTTGACAAGCGTAGTCCTGCGCTGGTTCGTGTTTAACGGCATCATCAGGCTGACGCTGAAAACCATGGCGGATGTGGCGAATAACGGTTTCTACCGGGTGCAGCGGTTCTCAACCGACTGGCACGCCAACAGCTTTGCCGGTTCCACGGTTCGCAAGATCACGCGTGGCATGTGGGCGCTTGATTCACTCAATGACGTGCTTCTTATCGCCCTGTTGCCCTCCATCGTCATGCTGGTGGGCGCCACCGTCGTGCTGGGTAGTTACTGGCCGATCATGGGCTTGATCGTGGGCACGGGGTCGCTGATCTATGTCGGCGTCACCGTGTTGCTCTCCATGGGCTTCGTATCGCCGGCCGCAAGACTTGCAAACGCCTGGGATACCAAGCTTGGTGGCGCCCTGGCAGATGCCGTCAGCTGCAATTCGGTGGTCAAGGCTTTTGGCGCCGAGACTCGCGAAGAGGCGCGGTTGCGCCATGTGCTGGCCAAATGGGACAACCGTACGCGAAGGACATGGAAACGCGGCACGCTGAACGGCACGATCCAGGGCTTCATGATGGTATCCATGCAGGCCGGTATTCTGGGAACAGGCCTTGTCATGTGGCAGCAGGGGCTGGCGACGCCGGGCGACATCACCTTCGTGCTGGCGATGTTCTTCGTCCTGCAGGGCTATCTGCGTGATGTCGGTCAACACATCCGTAATCTGCAACGTGCCGTCAACGACATGGAAGAGTTGGTGTTGCTCGACAAGATGCCTTTGGGTGTCGAAGACAGGCCGGATGCCAGGCCGATCAGGATAGAGAAGGGCGAAATCGTTTTTGACAACGTCACTTTTCAATACGGCGCGCATCCCAGCCCGCTCTATGAGGACTTTTCAGTCACCATCAGGTCGGGTGAGCGTGTGGGGCTGGTCGGGCATTCGGGGTCGGGAAAGACGACATTCGTCAAGCTTATCCAGCGGCTTTACGATGTGAATTCCGGCTCGATCCGCATTGACGGCCAGGACATCGCCAAGGCCAGGCAGGCAAACCTGCGCAGCCAGATCGCCATTGTGCAGCAGGAACCCATCCTGTTCCACCGCACGCTGGCGGAAAACATCGCCTATGGCCGGCCGAGCGCCTCACGGCGTGAGATCGAGCGGGCGGCGAGGCAGGCAAGCGCCCATAACTTCATCATGTCCCTTCCCAAGGGCTATGAGACGATGGTGGGTGAGCGCGGCGTTAAATTGTCTGGCGGGGAGCGGCAGCGTGTCGCCATTGCCCGTGCCTTCCTCGCGGATGCACCGGTGCTGATTCTGGACGAGGCGACATCGAGCCTCGACAGCGAAAGCGAAGTGCAGATCCAGGAGGCCATGGAACGTCTGATGGATGGCCGCACTACGCTGGTCATTGCGCACCGGCTTTCCACCGTGCGGGCGCTTGACCGTCTGCTGGTGTTCGACAAGGGCAAGATTGTCGAAGAGGGCGACCACCAGGCGCTGATCCGTCTGAATGACGGCATCTATCGCCGGCTGTTCGAGCGGCAGGCGCTGGAACTGACCAAGGGTCTGGTGGCTTAAAAAATGAAACGCCGGGGCAATGCTCCGGCGTTTTTCTTTTGCGCGGCGGCCAACAAATGCTCACGGTCGAACACTTAGCTAATCGACGAAGTTTTCCTTGCGTTAGAGCCGTGCTGCATGATAGTTAGCATTATGACTAAGCATTCGCCCGAACTATCGCTGATCTTTCAGGCTCTGGCCGATCCGACACGCCGGTCTATTCTAACGAAGCTCGCGCAAGGGCCTGCCCGCGTCATGGAATTATCCGCTCCCACGGGGCTGCGCTTGCCGACCGTGATGCGGCATCTGTCGGTACTGGAGGAGGCGGGGCTTATCCGCAGCTCCAAGGATGGGCGGGTGCGCACCTGCGCTATCGTGCCCGAGGCTCTGGAGCCGGTGCGGACATGGCTTGATGAACAGCGGGCCATTTGGGAGAGCCGGCTCGACCGGTTGGAGGCATTTGCAATGCAGGCTGCGAAGGAGCGCACGGAATGATGTCGAAACTAAATCAGGACGGCACCCGTGCTGAACCCCATCTTGGCGATGGCCGCTTTGCAACGCTGAGCTTCGAAAGGGTGGTCGCTGTTCCATTGTCGGTCCTCTGGCAAGTGTGGACGTCGCCTGCCGCGCGGGCTGTCTGGGCAGCGCCCACGCCCGCCGTGACCGTGGAGTTTCTGGAAGCCGATACTAGAGTTGGCGGACGCGAAGTTTCGCTCTGCAAGGTCGATGGGCAGCCTGATATTCGCTGCGAATGCGGGTGGCTGGAATTGCAGCCAGCCTTGCGCCGCGTCAATTACGAGGTGGTGTCGTCCGGTGACGTGACGCAGTCTGCGGCGCTGGTGACCGCTGATTTTTCGGCGACGGAGCAGGGCAGTCGCGTTGTCGTAACCGTGCAGCTTTCCTCATTGGCTGCGGATATGCAGGCGGGTTACCGGCAGGGCTTCGGTGCTGGTCTTAACAATCTGACCGAGGTGGCCAAACGGACAATGGTGCTGGAGCGAACGATAAGGGCGCCGCGCAACATCGTCTGGAAGGCCTGGATGAATTCCGAGACGCTGCCGCAATGGTGGGGACCGGAAGGGTTTTCGTGTCGCACGAAGAGGATCGATCTGCGAACCGGCGGCGAGTGGGTGTTCGACATGATCGGACCTGACGGCACTGTCTTCCCGAACCATCATCGATATATCGAGGTCAGGCCTGAGGAGAGGATCGGCTACACGCTGCTCTGGGGCGAAAACGGGCCGAAACATGCCGACGCCTGGGCTTCGTTCGAGGATCAGGACGGCGCGACGAAGGTCGTGCTCGGCATGGTGTTCAGCACGGAAGCCGAGTTCCAGGACGCGAAGGGTTTTGGAGCTATCGAACTGGGTCAGCAGACGCTCGGCAAACTGGAACGCTTTGTTTTCGCATCGTAATCGCACCGGGGCTGAACTTCGACAGGGGCCGCTTCCGGCCGATGAATTCATCGCCTTTCACCGTCAGAACAAGTCGACATACGGTTCCGCTCCCGAGGTCATTCAGGTCGCGTCGGTCTAGGTCGAGCGAGACCTGAGCGTCTTGACGCTACCCGTCGCTATCCGGCCAGTTCTTCCGTAATGACTTCGAACCGCTTCAGGATAGCCGGCCCGAAGGCGGTGGACAGGGCGACGTCTGTCGCATCTCGTCCTGTCGCCATCAAGATGCGTCCGATGCGGGGCCTGTTGTGACGGGCATCGACCGTATACCAGCGGCCGCTGAGATAGACTTCGAACCAGGCGCTGAAATCCATCGGATTGGGGTCCTTCGGCACGCCGATATCACCGAGATAGCCGGTGCAATAGCGAGCGGGGATATTCATGCAACGGCAGAGGGTGATCGCAAGATGTGCGAAATCGCGGCAAACCCCGGTCCGGTCGATGAAGCCGCCATATGCCGTCCTGAGCGGATCGGCTTTCTCGTAGTTGAAGACAATATGGGAATGCACAAAATCGAGGATCGCCTGCACACGGGGCCAGCCGAGCGGTGTTGCCGAGAAGTTTTTCCAAGCGAAGTCCGCTAGGCGGTCGGTATCGCAGTAACGGCTGCCTAGCAGGAACACTAGAACATCGTCTGGTAAATCCTTGATATCGTGCTGGAAAGCGTTTTCAGGAACCGGATCTGGCAGGCCGCCGTCATATATGTCGAACCGCGTCGAGATCGTCGTCACGCCTGGCGGTGCGGTTATGCGGCTGCAGGCGTTCCCGAAGATATCCATATAACCCCAGGCCTCGATCGGCCTGTCGAAGGTCAGCACCTGTTCGGTGAGCAGATCTGCGCGCCGGCTGGGGTGGAGATTGAGAACAAGCAGCATTGCCGTCTCATTCTCGCATTCATAAGCAATATCGAACCCGGCGCGAATCTTCATTCAGTACATCCTTTATGAGCCATCTTGATGTTGTTCACGCTGAAACGTTTTCACGCCCTCGGGCGAGCGATCGTGCGTCATCAAGGCGCGGCATTGTAGCCGCGCCCGCCTGTGATTTCACTTTACCGGCGGTGACGCCTTGCCGAGTTTTACGGAAGGTTCCCGTCCCCAGACACGCAGCTTGCCAAGGTTCGACACGAAGCCAGCGAGGCCTCCCTCACCTGGGAGGATAATCGTGCCCTCGTCAAGATCGCCTGCGATACCGGCCTTTTCCAGCAATGGCAGCGCCGACTGGTCGTAACCTATGAACTTGCAGTGCTGGAAAGCGTCGGCCACGAAGTCACGCGCCGTCGCCTCGTTGACCAGATCGTCTATCCCCTCGGCAGAAGTCAACAGTGCAACTGCATCGAAGAGAACCGATGGCCCGCCGTCGATCATGTGATGGGCCGCAATCCAGCTCCCGTCTGAGGCGGTGAAGCCACCGACCTTCGGGGCTATCAATTCGCAGACGGCTTTTTCCTTGGTAATCGCCGACATCAGGCCGTTCAGCAATTTGGCGTCGACACCATCGGTGACGAGTATACCAAGCTTGCGGCCTTCGAAGCGTTTCGGACCACGCTCAACGATGCTGAGCGCCGGCGAGGGTTCCAGATCCTGACGTGTCGGCATGGCGGCATCCGCCGGCTTCGGCATAGACTTGAAACCCAGCTTCTGCGCGACGGTGTTTGCCAGCGTCTCGTCGATGTTCATGAGATGCGACACCATGCGTTCGCGGATCACGGCTGTTTCCACCTTGCTCAGTTCGAATGTCAGGGCTGCCGCGATATGACGCTGTTCTGGCGGGGTCTGGCTGATATAGAACTGTCTTGCCTGGCTGTAGTGGTCGGCAAAGCTCTCGGGGCGCAGCCGCGCCTTGATCCCCTGTTCTTCTGCCGGAAAATGGCGATAGCCACGGCTCGGCGACTCGCGCGGGCCTTCACCGAACGAGTTCGGCTGGTAATTCACCCTGCCAACAGGATTGCGCATGGCCATGTGGCCATCCTGCTGGAAATGCGCGAAGGGACATTTCGGTGCATTGATCGGCAGATGGGTGAAGTTTGGCCCGCCAAGGCGTTTCAGCTGGGTGTCGAGATAGGAAAAGTTGCGGCCCTGCAATAGCGGATCATTGCTGAAGTCGATACCCGGCGGCACGTTCTGCGTCATGAACGCAACCTGCTCGGTTTCGGCAAAGAAGTTGTCGGGCATGCGGTCGAGCACCAGTCGTCCGACCGGCTGCGGCTTCAGGATTTCCTCGGGGATGATCTTTGTCGGATCGAGCACGTCGAAATCGAAGCTGTCGGCAAACTCCTGATCGAAGAGCTGCACCTGCAATTCCCATTCCGGGAAGTTGCCGGACTGGATCGCCTGCCACAGATCGCGGCGATGGAAATCGGGATCGGCGCCATTGATCTTGACCGCCTCGTTCCAGGCGACCGATTGAAGCCCGAGCTTCGGCTTCCAGTGGAACTTGACGAAGGTCGATTCATCCTTGGCGTTGACCAGGCGGAAGGTATGAACGCCAAAACCCTCCATGAAGCGGAAAGATCGCGGTATTGTACGATCCGACATGGCCCACATGACCATGTGCATGCTTTCCGGCGTCAGGCTGATGAAGTCCCAGAAATTATCATGGGCCGTCTGCGCCTGCGGAAAAGCCCGGTCAGGTTCCTGCTTGGCGGCGTGGATCAGGTCGGGAAACTTGATGGCGTCCTGAATAAAGAAGACAGGAATATTATTGCCGACGAGATCCCAGTTGCCTTCCTGTGTATAGAGCTTCACTGCGAAACCGCGCACGTCGCGCGCAAGGTCAGCTGAGCCCTTGTTGCCCGCAACCGTCGAGAAACGGACGAAGGCTGGTGTCTTTTCGCCGGCGCGCTGCAGGAAATCCGCCTTTGTGTATGCGGAGAAGGACTCGTAGGTCTCGAAGAAGCCATGCGCGCCGTAACCGCGAGCATGCACGACGCGCTCGGGAATGCGCTCATGGTCGAAATGGAAGATCTTTTCGCGGAAATGGAAATCATCAACGACGAGCGGACCACGCGGCCCGACCCTTAGAGAATTCTGGTCGTCCGCGACCGGCCCCCCTTGAGCGGTCGTCAGCACCGGCGCGTCGTTTTCGGCTGTCTGATGCAGCTCGCCGCCAGCACCGCGCTCCAGCTTCTGGTCATGGATCGTCACGGTTTCGGTCTTGTCGCTTGGTGATGTGGAGGTGGTCTTGGCCATGGTGTGGCTCCTGAATTGGAAGGGGCCTATCCGACCCGGAAATGAAAAAGCCGCCCTAAAAGGCGGCCTAAGCTTGGAAGGGTCCCCGCACGGTCTTCGGCAGAGCCTTCAGCACTTGTTGTTCGGCGAGACAGATGTCCTTGAGCGTATCGAGGAACAGGTCATGCAATGTAGTTTCCGCAGGCATGTGGGAATCCGATCAACTTTGAATGATGTACTTGGACAACCCCTGAGTGGAGACGATGTTCCTGCTCCCGGAAAAGAATTCACATTCCGGTCCGCGGTGGCATCACAGCGATGCCAGTAACCGGTTGAATAGGCGGACGTTCCTCATCCGGCAGAGATAGTTCGGTTGCGTTTCGACGATGATGGAACGGCAAGGCCTGCAAATTCTATTTTCAGATTGGCGGAACCATGAGGCCCGACATGTTGTTTCCCTGTCGAGCCTGCACTGAAGGCTACAACGAGGAAAAATCATGAAAAAGCTTCTTTTAGCCGCCGCGCTTCTCGGCGCGTCGACCCTTGGCGCCTTCGCTCAGACGTCCACCGCTCCAGCCACCGATGGCAGCAAGCCTGCCGTCGCCACGCCAGACACCAAGAATGCGACTGCGCCTGTGGAAGGCGCAAACAGCTTTACCGAGGAACAGGCGAATAAACGCCTTATGGACGCCGGATATGCCGAAGTGACCGGTCTTACGCTCGACGACAAGGGCGTGTGGCAGGCCAAGGCCTCGAAGGACGGCAAGTCCGTAAACGTGGCGCTCGACTATCAGGGCAATATTGTCGCTAACTAATTCAATCTTTGGGAGAATCCTATGAAGACCGTTACCGGACTTTTCGACGACTACTCCGATGCCAGCGCCGCCGTTACTGCACTGGAACAACGCGGCGTGCCGTCTAAAGATATCAGCATTGTTTCCAACAATGCAGACGAACGCCATGGCAATGATACAAAAGCTGCCGAAGGCGCAGGCACGGGTGCCGGCATCGGCGCTGCCGTCGGTGGTGTTGGCGGCCTGTTGACAGGCCTTGGCATCATGGCAATTCCCGGCGTCGGACCGGTGGTTGCGGCGGGCTGGCTTGCCGCGACGGCGGCAGGCGCTGTGGCCGGTGCCGTTGCAGGCGGTGCCGCCGGCGGCCTTATCGGCGCGCTGACGGACGCAGGCGTTTCCGAAGACCACGCCCATGTTTACGCAGAAGGCGTTCGCCGGGGTGGCACGCTCGTGACCGCGAAAGTAGAGGACAGCCTTTATACGGACGCCGAGGAAGTCCTGCGCCAGTCCAACTGGGTCGATCCGGACAAGCGGCGCGCGGCCTATGCCGAAGACGGTTGGTCACGGTTTGACGACACGCTCGATCCTTATGAGCCCACTGAAATCGAACAGGAACGTCTGCGTTACAGACGCTAAGCGTTAAAATCAGAGAAGGTCGGCATGTGCCGGCCTTCTCTTTGAAAGTCTCGGGGGCAGGTGAAAGTGCCGGTCATTGCAACAGCTGGATGGTCGATCCCCAAGACTGTGGCGCACCGTTTTCCCGAAACGGGAAGTGGGCTTAGCCGATATGCTGCCGTATTCAACGGCGTCGAGATCAACTCCACCTTTTATCGCCAACACCGGCCGACGACGTTCGAGCGTTGGGCAAATTCGGTGTACGATGACTTCCGCTTCGCCGTGAAGCTGCCGCGCGAGATCACGCATGAGCGCCGGTTGCGAGAAATCGGACAAGTCTTCAAGGCATTTGTTGGAGAACTTGCGGCGCTGGATGGCAAGCTTGGACCCTTATTGTGCCAGTTGCCACCCAATCTCGCATTTGATGTCTCCGACGCGGAGGCCGCGTTTGATACTATGCGTCAGACCTTTCCCGGCATGCTCGTACTCGAACCGCGTCACACAAGTTGGGCCACGCAGTCAGCGCAAGAGGTTCTGCAACGCTATGCCATTGATCGTGTGCTGGCCGATCCTGCACCGGTCTGGCCGGCCAGTGATTTCTCCGAGCCGCCCAAATATGTCCGGCTCCACGGCGCTCCCCGGATTTATTATTCCGACTACAGCGCCGCCGAAATCCTCTCGTTTAGAAAAAGCCTTTCCGCCGAATCCTGGTGCGTTTTCGACAATACCGCCTCCGGTGCCGCAATAACGAACGCTCTGGCAATGCTCGACGATTGCGCAACCACTAGACGGTGCGCGGACTGAAATCATGTTTCAGCAGTTGGCAAAAGCGCATGAAGGCGTGACGCCTTAAAGCTGCCTTCGTGCGGTGCCGATCGCGATAACAGGGCCGGTCGCCTGACCAGTTGGTGATCCACCGAAGGGTTCCACGCTGATCGCGAAGGTCGTGCCTTCCGAAATGTTGTTACGCATATCCGCCGGGATAATGAGATCGCCATTCGTCCCGGGCTGGAAGACACCGAGCGAACGGGTCTTGCCGCCATCCATCACAAGCCACAATTCCAGTGATTTCTCATCGGCCTTGCCGGTCGCAACCGGTATAATGTGCATCCTGCCGGTCTCTGCATCGTAGGATGCAAGCAGGTTGACCTGGCTGTCCGTTGTCGAAAGTTCGGCTACCAGCGGAGCTGTGCCCTGCCATTTTTCGGGAAATGCGGCGTAAACGATCGCTGCCACGGCAGTCGCGCTCGTGACGACCGATATCCATCGCCAGAAGGATGCGGAACTCCACAGGCTGCCATTGGCGTTGCTGGTCTTGCTGCCGAACAGGCGTTCTTCAATGCGAGCGAGAATGGCCGCACTCGGCGCCTGTTCTTCGTAATCCACGTTGAAGTCTGAAAATTCGCTTTCCCAACGGTGGACCAGCTGCGCGAAGACCCTGTCGTCCTGCATGCGCCGCTCGACCTCACGACGCTTTTCAAACGGCAGCACGCCGAGCACATATTCGCCAGCGAGTATTTCGTCGCGCGAATGCATGCCCTCGCTGTTTTCGCTCGTGGTCATCGCTGCATGCACTCTCTGAGTTTGAGAAGGCTTCGCCGCAGCCAGGTTCTGACCGTGTTGAGTGGCACCCGCAATTCCTTGGCGAGTTCGATATAGCTCAGCCCTTCGATATAGGCACGACGCACCGCCTGCGCATGAACGGTTTCAAGTTCCTGCATGCAATTGTCGATCCTGCGACCCTCATCGGCCAGAACGACCTGCTGCTCCGGATTGCGGATGCTGTCATCGGCAAGGTCATAGGCTTCGTCAATGTCGTCGCCCACGGGTTTGCGGGCCCTGATCGTATCGATTGCATGGTTTCGGGCGATTGCGGCGAGCCACGTCGACGGTGTGCCGGCGCTTGCTGCAAATGTGAGGGCTCGTTGCCAGATCTTGATATAGACTTCCTGAAGCGCTTCTTCGGCTTCGGTCCTGTCACGCAGGATTTTCAGGCAGATGGCATAAAGCTTCGGGCTGGTGGCTTGATAGAGGGAAACGAATGCCGAGCGATCGCCCATGCCGACGCGGTTTATGAGCGTTGCTATCTCTGTACCCTGCATTCGAACATCCCTTCTTGCGCCTCCTATATAGGGTTGTCCTTTGTGGGAAGGCAAGGCATGCGCGAAATGAAGTTCACGTCTTCCCGGCCAAAAATTGGCCGGGTGGAAGCAGGCGGCAGGGATGGTCGCTGTCATAACACACCTGCCGGATTTTGCAGTGGACCGACCAGCCGTACCGTGACGAGGTAACCGATGATGGCAGCGGCCGCGGACACGAAAGTGCCCCACAGAAGATCTGCGATGGTCAATGTCGTGGACCAGCTTTTCAACGTTGCCTGATTGGTGAGATCATATGTGGCATAGGCCATGAAGCCGACGGCTGCACCATAAACCAACGCGGTCGTCCACTGGCCTGATATGAGGGCTGGACGAACCGCAAGAAAGGTCAGTCCGGCCGCGTAGATGAGATAAAAGATGATCGCTGGGGCCAGTCGGAAGTTCTCAGCCAGAAGATCGCCGATCGCCGGGCGATAAAGCCGCGACGCCATGGTGCTTAGCCAGATGAAGTCGATCACCAGAAAGGCGATGAGGGTGAAGAAGTAGGCTGAGATATAGGTCTTCATCGGTTTGTCCTTTCCAGAGTCTAGTTGATGCGGGCCCAGGTAATGCCCTTGCACAGGAGACCAGCGACAATGCAGCCCTTGGTGGTCATGCTGTTGCCATCAACCGTCACGGTTATCTTGTAGGATTTGTCGCGTTGCGGATCGAAGGCGGTGCCCGAATAGACGCCTGTTTCATCTGGCTTTATGGTCATGATCAGCCGGTCACCGGTCTTTTCCTCGGGAGTGCCCGGTTTGATCCAGGTATTGGTGGCGCATATATTGTCGCCACAGGGCGCGATCAGCACTTTCGCGTTGCCGTCGCCGCGCGCCCAGTTTCCGTCGATGTCGGCTGCTCCGGCACCAGAGGCCGCGAGCATCGGACCCAGGACGGATGCGATTATCAAAGGATTGATTTTCATCGTCTTTCTCCGCA
Organism: Agrobacterium sp. 16-2014-1-2a; assembly: GCF_053522705.1. Taxonomy (NCBI): domain Bacteria; kingdom Pseudomonadati; phylum Pseudomonadota; class Alphaproteobacteria; order Hyphomicrobiales; family Rhizobiaceae; genus Agrobacterium; species Agrobacterium sp. 16-2014-1-2a. The sequence continues at coordinate 303,060 of NZ_JBNWBX010000004.1, forward strand.
GTTGTTGCCCCGCCTCTTATTTGTGCTCGATCGTGTAGAAGCCAACATTGATGGTGCCCTCGGTAAAGCCGGCTTCGCAGTAGCAGAGGTAATAATCCCAGAGCCGCCTGAAGCGGTCATCGAAACCCAGCAGCGAGATTGTCTGCCAGCGCGCATGGAAACGCTGGCGCCATTCCGCCAGCGTGCGGGCATAGGACTGGCCGAAAAGCTCGGTATCGGTGAGGCTCAGACCCGCCCTGCCGATTGCTCTTTCAAGGGCTTCGTCAGATGGCAGAAAGCCGCCGGGAAAGATGTATTTCTGGATGAAGTCCGCGTTTCGCCGGTAGTTATCGAACCGGGCAGGTTCAATGGAGATGATTTGCAGTACCGCGCGCCCGCCGGGTTTCAGGCAGCGTTTCAGTGTTTCGAAATAGCTCGGCCAATAGGCCTCACCGACCGCTTCGAACATCTCGACGGAAACGATGCGGTCGAACTTGCCTTCGACATCGCGGTAGTCCTCGAGCCTGAGATCGATATGCTCAGCCTTGTCGGTTTTCTCCGCTGCCGCCTTTGCCCAATTCAACTGCGAGGGCGAAAGGGTGAGGCCAGTAACGTTGGCATCCGCCTGGGTCGCGAGGTGAATTGCAAGCGCCCCCCAGCCGCAGCCAATCTCCAATACGCTCTCACCGCCGTTCAATTGCAGCTTGTCGACGATGCGGTTGAGTTTTTTGAGTTGGGCCGCCTCAAGCGTCGGCGTCGTATCGTCGAAAATCGCCGACGAATAGAGCATCGAGGAATCGAGCCATTGCCGGTAGAATTCGTTGCCGAGATCGTAATGGGCCTCGATGTTGCGGCGGCTGCCGCGCTTTGTATTGGCGTTCAGCCGGTGGCCAAGGCGATTGATGAGGCGCATGGGCAGGCTACCGCGCGTCGATCCCCCGAAAGCGTCGGTGTTCTGTGCCGCAAAACGGATCAGGGCGGTCAGATCCGGTGTGGACCAGTCGTCTTCGATGTAACCCTCGGCAAAACCGATGTCGCCATTGAGGATAAGCCGCCGTAGCGCGCGCCAGCGATGGAGAACAAGCGTCGCCTCTGTGCCCTCATGTTCCCCGGATTTCTCAATCACGCCGCCACCGGGCAGCATGACGCGCAGTCTGCCCTTGGAGACGTTGTTCAAGAGCTTGGCCATGAGCCAGCCTTCGGGACCGGTGCGTTGCCGCATCTGCGTGTTTTCCAGCGATAGTTCGTTGAGATTGTCAAACGGGGTCATGAAGTTTGGCCTCGATTTGCGATGGTGATGGGTGAATGAAGGAGACAGGGGCAGACGGTGGACGCGGTCGTTTTCTCAACCGCACACCCTTGAGCCATATTTTAAGTGCTTCCCAATGGATGCCTGCAACAACCTTGAGGGTAAGAAAGGGGATGGTGACAAAAGCCTTCAGCAGCGCGCCATCGGTCAGCTCGACACGCCGCGCCAGATGCCTTGCAGTCAGGACTGGCCCCTCATCGTCAAATGTATCGATAACGATCTTCAGCTTGTCGCCGGGTGGAATGACCCGGAATACATAACGGAGATCCATGTCCATGAAGGGCGAGACATAGAAGGCCTTGTCGCAGCGCTGGACGATCTCGGCCGCACCCTCGGTTTCCACCGGGATAAGGTAGGAATGCCGCTCGCCGAACGTATTGTCGACTTCCCATAGAATGGCTTTGAGAGACCCGTTCCGGCCGTGGCAGAAAAAAACGCTGAGTGGATTGAAGGCCCAGCCAAGGATGCGCGGCATGGTGAGCAGACGGATCTGACCACCATCGACGGTCATGCCTGCCGCCGTCATGGCGTTTTCGATCTGGTTGCGCAATTCCATCTTGCTCCCGTCGCCGCGGTCCCGGCGGTGAAAGGAAAACAGGTTGAAACGATCGACGGAGAACAGCCGCAGCTTACGGTCAAGCGCGTCGAGTTCATCAAGGTCGAGAAGCAGCGAGTAAATGCGATAGGCGAGCCTGTGCGCTTTCGGCTTGAAGCGCGCATGCATGACATGTCCGGGAAAAAGGGCGGAGGAGAAATGAGACGTCATGGGATCGCCTCAACGAGTTTGATCGTTCTTTTCCGCGAAGCCAAATTCAGACGGACGATCCGGCCGCTATCATCGTTAACCTTCCAGGGCCTCGACAGGCCGCCCAGATCCTCGGCGACGGCAAGGCCTGCCTGAATGCCGTCTTCATGAAAACCCGACCCAAAATAGGCGCCGCAGAACCAGGTGTTTCTCAAACCCTGCAAGGCCCAAAGTTCCTGCCTCATCTGCTCGGTGCCGGCATCAAAAACAGGATGGTGGTAGGTTTCCTCGGTGATGATTTTTCCCTTTTCCGGTTCGCGCGTCGGGTTCAGCGTTACGAAGGTGTCAGGGATTGCACCCAGAGGCTGAAGCTTGTTCATCCAGTAGGTGATGCTCGGCTGCCCCGTTTCAATGCGTGTATCGGCCACATAGTTCCAGCTTGACCAGGCGGTGCGCCTGCGGGGCATGAAACTGCTGTCCGTGTGCAGTACCGCCCTGTTTTTCGTATAGCCAAACGCGCCGAGAATGCGCCGTTCGGCTTGCGTCGCGTCCGTCAGCATCTCCAGCGCCTGATCTGCGTGTGTGGCAATCACCACATCGTCGAACCGTTCGAATTCGCCGTTAGTGTTGGCGATCTCGACCCCGTCCGCCAGGCGGTGGATGCGCGTCACAGGTGTCGAGAGCCGAATGCGATCGGCGAATGGCGCAGTGAGTCGTTTCACATATTCCCGGCTGCCGCCGACAACGGTGCGCCAGACGGGCCGGTTGCGGAGCAACAGCAGGCCGTGATTGCTGCAGAACTTCACGAAATGTGCTGCCGGGTAACGGCCGACTTCCATGGCCGGGGTAGACCAGATGGCTGCTGCCATCGGGTAAAGATGATTGTTGCGAAAGGCGTCGCCATAGTTGTTTTGAGAAAGATACTCATCGAGCGACATGTCGCCCATCATCGGCAGATCGCGCGGGGCATTGCGATAAAAGCGCAAGAGGTCGGCAAGCATTGCCCAGAAGCGCGGTCTAACGGCATTTCTCTTTTGCGCCAAAAGGCCAAAGCCAGAGCCGCCGGAATACTCGAAACCGCCATCATCCAGTGAAACGGCAAAGGACATGTCGGATGCCGCGGTCGTCACTCCCAGCGTTTTGAAAAGTGCCGTCAGATTGGGATACGTCACCTCATTATAGACTATGAACCCCGTATCGACAGACACCACACCCTGTTCAGTTTTGAACGTCACGGTGTTGCTGTGGCCGCCGACGCGGTCCGCAGCCTCGAAAACCGTGACATCATGCCGTTTCGACAAAAGCCAGGCCGCAGACAGACCGGAAATGCCTGTTCCGATCACGGCGATGTTTCGCCGGCTGTCTTTTCTTTTGGCTTCGGTATCGAACATGGTTCCTCGCTATTGCATTCACAATTCAGTTTTACGGCCTGCGACAGATACGAAGGAGCGGATCGATAAGTTTCAGCGGCGCGCAAATTTTTCAGAATTTTGTCAGGCGCTTGAAACTCTTTTGCCGTCTCGCCCGTAGTTGCCACTGGAAACTTGGTCTGAAGTCCTTCGAATACAGTGAGCGGAATGGTGATGATGTCTGTTGTTTTGGCCCTTGCCGTGCTGATGTCGCTTCTGATGGCGGCAGCCTGGGCGTTGCAGCGTTACACAGGATCGAGTGGCTGGATCGACACCGTCTGGTCTGCGAGTGTCGGGGTCGGCGGCGTGGTTGCCGTCTTGTTTTCCGATGGAGATAGCTGGCGCCGGGGAGCGGTTCTCTTTCTCGTATTGGTGTGGTCGCTGCGGCTCGCGGGACACATCGGCATGCGGACGAGGGGAGGTGGCGAAGATCCACGTTACGCGAAGCTTATAGAAGAATGGGGCAGCAATGCCTCGTTGCGGCTATTCGCCTTTCTTCAGATTCAGGCCGTTGCCGCCTTTGTGCTGGTTCTCGCCGTCTATCTTGCCGCCAGCAATCCTCTGCCACTTCCAAGCATTATCGATGTGATAGCGTTGATCGTCGCGGCTGGTGCGCTTGTTGGAGAAGCGACCTCCGATGCACAGCTTTCACAGTTCAGAAAAACCCCGGAGGCCAAAACCGGCGTCTGCGAGGCTGGTCTGTGGCGTTATTCGCGTCATCCCAACTACTTTTTCGAGTGGCTTTTCTGGTGCGGCTTTCCGTTGTTGGCCATCCATGCGCAGCCGTGGTCATGGCTGTCGCTTGCTGCGCCAGCCATGATGTACTGGCTGCTCGTCCACGTCTCCGGCATTCCCCCGCTCGAAGAACACATGCTGAAATCACGCGGAGAGAAATTCCGCGCCCTGCAAAACCGCGTCAACGCCTTCTTTCCGGGGCCACGCAAGAATGAGGACACGCCATGAACATGCTCGCATTCGCCATCAATGCTGCCGAACGCGCACCGCTGAGTGACAATATGACGCTTGCCGGCATCGACATGCTCTGCGCGCGCACTAAACGGCGACTTGCCGGCGTTCCGGCGGCGGAAGAAAACGCTTTTGTGACTGATATGGCGAAATTTCCCGTCGCCACACACACCGACGAGGCGAACAGGCAGCACTACGAGGTGCCGGCTGAATTCTTTGCAATCGCACTTGGCGCGCAAAGAAAGTATTCGTGCTGCTTTTATCCCAATGCTCAGACAACGCTGGATGAAGCTGAAACATTGGCGCTGGAAGAGACCGTTTCCCATGCCCGATTGCAGGACGGGATGAATATTCTCGAACTCGGCTGTGGCTGGGGTTCGCTCTCCCTTTATATGGCCGGCCGGTTTCCCAATGCGCGGATTACGTCCGTTTCAAATTCTGCTTCACAGCGCCAGTATATAATCGAACGCGCAAACGAGCGTGGGCTATCGAACCTCTCGGTGGTGACGGCCGATATGAATGATTTCACCACTGACGAGCGTTTCGACCGTGTCGTATCGGTGGAAATGTTCGAGCACATGTCGAACTGGCAGGCATTGTTCGAACGCGTCCGCTCGTGGCTGACGCCCGAGGGCAAGTTCTTCCTTCACGTCTTCAATCACCGGGATCGATCCTATCGTTTCGACCATGGCAACCGGGCAGACTGGATCGCGCAGCATTTCTTCACCGGCGGCATTATGCCTGCCTTCGATCTTCCTCACCGTTTCCCAGCGCTTTTCACCGTGGAACAGGAGTGGCGCTGGTCGGGATCACATTACAGCCGGACGGCCCTCGACTGGCTTGGAAATTTCGACCGGGAGATCGACCGTATCCGACCGATCCTGCAGCGGGTCTACGGCAACGATGCGCGCTTGTGGGAACGGCGTTGGAGACTGTTCTTCCTCGCGACGGCAGGTCTTTTCGGGCACGAAGACGGCAAGGTCTGGGGCGTTGGACACTACCTCATGGCGCGCGTCTAGATCGCTGCAAACACGCGCATGCGAACCCAATCCGGCGCCGCTTCGCCCTTCGTCGCGATGCGGCGAAGGTGTCTCCTCGGTTGGCGCAGGCCGCTGAGGCCGGCGAAGCGGGAAAAATGGATATGCGATTGATTGTGCATGATTTGATCGTGCAAAATTTGTGTATTTCATTCCTGTTTGCTTAACCCCGTTTTTTGAAATCTGCGAAGTTCGGCGACCTCGTCTAGCTTCCGTTCGGCTTTTGCATCAAGGAGCGGGCTCGCCCCGTAGTCCAAGCCAAGGGTCAGCATGCCTTTTCAGAAAACAAAAGACCGAGAGGAATATTCGCAGCATCTTCTTCTCCTGTGTCGAGTTGCAGCCTGGATGGGCGTGGCGCTGGCGACTGGCTGGTTCGTGTTTTTCATTCTCACGGAAAGATGGGGCATTGCGCTCAGCCTCCTCATTCTAGGGATTGCGATCGTGCCGTGCTGGCTGACTTGCCTGATGGGCCACTTTTCCCTCGGACTCATTCTGGCTCAGAGCGCCTGCATCCTGTTCGTCTGCTGGTATTCCGTCGCTATCGATGTCTCCGACGATACCGTACCGAGGACGACGCATCTCTACCTGCTCGTCATCATCTTCGTCGGCTACATGAATTTTCAACGCCAGCGTTCCGCCACCCAGTTTCTGGTCATCGCGGCAAGTCTCGCGGCCTTTGTTTATTTCTGCGCGTCCGCCGCGCGGTTTTCGTTCAGTAGCCCCATGCCGCAGGATGTGCGCAGCATCAGCGCCTGGTTCAACAGCGTTTTCGCAGCGTTGATGCTGTGTGGCGGTGTCGCCGCCATGCAGGCGCAGTTTCGCAGTCATACGAAAAAAGCCCTGGAACTTCGCTCCGCGCTTTCGAATGGCCAGTTTGAACTTTTCTACCAGGCGCAGGTTCGCGCGGATGGCACGCTGCTTGGCGCAGAGGCGCTGTTGCGGTGGAACCACCCGAAACGGGGATACATCCCGCCAGCCGATTTCATCGCGCTTGCGCAGCAAACCGGTTTCATGCCGACAATCGGCGCTTGGGTCATTGCGGAAGCCTGCAAGACACTTGCGAGATGGCAGGAGAACCCGGCAACCCAGAATCTCACCTTGTCGATCAACATCACTGCCGATCATTTCGTCGACGCGGGATTTTCCGGGCAGCTTCTTGATGCCGCCTCGTCTCAGGGCATCAAGCCACAGCTTCTAAAGCTGGAGCTGACCGAGAGCGTTTTCCTATTCGACATAGAGGCAGCGATCGCGAAAATGAAGCTCCTTGATCGTTCCGGCTTCACGATTTCACTCGACGATTTCGGCACTGGCTACTCCTCACTGAGCTACCTCCGGCAATTGCCGCTCAAACAGATCAAGATTGATCGCAGCTTCGTGACGGGTGTGACCGAAAGCGGGCGTATGGCGACAATCACGCGAAACATCGTCCAGATGGGGCACGACCTTTCGCTGGAAGTTCTGGCCGAAGGCGTGGAGACCGAGGCGGAGCTGCGGATGATGCTGTCCTACGGCTGCCGATTGTTTCAGGGCTATCTTTTTGCGAGGCCGACGAGCCTTGTCGAGTTCGAGCAATATGCCGCCCGTCCATCGTCCTGACCGGACGTTTTGCGACAGGGTGAGGCATCCGGATCGAATTCAGTGGTGTGCCGGCAGGCAGATCCGGGCGTTGAACAATGCACCATTCGTCGGGTAGAGCTATCTTGCCTGTCAGGATCGCAACCGATCCGCATCATTTCGTTGGTTCGCATGATCCCAGTAGCACTACCCTCCGTCGAAACGCTGCTTTTGCTTGCCTTCCTTCTTGCCACGACACTGGTCTGGGGTATCTGGACAGTGGTGTTGGTTGCACGATACGCAGGAGGCCGCTGGGCGCGCCCGATGATGCTGCCCTATGGTCTGGCGACCGCCATTGCGATTTTTACACTTTGGCAGTTCGGTAATTTCTATCTCCAGATGCGTGCCTATGACAGGGAAATGGCGTCTAGCTATCGCCCGGAGCTTGGGGAGCCGGTGCGCCTTGGCCAGATCGACATGCCCAAAGGCACGAAACTTGAACTGGCCGTGGCCGACACCAGGGAATCCTTCAACCGCGCGGTCTTCCCCCATCCCGTGTTGGTCGCGAATGTCGATGCCGTCGAGATCGCCCGCTATATCGCGATAAAAACCAACGGGAATTATGAGACCGTCGGCTTTGTTCCGGAGACGATGCGGGTGACGGGCAACGGCGTGACCCTGCAGAGCGGCTGGCGCTGCGATGCGGCACAACCGGTGGAGTTCGACCTGAAGGCTGACGGGGATGTATCCGCTTTCAGCCGATGTGTCCTTGCCGACGGGAATATCGTCGACGGCATTGTCTTGCCGAAGGGCACGTTTCTGCGTGCCTCCTCCGGCAATGTCTATACTGACGGTTTCGTTGATTCCGACAGGTGGGTTCTCGAAACGCCCACGGGCCAGGCTATCCGCATTGATGATTTCGCTCTTGAGGATGTCACGCTCGCCCTTGATGGCGAAAGAAAACTCTATGAAATCCGAAGCGCGGTTTTGTCGAAGGGAGCAACGGCGGGCGCGCTCCACTTCGCAGCCGGTAGTGGAATTCGCCTCAATTCCCGGCACATCCGGACTGATTATCCCGGTGCATGGTTGATAACACCATCTTCTGCGTCCACCGGTTCTGAACCGGTGTCGCCTCGGTCAAGCGTGCTGAACAGAGACGGAGAGATTCTCGCTATCCTTTCCGACTAGCGTGGACCAGATACTCTGAACGATCTCGATGGAGGTCTCTCTTGCGATCAGGTGCCCGCGACCCCAGATATCGCGCATTATTGAAAGTGCGCATTAATGAACCCTGAGACCTACCTACCGATAAAGACCGACCGGCTGATCCTTCGTAAATTCCAGGCCGCTGATCTCGCATCATACGCCGATTACCACACGCGCGATGACGTCTACCGTTTCCTCTATGCCGAACCCCCTTCGGATGATGCGGTGAAAACCCAATTCGCAGCGCTGCTCGAGGCTCCGTTCGAAGAGGACGGCGACACGTTGCGACTTGCCGTTACGCGCAGTGACGATGACACGTTGATCGGTGAAGTCCTGTTTAAAATCGCGAGCAAGGCAGCTTTGCAGGCGGAAGTCGGTTATGTCTTCAATCCTGATTTTTCAGGCAAGGGATATGCGACGGAAGCCGTCCGGGCCATGATCAGCCTCGGCTTCGAGACGCTCGGATATCACCGGATTTTCGCGCGGCTGGATGCCCTGAACCACGGATCGATCGGCGTTGTTGAACGCCTTGGCCTGCGCAAAGAAGCGCATTTGATCGAGAATGACCGGTTTGGCGGCACCTGGGGGGACGAATTCATCTATGCCACCCTGAGGAGGGAGTGGGCGTCTAGCCCGTGATCTTGCGCAGGTGATGATTATGTCGGCTTTGAAGGAAATTGTCGGTGTCTCAACTGGTCTTGATCCTCGGCGATCAATTATCTTTCTCCCTATCTTCGCTGGATGGGGTCGACAAGACGCGCGACACGATCCTGCTTTGCGAGGTAATGGCGGAGGCTACCTATGTCGGCCATCACAAAAAGAAGATCGCCTTCATCTTTTCCGCCATGCGCCAATTCGCCGAGGAACTGCGTGGCGAAGGATACCGGGTTCGCTACACGCGGATTGATGATCGCGACAATGCGGGCACCTTCTCCGGCGAGGTGCAGCGGGCGTTAAACGACCTGACCCCTTCCAGGATCTGCGTCACCGAGGCTGGAGAATGGCGCGTCAAGTCAGAGATCGAGCGCTTCGCCAGTGCCTTCAATATCGAGGTCGATATCCGCGCTGATCGGCGCTTTCTTGCCAGCCACGAGGAGTTCGAGCGCTGGGCGGCCGGGCGCAAAAGCCTGACGATGGAATATTTTTACCGGGAAATGCGCCGCAAGACTGGCCTGTTGATGAATGGCGAAGAGCCGGTCGGCGGACGCTGGAATTTTGACTCGGAAAACCGCAGCCCCGCCAAGCCGGATTTGCTGAGGCCAAGACACCCGGTCTTCGCACCGGACAGGATAACAAGGGACGTCATCGACACCGTCGAGCGGCTGTTTCCCGACAATTTCGGCAAGCTTGAGAACTTTGGTTTCGCCGTCACCCGCGCCGATGCCGAGCGGGCGCTCAGTGCCTTCATAAACGATTTCCTGATGAATTTCGGCGCCACGCAGGATGCCATGCTGCAGGATGACCCGTATCTCAACCACTCGCTTCTGTCTTTTTACATCAATTGCGGGCTGCTGGATGCGCTGGAGGTCTGCAGGGCGGCGGAGCGCGCCTACTACGAGGGCGCGGCACCGCTCAATGCCGTCGAGGGTTTCATTCGCCAGATCATCGGCTGGCGGGAATATATGCGTGGCATCTACTGGTTTGCCGGGCCGGACTATGTCGACAGCAATTTCTTCCAAAACGACAGGCCGCTGCCAGACTTTTATTGGACGGGCAAAACCCACATGAACTGCATGGCGACCGTAATTACGGAAACCATCGAAAATGCCTATGCTCACCATATTCAGCGACTGATGATCACGGGAAACTTTGCCCTTCTCGCCGGCATCGATCCGAAGGCCGTTCATCAATGGTATCTCGAGGTCTATGCGGATGCCTATGAATGGGTTGAGCTGCCGAATGTGATCGGCATGAGCCAGTTCGCCGATGGCGGCTTTCTCGGAACAAAACCCTATGCCGCAAGTGGCAACTACATCAATCGCATGTCGGACTATTGCAGTAATTGCCGCTATGATCCCAAGGAGCGTCTCGGTGACAAGGCCTGTCCATTCAACGCGCTCTATTGGGATTTTCTGGCCCGCAACCGTGAAAGGCTGAAATCCAACCATCGGCTGGCGCAGCCCTACGCCACATGGTCCCGGATGAGCGAAGACGTCCGCCATGATATCAGGGCAAAGGCGGCTCTGTTTTTAAATCGTCTGAGCTGACGCGGCTCTTTCTCTGTTTTTGCCGACGGCGGGATACCCGATCAGAGCTGTCGCTGCGCATGTCTCCGTCATGACGCGGCTCGTAAACTCGGCTCCGCGTGGTACCGACAGCGCCGCCGGTCCATGCGGCAATGGCGCCAATGATGAGAGCGGCGAAGGCGAGCTATCGGAAACGAAGTGAAGCCTGCCGGGTTTCTCAGCTTACTTTAAACTATCACTTACCAGCCGTAGCTGAATGTCAGGCCGCTGCCGTTGTCTCCGTTCTGCTCCACGTTGGTTTCGGTGTTCCGCCCATACTGGAAAATGCCATAGGCATTGTTATTGCCGTTTTGCTGCAGCGTTGCGGAATGGCCGTTGCCCCGCTGCCGGATAAAGCCGAGATTGCCGCGACCGTTCTGCGCGATGCCTGCCGCATTTCCCCGGCCCAATTGCCGGATGTCTGCGTCTTTCAGATCGCGATAAAGCGAGTAGGCGCGCAGCCCGGTTGAGAACAGATCCCCATCCCCGGAATTGCCGGGCGCGAGGTCAAAGGAAATGCGGCCACCGGCATGGGCGGGAGCCGTAAATCCGAGCGGCGCAAGGCCTCCAACAAGCAGAGTGACGGTGAGAAGTTTCAACACGTTGCGGGTCATTCTGATCTCCATTCTGTCAGCGCCCTTGCCGATGATCCACTTTCGCATCCTGCAACTGAACCCGAACGGAATTGCCCATTCACATGTCGTTCAGTCGCTGCAGGAGGATCAAAGAAAAGGGCGCTCAACTGGCGCCCTCTCTGGTGGAAATGTATGGTTGAGGTCAGCCTAGTCGCCGCCAACCTGCTTCGTGCAGCTGAAGCGCCTGCCATCGATTTCGAGATCCAGCACTGCCTTGTACTGCGCTCCCTTTGCGCCAAGCGTTACCGAACTCAGAAGTTGCGAACGCCCGGCAGCGGCATCAAAGCCGCCGCCCTGGTTGATGACGGAACTCCCGCTGCCTCCTGAATTTTCGACGTGAAAGGCATAGGTACCTCCAGCACCGGTGTTGCCCTTTGCGAAGGCCTCCAACCTGACCATGCCCGCCTGTGGTGTTGCCTTGATCTCGCAAAGCTTGCCTTCGCTCAGGTCATTTGCGGTCGACATGGCTGCAATGGCGCCGAAGGGGAGCAGTGCAACGGCAAGGATAGCCGGCAGGCGGCGTGGATGTGTGACGCTATGGGGCATGGCTAGTCTCCTTGATGATCTGTTGACTTGATCTCGACCAGTTGCTCGTCAAGGCCCGTGGCTGCTTAAGGGCAGGCCTGCACGAAGGCCGCTACATTGTCATTACCGCCCTGGTTCACATTCGCGCTGCATCCACGGCCAACCTGAACGCCGGCCGCGATGTTGCCGTTGCCGTCCTGAGTCAGGATGGTGGTGTGGTTAGAGCCGAACTGGCCGATGCCCGCCACGTTGCGACTGCCGTTCTGATAGGTGGAGCCATAATTGTCGTGCCCCTCCTGACCCACAGCCGAAAGGTTGTGACGACCATATTGATGGCCGACGATCCGGTTATAGCCGCCGTTCTGGTAGGTGCGGATCCGGTTGCCATAACCTTCCTGTGCGCCACCGGCAGAGTTCGACCAGCCATATTGTTCGATGCGCACATCGTTGGCCATGGCGGGGGCCGTGGCGGTGAAGCCAACGAGAGCGGAGAGTGCAATTGCAACGAAAGACGTACGGATCATGACTGTCTCCTCAGGCGGATAAGACCGCGGTTGAACGTCTTTGTTGTAGACGGTCCCGTTGGAACGGAAGCTGAAGAGATTATTCAGTCGTGGTTCATTGGCGGGGTATGGTCACCAGCGTCGCGACAATGGTGACGAACATGATGACTAAAGTTTTCTTGGCAGGATGAAACCAAATTGGCTCGCCTTTCGTACATGGCTTGCGCCTTCAATGTTCAGGCGAAAAGGGAGACGAATCTGGGTCCGATGGAGCTTCAAAGCCGCGCTAGCCAGCCCGCAAATGAAGGGTCTGCTGCAAGAGATGATCTGACACGAGCAACCATAACCGTTGCCTGGGTCATCATCCTCAACAAGCCATTTTATCCGCTTTACGTGTGGTATCTGGTCGATGACGGAGCCATGGCATCGCTTGTCACCCTATTGTCGGTGCCATTCTTTCTCGCGATACCATTCCTGGCGAAAAAATCCCCGTTGGCCGCGCGCCTCGCTCTCCCTTTGGTGGGAACAATCGACACGCTGTTTGAAACCAAAATATTCGGCCATGCTTCTGGCACCGAATTTTTCTTCGCAGCCTGCATCATGCTTTCAGCCATGTCGTTCCGCGCAGACGAGAAGCTCTGGCAATATGCGATGGCAATCCTCGTCTTCATCGCTTTCTTTTTCTCGCGGACGTTTCTGGGCGCGCCGCTGCAATCCTGGTCGGCAGATGATCTTGCAACGCTTCTCAATCTGAATGCGTTCTCTGCCGCCAGCCTCATGGTCTTTATCGCCCTTAGATATGCCGGCATTTCACGGCGAACCGAAATCTGAACAAGAGCCGTGCCATCGACAGGAGGAGTTTATGCTTAGAAATTGTAACCGTGTGATTGGTGCCCTGACATTTTCGCTGTTTGTGTTTGCCGGTTCTGCGGTTTCCGCAGCCCCCAAACCAGTTGCCGTGGGTCTCGATCATTACCGCGGTACCTGGCTTGAAATCGGCCGTACACCCATGTTGCTGACAGACGGATGTGTTGCAGGATATTCCACCTATCGGCAGGGAGCATCGGCAGATGAAGTGCTGATAGAAGATGGCTGTCGAGCAGGAAATCCGAAGGGTCGCCTCAAGACGGTGAACGGCGTTGGCAAGATCGAGGATTTTGGATCAACCAATGCGAAGATGCGCGTTCGCTACCCTCTTTTCATCACATTCAATTATTGGGTTTTCTACAAATCGCCTGATAAGTCCTGGTTCATCAGCGCCAACCCGTCAACCGACGATGTGTGGATCTACGCCCGCAACATCCCGTCCAAAACGAAGCTCAATAAAATGATCACGAAAGCACGTGAGCTTGGCTACGACGTCACCAAGCTCGAGTTTCCGGTCCAGAAATAACAGCTGATGGAGCGCATGGATGATGCAGTCGCTTGAAAATGGCTACAGGGCGATCGTCTTGGGCGCATCCGGCGGCATTGGTGGAGCCCTGTTGTCGTACTTCGATGCCGACCCTCGTTGCGCGCTCGCCTTGCCGCTCTCGCGAAGCGTCGATGGTCTCGACATAACGAACGAAACCACAGTGCGCGAAGTTGCCGCCCGTCTGGAGGCTCAGCGCGGCTCCTTCGACCTGATCTTCAATGCAACCGGTGCCTTGACGGTCGATGGTGCCGGTCCAGAAAAGTCGATAAGGGCGATCGACGAAGTTCACATGGCGAGGCAGTTTGCGGTCAATGCCATAGGCCCTGCTTTGCTCTTGAAGTATCTCACCCCGCTTCTGCGCAGAGACAGGCGAACTATTTTTGCCTCCCTGTCCGCGCGTGTTGGCTCGATTGGCGACAACAGATTGGGCGGATGGATCTCCTACAGGGCGTCCAAGGCCGCTCAAAATCAGATCATCCGAACCGCAGCCATCGAAATCGCCCGCACAAACCCACAGGCCATCATCGTGGCGCTTCATCCCGGAACAGTCGAAACAGAGCTGTCCCAGCAATTTTCGAAGGGCAAAGACTTGTTCACCCCGCAGCAGTCTGCCGCGCGCCTGATGGAAACAATCGATGGTCTCACACCGGCACAAACAGGGCAGTTTTTTGCCTATGACGGTTCAAGGATCGAATGGTGAGTGCCGGCATTCGTTGACGCCGGCGAATTTGAAGTGAGCGAATGATGGGCCATCATACCGCTGAAACTCTTTCCTGGTTGTCTCGTGATTTGCTCACTCCCATAACGGTGTGTCCGGCTGAGGAGGCGCGCAATTAGCGTCGGGGCTATTGAACAAGAGTAATTTACGATGCAAAGGCGCCCTTGTTGGAACGACCAAATAAGGTTTTGTTGAAAAGAATCGCGACGCTCGCAATCCCGAATCGACTTTGCCCCTCCAGCTGCTACGACCTTGATTCTCAACTGCTCTTAGGCAACATATCAAGCCGGCCTACCTAATGCCCCAAGTACCGGGCTCGAGGTCTTATTAGCTTGCCATCGAGCTTTTGCTCCAGAGCATGCGCGACCCAGCCCACAGTTCGAGCAATCGCGAAAAGGGCCAGAGCTGAACCGCGGGGAAGATTTAAGCTACGGCGCAGGCTGACAAGAGCGACATCACAGGTCGGTAATTGTCCGGCGGTCTCGTTCATGACTTGCAACAGTTCGTCCCGCAGTGCTCCAGGCGGCAGATGTGGAAGCAAACCGCTCGCTCTTGGATCCCCTTCCGGATAAAGCGGATGGTGAAAGCCAGGAATTGTTTCACCTCGCCGGAGACGTTGATCGATCACGCGCTCAGCATCCCCATACTGCTCCAGTTCATCGAAAAGCAATTCGACAAGGCTGGTCATTCCACCGTGCAAGGGCCCACTCAGGGCGGATAGTCCGGCGTTCAGACAAGCGCCGAGCGACGCGCCTGTGGACGCAACGACGCGTACGGCAAATGTCGAGGCGTTGAGTTCATGGTCGGCCTGCAGAACGAGGGCCCGACGGATAAGATCCGCGCCGAGGCTGTCCGCCTGCCAGGCATCTGCAAGAAACAGGTGAACTGGCCGCTTGTCCGGCTGACGTGAGGCGCAGGCGGCAGCTGTGGCTCGCAACATGTTAGCGGCGCCAGGCCATAGACGACGATTGTCGCGCTGCCAGGCGGTGAGGCGGCCAGCTTCAACCAAAGGAAGGAGCGTCTGACACCGCTCCGTCAGCGGCAGCTCCCGCGCGTGGTCGAGGACAGCATGTGGCCATGGCGATGGAGCGGCCTTTATGTCAGCGAAAGGATCATCGTTGCCGCAATCCCAGAGTAGTCGGGCAATATCCTCGAGACATGCATCCTGTGAAAGTTCTAGGGCGTCTCGGCCACGATAGCGCAACTGGCCTTCGGCGATCTCGGTAATTGAGGATTCCAGCACTGGCAGTCCCCAGTCCAGTGCGGTCGCCGCCACCTGTTTCGGCCGCCGCCCAACGGCCTTTCTTTTTTTCAACGCTTCAATGTCATGTGCGCTGTAGAGCCTGCGACGGGGTTCATCCGGCGAGCCGCTGGTGCGGATAAGTCCACGGCTCACATACGCATAAAGTGTTGCCCGGCTTATGCCCAATTCGGAAGCGGCGTGAGCGGCTGTCATGAATTTGTCAGAATGGTGCATGGCGTTCTCATATTGATTATATGAATCAAGATTGACGATATATATGCGCTGCACCATCTTCAAGGCCGTTCGCGTTGAACTGAGGAGAATGACAGTGTCTGCAATACCCGCTTTCGTTGGCCGCATTCCGGCTTCCGGCCTTGATGAAGTCATCGCCGCCGAAACCATCCTCAGTCACGTGGATGGACAGGCGGGTGAACTGATCATTCGCGGACATCACTTGGCGGAACTGGCTGACTGGTCTTTCGAGCAGATGCTGGAACTCCTCTGGGACGGGCAGACCCCGGAGGTGATGACTATGCAGAGCATTCGAGTTAAACTGGGAGCGGCACGGCAGCGCGCGTTCGACCTCATGCAGCCCTTGCTTCCCGTCCTGCCCAATCTTTCCTCTGTCGAGGCGTTGCGCCTTCTGTTGTCTTCTTTGCCAGACGAGGAAAGCACTCCGCATCACGTGATGGCTGTTGCGGCCGTTCCGGTCTTTGCCGCGACCATCGTCCGAAGCAGGCGGGGTCTTGTCGCGATTGCGCCCGATGCCATGCTCTCCTTTTCAGCCGACTTTCTGTACATGATATCCGGTGCTCAGGCGTCGCCAGATAAGGTGAGGGCGCTTGATGCATACCTGACCACGGTTGCCGATCATGGATTGAATGCTTCCACCTTCAGCGCGCGGGTAATTGCCTCGACGGGGGCGGGGCTTTTTTCATCTGTGGTTGGGGCGCTTTGTGCCTTGAAGGGGCCTCTCCACGGCGGAGCGCCGGGTCCAGTGCTCGATATGCTTGACGCGATTGGATCAGAGGCAAACATAAGTACCTGGCTGCGAGCTGCATTGGCCCGGGGCGAGCGCTTGATGGGTTTCGGCCACCGGATCTACCGCGTGCGAGATCCGCGTGCAGACGTGTTAAAAGGGGCTGTTTCGGCTCTCGCGGACGGCTCCGATCGCATTGCCTTTGCGGCTAAGGTGGAGGAGGAGGCGCTGGCGCTTCTAAAGGAAAAGAAGCCCCTGCGCCCACTGCAGACAAATGTAGAATTCTATACGGCGCTTGTACTGGAGGCCGTTGGTTTCCCCCGCGACAGTTTTACGAATGTGTTTGCAGCAGGACGAATGGCGGGCTGGACAGCGCACGTGCTGGAACAGGAGCGCACTGGACGGCTCATCCGGCCACAGTCCCGCTATATAGGCCCTCAACCGAGATGAGATCATTACGTCGGTGTGACGCGTGTTAACACTAATCCAAACGTCGCCGATTGACAGTGTGAGTCCATAATGTCATCGAAATTGCGTCGGCCCACCCTTACCAAGCAGATTGAATGCCAGACGTTTGGTTTGTCGTTTGACCGAGCCATCTCTGGCGCTCCTGCCAGATCGCATCGGCGACAATTCTGTTTACATCTTTCTCGCCACGGCAGAGGTGCTTGGACGTGATGACCCAAGCCATCATTTTCACATCTTCTGGATAATCGTTCTGCTCAACCGGCATTGCACAAAACCCATTTGTCTTGGCTTAATTAAGCACAAGTTGCATTGCGCAGACCTTGTGTCACCTAAACTAAAAGTCGCATTTCCAAAATGCAGAGAGGCCAGGCGTTTAACAATGCCGCAGCCTACAGTGGGGGCCTGTTTATAGGGACGCGCAACTAGGTTGTCCTAGTCCCGCTGACGATCGACAACAAGCATCGCTCCGAAATCGCTCAAAATCGATTGCCTCAACGCTTTTCTGATGTCCTGTTCGAACTTATCGGGCGATGCTTCTGGAGTGCTTACGTATCTAAGCCCGGAGATAGAGGCTGCATGGATGAAGCTGGTGAACGCGATTTCGTCATTCACCTCGCCTTTAAGCGCTTTCGTGCACGATACTACGGCCTCTTTGTACGACATATCTCGAGCGCCTGGCCATTGATCAAGGAGATACGATGCCGCACCACGTGTCGACGAGATGCGGGCATAAATCCGACTCTGGCCGCCGAGCTCGATCTTGACAGTGCTGTACCACCTTCCAGATTCCATTGATGTTCTCCAAACAAATAAAGAGCATATTACTTTGTTGCCCTTGCGTGGAGCTTGTTCAAAATCAAGAGAAAACCGTAAATTTGAAAAGATTTCCTGTCGCTCTCCACCCTATGTTTAGTTACTGAACCTTCCTTGCTTTCGACAGGACACTCATCAGAAATAGAAGATCGAAAGCACAAACCGGAGGAGTCAATCGCTGCCGATATCCGCTGATGGTGGGGATTGGCCAGTGCCATTGTGGCCAACAAAAACTGCTATTTGCAAGATGTACGATTCCGCCTCGGTGGAGGTAGATTCGTTTCTAAAGAGACGCTTGGCTTTGACTGGCTGCGGGGTCCCGTGCCGAAAATGCTACAAGCGATGTAGGGAATACGCCCCTTGATAGCTGACGCGATACGCCGCGATGAATTACAGTGAGGGCTTCGCCACTGCGCAGACTGGCTCGTTTATGCTATCGGAGAAGCCTGACGATCCGGTGTGTCCGAATAGAAGAGCTGTTTGCGCCACGCAATTTTGATGGGTACGAAAGCGGGTTAACGTGAAGTGCGCTCGTTAGTCATTGAAGTTATTGTAAATACCCGCGCCACCGGAGACGATGCTAATTGGCTGGCCGATTATCGTCACAAAGCGCGTGAAGTCTATAGATGGATGGCGCGACGCATATATGACGTCGCGAGCTTTCACATCAAAGTTCTGACCGACCAACATGCTTCCGGCTCGCGTCATATCGAAACGATAAACGATGGGGTAGCGGCCGAATTTGTCCGGGCGCATACCCCGGTGGATTAAGTCATTAAACTTCTGCTGGCCAACGAGGTCTATGATGATGTCTGGCTCTTCGTACCGGAACACGAAATATCCCTTCATGTCGCCTGTACCCGCCGAGCCACCTCCAGCAAGTGCAACGGCTTCCAACAGGTTAAGGTCGTTCGCGCCAAATTCGAGCCGGTTGTTTGCTTTCACTGATCCAAGGACGGTGAACGTGCGAGGCTCGCGGGTGACGAAGACTTGGTCCCCCGGTTGAACGTAGACATTTTCCTGCGGGTTCTGCACCAACGTTTTGAGAAGCACTGTTCCCGTCTTCGACTGCCGTGTCAGTGTCACGTAGCTTTCGTAAGGTTGTGCCGTAGGTCCACCCGCCTTGGCAAGCACCTCCATAATCGATTCGGGAACCAGATTGAGCGGCACCACGGCGGGGCTCTTGACAGCGCCGGAGACTGTGACGTTTCGAGACGCAGTGCTAGTGGTGTTGATAATGACGTCCGGTTCGACAGCCTTACTTGCAAGTGCCGTCAAAATTGTTTGTCGCGCCTGCTCCAACGTCTTGCCTGAAAACGTCACGAGGCCAACGTAAGGGATCGCTGCCTTGCCGTCCGGTTGCACCACGATGTCCAGTGTAGTCTGCTTAGAGTCGCCTGTCGAAAAAAGACCATTGGAGCCCGCTTCGAAGATCGTGATCTTCAACTGATCTCCGATGCCAATCACCGGTCTTTTCACACCTCCGCCGATACCGAACCGACTTTGCAGCAGTTTTCCGTCGAATTTTGATATCAGCGTCGCGGAATTTACGTCGATGTCGATGACATCGAATACAACATTTTGCCCTGCGGAAGTGCGCGTCATCGACTGTTTGGACTGTTCAAGCACGTCAGATGCCAATGGTCCGTCACCGGGAAGATTGTTGCACGATGTCAGTCCTAGCCCCACCAATAACAAGCCAGCTTTCTTCACAATTTCCCCATACATAAAACTCAAAGGTGCAAACCCAATAGCAAGAAACTATTAATGATGGCTACCCTGCCAAACCCTTCTCCAAAAAAAACCTTTGCAGCGGGACGAAAATTTGGCATCAGAAAAGCAGCGCATCAGTTGTACTCGTTCGTCAGTGTTTTCGCTGCGAACCAATTGGCCGTTTTCTTGCGGCTACGCAAAGTTGCAAAATTTGAGTTTTTTCGGGGCTAAGCTAGAGACAGATCATGTGCCGGTGATGCCCTAAGTGGATGAATTATGGCAGTCGAAATTCTCGGACGCGCATGCGTTGCTCCCTCCGCAAAAAATGTGCAGGAACTGCTTATTCTCTTAAAACAAGAGAAGTGCGCAGTTACCGCAATACCCGCTGAACGCTGGAATCCGGCGCGTTTCTGGCATCCTGCAAGAAGCGTTCAGGGTAAAGCATACACATTCGCGGCTGGCGTGATTGATGATGTTTTCGAATTTGATGCCGCCTTGTTCGGGCTATCGGCGCGCGAAGCAGCTCAGATGGATCCGCAACAGCGCATTCTTCTCCAAACGGTCTGGCGTGCGCTTGAAGATGCAAGGGTAAATCCTCAACAACTCAAGCGGGAGCGCGTTGGCGTCTATATTGGCGCGTCGTCTTTGGATAGTGGCAACCTCCAGGTTGAGGATCCGGCCTCCGGCGGGCCTCACTTCATGACCGGCAACACACTTTCGATCATTTCAAATCGTATTTCACATATATTCGGTCTCAAAGGACCGAGCATGACGATTGATACGGCATGCTCTTCGTCGCTCGTAGCGCTTCATCATGCCAGGCAGGCTCTCGAGGACGAAGAAATCGATACCGCTATCGTCGGTGGCGTCAATCTTCTTCTGCATCCTTTTCCATTCGTCGGATTCTCGCAGGCCAGAATGCTGTCGCCGGAGGGGCTCTGCCGAGCTTACGCGGAGAATGGGGAAGGATATGTTCGCGCCGAGGGTGCAGGGGCCGTCATATTGAGGCGCGCGGACCGTGTAGCCGGCGAGGGCGCACGCAGCCGCGCGACATTAGTCGCCAGCGGTGTTAACTCGTCCGGCAGGACCAATGGTATTTCGTTGCCATCCAGAGAAGCGCAAGCGCAGCTATTGAGTGCACTCTATAATGACACTGGCCTTGACTGCAACGATCTAGTGTTCGTTGAGGGGCACGGAACTGGGACTAAGGTAGGCGATCCGGCGGAGCTGTGGGCTATCGGAACCGTCATCGCGCAAGGCAGGTCCAAGCCGCTCCCGATCGGGTCGATCAAGTCCAATATTGGACATGCGGAGCCTGCATCAGGAATATTGGGGCTTATCAAAGCGATGCTGGCGTTGGAAAATGACTTCCTGCCCGCCACATTGCACGCTGATGTCCTAAACCAGACGATTGACTTCGATGGTTTGAATATTGAGGTGAACCGTGCCGCACGCCCAATAGAACGGGGCGAAAAGCGCCGACTTGCGGGCATAAACTCGTTCGGGTTCGGTGGCACGAACGTGCACGTGGTGATCTCCGATCCACCGGAACCTATTTCTGTCGATACGGCGCCATTTAACGGCTTGTTTGTTCTGTCCGCACACACGCAGTCGGCGCTTGAGTCGCTGTTGCAGGACTACGGTTCACGGCTGTCTTCGTCTTCGGCCGAACAGGTTGAGCAGCTTGTTTCCTCCAGTAATAACATGGCGCTCAAACACCGTTTCGCAGCCTTTGGCGATAGTGCCAGTGACATAGCGTCAGTTCTATCGGGTTATCTGAGCGACGGGGAAGGTGATCGAGCTCACGTTGGCCAAACGCCGGGCAAGTCAGTCAAGACTGTGTTCGTCTATGCTGGTAACGGATCCCAATGGGCTGGAATGGGACTTGACGCTTACAAGGGCAATCTAGACTTCAGGGCCAAATTTGACGCCTTCAGCGACCTGTTTTTAAAGCAGGCCGGCCTTGACCTTTCAGCACTGCTTGAGGCTGGAGATTTGGAAAGGACCCTGCGCGACACTCGAGTGGCGCAGCCGATACTCTTTGCCCTTCAGGCTGCCTTGACGGACTGCCTTGTAGAAAAGGGTGTCAAACCGGACCTCGTGCTGGGCCATTCCGTAGGGGAGGTGGCAGCTGCCTACTCGGCGGGTATCCTCTCAGCAAAGGACGCCGTTACGATCGTCGCTGTTCGGTCCAGGCATCAGCATTCCCTGGCGGGCCAGGGCGCGATGGCGGCCGCCGTGATGTCGGAGGCGTTTGCCGTCGCCTTTGCCAAAGAGCATGGTCTGGATAACATTGTCGTGGCCGGGATAAATGCCCGCAACTCGGTGACGATTTCCGGTCCGATTGAAGAGATCAAGCAATTCAAGGCTTTGTCTCAAGTGTCGCGTCAGGTCGTGCATGTACTTGATATCGATTACCCTTTCCATCATCCTATCATAGATAGCGAGAAGATGGCGTTTCTGCGGGATATGCCCCCATTAACGCCGAAGTCCGGCCATACACCCTTCATCTCAACAGTGACTGGATCGTTGATCGACGGCGCCCAGCTCGATTCCGAGTACTGGTGGAAGAATGTCCGTGAACCGATTGCCTTCGAGGCGGCGGTCAGTCTTGCCGTTGAGAATGGTGGCAACCTTTTCCTGGAGATATCCCCTCGACCCATTCTGTCGAGCTATGTGACAGAAACTGTAAGGCAGCAATCCGCAGCTGCCGTGGTTTTGCCCACACTCAGCCGCCCTGGGCTCGATGGCGATTCTGACCCCGTCACGTCCATTGTACTTCGCGCAGTGGCACACGGCGTCGACGTACCATCGACTTCGATGAATTACATAGCACCATGCGACCTACCGATCATTCCGTTCGAGAATGTCAGCTATCGACCAAATTCGACCACGGACGGAATCAACTTGTTTGGGCGCGATGGCGCCGATGGCACATACACCCTGCTTGGTTGGCGCACCGATCCCAACTCCTCCGCCTGGAAGAACCATTTGGACGCACAGCTGTTTCCGGATCTTGCCGGGCATGTAGTTGACGGCAAACCCATTCTGCCGGGCAGCGCATTTATAGAAATAGCGCTTCAGGCTGCACGGCAATTTTACGGCGTTTCGGACGTAGAGATCACGAACCTCGAAATTTTCCGCCCGCTGGAGCTGCGGGAAACCAAGCTCATCGAGCTGTCGACCAAACTTTCACCTGAGACCGGTTTTATCGAAATTGCCTCACGTGAGTATCTGAGTGACAATGGGTGGACGATCCATGCCACGGCACGCAGTCGCAAGCCGACTGAAAGTATTGGTAGTGTGAGGCTTCGGCCTTCCAGTACCGCAAAAATCCATCAGATCGGTGGCGCGGAGGCCTATCAGACGGCCCGGAGTTTTGGTCTGGACTATGCCGCCTGTTTCCAACTTCTGAATAAGGCCGAAGTCTACAACGAAAAGCATATCCTGGTAGAGTTGCAGCCTGCTGCCGCTCCTGTCCATCCCTATCTTAGCTATGGTCTCGATCCGGTCTCGACCGATGCTGCGTTCCATGGCCTTGTTGCTCTTTTCGCTTTGTTGACGGGCGAGGCCGACGGTGCCCCCTATATTCCAGTGCGGTTTGGTTCGGTTCGGTTCGCTTCATCAGCGAAGGCTATCGCAAGCGCCGTCATCGAGATTCAACGCTTCAGCCCCCACAGTCTCAAAGCAAGAATCGATCTCATCGCAGCAGACGGAACACTGGTTTCATCTCTTGATGACTGTCGCTTTCGCCGCACTTGGCTGCGACAACATACGACCCTGGAAACGGCCACGTTTCATTATGAGGCGGTGCCGGACGCCGTCGAAGCGACCGTTTCGAGTAAGCCCGCCAAAGTGGATGGACGCGGATACCTGCCAATGGTCGATTCCATCGCTCCCGCTGAAGGCACGATTATTCTCACTGCCGCCGTGCTTCGGGCTTCGTTCGATGTCGCCCGGCTGCTAGCAGATGGCAAGGACGCTGTTACGTTTTCTGCGCTGCCGGGAAATCAGGGTTTTCAATGCTATCTTTCGAGTTGTCTTTATGCGCTCGAGGATGCTGGAATGGTGCAGTCCAATGAGGAGGGGTGGCTGTTGCAGCAGCCCTGCGAACTGCCGTCGGTCGAAGAACTTCTTGGCCAGATCAACATCCGTTTTCCCGACCGTGTTGCCGAGGCTGTGCTCGTCAATAACGCTTATAGAGAAACGCTGGCGCGGCTTTCCGTTCAGTCTTCCTTATCACGGACTGAGGACAGCGTTTCGTTCGTGAGCGAAGCAACAATGGACCATGTTCGCCACCATACCGCCTTCGCGCGCGAGCGCGAGTTACTTGTGTTGGCAGCAGTCGAGAACGCGCTGGGAGATATCCAGCAAGGTGATGGCTTTACGATCATTGAGATCTGCGCGGTATCGCCGGCTTTCAGTCAAAGGTTGGCCGAACTGGCGGCGCTTAAAGGTGCGCAGCTCATCATCGCTGAGCCCTCCGACCATTTGCGTCGGACGCTCGAGATCGCTTTTGAGCGCAATCCGTCGATTTCCTGCCTGGACCTCGATAATCCTGTTTCATTAACTCGGGCTGACCTTGTCGTTAGCGCCAGCGGCGATGTCTATGGAAAGCTGCACCGGGACAAGCGCCTGCAAGCCGTTCAACGTATCGCCGGCTCTGTCGCTGCGACCGTTGCTATCGTTGATCTGGCATCGTCCGGGTTTGCGGATTTTGTTTTCGGCCTTACGGATGGCTGGTTCTCCGGCAGCGCCACGCCCGAGTTTCCGATTGGGAAATTTGCCACCGAGGCACAATGGCGCGCGCTTCTTGCCGAGTGCGGCTTCTCGCAAACACATATCCGGCAACACGAGAGTGCCCACGGTGCGCTTTTGCTCGTAGAGGCTCAGGGGTCGGGCGCTCTAGCGGTTGAATCGGCCAAGACAATGCCGTTTGCGGCCGTAGTGGAAATAGTTGATGGCGAACACGCTTCCTCGACGGTCTTCGAGCCACTGCGTTGTACGACAAGGGGTGCCGAAGCGGAGTTCGCAACTTTCTTCACGGACAAGGAGGGCGCGCTCGCGTTCGTGTTCGATACGAGACGCCAGTGTAAAGGGTCTGACTGTTTGCAGGATGCGATCCAAATCATCAGCGCTTTTGCTGAGGCCGCACGCAAACATATGAGGTCCCAAAATTCGCCTTCTCGGATGAGACTGCTCGTCCTTGCCGAAGGTGGTTCGCCTGCCGGTTCGGCAGAACCTGATCCCACGGCAAGCGGTGTCTGGACCTTCTGTCGCGTCTTGCAGAATGAATATGACGAACTGGAGGTTTTTCTGCTGGACCCGGTGGCCGATGGCGCGATGAGGTTCAACGCAGTCTCTATGATACTGTCTTGTGACGGCCGAGACAGGGAATGGGTACAGGATCGGAGAACCGCGCTGCTCTCCGTCGTGCGGGCTGTACCCGGCCACGCCAGATCTGCGAGTTTGAAGACAAAAAATTTCGAGAGCGCGACGATCCGCCAGCTTTTTGCGGGACGCATCGATTCGATTTCTTGGGAGCAAAACAGGATACCAGCGCCGGCGGCTGGCGAAGTCAGTGTGAGGGTTGCTGCGACGGGGCTGAATTTCCGTGATGTCATGTGGTCCATGGGATTGTTGCCGGAAGAAGCTTTGGAGGACGGTTTTGCCGGCGCCACGATCGGTATGGAAATGTCGGGAACCGTTGTTGCTGTGGGCGAGGGCGTCACAGACTTTGTTCCGGGCGATGAGGTTATGGGCATCGCATCTCAGGCCCTGTCGACGCACATCACGGTAGCTCGAGATGGGCTCACCAAGATACCGGCAGGGATAGATCCGGCGGCGGCCGCCACGGTTCCTGTAGCGTTCCTGACGGCGTATTATGCGATGGTTGAGCTTGGCCGCATCGGCCGGGGTGAGACGATCCTTATCCACGGCGCAGCCGGAGGCGTCGGGCTGGCGGCGCTCCAGATCGCAAAGCTTCGTGGGGCAAAAGTGATTGCAACAGCGGGTACCGTCGAAAAAAGACGTTTCCTGTCGCTGCTTGGTGCCGATCACGTCTTTGATTCCCGCTCTCTTGCATTTGTCGGTGACGTCCTACGCGTTACCGACGACAAGGGCGTCGAACTGGTGCTGAACTCCCTGTTCGCCGAAGCAATGGAGCGCAGTTTCGAGCTCCTGAAGCCTTTCGGTCGTTTCCTGGAACTCGGAAAGAGGGACTATTACTCCGACCGCAAGCTTGCTCTTCGACCCTTCCGCCGCAATATCTCGTATTTTGGGATCGATGCCGACCAGCTTTTGATCAATGCGCCCGAGCTTACGAGACGTATTTTCGGAGAGATCGGGGCACTATTCGCTGAGGGCAAGCTCGTTCCGCTGCCTTACCGGTCCTTCAATTATGACGAAACCGCCCCCGCATTTCGTCTGATGCAGAATGCCGGGCATATTGGCAAAATCATCATTCGTCCACCGCAGCCCAAAAGGGACGCAGTGCAAAAATCAGGAGCGCACCATCTCGAATTGAGCCCGGGTGTGTACCTAGTCGTCGGCGGCATTGGTGGTTTCGGGCTCGCGGCGGCGGACTGGTTAGCGAGTCGCGGCGCGACGCATGTTGCTCTTTGCAGCCGACGTGGTGTTCCTGATGAGGAAACCCTTGCGGCCACTGCTCGGTGGAATGCTGCTGGTATCGCTTCGAGTGTTCATTCATGTGATGTCACTGACGAAGCCTCGCTTGATGCGCTACTTAAGAAATTGCGCGTTTACGGTCCTGTCAAGGGCGTTGTCCATGCCGCCATGGTCCTTGATGATGCGCTGATTTCCAATCTGGATCGTCAACGCAATCAAGCGGTCATCGAGGTGAAGGCGAATGGCGCCGGCAATCTAGATCGCCTGACACGCAAAGACGAACTGGAGTTGTTTTTGCTGTTCTCGTCGGCAACCACGATGATCGGAAATCCGGGCCAAGCCAACTATGTTGCCGCGAACGGATATCTCGAAGGTCTGGTGAGGTCGCGAAGAGCTGTGGGTCTCCCTGGGGTAGCGATTGGCTTCGGCGCGATTGCCGACGCAGGATTTCTTACGCGCAACACCGGTGTGAATGACATTCTAGCGCGGCGTATAGGAAAGACGGCGTTGACGGCAAAGCGTGCACTCAGTTTCGTCGAGCGCGTGCTCCTGAAGGATGGCGGAACGATCGATGAAGCCGTGGTCATGGTTGCCGAGATCGATTGGGCTAGCGCGGCGTCGCTGCCGCTCGCGTCGCAACCACTTTTTTCGGCCATTCCACGCACCGCTATCTCGAATGCGGGCGGAGGAGAAGGGGACAGGATCGACCTCGCTACGCTCGTCGCCGGAAAGACACGTGAGGAGGCGAGCGCCCTTCTTCACGAGTTCCTTGCCGCTGAAATTTCCTCGATCCTCAAGGTTGCGGAAGACAGCATCAAGTCTGACAAGGCTCTCAAGGACATCGGATTGGACAGCTTGATGGCAATGGAACTTGGTGCGAGTTTCCAGCAGAAGAGCGGGATAGATATTCCGTTCTCGGGAATGGGAGAGGGCGCAACGATCGGTGACATCGTGCAGAAGCTTTACGATAAGGTGGTGTCAAGCTCCGCGACTGACAGAGAAGACGGGGGACCGGAGGACGCGTCCTTTTTGGCAGCGTTGGCTGAAAAGCATGGTGCCACAACGCAGGAACGGAAAAGAGTTTAGATGGTGGATGACGAAAACGGCGACGCCGACGGGACGAAAAATGCTGGCGCCAACTATTTGAACTTGCTGCGTGACCGACATGAGGCGGCTGGTCAGAACCGGCTATCGCGGGTCAACAGGCGAATGCCGGAGCGGATAAAAGCTCCTAAGCGTTTTGAGGATCTGGCGGAATACAAGAAGATCCTCGCTCAAAAGGCGATTAGCGGGCTTGCAGGAGTCGATAATCCTTTCTACCGGTCGCATGAGAGGGCAGCTGGCGCCACCACGCGTATTGGCGGCAGGGAAGTCATCAACTTCGCGTCCTATGATTATCTTGCCACAAACAGCCATCCGGCCGTGCATGCTGCTGCCGTCGAGGCTATCGATAAATTCGGTATATCGGCATCTGCAAGTCGACTGGTCGCGGGCGAGCGGCCACAGCATGGACTTCTGGAGCAGAAGCTAGCCTCCATCTATGAAACGGAGGCGTCTGTCTGTTTTGTCAGCGGTTATCTCACTAATTCGACCGTCATCAGCTGCGTAATGGGGCCAAAGGATCTGGTGATCCATGATGAGTTGATCCACAACAGCGTTCTTGCCGGGATAAAGCTATCCGGTGCTACTCGTCGTTTTTTCCGCCATAACGACATTGCCGATCTGGAAAATATTCTGATCGGTATTGAGGGCGAGTTCGAGCGGATTCTCGTGGTTGTCGAGGGCGTGTATTCGATGGACGGGGACGTCACTCCACTTCCGCATTTGATCAGCCTGAGGGGCAAGTTTGGATTCTGGCTCATGGTTGATGAGGCTCATGCGTTGGGAGTTTTGGGCGAGAAGGGAAGAGGAACCTTCGAACATTTCGGAATCGATCCGTCAAATGTTGATATCTGGATGGGCACACTGTCTAAGACAGCCGCCAGTTGCGGCGGCTATGTAGCGGGATGTTCCGCCCTCATCCAGATATTAAAGGCAAATGCAGGCGGCTTTGTTTATAGCGTGGGTCTCCCGCCGGTATTGGCAAGCAGCGCGCTAGCCAGTCTTTCGATCCTTGAAAACGAGCCGGATCGCGTTGCACGGTTACGTGAAAACGGTAGCTTGTTCCTCGATGTTGCACGCCGAGCCGGGCTGGATACAGGCACTAGCGGAGGTCATTCCATCGTTCCTGTCATTGTTGGTGACTCCCTGCGGGCTGTGCAATTATCCAACGAATTATTGAATGCAGGTGTCAATGCCCTGCCGATCATCTATCCTGCAGTGCAGGAGGGCATGGCTCGGATCCGGTTTTTTCTGACTAGCGATCACACCAGAGGCCATATTGAGACAGCCGTGCATCTAACGGCTAATAGTCTGAACGATCTGTTGAAACGCAACGTCGGACTCGGAAGCCTCGATATGCAGCAAGTCGCAAAATTATTCAGCTAGTCAGACCCGAGTTTGGAAACGGCCTATGCCTCACATTATTATCACGGGCGGATCGAGTGGTATCGGCCTGGAGGTCGCCAAAATTTATTTAGGTAGAGGTTACCGGGTTTCTCTGATTGCCCGCAGGCGAGGGATGCTTCTTACCGCTGCCCGTGCGCTCACCGGGGCGGACCTCGGGGCAGGGGGGGGCGTGTTTATCGCCTCGGCGGATGTGAGCGATGAAAGGGAATTGAGAGAGGCGATTATTGCCGCTGAAGCGAATCACGGTCCCTGCGATATACTGGTGGCGTCAGCCGGGCGGGTTGATCCGCAAGAGTTCGATGCTCAATCGGCAGGTATTTTTGAGGCACAATTATCCGTCAATTTTCTTGGATGCGTGAACGCGGTTCGGACGGTCCTTAATGGCATGAAAAAGCGAGCCAGCGGCCACATCATGCTGGTATCGTCCGGTGCTGCCCTCATCGGCATTCCGGGCTACAGCGCCTATTGTGCGTCGAAATCGGCGCTATCTTCATTTGGGGAATCCCTGCGGATTGAGGTCGCGAATGCGGGCGTCACCGTCGGCGTTAGTTTTCCGCCCGATACGCTTACGCCGCAATATGAGCGTGAGATACCTCTGCGCCCGCAAGCTGCCCGGCACCTGATGGGTGCAGTTGCGCCTTGGCCGGCGGATCAGGTAGCAAGAAAGATTGTCATTGGTATAGACAGGGGAACGGCGCAAGTGCACTTTGGGGCCTCCTTGACCCTTTTATGGTGGTTTTCTGCATTCATAAAACCGGTTCTATATCGGCGCTTGCAGCGGATGCAGGCTTGACGATGGAATCACTCCTGTTCGACATTTCTCTTCACGAGGATCAACCCGTTTCTCTTACGGCCGTATCCTTTGTCGTGGCCGCAATGATTGTTTACCTGACCGATCCGTTCGCCATACCGAAACGGGTTAGGCAGGAAAATCGTCTGCAACACAGCCCCCAGCGGATTGTTGTCGAACAACTCGCCAGGCTTCCAATCATATTGTTCGTGTATTCAATTTTCTTCGCCATATCCTGGCGGCCGTTCTACTCGGGACTTGGAACGATCAGCTTTTTCGTGATCTTCACCGGCATATCACGAGCAAAATATATTTTTATCCGCGAGCCACTCGTATTCTCGGATATCGCGCTGGTTGTTGATGTATTCAAGTATAAGAGCATTTTTTACGCGACGAACTTCAATGTGCTGTTCTGGATCATGGCGCTGTCGTATGTCTTTGGCGTTTCCGCGCTGTTTATGATTGCCGAGCCCTCGATTATACCGTCGCATCACACATGGTTGTGGATTCTGGTCGGTGTACTCGTGCCGAGCCTCTGCATTCTCATGCTTTTTGTAAAGCCGATCGGACGTGTCGCGGCATTGGTCGCGCAATGGCTTCTCAGGACACTCAACGTCAAGTCGAACACGACCCGGTTCGGAACCTTCACCTCCGTCAGCTACCATTTCATGATGTGGCTTGGCATGCGGCGAGAGGCGATTATTGAAGAACTCGCCAAGGGCCTTCAAAGCGTTATTCACGATTTTTTAGGAGAGCCCAGCCGTGAATCGCCTCTGGTGATTTTCTGGCAGTCGGAATCCTTCATGGATCTGCGCAACGTCGGATGCGACGACCTAAATCTCCCGACCATCGATGTTTTAAAGGAGCGGGCCGCGCAGTGGGGCCGGCTTATCAGCGTATTTGAAGGTGGTTATACGCTGAGGACCGAGTTTGCTGTTCTGAGTGGTCTCCAGCCGGACGACGTTCACGCCGATGCCAGTTATCCTTATCTTCGCGCGTCGCATTACGCGGATATTGTGTGGCCCAACAAGCTGCGGAAGGTTGGATGGTATACACATTTCATCCATCCGTATGACCGAACCTTCTTTCTTAGGCACAAGGCCATGCCAATTTTCGGTTTTGGCGAAATGACGATGCTCGATGATTTCGATCATGTTCCTGCACGTGATGGCGCCTACGTGTCGGACATGCGCCTGACCGAGAAAGTTCTGGAAATTGCCGAGGGGTTGGAGAAACGGCAGTCAGCCCTTCTTTTCGTAGCTTCCATGGCCAATCACGGCCCTTGGGAGGCGGGTCGCGTCGAAGGCATGAATGATCCGATTGAGATATACAAGGAACTATTGCGCAAAGCGGATGATGCCCTAGCCCGTCTTGTCGCGGAGTTGGATAAGTATGATCGTCCGGTCTGGCTAGCATTTTATGGCGACCATGCACCGCTTTTAAAAGAATACGCCGACCCTTTCCCTGACCCTCGTACAGACTATTTTATCGTGCCGCTCGCTAGAGCAAAAGAGAGCAAGCACGTCGCAACGGCATCTCGGATCGAGGCCCCGTGGACGTTGTTCGAGACGCTCCTTTGGCATGCGCATCTATACAAGGAGCGATTCAAATGACTTCGCAGGGACCTTATCTCTTTCTCCAAGGGCCTGCTTCTCCGCTTTTTTCCATGATCGCCGGGAATCTCACTCGGGCAGGTCATGCGTGCTATCGCATCAATCTCAATTTCGGCGACCAGCTCTTCTGGAGCAGGGGAGAGGCAGTCAATTATCGTGGTCGTCCGCAGAACTGGGGCAACTTCATCCGCAAGTTCCTGAAGGATCAGGATATCAAAACCATCATCTTGTTCGGTGAGGAAAGACCATACCATCAGGAGGCCATTATGGCCGCCAAGGCGCATGGTATAGCAATCGTCGCGATCGAGATGGGCTACCTGCGTCCTGATTGGGTCACAGTGGAGATGAATGGTACATCGTCCAATTCCCATTTTCCAAATGAGCCGGGGGTGATCTTGTCTGCCGCAGCCCTCTTGCCCGAAATTGACCGGACACCTCGTTATCGCCAAACCTTTCTCGCAGAAGCGCTATACGATCTCGCCTACTATCTTCCCTCTGTCTTTTTCCACCCGCTCTATCCTCATTATCAGCGACACTCGTTGTTTCATCCTCTGGTAGAGTATGCAGGCTGGATCCTTCAACTCGCGACAAAACGACACCGAGCATCCAGGGCGCAAGAAATGTTGTTCGCGTTAAATAAAGCGGATCAACCGTGGTTTGTGTATCCGCTTCAACTTGAGACGGATTTCCAGCTTCGTGCGCATTCACCCTATCGCAGTCAAAAGCAAGCTATTGCCGAAGTGCTGACCTCTTTTGCCTCTTTTGCCCCAGGAAATACTCGGCTTGTGATTAAGGTGCACCCGCTTGACAATGGACTGATTTCATGGCGCCGATTTATAGATAAAATGTCGAAGAGGTTGAGCATTGGCGATCGGGTCTATTACTTTGGTGCAGGTGACCTTGCCGCGTTGATTTCTGGGTGCTCTGGAATTGTCACTGTCAACTCTACCGCAGCCCTTCATGGGATTTCTGATGGAATTCCGGCCAAAGTGCTTGGAACGGCGATTTACGACGTCGCCGGTATGACGGATCAAAAGAAGCTGGACCAATTTTGGGAAGACCCTCAAAAACCAAATAAGGAATTGGCGGCAGCGTTCTATCGTTTGTTGGCAGCTTCAATCCAGGTTCGAGGCAATCTCTCTTCAAAAGCAGGTTCTTCGGCGGCAGCTGAAGGCATCGCAGTGCGAATACTCGATGGAACCGTAAACTCTCCGGGCGGGGACAGCGGTCATGCCCCCCGGAAAAAGCCTGAGAAACATTCACCCCGATTGTACCTCGAAGCCTGAGGTGGGAGCAGGTGGAGGTTATCAATCTCTCTCTGTCGGCCTGTCTCGCGTTGTTGCAGAACTAATCTGGTTACGATCGCGCGTGGGCTGGATCCTCAGACCTGCGCGGGCAGGCGCAAGGTGAACGGGCAACTCCAAACCTGGCGTCGAATGCCTCTTTTCGTAGCCTGGATTGATCGAAGGATCTTCAAATGTATCAGTGCCGTGCAATAGGCGCAGGTTTTCTTTTTCCTGTTCGAAACGGCGTTTCTTGTCTCCAACGAGATCTGACCCACGAGAGGCTGACTCATGATGGTACATGCACGCAAACGGCGTCCATACAATCCTGAAGCCCGCCTTATGGGCCCTGATGCAATAGTCAACATCGTTATATGCGACGGCGAAATTCTCTTCGTCCCAAGAACCAACTATCTCCTTACAATCCCCGGATATCAACATTGCAGCGCCAGTCACACACGTTACCGAGTTTCGCAAATGCAGTCGATTCATTGGCCCTCCGAAATTGGCTGGCTTGTTGAGATACCAGTGCCCAGCTAATCCGCCAAAACCAACAATCACACCAGCATGTTGAATTTTCTTATTAGGATATAGAAGCTTGGCGCCGACAATCCCCGTGGCGTCAAATTTCAGGCACGAGACCATTTCTTTCAGCCAACCTGCATCGATAACTTCAATATCGTTATTGAGTATCAGGAAGTGTTCGCCGGAGGCCTTTTCCATCCCGCGATTTATCGCCCGGGCGAAATTAAAAGCCTCTTCGGCTATGGTGACTGAGAAGTTCTTTTTTGATTCCGTGTAGCTTCGATATAGTTCCAGAACGCGTCGATCAGTGGTTCCATTGTCAATGACAATGACCTCTAGGTTTTGGTAATCTGTGTCCTCAAACAGTCCTTTGAGGACAGTGCTTATGAGGTCGAAACTATCTCTACTAGGGATGATGATCGAAATTTTTGGCCAGTCGAGTCCTTTGGGAAGAGAAAACTCCACGCGGTGGAGGGTTTCGGTTAGGGCCGGCACCACTTTGATCACCTGGCCTTCGCGCTGAAATCTCTCTGAAAGTGCAAGACGCGCGGCTTCAGTCGCTTTATCCATAAAACGGCGGGAGTAGGTCTGGCCGGTCCGGCGCCACCAATAGGCAGGATAGGGGATATGGATAACATGCTGCTCTGGAATCCCCTCAAGATAACGCAACAGAAGATCATAATCCTGCGACCCATCGAAAGCCGTTCTGAGATATCCAATCCTACGTAAACGATCATGACGATAAACCGAGAAATGGTTGATGTAATTCACGCCCGTCAGCAGGACCGGGTCGAAGGCAGGCTTCAGCATTAATCCATCAGGAACAAGGCGATCATTGACGACAACCTCATCCGTATAGAGGAATTGGCATTGAGGGTTTGCAACGATCGTCGCAGCAATCATCTTCAACGCATGCGGAGCGATAAGGTCATCATGGTCGAGCAACGTCACCCACGTACCTGAAGCCAGAGCGAGGCCCTCGTTCGTCGCGTTGGCGATACCTCTATTCACGCCACTACGAGCAATCTTGATGGTATTACGCTTGGCCAATACCTCATAAAAGCGCAACGTCTCTTCTGAGGTCGAGGCGTCGTCACTGAGAATCAGTTCGACGCCCTCTGTGTGCTGCCTCTCGAATGACTTCACGAGATCGTCGAGGTAGCGCTTCGGGGCATTATAAACCGGGACTACAATACTGAGCCATACATTGTCATTTGGCTCAGGGCGAGCAACGTGTAGTTTTTGCGCCAGTCCATACTGTGTATCGATAAATTCTAGGACCTGTGATCTAGCATGTCGGAGGCGAGGCGATGGCAGCTTGAGCCGAAACCGCGGCAGTCGGCCGATATCCCAGCGTTTCGCGCTCTGCATATCGGCTTCCATTCTGAGCTTGATCACATGTTCTGCGCTATCCCAGTTTGGAAAGGCCTCTATCTGGAAGGAGAACTCCCCAGGTTGAGCCGATGGATCTATCCGCAGGGACTTCACTAAACCCAAACGTCCAACATCTGCGGTTACAATGAAACTATGGCCGGGTTCGTGCTGCACTGTATCGCGCTCTCGGTAACCGTGCCCCCTGTTCAGGTAGACTTTTGGCTCGATCATCTCTCCATCCGTTGTACGGAGAAACGCGACCAGTATTGGCTTTCGAAGGGTGTTGAAGCGGATATCAAAAAATGGGTCGTCGCCGGTGCTTTCCCACCGGTTGGGATCGAGAAGATTGATTGAAATAAGATCTCTGCTGGAGCGAATTCGCAATGTCATATCTATTATCCTTCCAGCATTTTCATTCTCAGCACCCTTTCCAAAAAGAGGCCGGAACACAAAGATATTGCACCAAAACCAATGATATAGCTCCTGTCTAGCCATTTGTCGCTGTACCCTGGGTAATAGGCAAGACGCATCCATTCCACTGCATGGAAGGCCGGGTTCCAGGACAGAATGTAAGCAATGCGCTCGGGAAGAGCAGCAGAAACAAAAAGGGTGCCAGATGAGATGTAGACAACGATCATAGTCAGCGCATAGATCGTTACGAAAAAGGGCGCGAACATTGCGATTACACCGGCAAGGAAACCGACACCGACTGCTAGCAGAATAATTGCAAGATAGGCATATACCGCCTCGAAAGGATCTGCCGGAAAGGGATTGTCGCCAAGTGCGAGCAAAATCATAAACATAAAAAATAAGGTCAGAGCTGCGGCCACGACTTCCAGAAAAGCGCGTGCCATCATAATGTCGACTACCGTAACAACGGGAAACGACAGCATAGTGCGGTTCATGATCAGCGACAGCGACATGAATCGCGAAACGTACATGAACGCCAGCGTCGGGATTAATCCTGTCGCAAAAAATACGTTCAGGCTGTCACCATACGGCGCTTTACGGCCCATTACCGTGTAGATAGTTAGCAGAATAAGCATATGAGCGAGAGGCCACAGGGAGACGAGCAAAAACCCTAGCCCGTGATTGAAAAAGCGGCTGCGCATATCCCGCAGGATGACAGCTGTCATCACATTTTTTTTCTCGGAAAGTGCATTGAGGATGCTCGTTCGCTCAATAGTATTATGCCCTGTCATTCAGGTGTCCTGGGATCTCTGCTCATTCCG
This sequence comes from Agrobacterium sp. 16-2014-1-2a, assembly GCF_053522705.1. NCBI lineage: Bacteria > Pseudomonadati > Pseudomonadota > Alphaproteobacteria > Hyphomicrobiales > Rhizobiaceae > Agrobacterium > Agrobacterium sp. 16-2014-1-2a. Next base: position 338,453 of record NZ_JBNWBX010000004.1, read on the forward strand.
GTGGAACGGGAGCTGGCTTTGAGTTTTCGCGAGATGGGCCATAATCGAAGCTTCGGTGGCATTTCTGGCCTTGCGTCGCAGCTCGCTGTTCCTCGCAAGGTTGAGAATTGTTTCTAGCCAAATTCTTGGGTTGTTCTCAATCAATATCTCGCCAGCGGATTCGGCCTCACCGTAGACTTGTCCATTAGAAAAAATTGCCGCGGCGCCCATGCGAGCGCAATCGAAACGTTTCGTGCCGGATCTGACATTGTTCATTCTGCTCTGTAAGAGAGGAACCAGCAGAATATCAATATGCTGTTGTTTCGTCTCAGACAGGTACTGGTTCCAACTCCTGTGAGATTTTACGGTCAAGCGCCGTGGGGGAAGTCTTGCACTGATCCATAATCGTTCCAGCCGATGCGATGACGCCGTTACCTCGAATGACAGGTTAGGACACAGCGCCAGAGCATCTCGCACAATTGGGACCAGAAATTCATGTTCCAGATCGTGGTTGCCCGTTGAATGAAACGCCATTTTCACCTCTTTCCCATCGTCTCCGGGTGGCGAAGGTGTGTAGGTGTCAGCGGGTGGGAAGGGTGGAAGAACAACGGGTTGACGCGCGTCGTCCCTCTTCAATCTGTCAGCGAGGCGGGGAGTCGAGACCCATATATCAGACAGGATATTGTTTAGGACAGGGATGGGCACAAGCCCGATCGCAGCCAAGTACGCCTTGTACCCGAGCGTTCCTTCCTTGTCGACGACAGTTGCGGCAATATCGTCATCGATCATGAGACTGGTCCCTGCGAAACTTTTTCGATGCCTGTACATCCAAAGTAACTGTCGAGGTCTGATATATCGACAAACGATCACAAAAAGGCCGTCAGGATCGACGTCACCCAGGAATTCGTCGAGATTGCGTATTTCTGCGGGAATGGGCGTTCGTTTGAGCCTCTCTTCAAGATAGTAACTGAAGGTAGGGTTTGGCCCATTGCGAAGCACCAGCAGGCGCCGGATTGATATTTGATTGTTGATCGGGCCCACTCTTGCCGTCGGTTTCGGCAATGCAGCATAAAGGCGTTGTCGGATTGAGCTGTCAGCCATAGGACTTCATTGCATCAGACGGCTGCGGGCAAAGTAAAGCAAACTGGTCGCTGTAGCCCAGGTGATCAAGCTAGCAATGACGGTCAGGCTTATCCAGAGAAGACGCTTAGGATAGTTCGCTTCATCCGGAACACGCGGTGCGAGAAAACTGTCAAGATAGAGAAGCTGTTGCTTGCTGATAAAACGGACCTGCTCAAGTGTCCTGACACTCGACGAGAACTGTTGTTCGGCAAGGTTTTGGGCCAACTCAAGCTGTGAAAGGTCCTGTGATACGTCTGCTAGACTACGCTCACTCCCGATGCCGGCGAGTTGCGCATTGAGATCGGAGAGCTGCTGTTCCTTGCTGCTGATTTCGCGTTTCAGCACGCGCATTTGCGGCGAGTCAGCTGAGACAACCGCAATCCGCGAATTGTATTGCTGTTGAAGATTCAGCCGTTCATTCTCGATCGTACCAATCAAAGTCGAAATAATCTGGGAGCTATTACTGACGCTCAAAACGCCTTCTCTATTGCGGGTCGAGGCGACTGTTTCGCGAGCCTTTTGAAGCTGTTGCTTTGCGTTTTCGAGGCTTGTCTCGGCGGTTGCAATGACATCTTTCCAGATGCGATCGTTGACTTGGTTCACAATGACTTCGGACGCTTTAACGATCTCGCTTACTAGAACAGCAGCGTCCCGGGCAGCAAATGCCCTGGCCTTTACCGTGACAATCCCGCTTGATGCATTGACGGTCGCTGTGACCATATGCGCCCAGTAATCCCTCGTCTCCTCAGCAGTTGCATCACCGGGGAGGCGAGCCCACCAGTCAATGTCGGCACTACCAAAAAGCTTCTGCAGGTCAATGTTGCGATCACGCAACATATCGATCATTTCGTGGCTGTTGATGAAGTTAGTTACAATTTGAGTGTCCTGGACGATTTTTGCAGAAGGAACACCGGTTACTCGCGCAATTTGGTCTCTGCCGAGGGCCGGTGTCGAGGAACGGACAGTAAAACGAGTTTCCGATTCATATTGATCGGAAGCAAAGATGCCATAATAAAGCAATGCGGTTACGTTCGGAATGGCAAAAAGAAGGACGGCAAATAAGAGCACGGTCGCTGTGAAAAGTCGGTCACTCAGCCTAGGCCGAAGGCCGACTGCCTTAAAAAGGCTGCTTCTTGAAGAGGTTGAAAAGCGGAGTTTACGCGCTGACGAAGTCAGACGCTGGGAAATAACTCTACTGGCCTCAAGCCCGCTCACCGGTCCATTGCTGCTTTCATTCTGCGGCGCCAAATAAGCCTCCATAATGTATCGCGTCGCGATAGATAGCTATCTGTTGAGGCGGTAATAGGCTTCGATTCCAAGCTCAACGTCATCGTAATACATCATTCGGCCATCCACGAGCAAAAAAGCTTTTTCGCAATAAGCCTTTATTGTCTCCATACCGTGAGAAATCATGATGATGTCAGAATTCCTACGCCTGCTGTCAAATGCCTCCTTGCAACGTTTTTGGAAGCGTGCGTCGCCAACGGCCGTGACTTCGTCGACAAGATAACATTCGAACTCGATGGCCATGGAAAGACCAAAGGCAAGACGAGCACCCATGCCAGATGAATAGGTCCGAACAGGCGCGTTGATATAGTCACCCAGTTCTGCAAATTCTTCTACGAACCTTGAGACGCGTTCGGGATTTTCACCATATGCCCTGGCGACGAAATTGAGGTTCTCTTTGCCGGTCATTGCAGAGTTGAAACCGCCGGCAAAGCCGAGCGGCCAGGAGACGCGAACGTTTTTGCTGATACGACCAGAGTTCGGCAGTATTGTTCCTGCTATCATGCGCATGGTTGTTGATTTGCCAGCACCATTGACGCCGAGGATTCCATAGGAATAACCGCGTTCGAATTCGAGGCTCACCCGATCGAGAATTACTTTCTTGTGGCTTTGGGTTTTGAAGTGTTTCGAAACATTCTGAAAACGGATCATTTTGTTCTAGAGCCTGTGATCTTCAACCGACGCCCAGGCAAGCGCGAGAATGGTCCAGGCTGTGAGCAATCCAAGCATAATCAGAACAGGCGAAAGGAAGCGACGGGGATAGAGCGCCTCTTCTGGCAAGGCCGGATTGACGAACACCGTGAGATAAAGTGCCTTCCGAAGAGCCGCGGCAAATGCCTGATCATAGTTTCGTCTCGCGGCTTCATAGAGCTTCTCCGCCACCACGCGATCTGTCTCAACTACCGAAAAATTCGATATGACATTGGCGAGCGAAGCGTCGGCCCCGCCCGTAATCTGTGCACGGATACCATCGATCTGCTGATTGATGCTTTCAAGGCCAAGGCTCAGTTGTCGATAGCGCGGAGAATCCGTATTTTTAGCTTGGCGCAGCACAAAAATTTGGCTTTCCATTTCGAGCTTTCTGCCTAACAGCCCAGTGAGCAAAGTACCTTTCTGTTGAGCCTGTTCGGTCGGATTCAGAAGACCGCTACCTTGTTGGAACCGGTTCAGGTTACCAAGTGCCGCTTGGTACAAGCGATCCGTTCGTTCTACTTCGTCGCGAAAACTCGACATCATATCTTCGCGCGCGCGAACCGTCAGTTCATTGACGAGCTTTTCGCTTTCTTCGAGGATAGCTTTGGCAAGGTTCACAGAATCCTCGGGTGTAAAGGTCTGAACCTTTAAGATGATAATTCCGGAGGGTCCGTCGATGTAGGCTACTACGTGTTTCATCCAATATTTCAGGAAGTCTTCATGAGAGCCACGCTTGTCGAACCGCGCCAAAAAATCCGCGTCATCTCGCTGAAAAATAGCCCGATAGTCAATTTTGCCGTCCAGACGTCGTAAAATTTCAGCCGAGTGGATAAAACTCGTCACAACATACGCGTCCTGGGAGGACGACTGCATGCTCATGATCCCGGTATCGACCCGTTCACTTGAACCATCATCTGCCAAGGATCGCACGGCAAAGCGCGCCTCCGATGTATATTGATCGGACGCAATCAAGATGAAATATATCAGCGATGCCAAGAACGGAATTAGAACAAGCAGCACAAATGTAATAAGACCCCATGGCGTCTTGCCGCCATGTTGGAGCTCGGGTTCGTTTGCGGTCTCGATCTCGATCTGGGGCGGAGCCTTCGTGAGTAGACGCCTTCTTCCCGACTCATAGAGACGAAGCCACCCCGTCGTTTTTGGTGTCTCTTGAAGCTCGAGCGGAATTTGATCGGTTTCCGCTTTGGTTTTCGCGGACTTCGTAATCGTATCGGTCATCCCTGCACCTTAACATCGGGCGCAACAGCTTGGCGCACATAGTGGTCGAAGATGAGATCTTCTTCCAGCATCGTCTCAGCAACAGGTATTTGGCGTAACCTCAAGGCCAAATCTTTGAGGATAGAGTGCTTGCTGACCACAGGGACGTCAATGGGAGGTACAGAAAGAAGCTCTCCCACGCCTTGTTGGAAATGAACGCTGTTGTCTCCATGACCAACAACGGTAAAGCGGGCAAGTGCGCCGATCGCTGGCGCAATATCTTTACGTGTTATTCTTTGCTCGGGATATGTACAGACGAATTGCTGTGTGATGGGTGAAATCAGCACCCGTCGGACCTTATCCGGTGCCTTCTGTAGCGCACGTTTCAATGCCCGGTCATCCGCTAAGTTAATTTCAGAAAAGTATTCAGCAGCCGGGGATAAGATCAGTCGATCACGATCTCCAAGGAAATTTGGCATGCTTCTGGTGAGGCGATTGAGGGTAAAGAGGCGGCAAGCCATCTCGTAGTACGGGTCGGGAATATCGGCGATAGCCTGGAATCCCCTGTCAAGGAAGTCTTCGTAGTTGCGCAGCAGAATCCTGCCGCTGATATAGACCGACGACCCTGCATTGAGGTGAAATGCCTGCATTGTCGTTTCGTGACCAAAACGTTCTACGCCTGAAATAGCGTACTGAAAACTTTCTTCACAAAAAGCGTCGAACTTCATCATCGGCAAAATGCTAAGCTCAAGACGCAAAATCTTGTGTTGAACCGGATTATCGATCGGCGAACGACGATAGATCAGGAGGCCCGTTTTTGAATCTCGAATAGATAGTCTCCGCTGCTTGGCGAGATCCAAAATTCGGGTTGCATCAATCCGGAACCCAACCATCCCGGTCGCATGGCGACCTGATTGCACGACAGCTGGTTTCGGTTGGTCACACGCAATTGCCACGTCTCTGCCATCGTCCATAGTGACGAAGATCGTAGCTTCTTCAGAAAAGCCGTCGGGGATCAAGTACCCCTCTATGACGCTCCCATGATCATATTCGACGTTGAACAGCAATCGTCCGAGTCCGCTCTTACACCTAAAGTCACCACCCTAGACTTAACTATCGTCTGGCGAATACCGAAAAGCATGGGCCACCAGGATGATTGTTGTCTATGGCCTGAATTTCAATTTTCGAATACCCCAAACGCTCGAGCAGCGATATTATTTCACTTCTTTCTAGCCAAAAATGGCGATCCTTCATGCCCCCGCAGAATGAGGCGTTCTGGTCCGCGTTCTGATAGCTCCTTTCGTGGTAGTGGAGTTCCATACCAGCCACCGAGCGGAGTTCGATCTTACCGCTGAATGGACGCCTACGGACATCCGAAGGTGGCATAGCACTTTCATCGAAGAAATGAGTCCATATGAACAATGCATTGGCACGTTTGGAAAGTAGATGAAGAAACTCTCCCGGATCTGGCATGTGATAAAGGACGCCGGAGGCAAGAGCAAAATCGTATGTCTTTTGAGTGCTCTGGAGCCATTTCTGGATATCGCCCAGATAAAACGAAGCCTTATCAAGCTTCAGGATTTCCTTAGTTACAAGACACCGCAAAAAACATGATTGATTGGCTTCTATAGCGTCGATGTTGGCTGGCCGTTGTTTGTTGAGAATGAACGTGTGCATTGCTTCGAGAGGGCCGACCTCGAGGACCTCGGCCCCTTCGAGCGATCCATAGGCATTTAGCGCGGACAATATCCGTCCATCCTGAAATAGCGGAACATTTCCTGCCTGCAGCCCCGGAACCGGAAAGGAGGAGCTCCAGCCCGGTATCGCATCAATAGCATTTTGGTGACTAGGTTGCCGCATCTCAAATTGCGCGAAGACCCCGGCGTTTACTTTGTCTTCGTTGGCTGAACCAGCGTTGTGGGTTGCAGTGTTCGAGACCCAAGATGAAAGTCGGCTAAGAAGCGATAGAAAACTCGCCGACATATTAGGAAAGACTTTCATCAAATTCCTGTCTGTTTGGAAACTAAGCATTGTTCGGTCGTGGCGGGATGCCGCAAATAGAGAAGTCACATCCATCAACGCAACTGGGGATATCATCCAACAGCGCTGTCAATCAATCATCTTCTGGCAGAATTGGGCTTCGTTGCTCCAGAATGATCTGCCACTGAAATTTCATCCGGCAGCGATTAGAGCCTCGGCGTTTTTGAACCGCCCCAGGTTTCTGGACCAACTGAGGCTAGAGTTTTCCGGCTTCATTCAGGGAGGCGGGCTGGTTGAGCCTCCTGATTTCATCAGCGAGATCGGCACCTTATTGCCGATCGCACCATGCGGCCGAAACTCATTATAGTCTATACGCCAATCCTCCATCTTTTCGCGGGCATCCGCAAGGGTCAGGAACCAGTGCTGATTCAGACATTCGGCGCGGAAGCGGCCATTGAACGCTTCAATGAACGCATTGTCGGTCGGCTTGCCCGGTCGTGAGAAGTCCAAGGTGACGCCTTTGGCGTAGGCCCAAAGGTCAAGATCGCGAGACACGAACTCAGTCCCCTGATCGACACGGATCGTCTTCGGGTAGCCAACTTTCCGGCATACCCGTTCCAAGGTTTGCACGACATCTTCACCTCATGACGCCCTGCAGTCCCATCCCCCTCATAAGCCGAGCGACGGTGCAGCGGTCGATGTCGTAACCCTCTCTTAGCAACTGCCGCCAAACCTTGCGCACGCCATAGACCTGGAAGTTTTCATTGAACACCCGGCGTATCTAGACCTTCATGGCACTGTCGCGTCGGGCGCGGGCCGACAGGCGGTCGACGTCCGTACGCTGATAATAGGTGGACGGGGCAATCGGCAGCAATCTGCAGATCGGCTCGACCCCAAGCACCGAGCGGTGTGCATCGATGAAGAAAATCATCGCTTCAGTGGGCGGTCGAGCTCCGCCATCGCAAAATACGCAGAGGCTTTCCGCAAAATCTCGTTGGCCTGACGAACCTCGCGGTTCTCCCGTTCCAGAGCCTTCATCTTCTCGGCGACGTCACTCGGTAGGCCAGCTCACTTGCCGCTATCCACCTCGGCCTTCTTCACCCACTCATTGAGCGTATCCGCCGAGCAGCCGATCTTGGCCGCTATGGAAGATACTGCTGCCCACCGCGACGGATGTTCGGCTTCATGCTCCATCACCATTCGAACGGCGCGAGCGCGGACTTCAGGGGAGAACTCGTTCGTCGTCTTGCTTGTCATAGACCCTGCTTCTCACGAGTTGGGGTCTCCGGCAAAGCCGGGGCGGTTCAGGTCAGGTCCTATCAACATACTGTAGTGTTGGTTTTTGGGTTGTAGTCTCCTGTGGATACGTGGTTGAGAACGAAATAAAGCTATCTTTCCGCGTCGCGGTTGCATATCTTTCGATCGAATAGCATGAGATTGGGGGCGCGTGGGTATGAAGACGGATGCTGTTCCAAAAGGGCGGAGAGACCGGATTCTGTCCTCCTTGGATACAGACGGTCTCGGGCTGGAAATCGGCCCGAGCTACAGTCCGCTTGCTCCAAAGTCGGCTGGGTTCAACGTTGAAATCATTGACCATCTCGATACGGAAGGGCTCCGTCGAAAATATAACCTAGATCCGAGGATCGAGGATGTCGATTATGTTTTTGATGGGCGCTCGTTGGTCGATGTTGTCGGCGCAGAGGGTCGGTATGACTGGATTATCGCGTCTCACGTGATCGAGCACGTTCCCGACGTCATCGCGTTCCTGAGGGACTGCGAGCGACTGATCAACGAAGGCGGCAGCATAGCATTGGCTATCCCAGACAAGCGCTATTGCTTCGATCATTTCCGGCCGCACTCCGATGTCAGCATTGCAATCAATGCGCATCTGGAGGGCAGGACCAAGCCTTCGCCGGGCGTTGTCGCATCTGGCCTGCTCTACAACGTATTCAACAGCAAAAAACACAGTTTCACGAAGCATAATACTGGGGATTTTCAGCTTCGGTTTACCCCTCAGCAAGCTGCCAAGGCAATGGAAAGTGCGAAGACAGAGTACAAGGACTGCCACGTGTGGTGCTTTACGCCCGCCAGCTTCCAGCTTCTTTTGCTCGATCTCCGGGAACTCGGGTTTATAAATCTTTTCGAGACGGTAATGTACGATACGGACGACGATCGATCGGAATTTATCGTCATACTGTCAAAAAAGGAACAGGAAAGCCTGTTGAGAGAAACGCTTTTAATAAAGCTTTCTTCTGAGATGGCGGCGGCCTATTGCGCGGCGCCGAGATTTGGCTCCCACCTTCAATTGAAGTAGGCTTTCTATCACTTCGCCGGTGAGAGGGCTTGAAATGCTGCTGCCACCGTATCAAAAGATCAAGGGCTAGAAAGTCGCCGAGTACCCCCCGGCCCAAGGAATGGCCAGGACGTACTTAAGTTGTCAAAAATCGCCATGCTCCGAGTTTATATCGCATGCGCCCGTTACAAGTTGTCATCGGCGGGCCACTAGGTCGACTGGCGTCGGACTTCAGTATTCATTCAAAACTAGGCCGTGCGTGTACGTCATTTTCTTGCCGCTAGCGGAGACGGACGATACAACATCATTGCTACGGTATCGCCAGAAATCATGAAGCCCGATGCCATCGCTAACAGAACGACGAGGTGAGCTTAATGAACTGTTTCGTCCCGACATTTCTGATCTACACAGTGCTCGCCGGGACCTGCAATGCGCAAACGGATATTAATGGCGCGCTGGAGAGCGTCGATCGCGCGGTGGACGGAAGTGCATTGCTCCGGGGATGGGCCTGTCAGAGCGGCAGCTCAAAGCCAGCCTATGTTCGCGTTACGTTCGGAAAACCTGCACCAACCGGGGTGGCACTGTTTTCTGTCCCTGCCGACCGAGAGGGTAGTGCGGCAACCGCTGGGAAATGCGGGGATTCGGGTGGTGGACACACCTTTCAGATTACGTTGAGTGCGCGCGATACCGTTCGATTTTCAGGCATGAGGATTTTTGTATACGCGGCGGCAGGAGAAGACAACGCGGAAGGTAAGGAGCTCGCGAACTCCGGAACGTTTTCGCTTGCTCCGACCAGCGCGCCCGAACGCGTTGATTGCAAGAGTTGGAACGGTGTCGTCGATCGCAACATCCAACTGCAGCCAGCAAACTGCTTGATCACCAAGCAGGTCGTGATTGCGAAGCCCGATTTGAGCCTTGATTGCAATGGCGCGACGATTGATGGCAGCAACGTGAAGATATTACCGGGGTCGCGAGGCCAAGGTGTCGGTGTCGCAAGCGAAAAGGTTACTTGCGAGCACTCGGATGCTAGCGGAGCGGAATCACTGTTTATAGACGCCGACGGAAGCGGTAGTCTGATTAAGAACTGCAAGATCCAGAATTTCGCTTTCGGGATATATCTCAACCGCCGCGCATGGAGTAAACCACGACCTAACGCGGAATGCATAGCTTATCCGGAATTCAGCGATGACAATGCCAAAATTGCCCGCACACCTAGCCTTAATGGCATGCTGGGTGGCCGTGACAAGCGCTACGGTTATAGTGCGGCCGACGTGACCGTTCGAAACGTCGAGATCAGCAAAGTGAAAGACTCGGGGATATTCGTCAACGAGTATGCGCAAAATTGGCTTATTGAAGATGCTGGGATCCGTGCCAACAGCGTGGGCATCTATCTAGAACGCGAAAGCCGACAAAATCGTATCATAACGAGCACCATTGCCAGCAACGGCAACGTGGGGATCGCCATCGATGCCTCTGCAAACAACCTCATCGAAGACAACGTGATCGAAAACAACGGCGGGATCGGCGTGGCGCTCTACAAGAACTGCGGAGAATCGAGGGGTGTCACGCGGTACCAGCATACCAATGGCAATATCCTGCGGCACAACATCATTCGCGGCCAAGGTGGCATGCGTTTCGGCGACATGACTTTGACGATGTCTTACCTACTGTCGCTGCCCGGCGTGGAAACGCTTTCAAAGCCGGGCGTCGGCGTGTGGATCGCGTCGCGGCAGGGCTTGAGCCGCACCTGGATGGAACGCGTGACAAGGAACCAGAATTCGGCTTGCTCCGATACCGGGTATAGTCTTCGCGGGCAAACCTTCTACGAAGACCATGCGAAATACAACCAGCTGATCGAGAATACCATTTATAACAACGGGTTGGCCGATGTTATCGTCGAGGATGATAACAACAAGCTGATTGGTAACAACTTTTCGGCGGATGGCAACAGGATCCCGCTGACAAGCATTATCATCGGGAGCATTTTCCGCGAGCAGGACGCTTTGCTCGGGCCGGTGAGAAATATTTCACTCTCCGACAATTTCCTTCCGAAGAAGACGATTAGCGGACCGGTGATGTACATTGGCGGCTCAAAGGCCGATAATTAAAGTAACCGCCGCCACCTTGCAGATACTGTTCAAAGAAAACGACGAGTAATACTTATGCCTATCACGAACGTTTCGTATCCGCCCCACACAGGCCACTCCTACCAGGACCTGCTTTCGCAGTTGTCAAAGGCAAGGTCGGTCGAGCGATATTTGGAAATTGGAGTTTGTGGCGGAAAGACCTTTGCCAACATTTGCTGCGACGCGGCGGTCGGTGTCGATCCTCACTATCTACTTAACAGCAACATCATGCTCAATAAAAAGCGAGCTTTTCTGTTCCAGATGACGAGCGACGTGTTCTTTCGCTCTGTAGATGTGAAGAAATTCCTGGATGGAGCGCCGGATCTCTCTTTCCTCGACGGAATGCACAAGTTCGAGTATCTTTTGAGAGATTTTATCAACGTCGAGCGTATCAGCGAACGGCACTCTCTGATCGCGATGCACGACTGCCTGCCTTTGAATGCCACCATGGCCAACCGCAGTGAAAAAATTGCCAAGGAACTAGGCGCCGGGACGACTTACGAGAACTGGTGGACGGGTGATGTTTGGAAGCTGATTCCTATCCTCAAGGCCTATCGTCCTGACCTGAAACTGATAGCCGTCGATGCTCCGCCCACGGGCTTGTTGTTTGTCACGAACTTGGACCCGGAATCGCGTGTTCTCGACGACGAGTATCTGGATATTGTCGAGGGGTTTCTGCCCGGTACCGCTGGAGACGAAAAGTTCGAGAAGCTCCACGACATGATCGAAGTTAAGCCGACCACGGCCTTGTTGCACGACCTTGAACAGAGCCTTTATCTGCGAATGTAATCGGGCAGATCAATCAACCGTAGCGAGAGAGTAGGAAGCGGATACCTTCGAGCGTCGGTATTAATTCCTCTCCGAGGTCGACATTTTTGTTGAAGTCTGCGGCTTTCTCAACACATTGCTCGACGTGCATAAGTTGCAGCCAACTTGACAGCTCAGCCGGGTTCGGAGCAGCAAGATGCAGAAGGTCGGGGTGCCTGCGCGAGACGATCTCGCGCGCGATAGCGGCCCACGGGAAAATACAGGCTTTTGTTTGCTCATCGTTCTCTACCAGGCGCTTCGTTATCAAACTGAGCCTAGAGGCTGACCCGCTTTCCTTGTGTTCCCCGTGGTCCGTGACAAACACGACTCTTCGAATTCGATGTTCTCTTTTGAAGGCTGAAATTTCATCAAACGTCATTGGTTTGATATAGACACCGCGCTGAGCCAGGCTCTCCAAAGGCTTGCCGTGAAGCAATCTTACGGTGCTCTTGACCCAAGTCGAGTCGCCGGTAAATAAGATAGGTTCCGGGATCTCGACCGCCAAAGACGATGCAACTTCGTCCTTGATCCAATGGATACTGTCGCGAAGCGCATCGACCGGGCGCTTTAAGTTGATTCGCTGTTGCAGATAGCGAAACCCGAGCGCCGACGGATGGAGATTGTCATCCACGTAGAGTGCTCGGATCACATCTAGCGGCGCCTTTGCGAGCGAAGAGATGTCCTCGCTTCCCAGTTCGTCGAAATTCCACGTCGGATGCCGATAAACGCCGTTCTCCAGATGCTTGCCGCGAAGAATATCCTCATTGCGACGCGTGAGACCTGTCCAGTGGATCACAATCAGCTTTTCGCCGAATGTCTTGCGCCACATATCGAGCGCGGCGATGCACTTTGCGAGAAGAAATTCATCGGCCGAGCCGTTGAGATAATCTCGGCTGACGTTCCTGTGACCATCTATGAAAAGACTGTCAGGCAGCGGCGACACGCCAAAGACAGAATTGCCGAACCGAAAATCCGCGACGATCAGCAACAGCTTATCTGCGGATGCTGATAACGTTTTTGCTTTCGCAAACAGTTGGGCGCTCCAGACCGGTAGCCCACCGCCGCCAACAAAAACAGTGTTAGGGAACGGTGCAGGAATCGCTCCGCATTTTACGGCATGCTCCCAACGCACGACATGCGATGGACCCAAAACTACAACGGTCTCGATTTCGGCGCCTTCTGCTTGCTCAAGCCGGTTCACGGCGCGCAAAACCTCACTCATCGCCTTTTCGCCGGCCTTGCTTTCAATTCACCGCGCGACATCCATCGTAGGAACGGAACAGTCGATTTCGATATGCGCAAAAAGCCGCCGTTTTCTTCTGGGGGAATAGACGCCTCCTCCGGGATCTTCGGTGAATCTTCAGGCGCCCTAGGCGTGATATCCGTCGGCGATTTGAGACCTCCTTTTGATACCACACAGTTAACGGCACCGACATCGGTCACTAGCACGAGGCGCACGTCATCGGGGCCAGAGATTCCCGGAACAACGCCAGCCACATTGAAACCCGCCGGATAATTGATGTGCCGGTGGGCTTTTCGCACATCCGGCCTGTCGAACATTTCGGTATAACTCGTGACGTTTCCGGACGGGTCGCACAGCGCGATGATCTTGACTTGAGGATCAACACCCTTTCTCCTCCGTGCCGCCCAGCCCTTCACGGCAATGCTCAATCCGTGCGGCGTGCGATTAGTAACCACCTCATCGATGTGCCCCATATAGGTGGCATCGACATGGGCCATAGATTTCGCAAAGTCCGTAAGCTTTGTCTGCAGTCCCGTTTTTCTCATCTCATCATCGATGATCGAATAGCCATGTGAGGCGCCAGAAGCAAGCAATACGGCATATTCTGGTGCCGTCATCTCCGGCGTTATCCCGAGGATGACATTCTGCAGGATGCGCGAGAGCGTCTCGGGCGACTTGGGGTGAAGGAGGTGCCTACACATCACCGTTACCAGTCGATCGACCTCGAATGTACTCAGAGACCAATTTCCGGAACGCAGGAATTCATCCGACGCCTTCTTCAGCACCGAGCCGAGGTCGTATGCCGCCGCTCCAAAGACCAGCCCGGGAACGCCTAGAAGAAGAGCCTCGAAGCTGACCGAGCTGTTGATGGAGCACACGGCAGCTGCACCAGAAAGAACGGGAATGAAATCCTTCGACGGGAGATGCCTATCGAGGATCACCACCTTTTCGCCGAATTCAGCTGCATATGCAAGCGCCGCGATTTCCTCGACCAGGTTTATGGGCCGTGTCGTTGCGCCGGGATGCCCCTTGACGACGACCTTGAAACCGAGGTTGAGCAGGGCAGGCATCACGAACTCCAAGAATTCCTTGGGTGTGTGAAACGGCGAATGACAAACGGTATTGAGATCGTCTGCCAGTTGCAGCGCCACAACGGCATACCGTTCCTTCAAGCCGAACGGGAGCGCCGGCATGATGGCCTGAAGCTCCATGATAGACGGCTTGTTTTCTTCAACGGCAGCGGACAACGCAATCCAGCTCGCAGCCGGGGTGACATTTTCAGGTGGATAGCTGGCCACGTCGAATTCGATGAAGCTCGCGCTGCCATTCGTTCCGAGAAAATCAATGTACGCGGTCTCCTGGAACGGTGCGCGGGTTGGCCCGAGTTCCATATGCAGGACGGATATACCGGCTTCTTCGGCGAAACGCCTGACTGCGCCGTTCTCAGACCACACAAGAATAACGTCGAAATCGAAGACTTCACGAATGCGTTTTAAGACGCCTTGATAGAAAAGCGAGACTTCTCCTTCGCCATTAACGAGCAAGGCTCGCCGTTCGATTTCTTCCTTGGTCCATTCCCTCAGGCAAGACGCGATGTACTTACTTTCGTCGAACGTTGGCGTGATGAATCTATCCTTCGGTGCTGACAGCTTTGAAAGACCATCTAAAACGAAGTCGTTAGAAAACAGCCGCCATTCAATTTCGGTTTCGTCCATTGACAACGCGAGGCCGGAAAGAAGGCTTCCAACGTCGAGAAATTCCGTAAAACTATTCCGAAGCGGATGAGGCTCGACAAATATAAGCAGCTTTCTCTTCTTACTGGACAAAACTTGTCTCCCACGTGCTGGCTAATCGATCCGCATCGACTAAGGTTACAACCCTCCGGGCCTCGATTTCCAATTCGTCTGGCGTCAGCGAGAAGGGCCGCATCAATGCATCCACCCATTCATCCGGCGTCTCGCATTTTCTCAAAAGGCTGGAGTCGAAACGGTCTATATCACCGATAGGCGTCGCTACAACGGAGCAACCCACCGCTGCCGCCTCGAAAAACTTCAAGCCGCTTTTGCATTCCGTGAACGCATTTCGCTCTAGAGGAGCTACAACAGTTTCCACTTGAGCCATCATTGCAGGCAAGCGGTGGAACGGTACGACGGCGGAACGATGCTCGACCCGTACGCCGAGGCGTAGGAGTTCATGCGGGATCTTCGCAGGACCAAGTACAAGCATACGCGATTCCGGATGAGCCTCGATCGCTTTCGCCAATGCTGGGGCGATATCGGCGAGATCCTGATCATGGGTCGCGGTACCGGCAAAATATCCGAACCTGTATGCCCGCCGGGCCCCTCTCGTTCTTTCCCGGATAAGTTGGGCCGAACCTGAAAATCCTGGATCCAGCGCATTGGAAAACACTTCGACCTGGCCAGGGTTGAAAATCCTGCGAACCGCATCGGCAAGCGGAGCGGTCGACAGTGTGAACCTGTCAAAATAGCGCATGGCGGCGGCATTCCGCGACAGGTATCTCGCCGTATTGGTGATTGACTCCCCGCGGAACCTGTAGGCCGGCGTGAGCCATGCGTCCTTAACTTCGAAAATATAGTCATCGAAATCGGCTATGATTCGCTCCGACCTTTTCATCGAGAAGAGGAACTCCCCAAGCTTTTCGTTCATCATTGGGCGATGAAAGACGAAATAGTCGAAGCCTTGATATTTGCCGAGGTCGCGCTCGAAATCCTGTTGAGAGGTAACAACAGTGTTGTGGCCGCGTCGCGCTAGCGCCAGGGCGGGCGTGAAGCAACGATATCGTGTTGACGGATCTTTAAACGGTCGCTCTATTTGTGAGGTATTGCTAACAAACAAAATAGAAGTACGCACTCAAATTCCCTTTTCATATCCGTTTGTTTCATGACGAACGCTGGCCCGATTAATTATATAGAATGCAAAACACTGAATGTCCAACTGCTGATTGTGCAAGACCGGCGGATTACGATGACGTAAAATGTCTTTAAAATACGGTTTCCTGGTTCTCGCGAGACAATTTTAGCACATTCTAAGTAAGTCACATTTTCCACAGTTTTTTCAACACCATTAGGAGAGCCCGCTTGAAATATTTTGGTTCTACTTGCACGGAGGGCGGGATCTTCATATTTTGGATTTCCCGTCACATCGAAAGCGAAACCGACTGATGCACGACACCGCGCTGGAGAACGCCGAGTATTTTTTTAAAACCTACGCAAGCCGGCGCTCGGGCCTAAAGGTTGTGGAAATCGGCTCACTTGATGTCAGCGGAACGTTGCGCAGTGTTGCACCTGCTGATTGTGAATATTTGGGTCTCGACTTTGCCGAAGGCCCAGGGGTCGACAGGATCGTGGAAGACCCTTACGATTTGCCAGTAGAGGACGAATTTGCGGATATTGTGGTCTCGTCTTCCTGCTTCGAGCACTCGGAATTCTTCTGGTTGGTTTTTGCAGAAGCGCAGAGAATCCTAAAGCCGGACGGACTTTGCTACATTAATGCGCCGTCCAATGGAGCTTTCCATAGATTCCCGGTGGATTGCTGGCGCTTTTACCCGGACAGCGGCATTGCGCTGCAAAAATGGGCGCGGCGCGTTGGGTACCGCACAACCTTGCTCGAGTCGTTTGTCACGCTGAGAAAGAAGGACCAGTGGAATGATTTCGTCGCCGTTTTCGTGAAAAACGAAGCATTTGCGGGTTTTTATCCGGATCGTATCCATCATCAGCGGGAAGACTATATGAATGCCCGGAGCTTAGAAAGCAGTAAATTCCTGCGACCGAGCAATCTTACCGAAGATCAACTCATATCAAAAAACAAATCGGACAGTCTGAGCGAAATATCCAGTA
This sequence comes from Agrobacterium sp. 16-2014-1-2a, assembly GCF_053522705.1. Lineage (NCBI taxonomy): Bacteria > Pseudomonadati > Pseudomonadota > Alphaproteobacteria > Hyphomicrobiales > Rhizobiaceae > Agrobacterium > Agrobacterium sp. 16-2014-1-2a. Next base: position 355,058 of record NZ_JBNWBX010000004.1, read on the forward strand.
TAACCGTGAAATATATCAAGTAATAAATTCCGGCCCGTTAAAGTGCGATCATAAATTGGCGAAGATGCTTTAAATTGGCCCTACGGAACAGTGATCTGAGACTCAAGCGGTGCAATGAAAACGCCTGGTCCGCATAACCGGACCAGGCGTTTTCTGATAGCGCGAACGCGCAGTCTACGACACTAAATCACATCGCAGGAAGGATAGTGATATCCCGCAAGGCGTTGTCTGCGCCTTTGATCCTGCCGATTTCGGTTGTCGCACCGGTTTCGAGGTTGACGGTGTAGAGCGTGTTGCCGGCGGCCAGGTATGCGGTGTTCTTGCTGCCTTCCTCGCCGTGGATATCGAATGCGTAGGTTGCCGGCATTTCCTTGAGGCCGAGCTTGCCGATGGCCTTCAGTGTGCCGTCATTCGGCTTCGTCTGCTGAACCAGGGCGCCGATGGTCGCGTCGATATTGTACATCGCCGTCTTTTCCGGCTTGCCGATAGAGTTGGTATAGGCGGCGGCAACGATGTTTGGCGTTTCTCCCTTGTGCATGTCGCCATCTTCAAAAGCCAGTGTTCCATCAACCGTCACAGCGCCGGTATCGGGATGCACGCGGTGATTGGTCGTGCCGGTCATGAAACGAAGACGATCCGCTGCCGGGTTGAAATCGACCACAACAGGCGCTTCGGTCATGGTCAGCATTTTGTCCATCTTGGCCACCTCGGTTGCCGCGCCGGTCTCAAGGTTGATGGAGACGATGCGGTGGTCCGGCGTCACACCGATGACAGTCTTGTTCCCGGGGCGAAAATCGATGCCAACGAGCTTGTCGACGCCGGTAACATCCATTGTCTTTGTGACGGCAGGCTTGTCAGTGTCGAACATGACGAGCGTCTTGTCGCCGGTCAGCCCGAGGACCGGTGCTGAAACCGCGATGCTTGCCGATGCTGCGAAAGCGGCGGAGGCGATCAGAGTGGAGCGGATGATATTCATGGTGTTTCTCCCGTGCGTTGAACCCTTCGGAAGGCGTCCAGCGTTTGGTTTTCGACGCTTCCACAATTCAAGACACCGGGCAGGGTGCATTTGGATGCAGGCAGCGAAAAAATATTTGCGAGATGCATCCATATGCCGCCACGATGGGTATTATGCCCAAGCCGACCATGCTGGCGATCAGACGTTGAAAGGTTTCAAATGCAGATGGGCTCCGTGCCGGACGATCTAGACAGGGCGCTCACTGCCTGCGCAAAAGGGGACAAAAACGCATTGCGTGCGATTTTCGATCGCGAGGCAGGCCGGCTGATTGCAGTGGCAGAGCGCATCGTCAAGCGCAGGGAACTGGCGGAAGAGGTGGTACAGGAGAGCTTCGTGCGCATCTGGACCCATGCGCACCAGTATCGGGCAGACCAGGGGTCGGCGCGCGGCTGGATTTACGCGATCGTCAGAAACCGCGCGCTTAATCTTCTGCGCGACAGCAGGCGTGAACTCCCCGTGGAGGATGTTGAAACGCTCCGCGATGGCGCGCAGGCAGATGAAGTGATGGCCGCATGGCAGAAGCTCGATCGGAATTCCCGCCTTTATGAATGTCTCGGCGGTCTTGAGGAGACAAAGAGACAGGGCATCCTGATGGCCTACGTGGCCGGATATTCCCACGGCGAAATCGCTGGCCGGTTGCGCATTCCGCTTGGAACGACGAAATCCTGGATCAGGCGCGGCCTTTCGGCGCTTCGGGAGTGCATGGCATGATGATGGAGCGCAAAGATATTCCCGCCATCGCTGATGACTATGTATTGGGTTTGCTGGAGGCCTCCGAAGCCACGGCTGTTGAGGCGGCAATGGAATCGGACGGCGAATTGCGGGCGGCAGTCGCGGCCAGCCGTGAGCGTTTTCTGCCGCTCGATACCGCCGTCGAGCCGGCAGCCATCAAGGGCGAATTGTGGAGCAACATCGAATCCCGCCTGCCGCTTCAGTCGAAATCCGCATCCCTCAAGCCCACCCACACGGCAAACGACAACAGCACAAACCGCTGGCGCGCCGTTGCCGTGTCTGCCATTGCCGCAACCGTTGTGCTCGCCGCCGGCCTTACGTTTAGCCTGACACGGACAACGGAGCCGCTGGTGATCGCAGTCCTCGTCAACGAGACGGGTGAGGTTCAGGCCGTTGTTGAGGATTTCGGCAACGAAAGAGCAACCGTGCGGATGCTGGCCGATTTTGCAGTGCCTGGAGACAAGACGATCCAGGTATGGACATTGCCGTCCAAGGATGTTGGCCCGGTCTCGCTCGGCCTGATCGATGGCGTTCGTTCAGCGCGTCTCGATGGACCGGCTCTGCCGACCCCCCGAAGCGACCAGCTCTACGAAATCACGCTTGAACAGGCAGGCGGATCACCAACAGGAAGGCCAACCGGCCCAATCTTGGCGAAGGGCTTCGCGCGAATGCCGCGATAGATCGCCCAAAGGCAAAACCGATAAGATCGCGGCGAAATTCCTTCGCCGCATTCTATTCGCCGGTTTCGGGAGCAACAGCATCGTGATGTCCCGAAACCGGCCGCAAACCATCAGGCAATCTGCTTATCAGGCGCCAAATGCGCCATCGATCGTGTGCATCGCGCCCGTCACAAAACCGGCTTCAGGCCCGGAAAGCCAGGCCACCATGCCGGCCACTTCCTCCGGCCGTCCATGGCGCTTGAGTGCCATGAAGCTGTGCATCAGGTCCTTCATCGGCCCGTTTTCCGGGTTCGCGTCGGTATCGATCGGGCCGGGCTGCACAACGTTGATGGTAATGCCGCGTGGCCCGAAATCGCGTGCCAAACCGCGCGCCAGCCCCTGCAAGGCCGATTTGGAAACGGCGTAAGAGGCCATGCCCGGCACCGGCATCCGGTCTCCATTGACCGAGCCGATAACGATGATCCTGCCACCGTCAGGCATTTGCCGCGCCGCCTCCACAGAGGCGTGATAGGGCGTCTGGATGTTGATCTGAAACAGGCGGTCGATGGCATCAGGGTCCTGCTCGAGAGCATCGCCAAAAATGGCGATCCCGGAGTTCACGATCAATATGTCCAGAGGACCACTGTCACGCACAACGCGGATGACTTCGTCGCGGTCAGCGCTATCCGCCCGTATGGCCGTGCTGCCCGTCGCCTTCGCCAGCTCTTCAGCCGCACCTTGGGATGCGCCATAGGTGAACGTTACCTTTGCACCTTCGTCTGCAAACCGCCGCACGATGGCTGCGCCTATGCCTCGGCTGCCGCCAAGAACCAGAACGGATTTTCCTTCAAACACGAGCATTCCCCATGACCTTGAAAATTAATTTAATGATCGATACATAAATACTGAACAGCCCACTCGTCAAGATATTATGTAATGGTCGATACAAAAAACATTCGCTCCCGCGGCCGTCCGCGCCGTTTTGATCCTGATCAGGCTGTGGCCACGGCCAAGCAGCTTTTCCACGCGCGTGGCTTTGACGCTGTCGGCGTGGCCGAGATCACCTCGGTGTTAGGCATCAACCCGCCAAGCTTTTATGCCGCTTTCGGCAGCAAGATGGGCCTCTACAAGCGGGTTCTTGATCTCTACGCCGGCACGGAAGCAATTCCTCTTGCCGATATTCTGCGGCCGGATCGTCCTGTTGGGGAATGCCTTGCGGCGTTGCTGGAAGATGCGGCAAGGCGTTATGCCGCTCATTCCGCAGCCCCTGGCTGCCTCGTTCTGGAAGGCACGCGCTGCGACGATGACGAGGCGCGTGCCGCAGCAAGCTTTTTTCACACGGCGGCAGAGGGCGTGATCCGCTCCTATATTGCCGCGCGCCATCCGGAAGAGGCTGAGCGTCTGGCGGATTTCGTGAGTTCGACCATGGTCGGTCTCTCCGCCATGGCGCGGATTGGCCGCGACGTGGAGCGACTCCTGAGTATTGCGCGCGTTGCGGGGGGAGCGGTGAAGCAGGAGCTTTCCGAGGCTTGAATCTCGGAGCAGTCTCAATACTTCTTATTCGTGAAGGAAGCTGGCAGGTTTCGAAAACCCGGCTCATTCTCACCAGAGATCGATCAGGCCACCTGATGCTCCGTGCACTGGATCGGTTGTCGGCTTTGGCAAAGACTTTATCTGTGCAAGCATCGCACTGGTTGGTGCAGACGTCTGAACATCGGCCTCCTGGCCGGGTGGATAAGCGCCGACAACCTGAAAATGCGCAGAGGATTTCAGCTTCATGTGGCCTGTGCCGGCTGGCAAGACCAGACAGTCACCTTGCGTAACGTGCAAGGTTTGCCCATCCGGCCCGCCAATCTGCAACGTCGCTTTACCGCCCCCCACGCCCAGAACTTCATGCGCGCCGCTGTGGTAATGGTGATAGGCAAACACACCATTGCGCCAGATGCCGCGCCATCCGTTTCGTGCGAACAGTGCCTCGAAAGCAGCGGAATCGAATGGCGAGCCGACTTGTCGATAGATGATGACAGGGAAGGTCTGGTTGTTGGGAATCTGATCGCCTGGATTTAGATTGATTTTTTCAACTTTCATGTGAATGCTCCTGGCCATCTGGCCGGGCCTGCCAAACCGTGTCTGGTTTGCTGCGCAGCCAGTGCTGGCGACCAGCCGATCTTCGTCCGCACTTCGGCGGAACTGGAGTGGCACCGGCAGATTTCCGCCACCGACACTCCTTCATCACCCTGCTTCAGAATGAACGCCTTCTGTGCGTCCGAAAACTGCGATGCTTTCATCGTCTTCCGTTCCTTTCCCAGCCAGGAAAATGCACCGGAACTCTCTAACCAAGAACGGTCCAGTTTGAAGGGTTCAGATCAACAGGGTGCCGTGTCCGTATCGAGGGGACCGGGAGGGGAAGGGCCGAAGGCGGTTCCTCTCGCCATAATGGACGCTAATCGCGCTACACGTCAGCGCCCTCTCTTCTATCACGCCACCTGTCTTGCTGACACCATCATCATATCGATATGAATATGCTCGAACGGGCAACTTAATGCGCCGCGCTCGTCCTTCTCAATCAGTCCCAGCTCGACTAGCGCCGCAGCATCTTCATGGACGCGCTTGACGTCCCGGTTCAGTCTGCGCGCAAGCTCTCGCACGCCAACCGTTCCACTTCCCAGAAGGACGTTCAGTAGCTCCCAACGGCGCTCGGTGAGACGCGAAAAGAATGTGCCGGGTGTCTCAAAGTTTAGCGTTTCACCCTGATACTCACCGCTTTCGAGGCCAATAGCAGCGCGCTTACCTGCTACGCGTAATGCCGATTTCCAGCCGGCATTCGTCGTGATGGTCAAAGTTCTCATGACTGCCTCCGTTTTTCGACCTCAAATAAAAAGTCCTCAATCAGTTGGTGGATTGTTGTGAACCGGTAAGGAAACTCATGGCCGTCCAGATGTATGTGATCGCCTTTACCCCGCTCATTGTCGAAGCCCACAACCCTAATGCCGTTCTGGGCATAGACCATGCGATATTTGAACCCATGTTCGGTTGGGGGAACAGGCGTTGGAACTTTCCAAATAACGAACTGGATAATGCTGCCGTCGGCAGCAACACTTTTGTGTTCTGTTATCGTGAGCGCCTTCTTGTTGTCTATAATGCCAACATCTTACGGTGTTGTCAATCTCGCCAACACTTGATTAATGAGCAAATCCAGTCGCAGCGGCGAGACGTTGCGGCGCGACGGCTATTTCGCTCAGCCGCCTCGGGGAACTGCTTCAGGTCGCCTCCGGTGTGACCACCCTATTCAGCATCATCGAGCACATCTGCTCCCTCGTCGTCGCTGTGGTCATGGCTGTTTCCTGGTCGTGTGAGAGTGCGGTTACCGCAGAACGGATGACAGGAACTCGCGGGTCCGATCTTCCTTTGGTGCGCCGAAGATTTCTTCTGGCGTTCCTTGCTCACAAATACGCCCTTTGTCGAAGAAGCAGACCCGGTCCGACACTTCCCGAGCGAAACGCATCTCGTGGGTAACAAGTAACATGGTCAAATCGTGCTCGTGGGCCAGGCCACGGATGACGGAAAGCACTTCGCCGACCAGCTGGGGGTCTAGGGCGGAGGTTGGTTCGTCAAAAAGCAGGACACGCGGGCGCATGGCAAGAGAGCGGGCAATGGCGACACGCTGCTGCTGGCCGCCAGAAAGCTGCACTGGATAGTGATCCTTCTTGTCGGCCAGGCCGACCATCTTCAGGAGTTCGATTGCCCGTGTTTCTGCCTCCGGCCGGGCAATGCCCAGTACACGCACCGGCGCCTCCACGATGTTGCGCAGCACCGTCATATGAGGGAAGAGGTTGAAGCTCTGAAAAACCATGCCGACGTGGTTACGGATCTGGCGCAGGTGTTTTTCCGAGGCTTGGAAGGGGCCTTTGCCGCCGGCCTGATGGTAGGAAATGTCCGCCAGCGTCAGCTTTCCCTCCTGGAACGGTTCCAGCGTCATGAGAATGCGCAGAACCGTCGACTTACCGGAGCCGGAAGGACCGATAAGAGTGACTTTTTCACCTTTTGCCACGCTGAAATTGAACTGGTCGAGGACCGTCAAAATGCCGAACCGCTTTGTGACATCGGAAAATTCGATCAGCGGCTGATTGGTGTTGTTTGTCATCGCAAGGGTATTCCTGCTTTTGGAAGCGCCCTTTGCAGGCGGCTGAGGCCTGCTGAGCAGATTATGGTCAGAAGAAGGAAGATCAGGCCGACAAGCGTCAGCGGCACCAGATATTCGAAGGTGCGCTCGCCGATCATGTTTGCCAGCCCCATCATCTCTAGAACCGTGACGACGGAAAGCACCGGCGTTTCCTTGATCATGGCGACAAGATAGTTGCCCATGGCCGGAACTATGCGCGGGATCGCCTGCGGGATGATGATATCCCGATACGTCTGCATGCGCGTCAGATTAAGCGCAGTCGCGGCTTCCCACTGGCCATGATGCACCGCCTCCATGCCGCCGCGATAGACCTCAGACGTATAGGCGGCATATTGAAGGCCCAGCGCCAGCGCGCCGGTGAGAAACGCCGGCAGAACGATGCCGAATTCCGGAAGAACGTAATAGAGGAAGAAAAGCTGCACCAGAAGCGGAGTGTCGCGAAGGAATTCGACAACAACTGCGGTCGGCCAGGAAATCAATTTCACCCGACTGCGGCGCAGCAGCGCAAAAACCAGCCCCAGAATAAGCGCGATGGCAAAGCCGGCGGCGGCTGCTTTCAGCGTTACCGTCAGGCCGATCAAAATGATGGGCAGGATCGAGGTCGTGTAGGTGATCCAGGTGGTCGTGTCCCATTCGTAACCATACATCATGACTGAATATCCTTACGAATGGCGAGTGCGCGGAAACACATTGCCGCGCCGCACGACATGTTCGATCACCCGGATGATGGCCATCAGGATCAGCGACATCGCGAAATAACAGAGGAGTGTGATCGAATAGATGCTGGTGCTATCCAGCGTCAGGTTGCGGATCGACTGTGCCGCGAAGGTGAGGTCGGCAATCGAGATCAGCGATACGAGTGAGGAAAGCTTCAGCGTTTCGATGGCCAGATTGCCGAAGGACGGCATCATCTCGACGATCGCCTGCGGCAAGGAAATGCGAAACAGCGTCTGCATCCGCGTGAAGTTTAGCGCTCGTGCGGCTTCCAGCTGCTGCACCGAAACGGAAGATAACGCGCCGCGAACGATCTCGGCGCCATACCCACCCGCATGGGCGGCGAGCACCATGACGCCGGTGGTGACCGGATCGAAACTCAGACCGACGAGCGGCAGCGCGTAATAGAACCAGAAAAGCTGGACCAGCAGCGAGGTGCCGCGAAACACCTCAGTGTAGCACAATGCGACAGTCGAGAGGATTGGTCCACCCTCGACGCGAAGAATGCCGAAGAAAAAGGCGAGTACCGTGCCGACAACAAGGGCTGCGAGCGTCATCGTCATCGTGACGACGGCGCCTTGCCACAACATCGGCAGGTAGGCGGTCATGTCCATCTGGAGTGTTCCCGAGTTCATGGTAATCGGCGCCCGGTAACGCACGGGCGCCGGCTGGCGTCATTTTCCGGCGCAGAGATCGGCGACCTTCTTTTCGGCCGCTGCCGCGATACTCTGTTCGGAGAGGCCGTATTTTGCGAGGATTTTCTTGTAGTCGTCGGTCTTGCGGAATTCGACGAGCGCGGCGTTGAAGGCGTCACGCAATTCTTTGTCCTCCGGCCGGAAAGCGAAACCGCCGTAGTTGCGCACAGGCGCATCCTTCACGACAGGATCAACGAAGGGCTTCACCTGCTCGACATTGGCTTGGCCCTTGGCCAGTTCTGACACTGTCAGTTCCGTGGCGGCATAGGCATCGGCGCGGCTCTGGACAGTGGGGATGGCATCTGCATTGGCAGGGATGAAGACGATCTGATCTTCCTTGACGCCGACGGCCCGCAGGAAGTCTACATTGTTGGCGCCAGATACGACGGCGACCTTCAATGCAGGATCCTTGGCAATATCGGCATAGGTGGTCAGCTTTTTAGGATTGCCTTTCTTCACCAGCAGGCCTTCGCCATAGGACGAGTTCGGTTCGGTGAAGGCCACTTGCTTGCAGCGCTCGGGCGAAATGTTCTGTTCGGCGGCTGCGAAATCGAAGCGACGCGCCTTCAGCCCGGGGATCAGCGTGCCGAATGGGGTCACCGTCCAGTTGACCTCCTCGATGCCCATCGATTTCAGAACTGCATTCGCGACATCGGGGCCGATGCCGGCAGAGGTGCCGTCGGGCTGCATGTATGAATAGGGCACTTCATTGGCAGTCGCTGCGCGAATGTAGCCTTGCTTCTTCACCTCCTCGAGGGTGAGTGCGCTGACCGCTGTCACGCTGATGGAAAGAGCAAGGGCGGAAAGCCCGGCGAGTTTTGTCATATTCATGTTCTAACTCCTCTGGTTGGGTTGCGTGGTCCGTTTTCGGATCTCACTTCATTCTTCGGACTAGGTATTCTCCGTGACCGTGGCGATGACGGAAAGGCAGTCGCCGGCCTTGATGAGGCCGGGAACGTGGCGCGCTGCGAGCACGCCACTGATAGAGGCGCGGTATTCGACCGGCGCAAGACCGGTTTTTCCAACAGGGTAGACCCTAGCGATGGTTTCACCTGCCTTGACCGTGTCGCCGAGATCGCGGACGAAGACGACGAGCCCGTCATCTTCGGCAAAGGTGAAGCAATCGCTGGAGGGCATATCCAGCCAGCGGCTCGGCGCCGGCACCGCGGCGCCGGTCAGGATGCCTGCATGGCGCAGCAGGTTGATGGTACCTTTGCGGGCGATGTCGATCGATTTTGCGCTGGCCGTGCCCGCGCCGCCAAGCTCGGTGGTGACAAAGACCTTTCCCAGTTCCTCGGCCGTCGTGTCCAGCATGCCGACGGCGTCAATCTCCAGCATCTTCATCGAATAGGGGGCAGCAAAAGCTGCCACCGCCTCAAAGCACCGGGCTTCCTGTATCTTGTCAGGTAATTCGTGAGCGGCAGCGTAAGGCAGGAAATCAAGCGTCCTGCCGCCTGAATGAAAATCAAGAACGATATCCGCAAGCGGTAACAGATGGCGGGTCACGTAATCGGCGATCTTCTCCGTCACGGAACCGTCGGGCCGACCGGGAAAGCTGCGATTGAGGTTCCCGCGGTCGATCGGCGAGGTGCGTGTTCCCGCGCGAAAGGCCGGATAGTTGAGTGCTGGCACGATGATGATACGCCCGCTGACGTCATCTGGATCGAGTGTGTGGGCAAGTTCGAAAAGTGCGGCCGGCCCCTCATATTCGTCGCCGTGATTGGCGCCGGTCAAAAGGGCTGTCGGCCCGTCGCCGTTGGCGATCACGCAGATCGGGATCATTACCGACCCCCATGCACTGTCATCGCGGCTGTATGGTAGCCGCAGATGACCGTGCTGCACGCCTTTCTTGTCAAAATCGACCGACGACGTGATAGGTGAGGGGCGTAGCGCGGTGCTTAACATCTCTCAGCCTTTCACGAACAGTTGCCGCGGCACATTGGAGAGGCATTCGACACCCGTTTCGGTAATGGCGATACTCTCGGTGATTTCGAGCCCCATGTCGTCCAGCCACAAACCGGTCATGAAATGGAACGTCATACCGGGCTTCAGCTCCGTGCGGTCGCCGGGGCGCAGGCTCATGGTGCGCTCGCCCCAGTCCGGCGGATAAGAGAGGCCGATGGGATAACCGGTTCGGTTGTCCTTGATGATCCCGTATTTTTTCAGCACCGCAAAAAACCCATTGGCGATATCTTCGCAGGTATTGCCGGGTTTGGCAGCCGCAAGACCGGCCTCCATGCCCTCAAGCGTGGCCTTCTCCGCATCAAGGAACGCCTTAGTCGGCTTGCCGAGAAAGACAGTGCGAGAGAGCGGGCAATGATAACGGCGATAAGCGCCGGCGATTTCAAAGAAGGTGCCTTCGCCCAAGCGCATCGGCTTGTCGTCCCATGTCAGATGCGGCGCAGAAGCATCGGCACCCGACGGGAGCAACGGTACGATCGCGGGATAATCCCCGCCGAATTCCGCGGTGCCACGAATGCCGGCATCGTAGATCTCGGCGACGAGATCGCATTTGCGCATGCCCGGCTCGACTACGTCAACGATACGTTTGTGCATCAGCTCAACGATCTTGCCGGCCTTGCGCATATAGTCGAGTTCGGTCGGGCTTTTGACCGCTCGCTGCCAGTTTACAAGACCGGCGGCATCCTTGAAGCGGGCGTTCGGCAGATGTTTCTGTAAGGATGCAAAGGCAGCAGCCGAGAAATAGTAATTGTCCATCTCGACGCCGATCGACAGGCCTGACCAGCCCCGGTCATCGAAGATCTTCGACAACAGATCCATCGGATGCCGTTCAGTCGATTGAACGTAGTGGTCAGGATAACCGATGATGTTGTCCTGGGCGAGGTAGGCGGTGCGCTTGGCGCCATTGGCATCCTGCTTGCGGCCATACCAGATCGGCTCGCCTTGCGGCGGCACCAGCACGCATTGGTGGACATAGAAGGACCAGCCGTCATAGCCCGTCAGCCAATGCATGTTGGATGGGTCGGTGACGACAAGCAGGTCGATGCCTGCCTTTTCCATGGCGTCGCGGGTTTTGGACAGGCGCGCGGCATATTCCTCGCGCGTAAAGTTCAGCGTTACGCTCACGCTGCGTCTCCCATTTTCACACTGTTTTCGATGATTTGGCCGCTGCCGGCGTCTTTTGCGCGGGTAAAGGCGAGATTGGCGATGGCGGTGTCCTGCACTCCGGTGCCGGTCAGATCGGCAAAGGTGATGTCGTCCCTCGATACGCGACCGCGTGCCTTGCCAGCGATGACAGCACCGAGCTCGGTGAATTCTTGATCCAGCGTTACAGGCCCCGCGGCGATAGCGTGGTGCAATTCACCGAGGATTCGGGTCTGCGAAAGCCGGTCTGCGATATAGCGCGCCCTGGAAAATACGGCCGGATCGATCTCGTTCTTGTGTTCGGCATCCGATCCCATGGCCGTCAGATGCTGGCCTTCTTCAAGCCAGCCGGCAAACAGTATCGGCTTATCGGCTGGCGTCGTGGTCACGACGATGTCGGCGCCCCGGACAGCGGTCTGCGGATCGGCCGCGGCGACGACCTCTATTCCGTGTTCGCGGGCCAGATCGCCTGCGAGCACCTCGGCCTTTTGATGGTCACGAGCCCAGATGCGTGCGGATTGAATGGGTCGCACCAGTTTCAGCGCATCGAACTGCAGACGGGCTTGCATGCCCGCTCCGAAAATTGCTGCGACGGAAGCATCTTCACGGGCGAGATGCCGTGCTGCGACCGCCCCGGCTGCGGCGGTACGCACATCTGTGAGGTAGCCGTTATCGAGAAGAAGGGCCTCCACCAGTCCCGTCCTTGCGCTGAAGAGGATCATCAGCCCGTTGAGGCTCGGCAGACCGAGTTTGGGATTGTCGAAAAAGCCGGGGCTGACCTTGATGGCGAAACCGTCGAAACCCGGCACATAAGCCGTCTTTACATCCACCTCGCCACGAAACTCTGGTATATCGAGCCGCAAGATCGGCGGCATGGCGACCGCTTCGGTTGCGAGTGCTGCAAAGGCCTGCTCCACGCAGTCGACTGCTGAGAGGTCGAGCTTCACGACAGCGCGCAGATCTTTTTCGGTTAGGATGTTGATTTGGCTCATGCGGCAGGCCCTTCGATGATCGTCCTGTGAACCGCCGGATCGATATTTCCACCCGACACGATGATCGCGGTTGGGCCGGTGATGTCCACCTTGCCGAAGAGGATCGCCGCAAAACCGACTGCGCCGGCACCCTCGACCGTCAGACCTTCTTCATGCGTCGCATGGCGGATGCCGGCTGCGATCTCTTCCTCGGATACCAGCACGATCTCATCGAGAAGAGATTGGCAGAGCGCAAATGTGATGCGGTTTTTCAATCCAATCCCCCCTCCCAGCGAATCCGCCAGCGTTTCTTCTTCCTGGATGGTGACGGGCCGCCCGGCAGTGACTGACGCATGCATGGCCGCGCCCCGCTGCATGGAAACGCCGATGACACGTGCCTCCGGCTTCAGCGCCTTCACCGCAACGGCGATACCGCCCGCAAGGCCACCGCCCGATAGAGGAACGAGAATTGTCGCCAGTTCAGGCATGTCTTCGACGACCTCGAGGCCGATAGTGCCCTGGCCGGCCACGACGTCGGCGTGATCGAAAGGCGGGATAGCGGTCAGGCCTCTGCTTTTGGTCAGGCGCTCCACTTCCTCCTGCGCATCATCCTGTGATCCGCCGACAATCCGGATTTCCGCGCCGAGCGCGCGGATCGCCTCCACCTTGTTTGCCGGCACCAGCGCCGACATGCAGATTGTGGCGGGGATGCCGAGTTTGTCTGCGGCATAGGCCACGGCCCGGCCATGATTGCCCGTCGAGGCGGTGACGAGGCCACGCTGGCGCGTCGTATCGTCTAGCGAGAGAATGGCGTTCATCGCGCCGCGCAGTTTGAAGGCGCCGATGGGCTGAAGGGTTTCAAGTTTGAGATGAACGGGATGACCACAGCGCTCAGAGAGAAAGTCCGAGCGAACCAGCGGTGTGCGCTCCGCCTGTCCCGCAATCCGCGCCGCCGCTCGCTTTATCGCGGTCAGTGAGACTGGAAGCAAGTTGTCGGCGGCGGATATGGACAGGTTTTCGCTCTTCATGATTGTCATGTTGAGAGCGAAATAAAATCATGTCAATTATTATATTGTAATGATTCAATGATTTTCGGCTGGCAACCTCAGCCGATTGACCCGATATCGTAGACCGGCGGCAGTTGCTCGAATGTCTGCCGCACAGTGGTCAAAGCCCTGGCGAGGCTTGCATGATTGAGGCGGCCGCCGAGGCATATGCGAATGCCGCCGCCATGGCTAGGACCGGCAATAAATGGTTCTGACGGAGTTACCGCGACGTTCTGGTTCGTGAGCGCGCGCACCAGGCCGTCCTCCGTCCAGCGCTGGGGAACCTTCAGCCAGGCGCAGAGGGAGAGGGGGTGGGTCGACCCTATATGGTGGCCCAGTATGTCCATGGCGATTTTCTGCCGCGCACGGGCCTCGGTGCGCTGGACATCCAGCAGCAGCCGTGCCGTTCCGTTTTCGACCCAACGGGTAGCGATCTCGGCCGTGAGATATGTCCCGCTCCAGCTCGACACACGCAGGATGGAGGCGGCGCGGATGGAATAGGCGGGTGGCACGACGAGATAACCGACGCGCAGCCCTGTCAACACTGTCTTGGTGAAGCTGGTGACGAAGAAGCCCAGATCAGGCAGCATTTCGGCGATGGATGGCAGATCATCCTCAATCATCGGACGGTAGACCTCGTCCTCGATGACAAAAATGCCGTACCGCTCGGCAATTGCGGCGATGGCCTGCCTTCGCGCTGCGCCCGACACATGCCCGGTCGGGTTGTTAAGCGTGGGAATGAGCACCAGAGCGCGGACACCTCCGGCTGCGCAGGCGGCCTCCAGCGCTTCGGGCAAAATGCCTTCTTCGTCGGTGGGTAAGCCCTTTAGGCTGAAGCCGAGGATATTAGACAGGCCGATAATGCCGTGGTCGGTCAGGTTTTCACAGAGCACCACGTCATTAGAGCGGATAATGCAGCTCAGAGCGAGAAAAATGCCGTGCGCCGCGCCATTGGTGACAAGAATGCGTTCCGGACCGGCGGTCACGCCCATCATGCCAAGCCATGTTCTGGCCGTTTCGCGATGGCTCTCGAGCCCCGCGACCGGCCGGCAGGGGCGCATGAAGCCAGAATTGTCACCATCGGCCATCTCGCGAAGAATGGCGCGCGAGGCATTTTCATGGTCATCGAGATAAACGCCGCGGATGATGGATAGATCGAGCACCTCGGTTGGGCTGTGATCAAGCATCATGCGACCTGCCCGCTCCGTCACCCGCGTCTTCACGAAGGTTCCACGGCCAATTTCGCCGCTGAGATAACCAAGCCGCTCCGCCTCCTTGTAGGAAAGGCTGACCGTCTGGACAGAAAGGCCGAGTTCGCGGGCCAGATCGCGGTGTGTCGGCATGCGGTCCATCGGCTTCAGAACGCCGGCGTCGATATCAGCAATGATGCGTTCCGTCAGTGCGGAATGTTTCGTTTCGCCTTTCTGCTTAGCTAGCGTCGGTCGCCATGCCACCGGTCTCGTTGGGGAAACTGGATCTGGGCTGGGTGAATTGGCTTGACGACGCATGAAATTGTCTCGTTTTCGACGAAGGTAATTTCATGACATTATGCATGCTTCTATGAAAAGATGAAGCCTTATGCAGCGCAGACGGCAACTGCGCTGCAAAGAGGCGCAGTTGCCGTCGAAATGAGCAGCATTTGCGATGTTGAAAACTGAAGCTGCCGATCAGATTTTCTCGCCGGCCTGGACAAGATCATCCATGACACTGCGGACAGCGGCTTCAGCAATGGCGATGATCTCGTCGACCTCCTCCCGGGTCGTAACGAGCGGCGGTGCAAAGCCCAGAATATCGCCATGCGGCATGGCGCGTGCTATGAGACCGCCGTTGCGCGCTGCCTTGGAAACGCGTGCACCCACCGTGAGTTGAGGGGCAAAACGCGTCTTTTTTTCTCGGTCCGCCACGAATTCGATAGCGCCCATCAGTCCCACACCGCGCACCTCGCCGACGATCGGAAGCTGAGCGAACTTCGCCTTCAGTTGTTCCTGGAAATAGCTCCCAACGGCTCGTGCATTGCCTGGCAGGTCTTCCTTTTCGACGATGTCGAGCACGGCGTTTGCAGCCGCCGCTCCGATAGGATGGCCGGAATAGGTGTAGCCGTGGGAGAAGGCGCCGACGCGATCCGCGCCTTCTTCCATCACCTTGTAGACTTTCTCCCCGACGATAGCGCCGGAAAGCGGGAAATAGGCCGAGGTCAGGCCTTTAGCGACGGTGATCAGATCCGGCTCAATGCCATAATGCTGTGAACCAAACATCGAACCCGTGCGGCCGAAGCCGGTAATAACCTCATCGGCAATCAACAGGATATCGTATTTTTTGAGAACCTCCTGAATGGCCGGCCAATAACCTTCCGGCGGCGGTGTGATACCGCCCGTTCCGAGCACCGGCTCGGCGATGAATGCACCAATCGTGTCCGGTCCTTCGCGCAGAATAAGCGCGTCCAGCTCTTCCGCGCGCCGCCTCGAAAATTCCAGCTCCGTCTCACCGGCTTCTGCGCCCCAATAGTGATGCGGAACGCCTGTATGCAGGATGCCGGCCCGTGGAAGGTCCATATGGTCGTGATAAAAACTCATGCCGGTCATTGAGCCGGAAACCACGCTGCAGCCGTGATATCCCCGTTCGCGGGAGATGATTTTCTTCTTTTGCGGCTTGCCGCGCAGATTGTTGTAATACCAAACGAGCTTGGCCTGTGTCTCGTTGGCGTCTGACCCTGACATGCCGTAGAAGACCTTGCTCATTTTGCCTGGTGCCATTCTGACGAGGCGATCGGAAAGGATGGCAAGCTCATCCGTCGTGTGGGCGGCATAGGAATGATAATAGGCAAGGCGGTAGGCCTGACGTGAAATCGCCTCAGCCACCTCGGTACGTCCATAACCGACATTAACGCAATACAGACCGGCGAAACCGTCGATCAACTGCTTGCCGTGCGCGTCCTGAATGCGGATGCCCTTGCCGGTTTCGACAATGGTGGGCTCGCCGAGTTTGCCGCTAGCAAAATCCTTGAGCTGCGTGAAAGGGTGCAAAACGGCGTTTCGATCCATTTCCGCAATATTCTTGACGTCGATTGTCATAGGCGAGTTCCTTTTCACGCAGCTAAGTTGCCGAAGCAGACATATTTGGGTTCGAGATATTCCATGAGACCATGACGCGAGCCCTCACGACCAAGGCCGGACTGTTTCCAGCCGCCGAAGGGAACGGGCGCGCCGGTAAATTTCGGCGTGTTGACGGCTACCATGCCATATTCCAGTTGATGCGTCAGACGCATCGCCCGGCCGAGATCGTTGGTGTAGAGATAGGCCGCAAGCCCCATCTCCGTCGAGTTGGCGCGTCGCACGACCTCCCGCTCGTCATCGAATGGCAAGATCGCGGCAACCGGACCGAAGGTCTCCTCCCGCGCGATCAGCATGTCGTCTGTGACATCGGCCAGCACGGTCGGGGTGACAAAATTGCCGCCGAGCGGACTGTCCTGCCCGCCGCAGATGAGCTGTGCACCGGCAGAGAGGGCCTGCGCGATTTGCTTGCGGCACTTTTCAGCGACGGAGGGGCGTGTCATCGGCCCTATATCGATGCCAGCCTCGAAACCGTGGCCGACCTTGAGTTCGGCACTTGCCTTGCCGAACTGACTGACGAAGCGGTCATAAATACCTCGCTGGACGTAAATCCGGTTGGCAGCGAGGCAGTCCTGCCCCGATGTTGCGAATTTCGCCCCGATGCAACCTTTTACGGCTTTGGAGACATCGGCGTCGTCGAACAGGATGAAGGGCGCGTGACCTCCAAGTTCCAGCGAGGCCTTCTTGATGGTCGCCGCCGATTGCGCCAGCAAAATACGACCGATTTCAGTCGAGCCGGTAAAGGAAAATGCGCGCACATCGGTGTGTTGCAACAGGCGGTGCGCAAGTGGTGCGGCGTGACCGGTGATGACCTGGAATACGCCGGCGGGCATTTCAGCTTCCTCAGCGAGCTTTGCCAAAGCGAGCGCCGAGAGGGGTGTTTCAGGCGCGGGTTTGACGATCATTGTGCAGCCAGCGGCAAGCGCCGCGCCCGCTTTGCGGGTGATCATAGCAGAGGGAAAGTTCCACGGGGTGATGGCCACGGTGACGCCTAGCGGCTGCATCTGGACCGAGAGACGACTGTCGGGCAAATGGCTCGGTATCGTCTCGCCGTAGGCGCGCTCGCCTTCGCCGGCAAACCAATCAAGGAAATTGGCAGCGTAAGCAATTTCACCAAGCGATTCCGAGAGTGGTTTGCCCTGTTCGGCCGTCATTATGACGGCGAGATCATGCGCGTTGTTGCGCATCAACTTGCCCCATTCACGCAAGATCTGCCCGCGTTCGGTTGGAAGCTTGTCGCGCCATTCTAGAAAGGCATTTTTCGCGGTGCTGACGGCATCATCCGCATCCTCAAGCGAGCATGCCGCCACACCGATGAGATCTTCTCCGGTCGCCGGATCAATGACACTGAGCGTTTCATCGCGAGCAACCCAACTGCCATGGAGAAAAGCGCGGCGCTCGATCAAATCCGGCCGCCGCAGGTTTTTTAATGCAGTGCTTGCAATACTTCTCATATGGAGCTCCCGGTAGATTTACAGGGAGACTAATGAAGCGCATTGAGCGGTTGACTGCGTTAATTATATCGTTCAAGCCGGAATTTCGCTTATTTTAGGTTCCCTACGCAGGATTTGTGCATGAATACTCTCGATAGAGCGGACAAGGCGTTGCTTGAGGCCGTTCAAAAAAACAATCGCCTTACGTCGGAAGAGCTGGCGCAACTCGTCAATCTTTCCCCGACCGCATGCCAGCGGCGCCTCAAACGTCTGCGCGAAGATGGCGTCATCGAAGCGGATGTCGCCATCGTGTCGCCGAAGGCCGTTGGGCGCGGCATTACCATGATCGTGCTCGTTTCACTGGAGCGCGAACGCGCCGATATTGTCGATCGCTTCAAGGCGGCCATCCGCGCGACCCGGGAAGTGATGATCGGATATTATGTGACGGGAGATGCCGACTTCATTCTGGTCATCACCGCCAAGGACATGGAGGACTATGAGGCCTTTACCCGGCGGTTCTTTTACGAAAACCACGATATCAAGGGCTTCAAGACCATGGTCGTCATGGACCGGGTAAAGGCCGGATTTTCCTTTCCGATCGAGGTTTGACGACTTGCGGTTCACAGATCTCGCCACTAGACGTCGGGGTGGTTGAAAAGGCTGATGAATGTTTCCTGAGACATCTCTACCCATCCAGACCTCGCAGTTAACCCTTCGCCGTTTTGAGCCTACGGATTTCGACGCCTATGCCACGTATCACAGGCGCGGCGACGTCTATCGTTTCCTGTACGCCTCGCGGAAAAATTGACCCTGGTTGGGGCAGGTTAACACGCTGATCAATTTGCCGTTTCTTCGGCGTGGCGGGGGTTAGCCTCTCGCGCCATGGAGGGGTCAAATCCCACGCTGAAACACATTTCAGGCTGTTAAAGAGCGTAGCCGCTTGACCGTAACGGAGCGGCTTTCCTCGCTGGCGGAGGATATGCGCGATGGCTATCAACAAGGTTTCAGTGCCGGTCTCAACAATCTGGCCAGCGTGGGCGGGCGAACCATGGTGCTGGAGCGAACGATGAAGGTGCCGCGAAACATCGTCTGGAAAGCCTGGATGAACAAAGAGGCGCTGCCACAATGGCGGGGTCCTGACGGCTTTTCCCGCCGCATGAAGAGCATTGACCGGCGGACCGGCGGCGCATGGGTCTTTGACATGATCGGCCCTGGCGGAACAGTCTTTCCGAACCATCATCGTTATGTCGAGGTCCGGTCCGAAGAGAGGATCGCCTATACGCTGCTATGGGGCGAAAACGGGCCACAACATGCCGATGCGTGGGCCTGAAGATCAGGATGGCACGACGAAAGTTGTGCTGGGCATGGTGTTCAGCACGGAAGCCGAGTTCCAGCGAGCGAAGGGTTTCGGTGCCGTGGAACTGGGTCAGCAAACGCTGGCCAGGCTGGAGCGCTTTGACTCCTCAGCAGCGATCCTGTCGCCTTGAAAAAGTTGTTCCGCGCTGTACACAGCAACTGGGCCCGTTTGAGCCGCGCCAGGGAAGCTCGATAAAATCATCAGAACCAGTGCGGGGTGGCGGAGATCGTGGGAAAGCCACACGAACGCCAAAACAAGCGGCTGCAATTAGAGGCGAGTTCCTTGATAAGGAAACGGCTTCCATCGGCTCAACGGGTTTTTGTCAACTGTGTATATGGGAGCAAGTTTGCTGCGGCAGACAGTCTTTTTCTGTCGGTGATGGCATTCCAACGATGTAAACAGGAAACAAGTGCTCGGGATCGTTTTGAGGGCGGGCTGATTTCGGCGCTGCGGGATTGTTGAAAGCCTTGGCTCCTGCATCCGGTTTGGAGAAGCCAATTGCCGCCACCGGAGTCGTTGTCCTGCTTATTTCTCATCGGTGCATTCTAGGAGTTTGCTTCGGCCGGATCCAAAAAGGTTGCGGAATGGTCACACCCTTTCTTTCGACAGAAGGTTTTCCATAAATTGCAACCGCTAAAGTTGTTGCGATGACGTGTCGGGATGTTATCTCTGCGTCAGGTTGAATCATTGAGGGGACGAGGGATGAAAAAGTTGGGGGCGATTTTGCTGATGG
Source organism: Agrobacterium sp. 16-2014-1-2a (assembly GCF_053522705.1). Classification (NCBI taxonomy): domain Bacteria; kingdom Pseudomonadati; phylum Pseudomonadota; class Alphaproteobacteria; order Hyphomicrobiales; family Rhizobiaceae; genus Agrobacterium; species Agrobacterium sp. 16-2014-1-2a. The sequence goes on from NZ_JBNWBX010000004.1 coordinate 374,811, forward strand.
CTCTTTTGAGCGCATGTGCAAAGCCATCTGACGGACCGACCGCAGGCAATATCCGGTCTGCGACTTTACCGCGAACCAACGAGAAAATCCCCGTCATCGAGCTGGCTAACGCATCGGCAGCCACGGTTTCCGCCGCAAGCACACAGAACGCCTCCGGGCCCGGCCTTACCGCGCTTCGCAACACCGGTTACAACTCCCAGAGATTGCGGCGCGGCGACGTTATCGACATTACCGTGCTGGATACGGGAGAAGACGGACTTTTCTCCCCGACACAGAGCAAGACGCTTAATCTCGGCCGCTTTACAGTGGATCAGAGCGGCTCGGTGAATATTCCCTTTGTTGGCAAACAGAGGGTTGTTGATTCCACACCGGAAGGGCTGCAATCGCAGGTCGTTGCCGGCCTCAAGGGGTCGGCCGTGAATCCGCAGGCCGTCGTTACTGTCGTTGATAAGCCGACGAGCGCCGTCATGCTCAGCGGCGCGGTGAAAAATCCCGGAAAGATCGTGCTCACCGCCCGGCAAGAGCGGGTGCTCGATGCGCTCAATCAAGCAGGTGGCCCTACTGTCGCTGCGGGCGCGGCCACGGTCACTGTCGTTCGCGGCTCGCAAAGGGCCAGCGTACCTCTTGACCGCGTCATGCGGGAAGACCGTCAGAACATCCGCCTGTCACCGGATGATCAGATCATGATCGATGGCGACGCGGCGAGCTACACCGCACTCGGTGCCTTCAAGAGTGCCGGTGAATTCCAGTTTGAAGCCGGAAAGCTGACCCTTGCGCAGGCCGTCGGCCGCGCCGGTGGCTTGCTGGATGACCGCGCAGACGCGCGCAATGTCTATGTCTTCCGCAATGAGATTGTTCAGGTTCCAGCCGCAAGGATACCGGGCGCGAAAGGCCCGGTCGCTACGGCCACGACCATGCGGCCTGTGATATATCACGTCAACATGCGCGACGCTTCCAGCATCGCACTCATGCAGCTTTTCCAGATGCAGAAGGGCGATGTGCTCTATGCCAGCAACGCGCCGCTGGTGGATTCCGCCAAGCTGCTGACCGTGTTCCAGAAGAGTGTGCCGACTGCGGCGGCGCCGCTTCCCGGCGGCGGCAACTGACCAATGAGGCGTTACAGAAGCTGTAAAGCTTCCATTGCCGATTGTGGGCGCAAAGCGGGATCATAATGGCAACAGGCGTCCGCAAGATCTGCGAGGCATTGCGGTGATTGTGCCTTATCCGTCTCGATTAGCCGCCTGGCGAGCCTTCCCACGGCATATATATCCTGATCCGGCTTTGCAGGTGCGCCTTGCATCTGTTCCGGCGGCGAAAATTCAGTTGAGGCAGCAAAGCGCAGGCCCTGTCCGGCGTGTTTACGACCAATCTGCAGGGCGATGCCGAAGTCGCCCAGTCTTGCCGTTTCGAACTTACCATCCGACAGCAGAATATTGGCGGGCGTGACGTCGCAGTGCACATATCCAAATGCATGCACTGCACTCAGCGCTTGCAGCACGCGGCGAAGGATCACGATCGCCTCCGAGGCGGCAATCGGTTGCGCAGATATGATCGATGCCAGTGAGTGCGCAAACCACGGCTGCAACAGACCCGGCCGACCATCGGGTAACCGCAAAAGGGCGGACGTTTCCACAAGGCAGGGATGGCGCAGCGCGAGCCCGATCTCGGCCTCGTCCCATAAACGGTGCAGCAAAACGGTGTCGTCCCTGCGGGCAGGCGGCGCGGTTTTGAGCGCGTGCAGCGAGCCGAGATCGCGGTGGCGCAATTGGAGCAAAAGTGTCCTCTCGCTCTGGTAAGCTGTGAAATTCACGGCAAAGCTGTCCGCAATCCAGTCCGGTTTTTCGCCAGAAATATCTGGTAATTTTCGATCCAGCGCATTTCGGATCTGGTCGATCAGGTCTTGCTGCTCCTGATAGCTTCTTTGCCGCGTGCCCTCATGGCGGATGCTTCGCCAAAGGTCGGAAAAGCGTGCGGCTACCTCCGGATAGGCAAGTTCATTGTTCACGCCGGTTTCCAATCACAATAGCGCTTATATTCTCGCGGGCGTTTTCGATGAGAGCTTCCTGGACCAGGGCATTGGCGCAATCCTTGACCGGGGTGTTGAAGACGATCTCGGCGATGGCGCGGTCCCGGAGGATCTGCACCAGCGGGTAACTGCACAGCAGGACCCTGTCCTGCAAACCCCACTCCTCGAAAACGATGTCCGGCCGGAACTGCTGGGAAAGCCCGACACATTGCGAGAGTTGCTTTTTCATGCCGACAACGACGTGATCGCGCGAAAGCTGGTGCATGGTGCCGTTTTTCAGGAGATAGGCGCGCGCATCACCAGACCACAGGACGCTCAGCCTGCGCGAGATGATCGAAGCTATGACGACGCTGGCCATCGGCCTGAAATCGGCACCGGTCGTCTGGCGGGAGAGGAGCAGGCTGTTGATTGTGCCAAGCCTTCCCCTGATCTGTTGCGCCATCATCTCCGGGTTTTCGGCATCTGGCGTTTCCGCAAGAATATTCGTGGCGAGACGGGCGGCCTCTGCAGCGCTGTGCGAATCACCTTGTCCATCCGCTATGGCGAAGAGGGAAGGTGTCTGGGAAACGAAAAGAGCGTCCGCATTCAGGGAAAGCCGCGTTCCAGGGTGTGTGGCATAGCTGTAGGTCACAGATGACGGCTGTTTCGCTGCCGGCCCACTCGCTGGCGCCACGGGCGGCATTTGCTGTTTTGTTTCCTCCTGCGCCGTTGCTGGAATTGGCGCTGGCGTTGAACGGTCCTCGCTGCCTTTGCCCGGCATGTCGCTAAAGAGACGCAGGAAATCGGAGGCTTTGGGTTTGCCGTCAAATTTGAGGCCGCGGGCACGACGGCTGATGGGATCGATATACCACCAGAGGCTCGTCGGCATACGGCCGCGCACCATTTCCGGCACATCCTCCTCTTCCCGCGATTTTGGCAGACGTAGTTTTTTGATCGAAGTAATAAACCGGGAGATGTCGAAATCGCGGGTCATCGATGTCTCCGCCAGCGCCTCCGCGGCCATGAACCAGGTGTCGTCGAGATAGAGGCTTCGTGGATGTTCGCGGAAGCCATTGAGCTGCGCGATGATGGCGAGCGGATATTTGCGTCCCACCCGGTCCGCACTCGGCACCAGTACACCGACATAGGCGCAGTTTCCCCATATGCCGCGCTCAATGATGAAGCGTATGGGTGGCGACGAAGAGAATATTTCGGGCCATCGGCCCGTAAACATATCCGCACCGGCGTGCATGCCGGATCGCATCCAGCCGTCAAAGGTACCGATCAATTCCCGCTCGAGCCCATCGGAGATGAAATCGCCATGACTTGGGACCTTGCCGAAGAAACCGATGCGATCGCTTTCCGTCGTCGTTTGCGTAGACCTTGATGCCTGATCGGCCATCAGTTGCGATGACCCGCTGTCGGTGTCGTGCCTGCCTTCATTCTAATCCCCTCCTTTGAAACTCACCATTCCGTTCCGTCCCTAGAACTGCGCGGGGCAGGCGAAGCTGGCAATTGCATCCAGCTTGAACGGATTGAGAACCGAGCCGAACTGAATATCGAATTCGGCAGCCTGTCCGCCATTCTCAAACCGCACCCGCAGCAGATCACCCGACTGGTTCTCGATATCGGCACCGTCGAACAGGCGGAAGGGCGACCAGTCCCCATTTTCGGTTTTGGCCTGCTGCCAGCCGCCGGGCTGGAAGGCGATGCGTGACAGGCTTGCCGTGTTTTCGCGCGAAGGCCAGGTGATCGATTTCGCCTGGATCGGACCATGATAATAAACGACCCGCTCGCCCTCGATCTCCAGCATCACCGCGCTGGAGGCATTGGTGAGGGAGACGGGTTTGACATTGATCGAAACCGCCGGCGTCTCGCTACCATTCGGGAAAAAGGCGCGCGAAATCTTGTCGGCATTTTCGAACTGGGCGACGGCGCTGCTGGGAAGGCCGGCCGCGCCAAAGGTACCCTTCCAGCTCCATGGGGTCGTCGTCTTGTCGACAAACGGTTCCATGCGCTGTTTGAAGAAAGTCTGGAAAACCCCTTCCGGCCCGAAGAGACGCGTGAAATCCGCAATGGCGACATCGCGCGCGGAGGTCCGGTCGAAGGGATAACGACCGGTGACGATCGAAGAGCACAGGGAGGCTGAATCTGATGTCCAGAGTTCGGCGATGCGGCTGCGAGCGGACTTCACTGCGAGCGAGCCGACATCCGCCGCCACGCCTGCCACCCAGACGTCGAGCGGTGCCGGCAATTCGCGGGCCTGCTGCAGCAGGTCCTGATTGGCCTTGGTGAGCTGGCTGTCCACGTCGAACACCTTGGCGACTTCATCGGAGGTTGTTGCCGAGCGGGCAAGCTGTTCGTTCAGCAGCTTGAAATGCGCGAGCAACTGTTCCGATGGCGAACCGCCGGTCTTGTCGCCATTGGCCTGCTCGCCCGTTGTGGCTGCGCCTTTTGTCGCCAGCATGTCGCGCAGTCTCGCATAGGGATCGGACGCATTCACCGAGGCCACCATAACGGCTGTGGTTGCGTCGCCTTCCGCAGTGGAGGCGATGGTGGCGGGGTTTGCTCCGGGGCGGAGATCGGTCGCCTCCGAGATCGATCTGGCGGCCTCCATCACTATATTGCGCTCATTGGCGAGCGCACGAGTGGTTTCCACTGCGTCGCCGAGGGTCTGGGACGGTTTGACCCGAAGGTCGGCCAGCATATCAGCCCATTTTTTCTCAAACCGGTCGAAATAGATTTGCAGCGCGGCCTGCGCCACCTGCTCCACGGTCGCGCCCTTGATGGCATCATCAGAACCGCGCACCCAGCCTTCGGAAAGCGCGATGCGGGCGGCATGAGCGACTTGCGGAATGACGACACGGTGATATCCATCCGCAGTGAAGAGGCCCTCTATGCCCTCCGCCATAGGCGCTTTGCTGCGACGCTCGAAAGCCCGCTCCCCCAGAGGACCGAAAGCCGCCGCGGGTGTCCATTCCATCAATTCGCGCACCTGCGGAAGACCGGCGAGAATATCGTAGGCGCGTGTGCTAATCGCTTGATCGCGGATCGTTTCGCGGGCGGTAGCGATGAGCCGCGCATCGAGCTCGATCGGTGCAAGCACGCCGTTGGCCAGCGCCTTTGCGTGCTGGTCCAGCGCTTCTCGCACCGCAGCCCTTCCATCACCAGGGTAAAGCGATGCGAACATCTGATGCGTCTGCACGGTCAGGAAATCGCGGTCCAGTGCACCCATCCCGCCCAGCATTCCATAGAGTTTCAGCGAATTGAACGTGCGGGTGACATCCCTCTCGTCCTTAAGCTGCTTTTGCAGCTGCACGATCATGCGCGGCAGCAGCAGGGCGTTGAGCGCGCGCTGATAGGCATCACGCTGGCGCCCGGCAATCTTGTCTTCCTGATCGAGACCGAAGCTGACATTCCACATGCGTTCGCGGGCAAAGCCGGAATTGGCATCGCGCAGATTGTCGAGCGCGGGGAGGATGCGCAGGAAATCGGCATCTGCGACGTCTCGTACGGGAATTCCCTGAACGAGTTGCTCATAAGCGCCAAGTTTGCGATCCGCTTCGCCGAGCGCCTGTGTATTGGCGAAATAGGTGAAAATCCAGCCAGTAAAGACAATGGCGACCGCGGCGGCGGATGCGCCATAGGCAATGCGCCGCACCAGCAATTGCCGCCCGGAAAGGCGTTTGTCGCGCATCACCAGTGCAGCTTCGGGGAAGATGACGTTCTTGAACAGCCGCGAGAGGAAGTAGCTCCGGCGGGTTCTGGGGGACGCGGGAGATCTTTCCGCTTCCGGCTGCGTTCCCGACGCGAGATAAACGCCGCGCAGAAGCGGCGCCTCAATGAGCGGCGAACTTGCGCAAAGCTCGGCAAGGGCTTCGTGCAGCCGGTCTTTCAGCCGCGCCAGCTCGGCCGGAAAACGGAAGATACGTCCACGTATCTCCGCATTCTGTTCCTGCTGCAGGCGTTCGATCAGCATGGCATCGACCCGCTGCTGCAGAAGCTCGAATTCTTCCGTCAGGCGCTGCGGCAGGTTCTCGGCGGAGTAGCTCTCATCCAGCTTGAAGGTTGTGCCCCAAACCTGCTGACGATCGGTCTTGTTGAAACCGTCGAAAAACTCCACGAAACCATGCAGCAGGTCGGCCTTCGTCAGAACGATATAGACCGGGACCCGAGCGCGCAGATATTCGTCGAGTTCCGAAAGCCGCTGACGGATGGAGCGCAGTTCCTGCCGCTGTTCTTCGGGATCACGGTTGAGCAGATCAGGGATGGATAGGGTAACCAATGCGCCGTTGATCGGCTGCGAACGGCGATATCGCCTCAGGAGGCTGAGAAAACCTTCCCAGCCGGCCTTTGAGGATCCGTCGAGATCGTCCTGCGTGGTATAGCGGCCGGCGGTGTCTATAAGGATCGCCTCATCGGCGAACCACCAGTTGCAGTTGCGCGTGCCGCCAATGCCCTTCACCGCATTTTCGCCGAGCGCATCGCCAAGCGGAAATTGCAGGCCGGAATTGGTGAGTGCCGTCGTCTTGCCGGAACCGGGGGCGCCGAAGATCACATACCAGGGCAGGTCGTAAATATAACCGAAGCGCTTTTTCGTGACGCGTCGCAAGAGAGCGAGCGCTTCCTTCAGGCGTGTCTGGATTTCGCCGATTTCCGCCTGCCGATTGGCCAGCGCCTCGCGCTCGATACTGTCGACGAGTTCCTTGTCCTGCTTGCGTCCGCGGTAGATCGTGACGACGATGTAGACCAGCCAGATGGCGACGATGATGCCGATGGCGATGAGCCGGGCCTGCACCGTTCCAAGCGGCTTGAAATCGCCGAGCGCAATCAGATAGCCGTAGAACCAGATGACGACGCAGAGCGCTATCACCCATAAAAGCGACAGGAAACGTCGTCCGACGAGGGCCGCATAGCTCTCGACATAGGAGCGGATCGTATAAAAATAGCTCAATGGATTCATGGCTGGGTCTCTCCCGGCTGCTGTCCCGGACTGTTCTGTATGGGCGGCGAGAGAATGCCGGCATCGCTCAGTTTTTCATCGGGATTGGTCAGGACCATGATTTCTGTTCTGCGGTTTATCTGACGGCCTTCTTCCGTCTTGTTGTCGGCGATCGGGTCGCTGTCGGCCCGGCCTTCGGTCAGGATTGCTTCAGGGCCGGTGAATTGGGAAAGAATGTCTCCAACGGCCTTGGCGCGCGCCTCGGAAAGGTGCCAGTTCGATGGAAACTCCACCGTCTTGATCGGCACGGTGTCGGTATAACCGATGACCACCGCACGAAATTTCTCAGCCGCAAGCGCGCCGCCGATACGCTGGATGAGATCGCGGAACTGCGGGCTGACATCGGCGCTGCCTGTCGTGAACAGGCCCGAATTGTTGATGCGAACCCGCAGCCGCCCGTTCACATCCGCAAGGGTCACGAGCTTCCTGTCGACTTCTGGCTGCAGGAAGGCCATCAGCTTTTCAAGCCGGGAGGGTTGTCTCGGCTCCACGATTTTGGGTGGATCAACGACGCGGGGAGTTTCCACTTCAATTGGCGGCGGCGTTGGTGCAGGAGGGCTTGCGATCAACACGTTCGGTGTTTCGTTCGGCGGCAGATGAGCAAGTCTTTCGAAGGTAACATCGGATGCGCTGTTGAGCGACAGCGTGAAGAAGAGATAACCGAGCGCGAAGGCGAGCGCCATCAGCGACAGCAGGGTCCAGAGCGCCGCCATCGCGCGCAATGGCGTATGTCGGGCATCGACACCTTTCCAATGCGGAGAAAGCTCCCGTTCGAAGGCGCCATATTGGCCGATCAGCGTTTTGTAGAGGCTGTCGCGGATGCGTGAAAGCTCGAGCGCTCCTTTCGGTGAAACGCGGGTTCGTCCCTCGAAAGCCAGCGACAAGCACAGATAGATCAGAAGCAGCAGATCCTTGTTGGCGCCGGGCGACTGGTGGAAATGGTCGAGAATGTCGAAAACCCGGTCGCCGCCAGTGACGTCATTGTGGAACGTGGAAACGAGCCCGGAGCGCGCCCAGCCTGCCCGCACACCCCAAGGCTTGCTGAGAACGACGTCATCGACCGTCGCGCAGACGACATAATGCGCAGCCCTTGCCCGCTCGGGGCTGATGCGGGCGGAGGCGAGGTCGCGTTCATAGCGTGTAATTGCTTCAACGCAGGCGCGGCGAAGCTGGTCGGGATCCGGCTCGGCATCGCTGAAGCGCAGCAGATGTGCGAGGTTGAGAAGGGGAGCTGCCGATTGTACAAGTGTCGGAACCTCCTCGCCGCCGAAGTGGAAACCGGTCAGCAGCTGTTCGACCGGCATGGCAGTCGCCTTTGCCCTGCTGGGGCCTGCCGGCTCGTCGGTCTCGACGATGTCCTCCAGGATTGCCGCCATGTTGCGGGCGTTCTGGTCGCGCCGGCGACTTTCCTCGGTGATCTCGACCACCGTTGGCAAGTCTTGCCAGGAAGAGGGGTTTTCCGTGCTCATTCGCGTAATGCCCACATTTCCATTTCAAGCCCGGGAAATTCTCCCGCCAGATGCAGGGCAATCGCCCCTGAAGTATCGAGCTGTTTCCAGAGCGGCGACTGCGTGTCGATCTCGAAATAAACGGTGCCGGATCGATAGGGTAGTTGCCGCGGCAGAACCGGCAGGGACCGCACGGGAATACCCGGCAGTGCCACATTAACCAGTTCGGAAATCCGTTCCACCGGACCGACCTTGATCTGTGCTGGCAGGCGGCGGCGAATATCCTCGGCAGCCATATCCGCCCGCACGGCAAGCACGAAGCCGGCGTCGCGCAGAAGCGTGCGGTCGTGGATAGTGCCGACGCGGACGCCATGACGGCGTTCCACCAGTTCGATTGCGACGGCCGCCTGTTCCAGAACCGCAGACAGCGAGGTACGCAGATCATCAAACACAGCGCCGAAGGTGGCTTTCAGATCGTCGTGTCGATAGGGCGGGAAATCTGTCGCCCGCTTTCTATCCGAGGTGAAGGTGGCGAGCTCGCCGGCAAGCTGGATACAGTCTTCGTAAAAGCGGATGGGATGAAAACGCGTAGCGTTGGCACAGCGATGCGCCAGTAGCGGATCGGCCCGGTTCAGGATCTGCAGCAGGAAATAATCGCCCACTTCCGCCGTTCCACGGATCGTCGGGTCACCGATGCGTTCGGCGATCGCCTGGGCGCGGTGGCGCACAATCCCCAGAAGCTCCGTCAGCAATTCGTTGAGACGGGGCGCAGCCGCGCAGCTGAGGCTTGGCGGGATGAAATCAGGATCAAGAATGACCGCACGGTCGGAGCGGACTTCGATCACCCGCGCCAGCCCGATGAGGTCATAACCTGAAAGATCGTCACCGGTCTTGAGGAACTTCAGGCTCAGGCGGCCGACATCAATCGGGGCCACGAAATCCGTCTCTATATTGGTATCGGAGACTTCATAGGTGGATGCGGTGAAACGCACATTGTTGGTGTCATTGTGGCCGCTGGCGGACATGTCGGCCTTGCCCGGTTGCCGAGCCGGCAGGGCAAGATAAATGATGGCATTCTTGACGCTTTCATCGAGATCGAGCGGCGGCGGCAGGTCGGAATCTTCAGGCGCCTCGAAGGGCGTTCCATCTGGAAGAATGCCGCGCAGGTTCGACAGAGCGAATTGCCCTATCGACAAGGCGCTGCGATCGACCCCGATCTCGGCGACGCCCCACGGATAGGGCGAAAGGTTGCGTGTGGTGTTGCGCACCAGGCGTTCGGTCCAACGGTCGGACTGCTGAAAATGCTGGACGCGAAGAAACATGCCCTCGCTCCAGGCTACACGGTTCTCATGTCTCATCGTGGTCATTTACCCCCTTGGCATCGGCTGTGGCCGCGTCAGTCTGCCGTCCCGGCGCGGCTTCACCACGCGCTGCGCGCTGCAGGAACTGCCTGACCGGCAATGGACGACCGTTTTCTTCGAATTGCTTTTTGTAGGCTGACCAATAGTCTGTTTTGGTGATTAGCCCCTGCCAGTCCCGGCGGCCGATCTTTGCCCGGAAATCGCTGCCGGCGTCGACAGACGCCTCGATAAGCCTCGGCTCGAGCCTTTGCGTGCAACCATGGATCAGGGTTTCAAGCGCGTAGGCAAGTTGCCGCTGCTGGCGGATGAGCCTTTCCATCCGCTCGCTCAAGGAGGCTGACGAACCTTGGCCAGCGCGCTCGCTCTCGAGTTCGAGAACGGCCAGACAATCGGCGCTTTCCTGCTCCAGCGTGGTCAGAAGATCGCCAATCTCCGGCGCGGTAGAAACGCCTGCAGCCGGTGCGTTCTCCGCTCGTAAGTCTTCTTCCGTCTCCGGGAAAACACTGTCGAAATCTTCGCCGCCGGCGGCCGAAACCGGACGAGAGATCATGACGGGCGTGTTTAGCGCGTCGGTATGTTCGTGCTCGCTGCTTGCAACCGGCTCCTCATCCCAGTTATCAGGAAGAATGGCACTTATTCCATACGCCGCGGGCGGTTCGCTCCAGCCGATCTCGACATTTCGCGAAATGGATTTCGCCTTCCGTTTGGCGCCCTCGCGCCATGTTTCGGACCAGTCGTCGACAGAGGCAGTGTTGCCCATCATGCCGCCGGCCGAACGGCCGTTCGGGGCGATGTCCGCAAGGATCGCCGAAATGGTCAGCGGCTCGTCGCTCATTCGCAGGGATGCGTCGGGGTCGGAAAAATCCAGTTCGGCATCGCCGCTGATGGCGACCTGAAAAACCTGCCCGCCAATGTTGATTTGCGAACCGTCGCGGAGACGTGCGCTTTCGCCTTCGAGCAGAAGGCGGCCATCGACCAGCGTGCCATTCGCGCTCTGGTCCATTATCGTGAAGCCTTCGCCATCGCGGTTGAGTGTACAGTGCAGCTTGGAAACGCGCCGTTCATTGTCGTCGATCTGCCAGTCGCATTCCCGCGAACGGCCAATGACGCGGCGGCCGCGCTCGAAGGTCCACTGACTGGCTCTTGCTGCTCCGATATTGCGTGTGTCCTTGAGTGCAAGCTTCATATCCATGCCCTCACGCGGAAATCGCCGAGCCTTCCCGCTCGGTCACCACAGCGTCAGCGCTGTCTTGTTGGGCGGGTGCCACGCGAGCCCAGCTGTTCCAGCCGAGACGGGCGGGAGCATCTGACTGGCCGAGGCGGCAAAAGGGAATGTCCTCCTTTTTCAGGATCACCTGCACATCGAAGTGCAATGCGCTTCCGACGAACAGGCGTGTCAGAGAAAATATTTCCGCAAGCCGTTTCGAACCGGGCGTGAGGGCCAGGTAATCCGCATATGCGACAGGGCCGATCACGACCCGGAAGCCGCCGCTCATATCTTCGACAGCGCTTCCCGCTGTCGAGTTCTGTCCGAGCCTCAGTCCTGATGCCTGCCCCAGCTGGCTTTGTTCGTGAAGCGGTAAAGCCACCCAACGCCGGCGAAACTGTTCGATATGGACCGGAAGTCCCGTGAATTCGCAAAGCATTGATGTCAGGGCCGAAACATTGCGGTTGCGGCCGGCCAGAAGACCGCTGAAACGCAGGAGCGCGTCTTCGCTCACGCCTGCTTTCTCGACCAGACCGGCAGTGCGGAACCCGATGAGGGCGAGCAGTGTTTTGCGGAAACCGTTGTCCCTCTGATCGGCCGACCAGCGCAAACCCCTTGCAAGACGGTATTTTTCCGTCGCGGATACAAACAGCTCGCTGAACCTTGCCGCAAAAAGGTTGAAGAAGCTGGCCAGCGCGCCCGAACGATTGCGTTCTTCCCGTTGCAGCAGTTCGCCGTATGCCGGCGGTAGCGAACCAAGCGGGCCGACGATGGGCGCGAAAGCTGATTTCAGTTCGGCATGACCGCGCTTTCGGCTGAAACCGCTGACTGCAAGCGGTGTCGGCTGTATTCCGCCATGAGCACCGATGACGATCGCGTCATCCGGCGAAACGAACTGGGCGACGCGAAACGCGGTTGCAGGGTCAAAGCAGCCGGGATCGTCGCTGAGAAGCGCCGCCTGTCGGTCTTTGATGGTTGGCGTCTGCTGCAACATACCCGTCTCCTAAAGCAGCGGCCGGTCGGCCGCGCGGGCTGGCCAGCGGGCAATCGGTTTGGAGTGGCCGCGCATCGTCGCCGTCAGTCGCGTGAAACTGTTGATCGAGGTGTAGAGCCCGAAGAAATGGTTGAGGACGCCGGCGAAAACAAATGCGGCAGGTCGCGCGATCAGTGCCGGGTCAAACTCCACCGTGATATCTGTTCCCGGTACCATTGCCGAGCCAATCCGGGCATGAGAATTCTGCGCCTCGACATTGCTGATCGCCTCCACGATCTGTCGGGTTTCCGGGCTGTCCCTGAAGGAATAAAGCGAGAGAATGTCCTTCAGCGGCGCGCCGCCGTTGTCGGTGAGCGAGAGATGGTTGAGGAGAAGATGTGAGATCAGCCGCCACTCGCGTGCCGAACGCTCGTTGACGCGGATCGCCTCCGTCGGCGGCATAAGCGCATGGATGGATTTCACCGCCTCGTTGCCGGTAGAAAGCTGCAGGAATGGGTGCCCGCCGCCAAAGGGAAGCTGGCTTGGCAGTTCGCGGTTGAGGCAAAGTGTATCAATGCTTGCCACCATGTCGAGCGGCCCAAGCGGGCCGCGCTTCTGATCCACGAAGGCGATGTCCGTATCGGAAGAGCCGTCATCATCGAACCGGCGCTGTATCTGCCAGTAAACGTTTGCGCCATTATTGCGCTGTGTGCGACCAAAAAACGGAGACGTCTTCTCGGTCTGTCCGGAACGGCTGGTCAGTTGAACGTTTTCAACGGCATGGATCTCGCGCGTCCGCTGCCGCCGTGCATCCGGCAGCAACCTGTATTCCGTCCGCGTACCATCAAGACTGAGCGGTTCACAGCTTTGTTTGAACAGGTTGATCACCGGTGAGGCGTTCAACACAAAATCTCTGACCGACACCATGCGCTCAAGCCGCGTGTCGGCCGCATCCAGATAGATGTATAGCTCGCAGTCGCCGCCGCCCCATTTTTGCAGCCCGTCAATGTCGAGAAATAGAAATTTCTGCGGCAGCGCGAAGAATTCGGTGAGAAGCCGGTATCCATCAAAACTGTTGGCTGGATATGGCAGCATGGCTTGATCGCGAGAGTACCCGGACGGCGTAAGATTTCCGGCGGGCAGGAAAACGGCTTCCTTGTCCTCGGCGTGACGCGCAAGCGCCATGCCGACGCAATGGTTGGTCAAAAGCTCGTAAAGCGCTGTCGCCTGCTGCCACGCGGCGGACAGGAAAATCTGGAGTTTCGTCAGTCCCATTTCCGGGAAAGTACCGCCGCGTGGGGCCGTGCTGCGCAGCGAAAGCCTCAAACAGGCGGCCGTGCCGGCAAAGGACGCCGAAAAAGGGGCGTCGATCGGCTGACCGGTGAGCGTGGCGGCTGCGATCTCCAGTGGAACGATCTCGACGTCCTGCGTGGTGCGGAAACGGCAGCTTTCGCCGCCAACCGGTTCGGCGAGAATTTCGCTGTGGCGGGGAAGCGTCTGCACGGTTGCCAGCGCCGGGCTCGGAGCGAATTGCACGACGCTCATCGAAGGGATCGGGGCAAGATAATGCGGATAGAGCGTCTCCAGCAGACTGTCCGACAGTTCGGGGAATTCGTCATCCAGCTTCTGGCGCACCCGGGCGGCGGAATAGGCGAAACTCTGGATCAGACGCTCGACATGCGGATCGTCGGCAACGTCGCCCGTCATCCGCAGCCTGCCGGCGATCTTCGGAAACGCCGCCGCGAAACGAGATGCGCGCTTTCGCAGCGCAAAAAGCTCGTCATTGTACTTTTCGAGGAAGCCTTCAGCCATTCGTCGCCTCCACCAGGAATTGCTGCGTGGAAGGATCGATCCGGGATTCAAAGCTGATCGGCGGCATGCCTTCCTGTAGGCGGAAGCTTGCCTGTATGCGCATGCGAAGCGCCCGGTCACCATCCGTGCGGTTTTTCAGGATCGTCACATGCACGTCGGCAAGGCGTGTTTCGAACAGGGAAATCCGCCGCTCGATGCTGCGAGCGAGTCGCGCCTTGGAGGCATCCGTCACCAGATTGGCTGAAAGAATGCCGTCCACGCCGTAGCTTACGAGGGCATCGGACAGTTCCTTCAACGCAGCCGGCGGGCCGGCCGGGTTGCGGCGAGTATTGAGCAATGCCTCGAGGTCGCGGCGGATCACCTCGCGCATCTCGCGGGCCTGATCCTTCAGGCTGACGAGCATATCCGTTTCCGCATCCGGCGCGTCATCGAGCAGCCGGTCCAGAACCGAGCGCGACAGCGTCCTTTGCCGTGCGCGATATTGCTCCAGCGGATCAACCACGGGCGATCTGCCTTTCTTCGTCGGACAGGGCGGAAAGCGCGCCGATTTCGTGGAACGGCACAACATCGTCGCCAATCAGCAGGCAGCGTTGGCCGAGACCCGTTATCAGTGGTTCACCCTCACTCCAGTGCGTTTCTCGACCGAGAAGGAGGCCGACATCGTCGCCCGCACCGTGATAGATCGCAGGAAGCAGCACGGATGCGACTGCCCCGTCGCGCAACGTCAGTTCGGCGCCGCGAAAGGCGAGGTCGCGCGGGCGGCTCATGGGGTCGATGCTGAGGCTCTCGATGCGTCCGTAATCGATCCAGAGATAACGTCCGCCGTTGGTCAGGACTTCCAGCGCATGCGGAACCCGATCGTCCAGATCGCGGATGTCGCCGGCGCTCTTGCCGTCGTGGCCGATTGGCACATTGCCGCGTTTTTCGTCGAGTTCATTCAACGCGTCTTTCGCGCCCTCGACATCGCCGCTCCGCGCGGCAATGTTCGCCCGGATGGCCAATTGGTCAAGTTCGGAGGGGCCGCCGGGGAAATCCGGTACGGCGCCGCTTTCAAACCACGCATTGCGTGCGGCCATGGCGCGCAGCTGGTGGCGGAAGAGGGAAAAACCGACGCTGTCCTGCGGTGAGAATGTTGCGGCCAGATTGCATTGCGCATCGGCCTTTTCATAGTCGCCGGCGAGGACCAGCAGATCGATGTAGAAATGGCGGCCATCCTTGTCGGTCGGCTTGGTTTTCACATGGTCCCGCGCGAGCCCGATTGCGTCTTGCAGCTGGTTGTCGTCCAGGAGGCGGGAAATTTCGTCGCGCAGCGTCATGCGGATATCCTTTGCGGCTCGGCCGAAGGCCGGGATGCGGCGGTGGCCGGCATCATGGTTTCGGCAATGAGGTGGAAGCTCGTGGAGACGTCATCGAGCTGGAAATGCGGCTGAAGGCGGACGGTACATGAGAATGTTCCGGGCTTGCCGGGAACCTCGAAGACATTGATCCCTGCAGAGCGCAGCGGATAGCGCGTGCGCAACGCCGCCTCCGCATCGTCGTTGCCGAGCGTATAGGAGGAAAGCCAGCTTTCCAGTTTACGCTCGATGGTCGTGGCATCGCTGAGCTGGCCGATGTCATCGCGCATGATGACCTTGAGGTAATGCGAGAACCGGGAGGCACACAGCACATATTGCAGCATGGCAGCGAGGCGGGCGTTCTGCCTCGCCGCTTCGGTGGAGTAATGGCCGGGTGCATGCAGGGATTGGTTGGCGTTGAAGATCGCCATGCCGGAAAGATAGGTTGTGGAGACGGGTACGATGCCCAGATCGGAAAATTGCTGTTCCTGCCCAGTCGTCAGTTGCACTTCCACGGGCGGCTGGGCGGACAGGCCGTTACTCTCGATGCCGAGATCAAGCGGTGGCAATTGTCGGGCAGAGAGCATGCCGCCATCCACGGCGTCCTGTGTCACACCGCGCAGATCCGCAAACCAGCCGGAATCGACGAAATTGCGCACCACAACCGTTGCGAAGGCAAAGGCGGCGTTGCCCCACAGCAGGGTCTCGCCGCTTTCCGCCACATGCTCGCGGAATGGAAATCCGTCATCCCGCCCGCGCGCATAGGGCCTGTAGGGAGAACGTAGCAAAACGCGCGGTGCGACAAGGCCTACGAAGCGTGAATCGTCGCGTGCGCGAAGCGCATTCCACCGCAGCCGCGATTTCTCCTGTTTCAGCCAGGAAAAGTCATGGACCCGGCTGAGCTCCGAAAAGTCCTGCAGCCCAACGGTGGAGGGCGAAGCCGCCGCTACGAAAGGGCAGAAGGCGGCCGCAGCCACCATGCCGATCTGTGACAGCGTTGTGATGGAATCGGCACCATCAAGATCATCAGGGGAAAAGGCGTAGTCACCGATCAGAAGGCCGACCGGTTCGCCGCCCGGCATGCCAAATTCGCGGTTATAGACGACCTCGAAAAGATGGCTCTGGTCGAAGTCGGTGGCGCGTTCCGTGTTGCGGGCAAGGTCGCGCCAGCTGGCGTTCAGCAGTTTCACCTTCACGTCGGTGCTGCGGCCCGCCTCGCGCACGACCATGGCAAGCCCGCGCCATCTCGCCTCCATCGCCTGAAAATCGGGATGGTGGAGAATAGCGTTCACCTGGCCGGTCAGCGCATCGTCGATGAGGGCGATGAGCTGGTCGGCGAAAATACGGGCGTCCGTGAAGGACTGATGCGCCATGAGTGTGCTCCGGATGATGAACGGGGCCGGGGTGGCTGAGCACCCCGCACCAGGCTCAGTTCTTCGACGGAATACGGGCGACCATGCGCAGCGAGGTAGTCAGTTCTTCCATCTGCAACCAGGGCCGCATCCATGCGACCGCATTGTAGGCGCCGGGTTTGCCGGGCACTTCCTGCACGGTCACCTTGGCATCGCGCAGCGGATATTTGGCGCGGCTTTCCTCACCCGCCTCGTCATTGGCGTTGACGTAGTTGGCGATCCAGCGATTGAGCCAGACTTCGCAATCGGACGCTTCCATGAAGGAGCCGATCTTGTCGCGCCCCATGACCTTGAGATAATGCGCGAAACGCGACGTGGCCATGATGTAGGGCAGACGTGCCGAAACGGCGGCGTTGGCCGTTGCTTCCGGCTTGTCGTAGAGCTTCGGCTTGTGCGCGGTCTGGGCGCCGAAGAACACCGCATAGTCCGTGTTCTTATAGTGGCACAGCGGCAGAAAGCCGAGTTTGCCGAGTTCGGCGTCGCGGCGGTCGGTAATGCCGACTTCGGTCGGGCATTTCAGATCCAGGTCGCCGTCATCGCTGGAGAAGACATGCATGGGCAGGTTTTCCACCTTGCCGCCGTTTTCAGCCCCTCGGATAGCCGTACACCAGCCGCTTTTTGCGAAGGCATCGGTCAGCTTGGTGCCCATGACGTATGCAGCGTTCATCCAGCAATATTCGTCATGCTCAAGGTCACCATTCACCGCACCCTTGGTTTCGTCATAGGCGAAGTCATCGATCGGGTTGGTTTTCGGGCCGTAGGGCATACGCGCCAGCACACGCGGAAGAGCGAGCGTGACGAAACGGGAATCGTCACTTTCGCGGAAGCTGCGCCACTTGGCATATTCGACCGTGTCGAAAATCTTTTCCAGATCGCGCGGACGGGCGAGATCGCGATAGTCCTCGAAACCGAACATGTGCGGGCTGGCAGCAGAGATGAATGGCGCGAAGGCTGCCGCCGCGATCGATGAGACGCCTTGCAGCAGCTGGACGTCATCGAAGGAATTGTCGAATTCGTAATCGCCGATAATGGCGCCGAGCGGTTCGCCGCCGGGGGTGCCGAATTCGTCTTCATAGATCGCCTTGAAGAGGCGGGACTGATCGAATTCGACGGCTTTTTCGAGATCGCGGGCCAGTTCACGCTTGCCGGCATTCATGACGCGGATCTTGAGGTTGACGCTCGTTTCGGAGTTCTTGACGAGATAGTTCAACCCGCGCCAGGTGCCCTCAAGCTTGGCGAATTCGGGCGCCTGCATGATAGCGGCGAGCTGTTCGGAAATCGTGCGGTCCAGCTCCGCGATCGCGTGGTTAAGGGTGACGGTGAGGTTGCGATCATATTTTACCGTCCCCTTCAGTGCTTGATCGGTCAGCGTACGCAGGAGGTTCTGCGCGCGGTCCGGTTCGGTTTGACGGGTAGCGGCAACCACCTTGGACAGCAGTCCCTGATCTTCGGCGGTCGTTGCCTGTGCTTCATTTTTCAGCAGGCTCTCAGCGCTCATGTTTCAGTCCTTCCACATGCGGCTTTGAAAATGCCGCTTGAACAGTTAGAAGCCCCAAGCGGGGCCGTTCGAGGAGATTTTCCTCCACACAGGCGATTATTCGTTCGCGCCGTTCTTTTCCTTGAGTTCGGAAACCAGCGTTGCGAGGTCGGTCTTGTTTTGCAGAATATCCTCCAGCATCCGCTCCAGATCTTCCGAACGGTCGGCCTTGGAAAGAAGGTCGCGCAGTTCGTTGCGGGCATCCAAAAGCGCCTTGAGCGCCGGAACCTGCTGCACGACAGCGCCGGGTTCGAAATCATCCATACTTTCGAACTTCAGGTTGACCTGCATGTCCGTGCCATCCTTTTGCAGCGTATTGGCAACGGAAATATTGAGGCCGGGCGTCATGCGCCGCATGACTTCGTCGAAATTGTCGCGGTCGATCTGAACGAATTTACGCTCCCCGAACGGCTTGAGCGGCTGGGTGGGATTGCCGGAGAAATCACCGAGCACACCGACCACGAAAGGCAGTTCCTTGACTACCATCGCGCCTTCGGTTTCGACTTCGTATTTGATGTGAACGCGTGGTTTGCGAACACGCTCCAGCTTCTCATGTACACTTGCCATTTCAACCTCCTTGGTGCCCCTTGGCACAGACGACTGTTACGGAGCGGCGTCGCGCTCCGCGCTTTCTATTTTCCGTTGCTCTCTCCGCTTGGCTTGATGCCGGCGGCGGTTAAGACTGCGTTTCGAACCTGGGCTTCCGGCAAAAGCTCGGCCAGCAGTTCCGAAAAATCCATGCGTCCCCTGCGCACCAGTGTCTCTATGGCAAGGGAGATCGGTGAATGCGGCTCGGTACGGCGGAAGTAACGCGCAACCGAGAGAAGAGTTTCAAATGCTTCGTCGCGCGATAATATGCCTTCCGGTGCGGTCACGGCGGGCCGCGCGGCCGCCGGCCCGCTCTCGTCTGAACCGCTGATGCCCACAGGTTCCTGTTCGACGGATGCCGGCTCCTGGTCACGCCCGCCGAGCGAGCGAATTGCAGACGCTGCTTCGACCAGCGTGTTGCGGATATGGGAACTCGGTGGTGCGGATTGCCCGCAGCGCTCGGCAAGGATGGCCATGATGGCATCAAACGCGGAGAGGCACGCAGTCACCTCTGCCAACTGGGATGACATGGCGGCAACGCCAGTTTCAGACGCAAGCCGATATAGCTCTTCGCGACGTTTGCTCTCATTTGGGCGCTGCGCGAGTTGAAAGTCCCATAGGCTGTGTTCGCCAAATTTGCCGCCTGGGATCAATGAGGCGAGGCGCAAAGGCTGAACAAGCGTTCCTTCGCTGCCGACACCGTTCAATCCCGCTAAAGGTGCAAATTTTTCTTCGTCATTATCGTCGCTGATTGACCGCAGCGAGTCCCAGTGGTTGTAAAACAGCTCTTTGCCGAGGTCGTAGATTTCGCGCAGACCATGAAAGCCGCGCAGGCGCAGCGATGCTTCCGCAAGCCACGCCAATATTTCAACATCCTTGCTTTCGGAATATATAATCTGCAATCCAAGATTGCTGACATTATCCCAGCTACTGGATATTTTCAGGTTATCCTGCGGAGAAGCGGCGCGCTCTTCTGTACGAGCTTGGTTTCTTTCATCCTTAATTCTATAGTATATTTCACGCGTTCTTGCGTTGACCCGGATATTTTCTCCGCAGTCATTCAGAAATTCTACATCTGTTTTAACGTTCGGCGCGTTCAACGGCAGTCTATCTCCGAGAAATAGTAATGGATTTTTTGTAGTTACTTCCCTTACGTAAGGCTATTCATAAGACAGACTTATTCTAAATGTGTCTAAATTGTGGCGTCTAGTGGATAATCTCATCTGACAAAAAATCAACTTCGGGGTGGACAAGTTGGTTTCATCATCATATTTACTCCACGTCACGTTGTGGAATGAACCCGGGCAGGAGGCTCATTGCATGTCGCATATCGATCTCAACCGCCTTGTTGGAGCGCTTGAGCCAGACCTGCGTGTTACCCTTGAAGCTGCGGCTTCTGTTGCGGTGCGCATGGGGCACAGATACGTGGATATCCCGCATTGGCTGCTTGCGGTTGTGGACTCCGGCATCTATGCGAAAACATTCGAGGAATTAAAAATTCCACTTCCGGTATTGCAGGCTGAAATCAGCCGCAGTCTGGAGGAGTCCATCATCGGCGACGGAGAGGCATTGTCGCTCTCCCAGAACATCCTCACGGCAGCCCGGGAGGCATGGATTCTCGCATCGCTGGAGGCTGGCCGCGACCGTGTTACGCTTTGCGATCTTCTGTTGGCGATGGATGAGGAAACCTCACTTCGCTCTTTCGTCCGCTCGGCATTTCCTTCTCTCAAGGCGATGGATCGCACCGCGCTTGAGCGTCTTCGCAACTCGACTGAAAATGGCGCAGGCGTGGATGTTCCTTCCGCGCTGGCAGGCTCAGGGCAGGCAGGGACAGGACAGTCTGCAGGCCAGAATGATTTCTTGCGCCTTTACACCCAGGACATGACCGCAGATGCCCGCAATGGCAAGGTTGATCCTGTTATCGGCCGCGATGATGAGTTACGCCAGCTCGTTGATATTCTAACGCGCCGCCGACAGAACAATCCCATCCTGGTAGGTGAGGCGGGGGTTGGCAAAACGGCGGTTGCCGAGGCGCTGGCGCTGGAAATCGCGTCTGGCAACGTTCCGGAAAAGTTGCGCAATGTCCGCCTGCTGAACCTCGATATTTCGCTACTTCAGGCCGGTGCCGGCGTTAAGGGTGAGTTTGAGCGCCGCCTTCATGGCGTAATCGATGCGGTCAAACGTTCTACCGAACCGGTCATCCTGTTTATCGATGAGGCCCACGGTCTCGTTGGTGCGGGTGGTGCGGCCGGGCAGGGCGATGCGGCCAATATTCTCAAGCCCGCTCTGGCGCGGGGTGAAGTGCGCACCGTCGCGGCGACGACCTGGAGCGAATACAAGAAGTATTTCGAAAAGGATGCGGCGCTGACCCGTCGTTTCCAGCCTGTACATGTGCGCGAGCCGGATGAGACGACCGCCATACGTATGTTGCGCGGTGTCGCTGACAGCTTCGTCAGCCATCACAACGTTGTCGTTCGTGACGAGGCGGTCGTGGCCGCGGTGCAATTATCCGCACGCTACATGCCCGCGCGGCAGTTGCCGGACAAGGCCGTCAGCCTTCTCGATACGGCCGCGGCTGCCGTCTCACTGGCACGGCAGACCGAGCCGGAGCGGCTGCGCGCTATGGAAAGCGAGCGGCGCCTTCTCACCGATGAGTTGAACTGGCTTCTGCGTGAACCGCAGGATGGCGAGATTGACAGCCGTATCCAGTCGATACGGGGCGAAGTCGAAAAGCTTGAGAGTGGGATCGATGATCTGCGCAGCCGTTACGACGCGGAGATGGCTGAGCTAAGCGAAGAGCAGCCGGTTGAAGGCGATGTTTCCAATGTCTCTCCCCTGCGGCCTGCGGTTGAGGCAAAACCGGCAAATGCCGAGAGACTTGTCCCGACGGTCGTTGATCGTGAGGCGATCGCCGCCGTCGTTTCGCGATGGACCGGAATTCCACTTGGCAAACTTCTGGCGGACCAGATCGAAAGTGCCCGGACACTCGATGCGCGTATGCGGCAGCGGGTGGTGGGGCAGGATGCTGCAATCGCACGGATTGCCGATGCCATGCGCACTGCGCGGGCCGGATTATCCGATCCGCGCCGCCCGCCGGCCGTGTTTTTCCTTGTTGGCAT
The DNA here is from genome assembly GCF_053522705.1 of Agrobacterium sp. 16-2014-1-2a. Taxonomy (NCBI): domain Bacteria; kingdom Pseudomonadati; phylum Pseudomonadota; class Alphaproteobacteria; order Hyphomicrobiales; family Rhizobiaceae; genus Agrobacterium; species Agrobacterium sp. 16-2014-1-2a. Next base: position 396,609 of record NZ_JBNWBX010000004.1, read on the forward strand.
GTCCGGAACAGGAAAGACCGAAACCGCGCTGTCGCTCGCCGATATGCTCTACGGCGGCAACAGCCATCTGACGACGATCAACATGTCGGAGTTCAAGGAAGAGCATAAGGTTTCGCTGCTTCTCGGTTCGCCGCCCGGCTATGTCGGTTTCGGCGAAGGCGGCGTGTTGACGGAAGCGGTGCGCCGTCGGCCGTTCGGCGTTCTGCTCTTGGATGAGATCGACAAGGCTCACCCCGGCGTCCAGGACATTTTCTATCAGGTGTTTGACAAGGGCGTGTTGCGTGATGGCGAAGGCCGCGACGTGGATTTCAAGAACACCACTATCTTCATGACGGCCAATACAGGCTCTGAGTTGCTCTCCGCGCTGTCGGCCGATCCCGACACGATGCCGGAAGGCGAAGCGCTGGAAGCGCTTCTGATGCCGGAGCTTACCAAACAGTTCAAGCCCGCGTTCCTCGGGCGCACGATCATTCTTCCCTTCATGCCGCTTGGTACGGAGGCGCTTGCAAGGATCGTGGATATGCAGATTGGCAAGATCAGGGAACGTGTGCTCGCAACATATGGCACCGGCCTGACCCTGTCCAATGTGGCGCGAGATGCCCTGGTGGCGCGCGCCGGTTCAAGTGAGATTGGCGCACGCGCCATTGAAATCATGATCGGCAAGGACCTCCTGTCGCCTCTTTCCAGCTTTTTCCTCGAAAAGGTAATCGCGGGAGAGCGTGTCGGGAACATTGTTGTCGATTTTGGTGAAAACGGGTTCGGCATTCGTGCCGAAGAGGCTGGGGAAGCAGATGAATTCGCCGTAACCGAAGAGGTTGGGGTGGATAAAGTTGCCGCGTCGGATGGGGCTACCCGACGCATGCGGCATTAAACGAAGGGTAACTCGGCCTCGGAGCAAGAGGTCATTTTAGCTACAGGAGCTTACAGCATGCCAATTTATCTGCAGATTGACGGTATCCAGGGCGACGCCACCCATGAAGAACATCGCAAGTGGATGGATATTGAAGCCATTCACTGGAACGTGGCCCGCAACATGAACACCTCTGCTGGTTCTGCTGCAAACCGCGAGGCATCCGAACCGACCATTTCGGAAGTCATTCTGACCAAGGTTAGCGATTCTTCTTCCACCAAGCTTTTCCAGGAAGCCTGCGCCGGCCGGACCGGCAAGCTCGCAACCATTCATCTGGTGACCACGGGTAATCCCGGCAACACCTATATCGAGTATCTGCTGACAAACACGCTTATCGCCAGCTACTCGGTGGATTCCAGCGGTGACCGTCCGGTGGAAACCGTCAAGCTCAACTTCACGAAGATGGAAGTGAAGTACACGCCGTTCGACGACAACAACTCGCCGCAGTCTCCGATGATCGCCTCCTACGATCTGGCAACGACGAAGGCTGCCTGATCGTGACGTGACCCGGTGCCGGCGTTGCTGGCACCGGAACGTTTCATTGCAGTTTTGCAGCTCACGTCGTGATGTTTCACGTCGACTTTGGTCGAGGCGGTTTTTTGATGCGCTCCCTATATGCGTTTTTTGTTTCCGTGCCCTTTGTTCTGGCATCGTCCGGTCTTTCGCCGGTCAGTGCAGCGGAACGGACATGGATATTTTCTGGTGCCGAACTCAAGCAGGCCATCGAGGGTAAGCTTGCCCCTGAGGTGTCCGATCCGGAAATGCGGCGGCTGGTTTCCGTTGCAAAATCAAGCGCCTATATCGCCGGCGTTGCCGATCTGACGAGCGGATCGGACTGGTGTGGTGCAGGCGCCGTGGCGCCCCATGAACTCACCGACCGGATCTACACCTATCTCGGCGATCTTCCTGCGGAAAAACTGGATGAACAGGCAGCCACTCTCGTGCGGGAGGCGCTCAAGGTCTCCTTTCCCTGTGAGCAGAAAAGTAACTAGTGGGACGAACCATGCGCGTTAACTTCGACACTCTCTATAAGAATTATCCGAGCAGCGACCCGTCGCACCCGAACTATGTCAGCCAGCGTGATCTTTTCACGGAAATCGGCTGGGATGATTTTATCGGTAACCCGAACTACCACAATACCTGTGCCATCCGCGTCAGCATCGCTTTCGTGAAATCGGGGATCAACATCGTGCCAGCCTCGCATCGCATCCAGAAAGGTCCATATGCGGGCAAGGGCATTGAGGTGAACATGCGCCGCCTCGCAAATCTGGTGAAACGGACGAGCTATCTAGGCGAGCCCGAACCGTTTACCCCCGCGACAGCGCGTAATGGCATCGGTGCCCGTAACGGTGTTGTGGCGTTCAACAATATCCCTGGTTACACCGGAGGCGGCCATATCGATCTTGTGCGGGGTGGCTCAGAGGCCACCCAATGCGCGTCGGCCTGCTACTACAATTCGGAAACGATCTGGTTCTGGCCACTTCAGTCCAGCCGCGGGTCCTGATTAGGAGTGTTCCATGGACGACCAGTCGTCACTTTCTGATTTCGTTCAGGCAAGCCGCGTCCTCAAGGTCAAGTCGCCCCTTGGCGAGGATCAGCTTCTGCCGGAGCGTTTGACAGTCGAGGAAGGCGTGTCGCAGCTCTTTGACATTCACCTGACGGTGCGTGCCAAAAAGGAAGCGGTAAAGCCCGAGGAACTGATCGGGCGGCTGGTCGATGTTTCGGTCGAAATCAGCCAGGGCGAGGGTGAGGGCGGCGGCGTCCGCCGTCCCTTTAACGGCCTGGTAACGGAGCTGCACGAAGGCCCACCAATCACGCGTGGTTTGCGCTCTTACGCCATGACTATCCGGCCGCAGATGTGGTTGCTGTCACGGCGTTCCGACTGCCGTATCTGGATGGACAAGACGGCAGTGGATATAGTCGAGGCGCTGTTTTCAGAACACGGCATTCCTGCACCCGATACGTCAGGCATCATTTCGCCGCCGCCTGCACAGCACTACAGCGTACAGTTTAACGAGACCGATCTGGATTATCTCACCCGCCGTTTCGAAGAGGATGGCCTGTTCTACTGGTTCAGCCACGAGGACGGTTCCCATAAGCTGCATGTTGCCGATAGCGCCAGCGGCTGGCTCGGGCCGTCTCCGGCTGCCCAGGGGGAGGGAACGGTGCGGCTGGCGCAGGGCTCGTCGGACCGCAACCACATCAATGACTGGGCACGGCGGTTCTCCTATGTCTCCGGCCAGCGGGCGGGCGCGGACTGGAATTTCGAGACGCCGGGAATGGTGCCTGGCACGATGACGCCGTCTCTGGTGCAAATGCCGGACGCGACGAAGCGCGAGCTCTACGAATATCCGGCCCGCATCAAGACGGTGGAAGAAGCGGAACGGGCGCAGAAACTGCGCACCCAGGCGATCGAGGCCGATCACGACCGGGTATTCGGATCGTCCACCTCACGCATTCTCGAACCCGGCCGTCGCTTTACGCCTTACGAGGTCGCCCATCCCGAACATGCCTATGAAGAGCATGTGATCATCAGGGCAAGCCACAGCATCGTTGATCTCTCCTATGAGACAAACAGCAACGAACCGGAATATCGCAATCACTTCGAGGCAATTCCGGCCCGCGTGCCGCTGACGCCCCATCGGTCAACAAAACGCCCGCGCATCGAAGGCACCCAGGTGGCGATCGTCGCTGGCCCGGAGGGTGAGGAAATCCACCCGGATCAGTATGGCCGCATCAAGCTGTGGTTCCCTTGGGATCGCAAGGCAAAGAAGGATGGTACGGATACGTGCTGGGTGCGGGTTGCGCAGAACTGGGCGGGCTCCACTTGGGGCGGCCAGATCATCCCGCGCATCGGCATGGAAGTGATGGTTGCATTTGTGGATGGCGATCCGGACCGGCCCCTGGTCACCGGCGTGGTGCCGAATGCGCGTCAGACAGTGCCTTATGAGCTGCCTGCCAACAAAACCAAGAGCACGTTCCGGACTAACACGCACAAAGGTTCGGGCTTCAACGAACTGACTTTCGAAGACGAGAATGGCCGCGAGGAAATTTACATTCACGCCCAGAAAGACCGCAACGAAAAAATCCGAAACAATCACAGCGAACGGATTGATAATAACTGGGTCCAGTCGGTTGGCCACAATAAGTCGATAGAGGTGCGCAACAACCACCATGAGGTTGTTGGTGGCAATATGATGGTTACAGTTGGGCCGAGCGGGATAGGAAGGGTCGTGAATTCGGTGCTGAATTCGCTTGTGAGCGGGATTGGCGACGTTGCAAAGAACCTCGGTTTTCCAGGGCTTCTCAATCCTGGCGAGGGCAATATGTCCGTCATCGTCGAGAAGAACAATACTGAGAGCGTGGGTGTGTTCAAAGCCGTCAACGTGGGGGCCGGAATGGCTACCAATGTCGGTATGTCCTACAGCGTCAACGCAGGAACGCGTGTCAATCTCATGAGCAACGACACGATGTCGCTGTCTGCGCAAAACAGCGCGACCGTACATAGCGGGGGCGAATTGCACCTGACTTGCGGAAAGGCCAATGTTTTGATGCATGAGGATGGAACTGTCACGCTGAGCGGTACGAAGCTCTTTCTCGACTTCGCAGAGATCGAGATCAATGGCGAACAGCGTGTTGTCGTCAATGGCGGAAGGATAGATTTGAATTGAGAAGCAATATGACGAGAATCCTGGCCCCGGCATGTGTGATCCTTATGGCCTCCAGCTCTTTTTCCTTCGCAATTGAATGCGAAACCGATCCGGCCAAATTCGCCTTCACATCGGATACGCCATCCACCTTCAACATCGGAGAGAAGCAGGATGTTGACCGAGCCTATGCAGGGCTTGCGGCCGTTCTTGGGCCGTTAGACAGCTATACGAAAACGCGCATTTTCTATTCTAAAGGTTATGAGGACATCAGGGACTACGACTGTAGGGACGAAAAGTGCCGAGCGATGGAGGTTCTCGAGGGGCTCCAGCAATGTGGCGCGGGCGGCATGGCCAAGAAGGACGCGTGTTATCCACTGGCGGTCGTTTACAAACAGAAGCTCTATTGCCTTCTTTATCCGGGACAGCAGAACTTCGATCCGTCGAAACCATTCGTACCCTATGTGCCATTCAAATACGGTCAGGCGGAGCAATGAGCGACAGCGCATTTCCCTATGGCAACGACCTGAAAACTCCCGACTCCTGGGCTGGATTGGCACATACCAAATCCCAGTCATGGCTGATTGGTTATGACAGTGGCGCATCTCTGATTCTTGGTGCGCACACCTTTCTGTTGTTCGGCCGGGAGAACTTGTGCGCCTGTGTCGCCTCGTTCTACGGGGCCGGCCTGTCAGCAGGTTACGGCATGTCCAATGCCGCCAAGCGCGTTGAACGCGGCGGCGGGCAGTCGATGAGGATCGGTCAGGGCGGCGGGGCTTCCGAACAACTCAAGACGATAGAGGATATGAAAACCGCAAAGGACATATCGGACATCCCGACAGCGGGAGACCAGTATGATTCCGCTGAAAAAATTTACCGTTTTCTTGCTGCGCAACAGAACGGAATGAGCGCTCTCAAACCGTTTTGTATCAACGATCTGGATTACACCATGGGGTGGGTCTCAGGGGCTTCTGTTGATGCGGCAATAGGGGTCGGGACATATTATCTTGCCGACGCCCGCAATCTTTTCAAAGGGGCGACGGCCCTCAATGTCAAGACCGAAGCCACCCTGGTTGGCGCGTCCCTGGGTTCCATGATTGGCTTTTGGCGAGTTAAAAAATGGTACTCGCTCTGGAACGAGTTGTCCCGGTCAAAACGCGAGGAATACCCATTCCAAGCCTACAACGTTCATCCATATTTCCGTGAATGGAAGTCGGAAGAATATACCTATCAAAAGCAGCTTGATCGTATCGCGGAACAGGACCGTATCATCAACTCGATCACTAGGGACATGCAGGTCAATCCCGCTAAATACGGTTTCCCTGATTCCGGCTATGCACTGCAGAGGTCGGTAGAAATGACCGAGAAATTCTATTCGGGTGCGCGTTCCCCTGACAGTAACCCGTTCATGCCTTGGGTGCCTATGGACAAGCAACATATATTCTATGAGGGGAGGTGAGGCCGGATGTTATCAAAGCCAGTGAAATTTGACGACGGATCTACGCCGGCGGGAATTTGGCTAGAGCTCCATTCCACCGAGCGCCAGTGGAAAAATACCTATGTACGCATGCTCAATGCGGGTGGCTCAAGCCGTGACATCGCGCTGAAAGCGATAAGAACCCAACATGAGCTGTTGACAAATCTATCACAATTCTCGGCCGACAGATGGAGAATGCTGTGCGATGGCCAAGGCTGGACACCGCTGGGCTGCTCCGCTCTGTCCTGGTGTCAGGGGGATGTGACCTTTTCCGAGGTCGCAGGACGCGGCAAAAGTTTGCATTGGAAGATCGACCCTGAAATCGGCAGCGATTTTGCTGCGCTTATGCTCAATCCCGCTATTGTTCCTGTAGATCTGAGTGCGCTTCTGCGCACCGAGGATGACGATTTTGCCGTTGCTCTTGCCTTGGCCTCGAAGCCCGAATGGCTCCCTGGATCGTTTGTCCCGCCGCAGGGAGCACGGCTTGGGTTACTGACACGCGCCATGCTTCAGGCGCGCTGAAAAGGGGATATAGCCGATGCCCAAAGCTCATCGCCGTGCCGATATAGGTTCATCCCATTCCTGCCATTTTCCACCCACACCGGCGACCGGGGGTAGTAATAATGTCTATGTGAATGGTCGGCCGCTGATGCGCGTCGGGGATGCCTATTTGCCGCATGGCTGCCCGTCCTGCCCGAAGCCCTCACATCCGCGGGCTCTGGCGGCTGGAGCATCCACCGTCTTCATCAACGGCAAGCGGGCCGGTCGAGTAGGCGATGCGATTGACTGTGGCGGCAATGCGCAAACCGGTTCGACCGACGTCTACATCGGCGACCGTGAGCCAAAGGGCGGCAGTGATGCAACCTCGTGCCAGGCAAGCATGGCCGCGCGGTCCGTTCCAACGGTTCGAGGATAAGATGCAGAGCCAGCTTAACGGCGGAGCGGAGGTGCCAGCGGTCGGTCAGGTTTATCTGAAACGCCTTTCCCGTATTGCGGACAGTTGCGACAGGCGAATCTATGCGGTGCTGGACGGAGCTCTCTTCGGTAACCTAACAGCTGATCTTTCGGCGGCTGGTTTGTGCCACAGGCCGCTCTATCGGTCGGCGGGTTCCAATTCGGCAATTGTGCTCGGCGGGCCGTGGCTCGTTTCACTTAGTCTTTCGCCGCCGGCCTCAAGTGTGCCGGATAGCTTGGTCGAGACGGCGGAGCCAAGCGACGAGGAACTGCAGGCGCTGGCAGCGAAACTGTCGAATGACATGGCGAAAGCAGTCGCCAATGGTGATGAAAGTGGCGGCGGCTTGATGCCAGCCGACGAGATCGATTTGCCTGGGCGGGTAAAGAGCAGAATAGAGGCCCTGCTCAAGCTTATCGCAGACAGGCCGGCTGTGGTATTCTGGGTCGGTGATCGCGGCCTTTCTGAGGAAACAATCTACAGGCATCTTCGTGGTATTAACCGTATCGTTCTGCCGCTTGAGCGAGACGCGCTCGCGGGATTGAGCGGTTCGGTGTCTGGAGAAGCCGGTGATATCTCCTTGTCGGCCGGCGATGCGCAAGAAGGGGCATCGTTCGCCCTTGATCTTGAAGAGGCGCGGGGTCGTAGCGGAATTGTTGTTTTCCGCCATGCCGACCCGAATGTCATGATGCAGGTGTTGCCGGCGCTTTCGCCGGAACAGGTGGTGCGCCTTATGGGCCCGGCCGAAGAAATCTACTTCGCTCCGGCCGAGGCATGGGGTGGGAACATCAAGCGCGCTCATCGACCGGTTGATGTCGTCGCGCAGGGCGGCATGTTGCGCCTGACTCCTGAGAATATCGAGGTCATCAGTGCATCGCGAATGCTCGCCGCGCGTCGCCGCCGAGTGACGGCCTTTCAAAGGTCCGCGCCGCACTTGCTACAAGGCATGGACGAGCGCGAAGCGCTCATATTCATGGAACGATATGAAACACAGGCACGAATTTACGGATTGAAAACCGAGCGCGGATTCTTTCAGTGGACCTACCTTATGAGCGCAAGCAACGGGCGCTTCATCGAAGCACCTGATATTCGCCAGAACCTCAGAGGCCGCAATCCTGACGCTCGGCTGGATGAAATGATGCGGCTGATGGCGAATGCGGCGAAAGAACGGGGGGGTGCATGACTGCCGTGGCTGCTGCTGGCGGGGAGGTTCTGCTTGGCCGTGCGGCTGCAGGCGTGGCAACGAGGCTCGGTGCCCGCGCCGCGCTCGGTTTTCTTGGGCCAGTTGGTGCAGCAATCGGCCTCGCCATGCTGGCCTATGAAGGTTACGAACTCTACAAAATGTACAATGAGAGCCATTCTGAACCCGCCGATGGCGAGGCGGGAAGCTGCACTGGGAACTGCGATTCGGCAAAGGCGGAAGAACAGAAGAAGCGGCAAGAGGAACTGGAGGATGAAGCGGGCGTCAGTCAACAGACAAAGGGTAAGACAAAACACGGCGAAAAGGATGGCGGTATGGCGGAAGCTGAACGCGACTTCGATTCCTTGAAACCGGGCAAGGAGAAAGGTATCGAAACACAATACGGGCCGGGCCGCACGGGGGAACTGGAAGACGGCAGCAAGGTTACCGTCCGTCCGGGAAGCTCTGACGGTCGTCCGACCTTGCAAATACGTAGGCCAAACGGTCGTCAGACCGAGATACGCTATAATGACGGACCTGGGGTTTAATTATGGACTTCATTGGAAAAGACTGCACGCTGGATCATCAGGCCATTCGAAACAGAAATTTCGCGGCGAGGATTTACCCCGAATTTCCAAGCGAGGAGGAAATCGCTCTCGTCGCCGCGCGTATCGGTAGTAACGAGATTGATTTCGCTGCTTACGAGTTCGGTCAGCCTCCGCGCCATTTTGCACCGCAACCGGTCGGGTTGGTGCTTGATGCACTGTTTGAAAATTCGCCTTATGGCCTTCTGATCCATTTTTCAGCTCATGATCTCTGGATCTGGGCGCCGGAGGATCACGAATACCTCGTTGTCTTTGGTGATACCAATCTGGTCAAGGCGATAGAACGAAGTGACATATTCTCATTCAGCTTTGCTGATTATCTGGGCAGTGGTGTTTTGTCGCAAGCGACGGTCACACATCTTCGCGGCGTAGCATCGAACTATACGATCGGGTAATGGCGGACGACCCCACTGAGGACTGATCACGGGTGTGCGGGAAGGGTCTGGGAATGTATTCGCTGGCCGGCACCTAGGTCGTCTACACGAAGAGCGGAACGAATGCGATCGCGAAGGTCAACGATTTGGACCTCGAGTTCAGCGTTTAAGCGCATCTTGCGGATTTGCGCAGCCAGAAGAGGCATTTGTATCCGCTTAACGTCGAGGTGGCTTTGAACAGCCCGCATGGCCACACGCAATCGCAGCGCTATACGCAGGCACGTCAAATTTAAACCTCGGCCTAAACCGAATGACTAAGATCGCCATTGCCTCCGACCGCTTGCCGAACAAAATCGCATTGTCTTGGCACCGGTGAGGTGCTGCAGGGGGCTTGCCGAAACCAGTCTGGTCGACGAGCAATGCCAAGGGCAACCTAAGCCTGGCGTTTCAGTTAAAGCAAAGAGACTACCATCATAGCCCAAACAAAGACGAGCATCGCGATGCAGGCTGGGCGGAAGAGATAAAATCGCTGCCAGTTCGTGAGGCGGAGGTCGTTGTAGTGCATGGATCTGTCAAGTTTGACGTGATCCATGTTGCTGTCGACAGAAAAATCACCACCATTCTTCTTGTAGAAATTATACTCCCGAACCTGCGCGATAATCTGTTGCACAGCCAGAAGGCCAACCGCGATAAGAGCCGCAGAAAAAATGACGATCTCAAGTATCAGCAAGCGTTTCTCCTGTGCGATCGGTTGAAACGGCGACGTATCCGGGTGTGAATCAAAACGTGGGAGACGAAGTGTCAAATCGCTTCAATGGATGCAGTTGTTGTTTAAAACTACGCAATGTCGATTTTTTCGTCCAGTATCTGATAATGGTGTTGCGCGGTATTTCGGAGAGGTGAGAGATGGAATTTCGCAAGCTCGATGCGGACACAGGGATAAACGGTCATGTGACGTCCTACATGACGGCATCAGATAGTGCCGGAAGAAAGTTGCTCAGGTGGCTGTAGAGAAAGGCAAGCAGACTGTAGATCCTTCTCGGAAGGCACTTGCACCGAGGCTGTATGCGATCCTGGCCCGGTCAGCGAGAAAAGGTGTGATATTTCGGCGCGGCCCGAGCCGGCTGGTGCAGCTCATTCGCTGGGACTTGCGCACCGACACTTTTGAACATGGTCAATGGTTGAAGGGACGGGTCTACGAGAGACGCTGCGATCTTTCTCCGTCCGGAGAACTTCTGGTCTACTTCGCGGCCACAAATCGCCCGCCCTACGCGAGCTGGACGGCCATATCGAAGCCGCCATTCTTCACCGCACTGACGCTTTGGCCAAAAGGAGACGCGTGGGGAGGAGGCGGTGTTTTCGAGGACGAGAACAAACTGCTTCTCAACCATCCGTTTGACGATAACCGCGTCTCGTTCGCTCCAGGTTTTCGATTGAAGCGAGGCATGCAAGTGGACCCGTGCGGTATATTGTCGGGACGTGGAGAGGACGAGCCCATCAGCGGCTACATACTTGCGCGTGACGGTTGGCGTGTGATCGACGCCGGTGAGGGGCAAACCAATGGCCTGAAGGCCTCGACCTTTTACAGCTTCAACAAGCCGCGTGTCCTGCAAAAACCGGGTGCAAACGGCCGGAGCCTTCAGATGGTTCTTCATTCGATCGGTCGCAGTCAAAAGGCGTGGTACGGACTGGACTACCGCGTGTTTGACCGGGACGGAACATTGCTTGTCGACCTTCCGGAAACGGATTGGGCAGACTGGGATGGCGGCGATCTGGTGTTTGCACGCGGCGGGTGCCTCTATAGGCTGGCAAAAAGCGACTTCCGATCCGGTAATGTCATGCCTATTGAGTCTTCCTCGCGCCTGCATGACTTCAACGGCGCAGGTTTCACCGCCCTGGCACCTCCGCACGCCGCTCGTCACTACTGACGCACCCAGCCTCGGGGGAGCTTTGATATCAGGCATTACTCATCCACTTGTATCTTCGGGTCGTAACCGCCTTACGATGCCACCGGAAACGTGGAGCTGTGTGTCGCCCACCCGGACCGCGTAGAGGCCGGCTAGCTCGACTTCGCCCGGTTCAATATCCTCAATGAGCAGCAGTCCTGTATCGGTCATCGCGTAAACATGCCGTGCGTCAACTGCGAATACACGGTTGAGGAAATGCAAAATGGCTGGATCGATTCCAGGAATCTTTTTGCGATAACTGCCTCCGAACAGCATCTCGCCGTTCGCATCAATCAGAAGCTGATCGTTGACACCACGCGCTGTGGCGGGATTGACCTTGCCGGGCCGGCTGATGGGCTTCCCGCGATAAAGCAGGGTATCGCCCATCCGTGCAAAGGAAAAGCCGAGCGATTCCACCGCTGCGGGATTGTCGATGCCGCGCTTGCGCACACCTTCAACGATCAGCCCTTTTGCGTCACGAGCATAGGCGCCGCCCAAAACCTCGAAGCTCGCCATGTCGATTTTGACGACAGCAAGCTCTGGTAAAGGTGCTGTACTGTCGATGTAATAGGCCTGCTGCTTGTCTTTGAACCATGGGCCGTCGAGCTTTTCGAAGCTAGCGGGATCGGCTTTCTCAATGGGCTCCATCCCGTAATGTTCGAGGCCGGGCAAGAAGTAGCGCAGGCCGTGCCGATCCTGCCCGAACACATCAACGATGTGTCGGAAGCTGTCGTGGTCGAAATGATCGAGTGAGACCCATTCGGCTTCCTGCGGACGCTGTGGCCTAACCAGAATCCGGCGTCCATCGCTGTAATAGAGACCGCCGATCGGTACTGGCTCATTCCCCACAGACGCGCTTACCGCACGGCGTGCCTTCTCCCGGTGCCACCAGCTGTCGGCAATCTCGGGATGGTTCTCGAAATAGCCGCTCCAAGACTCAAATTCTGCCGAGACTGATTGAGGTTGCCCTGCATAGTACGGCCGCTCGCTGTCATAAGCGCGATACTGACCTGCTTCTGATGCGCAGACAAAACTCTCTCGGTCCGCGTCGGGAATCAGGCTCTTCTCCCAATAGACATGCTTCCTGTCAGCGAAATATCTGCCTTCGTCGCCGATGGAATGGAAACTGGCCGCATCCGCGCCTTCAATCGCGACCCCGTAAGCATAGACTTTGCGACTGTCCTTTGCGTAGTGACTCTCTTCGATACGGATGCCCGGTTTCTGGCCGCTGCCGTAATAATAGCTGACGATCCCGAATGTACCCGGCTCCTCGGTGGGAAGGCGCAAGTTGGTAATGTAATAACCGGCGGCCTTGTCGACACCATAACGTTGATTCAGAACGGTGAAGCTGTCTGGATCGGCGCCGCGCGCTGAGAACCAGAAAAGCTTCGTTGGTGTCTCGCCCTGGCCGTAGACATGTCTATCGTCGCAAAACCAGCGGTCACCAAGCTGTCGAAAGGTGAAGGGGTCTACCCCGGACAACGGGACGCCCTTGCGGTCGCGGATTGGTGCGCCGTCCACGTAGACCTGATGGCCATTGTGGATATAGCGGATGGTCGGGAATCGTCTTTCTCCGATGTAATGCGCGACCCAGTCGACATTGGCGAAGGGGCCGATACGAGGATTAGCTTCGACTGCCCGCCGCAAAGCCGCAAGCTCTGTGCGCATGCTGAAGGGTTCTGTTACCGATAGGCCGATGCCGTCATTCCCCGTCAGACGCTGGAAAAGCGCCCGATCCTGCTCGGGTTCGGGAAGTCCGTCCCGCCTGAACGCGGCCGCAACCCAATTTGTATTGGCGTAATGAAGTTGGCTGTAGCGCTCTTGGAACCGTTGCCAGCGCGCGGGATCTATGTTGAGACGCTCGAATATCTGTGACGCAGCATATCCGGCCTCGGCAAAAAGAGTGGCCGCATACCAATGGGCATAGGGTAGTGGGAAAAGTTCAGTCAGCTTAGTTCCGCCCAAGTCCGCTCCGATCTGTGGTGTCAATGCCAGCCGTGGTTCCAAGCCAGTTTACCTGTCTATCTTGCGCCATTTTTTGCGGCTCAAAATACCAGAAGGAAACAGGCTTTTTTTACTTTAAGAAAATACCCTATTTTGATGTTTTTTCTACATTTTGTGCGCTTTGGTTCTTTATCTGCGCCGGACCTTATTGCTGCGTTGTTACCATGGCTTGTCGCACGATATCGTAGACAGTAAGAGCTGGAAGACGGGAAAAGAAGTTGCTGTTATCGGCGGCGGAGGGCCACGCTGACCAAAGAGTGAGTACATGCAGGCGCCCATTCCGCCATATGACGGTCGCATCTATATCGCCGCTGTCCTGACCTTTTTTGTCTGTCACTGAAAACCGGAAGGTGCGTGCGGGGATTCCCTGTTTTGCAAGCAGACTGTCTTCCTCACTCGATATCAGTGCGGGTGGCCGGGCATCAGGTGTCTGCCTGACAAAGTAATCCCTCACGATCGTGGCTCCGGCCATTTCCAGGTCCGGTTTTTCCTTCATGTCCTGAACGAGCAGCCATATCAGGCCAACATCTCTTCCGCCCTTGCGCCTGATCATGTGCAACTCGGCCGGCAAAGCGCCATGAAAATCGTTGATCGGTATTTCCCACTGGTCCGGGATGCGGAGTGCGATCCGCTCGTTGGCTATCCGAACAGGAACCGATTGCAGCTCCTCCCCAAAGCTTGATTCTTCTCCATTTTCCCATGAGAGGCTGTCAATGAACGCAACGGCATACTTGTCAGCCCGAACTACCAGATCATAAGCCGCGTCAGCATCCGCCGCGTTGCTGACATCTGCAACGAAATTTATGCCCAGCGCCTGCTTCCCGCGAGAGAAGCAATAGCTGATAAGGGCGCTATGTGGTTCGCCGCTCTGATCCTTGGTGCCCAGAAGCATAGCTTCTGTCAGGTCCGATGCAACTTTTGAGACGCGCGTTGTGTATCCAGCAGTGTCTGCCTGGTAAGTGCAGATCCGGAACGCTGCCGATGGCGCCTGCAGATTGTACCCGATAAAGGTCGTCTCGATTTTCGGACTGGACGAATCTGAAGTTATTTTTCCGATGACTTTCACATTACCGATTGTGCCAGGCTCCGTCGGACTCATTGGTACGGTTTCGACCGTAGCATTTGGGGAAAGCGTCCCTTCAAGATTGAGGGCTGGCGCTGAGAAATCGAATTTTCTCATCACCGGTACGGCATTTTGAACGGCACTATCGTTATCCTGTGCAAAACCGGTTCCGGCGAACATCGTAACGGCGACCGAAGTTGCGACAAGCACACATGCAAAAGACCGGCATTTCTCTCCGTGTACCATCCGCTCCCCGGTCAACATCAAAAATTATAATTGTGCCTAACCGTGCAATGAAAAGTACAGCGACACAACCTCTGAGTTTAGACTGGTGAAGACTCTCATGGTAACGTCATTGGAAAAAGCGCCAGACGGCCGAAATCGTGACAGCTCTCAAAAATCTCCGAGAACAGATGTCAAGGGAATGTGATGTTCGTGTGCGCGAACATGGCGGCTATGGCGTTGTCGTTGAACCGGCCGTGGCGTCTCAAAGCTACGTGAAGGTGCAGTAAAGAATGTTTGGCGACAAGCTAAGAGATTGCACAAGAACGCTCATGACTTCGTCGTTAACGTCATCACCTGAAATAGTGACATCAATGGTGATGTTCCTATCCAGTGAATTGACGCGGCGTGCGAGTGATGTGACTGCTAGTTGATCGTCACACGTTGGCTCATCAAACTCGACCGGACCTCGGTTTCGCTTTCCGTGGTCGTGCGGACCTCAACCCTACGACGTTGTGACTCGACTGGGTGTTGTAGAACAAAGCGCTCGATGAGCCGAACAACTCTGGGGGAGGTTATGTTGATCAGCAAGATCAGAAGCGTTGCCTCAGCTGCCTCGAAAATTTCTCCACAACCCGCGAGCACGCCGATCGCTCCCGTAGCCCATATTGTCGCCGACGTGCTCAACCCGCGAATGTTGAGGCCGTCGCGCATAATCAGTCCTGCGCCAAGGAAGCCTATCCCCGTCACCACCTGGCCGCCCATGCGGATATCCTCGTTAACTTCGAGGATGGCGGGCAGGGCGCAGGCCGCTGGGCTACTTGGGCTTCGTGTGGCCCAATTTCGTGGGGGCCCTCTGTAGGCAGGCTGGAGTGTACCCCGTTTCGCCGGACAGCTCGGCTTGTTTGATTCAGTCCTGATAAACTGCTGAGGGAAGCCGTCTCGAGCGCTGAACGGGGATAAGTGCATCGGGACACCCATAAAATTTGGAGGCGTGGCGCACCTTCCAGGGTGACCGATTAAAAGACGCCAATGTTGTCGTCGGCGCCTACTATCGGCTCAGTCCAAGCCCTTGAGACCGGTTAAGCTGCCGTCTCAGCGCGTCGTCATGGCTTAGCTCAGCATGGCGTGTACGATGCACCATGCGGGCGATTGTGTTGATATGCTCGGCCTGTTTTGCGAGCTCCGGACGTGCCTCGAGTTCTTCGTGGAACCTGCGAGGATCAGAACTACCAAACCGCCGCGTGAGCGCTTCGGCCACCCGCTTGGCTTCATCAAGCGCGGCTCGGCCCTCAGATGACGATCGCAGTTCCGCGATAAACTGGCTCCGTTTCTCCAACGGCATCTTTTCCACCTGGGCAAGGATCTCGGTGCTGCGCGGCGTGAGGGCAGGGACCTCGATGACGTCACGCTGCTCACGCTGCCATTGTTCGCTCGCGCGTTCTTCGCCAAGCCGCCGCTCCCATGCCTCGGAGACGTAGCCAATGTGGGCAGAGAGAGACCTGGCATATTGCAGCGCCTCCTTCCGCTCCCTGTTGTTTCCGAACAGACCTGACTTTCCGCGCAGCTCCCCGAAGCGCTCGGGTTGCTCGGCCATGGCCTTTGCCATGATTTTTCCGTTGCCTTCCTTCTCGGTCATCGCGGTACGCAATCTCGCGGCGACCTCGACCGGGTCGCGGAACACGCGCCGCGCGAGAGATTCCACCGTATCGAATCTCTGCTCGATGACGGACATCGCCCTTTCGCGGGCCACCTCTTCGATGCTGTGGTCGTGACGCGTGATCGCCGGCACCAGCGGAGCTGGCTTGCCGGTTTCCATCAGCGATTGTTGGACTACAGTTTCTGCGGGGGCAGGGACGGCGCCGTCTTGCGACATGACCTCGGACCACCGGATGCGGCGATAGCCTTTGTTGTCCTCAGCCCTGTGCTGATCTTCGCGGTAAGCAGGACCGGCCAGATCGCCGCCAGGTTCCTCGTAAACCTGCTGACGTTCTGATGGCCGGTCCTGCTGCTCCCGTTGCAGATGGGCCGAACGGGACAAGACCTCTTGACGCTCATCTTTGGCGGAAGCAAGTTCAATCTCGCTTCTCACCCCAAACTCTTGCCCGATCCCTTGGCCGCTTGCGATCCCTTGGCCGCTTGCGATCCATTGGTCGCTGGCGATCCCGCGCCGCTCGGCAAAGTCGCTGATGTAATCCAGCGTGGTTTCCTTCGCGCCGGTACGCGACAGGCGGCTTGTCAGCTGCTCGTACGCCAACGCGTCACCCTTGAGGACACGCCACGCATTGCGCTCGGCCTTTGTGCCATCCGGAAGCGTAACAGGCGTGGCGCCTTCATGCTGCAGGGAAATCCTGTCCCCGATCTTTGGTGAGGCCTCACGCATGGCCCGCTTGAGATCGACGCCCCACACCGTGCGCTGATCGCCCTTGTCATTCTCCAGCGTCACAAAATAGCTCTCACGTGACTGCGGATTGTGTTCATAGGGCGCAACGTCGTGATCAACCAGCCGGCCCGCCTTGGCGAACTCCTGGCTGTTTGCGTAGAGCTGCACGCTGTCGCGATGCCTTGTCATGGCAACATAGGTCAGATGCCGGTCCATGGTGCTGGACGCCAGTACAAAAGCGCGATCGACTGTCGCCCCCTGGTTTTTATGGATCGTCGTCGCGTAACCGTGGTCGATCGCCTGATAGCTGTCTGTCGGAATGCTGACACTGTCGCCACCTCGGCCATCGAGCCGGGCGATGATCTTGTTTGGCTCCACATGCTCGACGGTGCCAAGCATGCCGTTTTTGACGCCGAGGTCGCGGTTGTTTTCGAGGAAGATGATCCGGTCGCCGGCGGCGAAGGCGCGTTTGCCACCATTGGTCTGGAACGAGAGTTCTCCACCGTCCTCACCACCTACACGGTCCTCACCATTCCCACGGTCTCCACGGTTCGCGCCGTCGTTCAGCCCGGGACTGCGCTCCAGCCTTTGTCTGTTTTGAAGTTCAGAACGAATGGCGGCATTGAGGGCGCGCACATCGGCGCGGCGATGCGCCATGGCAACCCGGGTGCCGTGCGGATGCTCTTCGCTATCGGCAAGATAATCACGCACGATCTGCGCCATCGCCTCCTCGCGGCTTTCTGCAAAGTGGATGTCGCCGTGATCGCGGTAGGCGGCCAGCCCCTTGGCCGTCTTGTGGGTCGCAAAGGCAACCGATGCCTGTCTCTGCCAATCATGGCGCTGGCGGCGAATATTTGAAAGTTCGACATGGCCAATCTGCTCGGCAATCGCCCTGAAGGGTGCACCGGCGCCGATTGCCTGCAGCTGCTCATGGTCGCCGACAAGAACGATCTTTGCGCCGCGCTCTTCCGCTTCTCCGATGAACCGGGCAAGCTGACGGCTCCCGACCATGCCGGCCTCGTCAATGACAAACACGTCACTGCGACCGATCAGTTCCCGGCCATGGTCCCAGCTGTAAGTCCATGACGCCAGCGTGCGGCTCTCTATGCCGGAACTTTCCTCAAGACCCTCGGCAGCCTTTCCGGCCAAAGCAGCACCATGGACCTGATAGCCTTGAGCCTCCCACGCCTCGCGAGCCGCTGCCAGCATGGTGGATTTGCCAGCGCCGGCAAACCCGACCACAGCGGCGATG